>NZ_CP109785.1:2610149-3262686 GCF_025913575.1 Halocatena marina | reverse complement strand
ACGCTCAAGATGCCTGTCACGGAGGATCTTCTCGGTCGCGTTCTCGACGGCTCTGGACGACCAATCGACGGCGGTCCGGATATTGTTCCGGATGCTCGCCACGATATTGTCGGTGCCGCGATCAACCCCACTGCGCGGGAGTATCCCGAAGAGTTCATTCAGACGGGTGTTTCCACGATCGACGGCATGAACACGCTCGTTCGCGGACAGAAACTGCCGATTTTCTCCGCATCGGGTCTGCCACACAACGATCTCGCACTCCAGATTGCCCGACAGGCAACTGTTCCTGAGGAATCTGCCGACGCCGATGAGGAAGGCGACGAGGAGGGCTCTGAATTCGCAGTGCTGTTCGGTGCAATGGGTATCACTGCCGAGGAAGCAAACGAGTTCATGGACGACTTCGAGCGCACCGGCGCGCTTGAGCGGTCCGTGGTCTTCATGAATCTCGCCGACGACCCGGCAGTCGAGCGGACGATCACGCCCCGGCTGGTGTTGACGACAGCAGAGTATCTCGCATTCGAGAAGGGATACCACGTGCTCGTTATCCTGACGGATATGACCAACTACTGTGAGGCGCTGCGCGAGATCGGCGCGGCCCGTGAGGAGGTCCCCGGACGCCGTGGATACCCCGGTTACATGTACACTGACCTCGCACAGCTCTACGAGCGTGCCGGTCGTATCGAAGGACGCGAGGGATCGGTGACTCAGATTCCGATTCTGACGATGCCAGGTGACGACGACACCCACCCGATCCCCGACCTGACGGGCTACATCACGGAGGGACAGATCTACGTCGACCGTGACCTCAACTCTCAGGGCGTCCGTCCACCGATCAACGTATCTCCAAGTCTCTCACGGCTGATGGACGACGGGATCGGCGAGGGACTCACGCGTGAGGACCACGCTGACGTCTCCGCACAGCTCTATGCTGGCTACGCACAGGGGAAAGACCTGCGCGACCTCGTGAACATTGTCGGTCGTGAGGCGCTCTCCGAGCGTGATAACCAGTATCTCGACTTCGCTGACCGCTTCGAAAGCGAGTTCGTCGATCAGGGCTTCACCACCGATCGTAACGTGGAAGAGACCCTCGACATCGGGTGGGACCTCCTCTCGATGTTCCCGAAACAGGAACTCAACCGCATCGACGAAGACCTCATCGAAGAGTACTACACCGGCGAAGAAGAGCAGACAGAGGAAACCGTCGAAGCGAGCGCGGACTGATCTGAAATCGATTACTCTGTAATTTCGTCTCTCTATTTTAAACGTTTCTTCAGAAATAGCTTTGAGTAGCTGACGTGAACAGTGTGGCATGAATTGGTCACGCGATTGGGAGCTTGGCGTCCGGATGGCGGTGACGCTTGGATTACTCGCTGTCGTCACTTGTGTGCTCATCGGCGCACTGTTCGGAGGATTGACCGTGACCGCCCGGGAACTGGGTTCTGGTGTATTTCCATCCACCGCGATCGAAGAAATCGGAATCGGTGCGACGGTCGTCGTTCTCTCGATCATCGTGTACACAGCGTTCTCGGGAGACCCTCTCGTGCTTCGTGGGTGCAATGCTCAGTCAGTGACGAGCGCCGAGAATTCGGCAGTACAGCAGACTGTCGAGCGATTATCCCAGCAGGCTGCTCTTCCAGTACCCTCCGTCGTTGTTGCAGATACGCCCGTTCCGAACTCGTATACGAGTGGGCTATCGCCACAGCAAGCGACGGTCGTCGTCACGACCGGACTGTTGGAGAAACTCGACCCGGAGGAACTCCGAACAGTACTCGCCCACGAATTGGCCCACGTGAAACACCGTGACGCAGCGGTGATGACTGTCGCGTCAGTGCCACTGGTGATTGCACGAACACTCTATAAATGGGTGGACGATCGATGGGATTGGCGGTATGGAAACGACTACGATTTGTTGGTGATACCGTGCGCTCTATGCTTGGTGGTTTCCGGCGCGTTCTGGCTGGTTGGTCGTCTCCTATTCCGCCTACTGTCGCGCTATCGCGAACTGGCAGCCGATCGGGGTGCTATCGCACTCACTGGTTCGCCAGCAGCGTTGGCGAGTGCCTTAGAAACAATCAGTACACAGCACGAGTCACTCCCTCGTGAGGACCTTCGATCGGCAGACGGATCGATCGAGGCGTTCGCGGTCGTTCCAGTCGAAACCGAGACAGTAGATAAACCGCTCCAACTCGGTCCGAACGGAGATCAATTTCGCACCTATGATCGGCACATATATCTATTTCAACAGAAGATAGCCCCTTTCCTCACGACCCATCCATCCATCGAACGACGACGAGAGCAGCTCCAAGACATCGATACGGAGATATAGCGCCCATCTGCAGTGAGTCGAACAGGTTGTCGTCGTTCACCCAATCACAGTTGTTCGAGTTCCGCTCGTCGAACGGCGTATCGATCTCGTGTGGCGTTTCGACGCAGTCGTTGTAGGCTGCTTTCGCCGCTTCGATCGTGGGAGATTTTGTATGTATCCCGATCCACTCGCGGAGTTCCGCCATTGTCGTGGTGACGAGGTATCGATGACGAATGATCCAAACGGGACGACCAACGCACTGAGGAGCATCACTGCTTACTGGTTGTCCTATCTTCATTACTGATAATCATCAGTAGGCTCACACGTCAGTGAACTGTTGAAGCGAGTTGTGTCTGCTTATCGCTGGTGAATATCGTCGCATAGATTCGGACATATGAATCTCTCTATCTATATCGACCATCTATTTGAAATATCTCTTCATAAACAATTATACTGTGGTGATGTGAACAGTGTGGTATGAATTGGTCACGGGATTGGGAGCTTGGCGTCCGGATGGCAGTCACACTCGGGTTGCTCGCTATCGTCACTTGTGTGCTCGTCGTCGCGCTGTTCGGGACAGTACTGCTTGCGGTCACTTGGATAATTGTTGTATTCGAGATGAATCCGGTTCCTCCCAGCGTCAGCAGAGAAATTGCGGGTGTAATGACCTGTATCATCATCGGAGTGATCATCTACGTGGAGTTCTCCGGTCAGACTCCTGTGCTTCGTGGACTCGATACCCAATCAGTCGACCGCATGGAGACGGAACATTCGGAACTGTTAGACCGGACTGTCGAGCGACTGGCTCAGCAGGCTGATCTTCCAGTACCCTCCGTCGTTGTTGCAGATACCCCGGTTCCAAACTCGTATACGAGTGGGCTATTGTCCCAGCAAGCGACGATCGTCGTTACGACCGGACTGTTGGAGAAACTCGACCCGGAGGAACTCCGAGCAGTACTCGCCCACGAATTGGCCCACGTGAAACACCGTGACGCCGCAGTGATGACGGTCGCGTCGGTGCCATTGCAGATCGCACAGAGCATTCACGAATGGACAGACGATCAGAGGAACACAAAGAGAAAATCCACTTCGTCGGAGAATAATAATGGATCGACGTTCATGCTCAACGTGTGCTACATGATTTCCGGCGCGTTCTGGCTGGTTGGTCGTCTCCTGTTCCACCTACTGTCGCGCTACCGCGAACTGGCGGCCGATCGGGGTGCTATCGCACTCACTGGTTCGCCAGCAGCGTTGGCGAGTGCCTTGGAAACAATCAGCGCACAGCACCAGTCGCTCCCTCGTGAAGATCTTCGGTCAGCAGACGGATCGATTCAGGCATTCGCGGTCGTTCCGGTCGAAACCGAGCCACTGGAAGAACCGATTCGACTTGGTCCGAACGGTGACCAAATTCCTACCCACAACCAGTACGAATATTTGATTCAAAAGAAGATGGCCCCTTTCCTTGCCACTCACCCATCCGTCGAACGACGACGAGAGCAGCTCCAAGACATCGAGACGGAGCTGTAGAACCCAGCTGCAGTGAGTCGAACTGTGCCGTTGGTTACTTGATCACAGTTGTTCGAGTTCTGCTCGCTGTTCGTCACTCCACTCATAGAACGGCGTATCGATCTCGTGCAGCGTTTCGACGCAGTCGTTGTAGGCTGCTTTCGCCGTTTCATTCTCGGGATGATCTGGGTGTGCTTCGATCCACTCGCGGAGTTCCGCCATCGTTCGTGGAGAATAGGTGTCGATCGTACCGTGATCCCTGATGAGGTCGAGTTTTCGTTCCTCGTCGGTGAGCGTTCGATAGAGCGCCCAGCCTGCGACGCCCCAGAGAAGAACGATCGCCCCGAGCATGACGACCCACGCGCTGAGTGGGACGGCTGTCCCCGTCGTTTGTAGTAACGATAGCATCGTCAGTCACCTCCAAGCGTCTGGCTGGCTCCACGCTGTCGCGTTGCGCTCATAATCACCAAACTGGCGACGAGGATGATTCCAACGAGCACAACGCCCCCAGCGGTTTCGATCGGCTGCTGACCGATATTCGAAACCACGAAATAAACCATGATGGCGAGCATGATCGGTGGAATGAGATACTGGACGATCAAACTCCACCACCGTCCCACGTAGATGTCGGAGTTTCGATTGAGTTCGGTCAGTCGCACCCACTCGGGGGTCAACAGCCATCCGGGTCCCATCTTCCAGCCGACTACGACGATGATTGCAAGCGTCGCAACGGGCAGTCCCCAATTTCCAAACATGAAATCCATCAGCCCGAGGAATTCGGCGGAGTAGGCGCTCGGGAGACCGAGTAACCAGATGGCAAGCGAGACACCGAGCACCGATTGCTTGCGCGAGAGGCGCGTTTCCTCCTGCACTGTCGTCACACCAACTTCAGTGATCGCAAGTCCCGAGGTGAACGCAGCGAAAAAGAACCCGAGGAAGAACAGAATCGCCCAGATGGGACCACCGGCCATTTTCGGGAACACTTGAACGAGCGTGATGAACGTGAGGTTCGACCCCGCAGCCGGTTCCAATCCGAACGCAAACACAGCCGGAAACACCGCAAAGAGTGCTAGCAAGCCAATACTCGTGTTTCCAACAGCTGTGAATAGTCCGCCACCGAGCGCCACGTCGTCGTGCTTGCGGAGATAGCTCCCGTAGGTGACTGCGATTCCCCAGCCGAGGCCGGTCGAGAACAGTGCTTGGCCGAGCGCAGTAATCCACGTCGAGGGCCGGGTAACGGAGTTCCAGTCTGGCGTGAACAGAAATGCTAATCCAGCTGTCGCACCGGACAGCGTTAGACTCCGGATCGCAACAGCGAGCAACGCAATGACCAAGGCCGGAAACATCCACTTCACGGTGCGTTCGATACCATCACGAATCCCGAACAGCAACACGCCTCCGATGAGTGCAACCGCGAGTGTGTGCGTCCCAAGCGTCAACACGGGTGAAGCTGCGAACGCAGTCCAGAGCTGCTGGGCGGCAAATCCTGGCTGAAAGAAGGTGCCGAGCAACGAATGCCCAATGTAGTAGAGAATCCAGCCGACGACCGGAGCGTAGTAGGACATCAACGCGATGTTGACAATGAGGACAACGAGTCCGAAGCCCTCCCATCGACCCTCACCGAGTATCGAGCGAAAGCTCCCGATCACCCCTCGACCAGTGTACCGACCGAGCATGGTTTCGGCCATCAATCCGGGCACAGCAATGAGATACAACAGGAAGAGATAGACCAGCAAGAACCCCCCACCGCCGTTTTCTCCTGTGATATACGGCAATCGCCAGATGTTCCCCGATCCGACCATTGCGCCGACCATTGCCATGAGGAAACCAAAGCGAGTCCCCCACTCTTCTCTGGCAGTTCGTGCCTCGTCATCTGTCATGAGACACGGTATAACACACCACTTGCAAAGTAGTAACGGTGGACCCAACGCGCGTTTACGATTCGTGTTCTTCCGTTCGTTTGAAGAGGAACTTCATATCTCCCGCGAACACTGCTTCATCGTCTTGATTTCGCACGTCAGCGTCGATGACGACGAGCCCAGCATCGTCTCGACTGTTCAGCTCGCGCTTTTCGGTCACTTCGAACGTCGCGGTGAGCGTATCACCGATAAACAGCGGGTTTGGAATATCCATGTAGTTCATTCCAAGGAAGGCGATGACGGTTCGCTCGACGAAGCCGCTGCGCTGGACGAGACCAGTGGCGATGATAAACGTCATCGGACCGTGAGCGATACGCTCGCCGTACGGGCCGTCGCGGGCGTACTCCTTGTTCGTGTGTAGTTCGGTCCAATCTCCAGTGAGCATCGAGTGTACCACGAAGTCGGTCTCGGTTACCGTCCGACCAGCGCTCTCGAACGTCTTTCCCACTTCCATGTCCTCGAAATAATGCGGCTCGTAGCTGTACGGCATGGCCTTACATCAAATCTCGAATGTAAGTATGTATCGACCGAGAGTTTTTCTGAACCAAAGAATGAAAATAACCCGTCTCCAGCAGGTATCAGCACAGCTCACGAGAGCCGACGGGCCAATTTAGCGTCACTCGATGCGGTAGTATCTCCCGGAGTTTGGTTCAGCCAGGGAATTCGTGATAACTCAACTCCTGTTGTTTCATTTCGGTGCGGCGTCGTTCGAGGAACGAGTAGACCGAGCCGTGAGGTGACCCATCGAGAATCATCTCCGCGGCGCGGCGAACAGCCGACACTTCGTTCGGTCGGCCGATGATCCCCAGCGTCGAGCCGTAAATGACGACCGATGCACCGGTAAGTTCTTCCATCAACTCGCGTGTGCGACCGTTCTCACCGATGAGTCGGCCTTTCTGTCGACGGAGATCGTTCTTGTTGCGCGCGGCGGCGTCGATATCCACAATCTCGAGCATCATCACGTCGTTGTCGAGCAACCGTAGAGCGTCGTCGGGTCGAAATCCACGTCCAATAGCTTTGACAATCTCTGGACCTTTCAACCCGAGAATTGGATCGCCAACGGTTTCGACAGCGACCGACCCAGTCTCAGAATCGATGTCGAGTCGGACTTCAGCCTTCGACTCGATCTCCCGCATCGTTTCGCCTCCCTCACCGACGAGCACGCCGATGCGGTCCTGCGGAATCGTCACGTGCTGCATACCACTACTAAAACAGGACCACCTTTCAAGCCTTCGCCATCGTGTGGGTAGATAACTAGGCTATTTTTGTTTCAAAGCGTGCGCCACGACTGACCAGATCTGGTTCTATTCGAACCGGCCAATCAGAGTACTGTCTGTGTGGCCTCTCCGTGTATGTGCTTTGGTGTCATTTTCATGATTGATGATGTCTATCATCACTCTCCAAGCGGCGTTGTGCTACTGTTTGGGTTTCACATTTCCGAGCACATAATCGAGTAGTTCTGTGGTCGTCACGTCTACCCCTTGTTGTGAGAAAAAGCGCGCGACGTTTCGGCAGTCGCGTTCGAGGAATTCGCGGCTGTTTGGGTGATGGACGGTCACTGCCTGTCCGAGATCAATCACGTATAACTGTCCATCGTGGACGACGATGTTGTACTCGCTCAGATCACCGTGGACGAGCCCAGCGTCGTAGAGTCGACGGGTGTACTCCCGGACAACCTCGAATGCTGTCTCCGGATTTTCGATCTCCACTTCGATGAGTCGCCGCGCACGACCCTGCTCGTCACCGACGTACTCCATTACGAGAACGTTACGCTCGGTCGTGATCGGTTCGGGGACGTTCACTCCTGCTTCCTGTGCGCGCTGAAGGTTGGCGAACTCCTTTCTAACCCATGCGAGAACGACTTTGCTCTTATCACTCCCAATTCCCGAAAAGCGAGGATCGCCGTCGAGATACGCTCGCATGTGTTGGAAATCGCTCGCATTGATGCGATAGATCTTGACGGCGACCGTATCCTCCGCCCCGAGCGCGGAGTACACCGACGCCTCTTTTCCCGTCGAGACCGGCCCACCGAACGCCTCGATGTATCCATCCTGAACGAGTTTGTAGATCGCCGCGAACGTCGCATCGTCGAATACCGATTCTTCGACCTTGAACTGATCTGCGTCCTTGATGCGCTTGCGGAATGAGAGGAATTCGCGGTCCTGCTTGCGAGCAATGCGATCGGCAGCCGTGTCCTCGACATCGATTTCTTTCCACTCATCGCCCGGCTCATCACTCGCGTCCATGTCGAGCAAACCGTACTCCTCGGTCATGGGTCACCCTCCGCCGTTGTGAGTGCTGCTCTTGCTTGTGCTGTGTCTGAGCCGCTCCTTCTCAGTGAATCTCCTCGCGCTGCTTGTGGTCTAAACACAACGCGCTGTTGATGCTCGAACGCACAGCGATTGGCAGCCTTATAGCTAGATTGCGTTCTTGTCTGAGTCCTTTCAACAGAATAGACGCTATCGGTCGTGGTTTCGAGCCGTTGAGTGGGATGAGCGGCGTACTCCGCGATTGGCGTTTCGGTTCGGACTCGTCTGTCGGTAGCGACCGATGTCCCGGTCCGTCTCGACACCGCACCGAAACAATCGTGTGTGGCGTTTTTGCTCGTGCTACTGGTTCTGGCGATATCTACCCCAGTGAGCCAGTCGTATTGGGAGAAGAGAATGGCTCTCCGGGTGTTGGTTGTGGACATGCTAACCGCTTTGAATATGTCCCTCCCGCCGCAACTGATCAGCGTCCTGTTTGCTGTAGCGCCATGCTATGTCTGCCTTTTCGTCCTGCCAATCCCACGGCTCGACGAGAACGACATCGTCCTCCCGGATCCAGATTCGTTTTTGCATTCGCCCTGGGATACGTGCTGTTCGCTCTTTCCCGTCCATGCATCGTACACTCACCCGATTCGCTCCGAGCATGTTCGTCACGATTGCAAACACTTCGTCATCGTCGGGCATTCGCAAACTTTTGCGGCTCCCACTGTCGCTCATACCCCGTTGTTCGACTGGCGGACGGTTAAGTGTCTCCCATCGACCGGACGACGGTTGTACTGCCGATGGTTCTCTGTGCGAACCACACTATCTGTGAGAACTGCACAACAGTCCTATAGATTATTTCCTTGACGTTTAAAATATCTGTCTGGAAGTGCCTCAGACACAGCAGGGAGCAGTATTCTTGATGAATGAGTAGATGACTCGCTCCCTATCGTGTTATTACAAAAATACACTGTAGCTATATTTTCATATCATATAATATACAATCTATCCCAGTTGTTTTATCACAGGTGATATTGTACAATCACCATGTCCGAATACGAGACTATTCGCGTCGAGTACGACGGTTCGATTGCGCACATCACGCTCGACAGTCCCAGTCGCTTCAACTCGCTTACGATGTCGATGGCGGACGAGCTATTGACTGTCATTACTGATCTGAGCGACGATCCGTCTGTGCGGTGTCTCACACTGACGGGCAACAGTGAGGCATTCTGTTCTGGTGCAGATCTCACTGCTTTCGACGGAGACGCAAGTGATGCTCCACGCTTGCGCCGCCTCGCATCCACGCTTCACGACAGCGTGATCCAACTCCATCAGGCCGAAACGCCGATTGTAACCGGTATTAACGCTGTCGCTGCGGGTGCTGGTGTCGGAGTAGCGCTTTCCGGTGATCTCGTCGTGATGAACGAGGACGCATCCATCGAGTTCGCGTATCCTCGCATTGGACTCACGGGCGATGGTGGTGCGACGTTCCTCCTTCCACGGCTCGTCGGTCTCCGTCGTGCAAAGGAAATTGCGCTGCTTGATGAACCAATCGGCGCTGATCACGCGGTGAGTCTCGGTCTCGTCACCGAAAGCGTCCCTGCCGACGAGTTCGAACAGCACCTTCACGATGTTGCCCAGCGACTCGCAGACGGTCCAACGGTAGCGCTGAGTGCAACAAAGCGCCTGCTCACCGAGAGCTTTGACCGTGACCTTGCACAGCAACTTGCAGACGAAACGAACACCATTGCACAAGCTGCCCAAACTGAAGATTACCAGCGTGGCTACGAAGCGTTCTTCGGAGACGACGATCCGGAATTTGTTGGTCGGTAGCGCTACCCGTTTGCGCTGAGATGCTTTCTCTGGCTAGCACAACGATCATGAGTTGATCGCGTCTCTGCGGAACACATGGAACTCCGGGAACTGGAGACTGACGAGGAGTACCAGCGAGCGATCCCAATCATCCAGCAGTTGTGGACCGATGCCGATGCGTCGTTTATCCGATCGTGGGCCGAGGAAGACGGCTATCGGCTGTTCGGGCTACACGTGGACGGAACGCTCGTCGGAGTCGTCGGAATCTCAATTCAGCGAGTCCTTCATCATACGAGACACGTGTGGGTCCACGACCTCGTCATCGATGAAGCACATCGCTCGAACGGATACGGGACGCAACTCCTCTCGTTCGTTGCGGAGTGGGCGCGAGAGCACGACTGTGAGTACGTCGCGTTGGCTGGACGACTTGGGAACGAAGAAGCCCGTCAGTTCTACGAATCGAACGGAATGGTTCGGTGGGGTCACGTGTTCGAAACAGAGATCGAGACTCACTGAACTATCACGAAAATATCTGCGCTGGCTCTGTGCTGCAGTTCCTCTCATGGTTCATACTTCGAGACCGAGGTAGCCGACCGCCGCATGGGCGACGGTATCGATGAGTGATTGCTCGATTTGTGCAATCCGTTTGGTTATGTTACTGTGTTTGAGCGTAACAACGGCCCACGGCGCGGCCTGACTTTCTGCCTCTCGTTTGAGTGTCCCGTCTGTCAAATGACCCCTGATTGGGAATGCCTCGTCGTAGTTTGACGTGGTGATGCCAATAGCGATGTATTGCATGCCCACAAACGGATGATGGTCGTCACTGACGATTAGATACGGGCGTCGGGGTGTCCGGCCGAACGGGTCGTCAGCGACCACCACCGCACCCCGCGGATGGGTCATTCGTCAGTGTCCCCCGACTCCTCGGTAATGTCCGGCAGATCATCTGCCCAATCAGGATTTCGGTCGTAATAATCGCCCGCAAACTGTTCGCGCACCGCATCGAGGCTATGCAATACCCCGGCGTACACTCCAAGGCGGTCTTCAGGCGCGATTGCCCAATATTCACCTTTGTGACGCACCAATCCGTTGTCTTCGAGGCGAGCAAGCGTTGGACTGACCGATCCGCGCTTGACGCCGGTTGCCTCGTGAAGCTCGCTCGGAGTGAAGCCAGTGTCGGGATGCTCTGCGAGGAACGAGAGTATCTCATACGCGTTTGTCCCCGTACGAAGACTGAGATTTGTCCCTTCGGCTGGATACGTGTCGAACTTGATCGGCATCCTATACCATTCAATTGTATCTGATTGTATTTAAAATCATGTCTCCCTATCCGAAATCGGCAATGACGCAACGGGAACGTGAGAAGAACGTCTCACTGCGTTCATCTCGGTAGGAAGTGGATAGATGGCTCATTTGTATCAATTCACGAATCAGACGGAATGGTTCGTTGGGGATACGTGTTCGAAACAGGGGTGTAGGAACAGTCAGATCCCGGTTCCTCCGCTCTGGCGTTCTCGAACACGGACTGCATTTGAGGCGCGGAGTGCGCTTTTATGTAGTGCTACGGAACGCGACGGTATGTTGTAATATTCCGAATAGAATGGGTGGTTCTATCATATTGTGGCACGATATCGGCACATGTCTATTTTCAATCTACGTTTCTGTCCGCGATGTGGAACAGAGTTGACGCTGGATCAGTTCGATGGGAAAGAACGCGTGTCCCACCTGCACAGTTCATATCTTCCATGTTCCCTGTCCGTGTGCCGGTGTTGCCGTACGGAAGGAAGCGACTGTCCTCCTGATCCAGCGTGCATCCCCACCGTATCAGGGGACATGGGCCCTTCCCGGTGGCGTGATCGAATATGGCGAATCTCCCGACGAAGCTGCCACAAGAGAACTGAGAGAAGAATTAAACCTAACAGTCTCTCCAACCGATCTGACCCTCACCTCCACTCGCGGGTGGAACGACGAGGTAGATGATCCGTATGATGTCTCTACGGTTCGCGTCTGCTTTGGCGTCTCACGAGTCCAGACGACAGGGGAACCGAAAGCCGGGGCAGACGTACAAGCGGTCCGGTTCTGGTCCCCCGAAGAAATCGAAGCCGAGTTACAACCGGGTGAGTTGACGCAGATTCAACAAGCGATGCAGCAGGTTGAACACTAACTCATGGCATATCTAAGCATCAATTATCGAGTATTATATTTCTGGAGACGCTTTCCGCAGTTCTACAGAAGAGTGTGGGAATGAGCCATCGTCGAATCCGGTACGATAGACACCGGTTACACAATCAATTTAATCATCTGGGTACCGAGATGTTGGTATGCGAATCGCACTGTGCGGCGGAACCGGTGATATCGGCGAAGGACTTGCGCTGCGGTGGGCACGCGACTCCCCACACGAGGTCATCATCGGTTCACGTGATCCCGAACGGGCCCGTACGAAGGCCGCAGAATACGAGGAGGAATTAGCAAGCCGTGGCGTTGAGGTCTCTATCAATGGCTTTGCAAACGAGATGGCCGCTGACCGTGCGGACGTGGTCGTTCTCTCCGTTCCAGCGTATCATCTCGCGGACACCATCGAGGCAATTGCTGACCGCATCGATTCGGATACCACGCTGGTTTCGCCCGCCGTTGGGATGAAGCGTGACGACGCAGGCTTTCACTACAACCGTCCATCGGGTGGAAGTGTCGTCGAACTCGCTGCAAACGCCGCTCCCGATGACGTCCCTGTTATCGGTGCGTTCCACAATCTCGCTGCGGGGACGCTCGCAAACCTCGACGTGACGTTCGAGTTGGACACAATCGTCCTCGGTGACGATGCGGATGCGAAAGGGATCGTCATGTCTCTCGCAGCAGATATCGACGGACTGCGTGCACTCGATGGCGGCGGTATCGCCAACGCTGCTGAAGTCGAGGGAATTACGCCGTTGCTCATCAACATCGCGATGAACAACGAGGAACTGCACGACCTCGGTGTGGTGTTTCGGTAGTTAGTCGTCTGCGATGGCGACTGATGAGACATCACTTGCGAGCAAACGATCGAACGCATCGACCATTGCGACGACGCTTGCGCGGGTGATGTCGGCATCACTCGCTGTGACAGTGACTGACTGATCACTGCGTGATACCACGACCTCGACGGTGACGAGCGCATCAGTCCCTCCGGTGATGGCATCGACGCGGTAGGACTCAAGCGTCGCATCGATGGCGAGTGCTTCGCGGACAGCACTCACGGCCGCATCGACAGGACCGCTTCCAACACCGCTCGCAACGCGCTCTTCTCCGTCGACAGCAAGCCGGGCGCTCGCAGTTGGCGTTGCGCCACCGCTGGCCGCAGTGAGATCGAGCAGCTCAACGCGTCGGTCGCGTTCGCGGTCTTGTACGTCCTCGGCGATTGTGAGGAGGTCAGCGTCAGTGACCCGCTTTCCTCGATCACCGATGGCTTTCACCTGCTCGACGATTGCGCCTAACTCTTCGTCGGTCACATCCACGCCGTGTTCGTCGAGTGCAGCTCGGACGCCAGCCCGTCCGGCGTGTTTTCCGAGCACGAGCCGCCGCTCTCGACCAACCGTCTCGGGTGGATACGGTTCGTACATCGCGTCGTCCTTGAGGGTGCCGTCGGTGTGAATCCCCGACTCGTGGGTGAATGCGTTCTCACCGACGACGGCCTTGTTCGGCGCGAGCGAGATCCCGGTTCCAGTTGCGACCGTCTGAGCGAGGTCGTAGAGCTTGGTCGTATCGAGTGTTTCCACGCTGTAGCCGTGATCGAGCGCGATGGCGATCTCCTCTAACGCGGCGTTGCCCGCACGTTCGCCGATACCGTTGACAGTAGCGTGAACGAGGTCGGCTCCGGCAACGATGCTCACCAGTGCGTTCGTCACTGCGAGCCCGAGATCGTCGTGGGTGTGCGTACTCGTCGGCCCGAGCGCTGTGAGTCGAGAGACGACCTCCATCGTTCGATCGGGCGTTGCGTGGCCAACGGTGTCACAGTAACAGACACGGTCAGCTCCGGCATCAAGTGCGCTTTCCATCAACCGCTCGAGGAACTGCAGTTCCGATCGAG
The DNA here is from genome assembly GCF_025913575.1 of Halocatena marina. NCBI lineage: Archaea > Methanobacteriati > Methanobacteriota > Halobacteria > Halobacteriales > Natronomonadaceae > Halocatena > Halocatena marina. The sequence continues at coordinate 3,248,829 of NZ_CP109785.1, read as the reverse complement.
ATCCGTCTTCACCGAGGACCTCGACCCAGAGCCCGTGGTCGTTTGCGTACTCCGTGAGATCGACGGTCTTTTCGATCACTGAATCGCGGGTCGTCCCGACTTTCTGCTCAATGTGGCGGTCACTCGCCGGGACGACGAGGTTGATGCCATCAACGCCGCAATCGAGCGCGAGGTCGATGTCACGCTGGACGCCACGAGCAAAGCTCGTCACCGTTGCGTCGAGGTCGAGATCTGCGACGCGAGCGATGGTTTCGCGCTCACCCGCGCCTGTGCAGGCACTACCAGCTTCGATAACGCTGACGCCAGCACTATCGAGTTTTGTTGCTATCTCGGCCTTCTCCGCTGGAGTAAGCGAAATCCCTGGCGCTTGCTCGCCGTCACGGAGTGTTGTATCGAGAAACTGTACGTCAGAACAGGAGAGAGGGGTTGATTCGGGGGGGCCCCCGAATAAATCGGTCACCGGTCATGATTACCATCTATGGCTGCGGCGCGGAAGTATATAATACAGATGAGTCCGTCAGATATTGCAGTCGATCCTGAATCATTTAGCTCAGCCGGTGCATTTGAGCCGATCAGCGGTACAAACGCCAGTGAGAGTTACGACGAGCGATCCACGACAGCGTGGCCTGTCAGCAGTCCTCCGCGGTGTTATTAGTCAGGACCGCCTACCCGGAGTATGGAAACGACGCCCTCGGGTACTTCCGTCGGTGTCGACGATCCGTACGCGTACGCCGAGCGGTGCGATCATCTCACCGACGACGGCCGATGCCGGTTCGCGGTCGAACAGCAAGATCGTGATCCCGCGTTCGCACGCGAGCGCGAACACGAGAATTTACGCTGTCCGGTCGGAACCGACGAGTGGGAGTGGTGTGATTGTCCCCACTTTCGAGCGCGCAATCGCTCGGAGTCGTGCGTTCGCTGCGGTCTCGACGGAATTAGAATGGCACACACAGACGAGCGTCCGTTGCTCGAAAACCATCATCTATCTTATAAGAACGAAACAGAACTGACCCACGAGATCACTGTCACGCTCTGTCGGTGGTGCCACGCGAGCGTACACAACTCGTGGGCGCGTATCGATGACGACGCCTCGCCCACCTCTGAGGCCATCGCGGCTCGTGAAACCCGACGCGCTCGCGAACAGGCGGAATTCGGATTTCAATCGGCTGCAGAGCGACGGGAAGAGTAATGGATCTGTAGTGAACAGCCAACTATTTCAGGAAGTATATACGGGATGGCAATCTATCGAAGTTAATGGTGCGTATCGACGTGGTCGACAACCACGGACAGTTCACCCATCTGGAGCAGCGTGCGCTCCGTGATATCGGCGTGGACACCGCCCTCCTCGACAACACGACCCCTCCAGAGGAGATTGAGGCCGACGGTCTCGTGCTCTCTGGCGGGCCAGATATCGCCGACAGTGGTCGCTGTGCGGAGTATCTCGATCTCGAAATTCCTGTTCTCGGGATTTGCCTCGGGATGCAGGTGATGGCTGCGTCACTCGGAGGTCAGGTCGATGATGGCGAATACGGGGGATATGCAGACGTTACTGTCGAGATCGTGGACGAAAACGATCCGCTCGTCGGCTCACTCGCGCCCGAGACCCGAGTGTGGGCCAGCCACGCTGATGAGGTGACAGCACTTCCACGTGGGTTTTCGCTCGCGGGACGAAGTGACGTGTGCGCTATCGAGGCCATGAGTGATCCTGACCGTGACCTCTACGGCGTGCAGTGGCATCCTGAAGTCGCTCATACGGAAGCCGGAGAGGAGGTTTTCGAGAATTTCAGGACCTGCTGTGAGTAATAGTACACACGGGTGACGCATGACACGAACTCAAGGAGATCTTGCAAGCCTCTCTCGGTTCATCTTTCGTGCGCCGAGTTGGTATGCGAGTGTCGCGTTTTCACTGCTCATTGCTGCGCTCACAGGCATTGCTGCATTTGATTCTCCGTTCATTCTTGCGGATGCGTGGCAGGGAATCTTTTTCATCGGCGTCCCAACCGTCATCGCAAGTGTCCTCACACCCTACGTCGATCTGCGAGTCGGTGGTCAGCTTACTCCAAATCGCGCGTCACTGCTCGCACTCTTTTGTGAACTCGTCGTCGTCGTAATCCTAACCGCTTCGGGCGCTATTGCGGTGCTCACACAACTCAACCAGCGATTCGTTTTCGACATGCTCATCGCGGCACTTGCGAGCATGTTCGCCATCCGACTACTCGTTGTGATGGCGATCTCGCGGAAATCGCTTCTCATCGCGTCTGTTCCGGCGAGTATCCAGACTGTCGCTGCAGCTGCTCTTCTGTTTACGTACAGCGGGACAATCACGTATCTCGAAATTGGTGGCCCGATTATCCAGTCGTTCTTCGCTCGATCGGGACGCGCTCCGGAACAGTTTCCCGCGGTCGTCCCCGAGGATTTTGTCCTCCTCGGTGGCATCTGTGTCTTCTATGCATTCGCTTCGTGGCTCTTCATCGTCACTATCGACCGGCCGTGGCAGCGTAGCCTCGGTGTGAGCGTCCTCGATTTCATCCGTGGGTTCGTGGGTCACATCGCGGAGGGAACACGAGAGTTGGAGGATTTCTTCGAACAACTCGGAGAGGAAGCCGTTGTTCCCATCACCGTCCTCTCGTTTCGGCGGGCGAGCGATCGAACAGAGAAGGCGCGATTTGTTCTTCCGATGATTCACCCCGGACCAATGGGCGAGATCGGTGGTGGAAATCTTCCAGAGCGTGTCGCACAGAGCACGGAAGGACTCGGATTCCCACCACACGCAACTGCCGGTCACGATTTCAATCTCGTCACGGAACGCGAGGTCGACACGGTTATCGACGCCGCCGAACGAGCGTACGAGTCGATCGAGTACGAAACCACCGCCACTCAAAGTGTTCGAACACGCGATGACGAAGTGTCCATCCTCGGACAGGCGTTCGGTGACAGCGCACTCCTCATTGGCACCTACTCTCCATCGTTTGCCGATGATATCGAATACGCTGTCGGGCTGTCGGCGTCGGCCGAGGCACGTGCTAGTGGACTCGATACCGTCATGCTCGTCGACGCTCACAACTGTAACAACGGTCTTTCGGGTCCCGACCTCGGTCATGTTGCGCCCGGGAGCCACCGATCGTTCTCAATGCTCCAAGCGGCGAGCGAGGCCGGTACAGAGCTCGCCTCAGCCCATCGTGCCCCGATCCAACTCGGTACCGCGTGGGATCGTACTGCGTGGTCCATCCATCAGGGCATCGGGCCACTCGGCGTTCGCGTCGCTGTCATCGAAATCGATGGACAACGGACTGCGTACGTCCTCATCGATGGGAACAACATGGAGCCAGGACTCCGGGATCGTATCGTCGAGACCATCACGGTACAGCAACAGCAACGCGTTCCGATCGCAGCCGACGGCAGTGGTAGAATTGCCGACGAGCACGGACGTGCTGCCATCGATAATGCTGAAGTGATGACCACCGACACCCACGTCGTCAACACTATCAACCCTGACAATCAGGTCGGCTCTGTGATTCCTCACGAGGAACTCGTGGACCTCATTGCCGAACTCACCTCGAAAGCCGCCGACGATCTCGAACCCGTCGAAGCTGGAATGGGGAAAGAACGGACGACGGTGACTGTGTTCGGCAATGATCGCACCGAAACGCTCGCGAGCCACGCAAACGCTATGACCTCAATGGGCAGTGCACTCGCCGCCGCGTTCATCCTCGCTGTGATGGCAGTGAGCGTGCTGATCTTCTTCGTTACGTGATGTACTGTTCAGCTCTTGCTCGAAGACGCAACGGGTATTCTGTGAGCAGCTCGACGACACCGAGGTATTACGGTATACTGAAACGATCGAGTGAGAATCAACGTACGACGAGCATCTGTCTACGAGACTATTACGCTCTTTTGAGTTGATCAGTCACCGAGCCAGCAGCGACGCTCGATACTCACAAATCGGCAACGAATCGGGTACTGCATCGGGCCGAAAGCCAGACCATCACAGTGCTCGTCGCCGAGGAAACAGAATAGTGTGGATACGATGTCTCGAATCTTGCTGTCACAGCAGACGACTGAGCGACTACTCCTCTTGCTCTGTGGCAAACAGTTCGTCAACGGCTGACTGCGCAGCAAGCGCAGCGTCCTCGGTGACCTGATCGGGATCCGTAGAATCAGAATCAGAATCAGAATCGGATTTTGAGGTGACATCGTCGGGGACGTTCAGGTAGACGTCGATGTCGAGGATACCGTCTTCGAAGCTGACGCTCACGTCGACATCCTTGACGTGTGACTGTTTATATCGTGAGAAGATCACGCCTTCGGCTGCGTTTGAGGCGGCTTGTACTACTTCTTCGTCTGTCGGCATGGTGACGTATGGTTAGGTGTCGTACGTTTTTCGTTTTAGTCACCGCCCGGTCCGCCCATTCCTGGGCCGCCGGGTCCTTGCGGGCCTTGTGGTCCACCAACGCCTCCAGCGCCGCTCAGTAGTTGCTGAAGTTCTTGTTGCAGTTCTTCGAACTTCTCTTCGACGCGGCTTTCTTGCTTTTCGAGCGTCTCGACGCGGATTTCGAGACTGTCACTCTTCTCTTCGAGACTTTCAGCAGCCTCATCGTATTCGGTTTGGACGAGAAGCTCACCAACTTCTTGGTACATGTTGGTGTCCTCATCGATATCGTCGAGTTGGTCGAGCGCTGTTTTCGTCTCGTTCAGCGTCGTTTCTGCCTGCTGCTTTTGGATCGCAACCTGTTGGGCCGTCTCCTGTAGGTCTTGCAGTTCCTCGATTTTCTCCTGTGCTTCCGGCGGAAGATTTCCCTGCATACCTACACCGTCTGCACCGCAGCGCAAAAAGGCACGTGTTCTCGTCTGGAGAGAATAGACGAAAGGAACGCCGTTTGCAGAGCGAAAAGAGCGCCCACGACAAAGAGAACGGATGATCAGCGCTCAGAACACCGCTCGGCGACTTCGATGAGAGTACACCACGTGTTCAATCCAGCTCGGAGCGCAACAAGATCGTCGGCTTCAACGTGTATCTTGACGATAGAACCGTCTCGAACGATCGTCGTTCGGGTACGATCCCCTTCGATTTCCCCAATCTCCTGCTGGATGCTACGCTCAATGAGCGTTGCACGCTCTCCGCTCTCGTATTCGAACTCAAGCTGAATATCGTGAGACGATAACGTATCAGATGGCAATTTCTACTCAGTTACCCTGTCCTGCCCTATCCTATCTGATCTGATCCGATCTGATCTGATTCGACTTGATTCGTTTTGACGCGCGTCGTTCTCTCTTATTCGACGTGTATCTCTTTTACGTCGCGGCTACGCTCTTTGAGAAGAACGCGATGGCCACAGTACGGACAGCGCACACCACCGTACTCGTCGAGTTCGACATCGCGTTTACAACGAGAACACTTGTAGCTCATGGTATCGCAGAATACGGGCTAATGACGTATTTATTCGTCGTCTTCATCGAGTGCGGCACGGATCGATCGGGTGACCGTACGTCCCCGCGGTGTCTGTGGTCGGTATGCACCGCCAGCGAACTTCTCGCCGGTTTCCTCGTTCACCCAGATACCTGTTCCGACGCGCTTGACTGAGTCACCGTCGACGGTTGCGCTTCGCATTTCTTCTTCGATTTCGGCGACGCGACGACGAGCAACACGGCCGTAGCGTGCGCCGAATCGGCCAGCGCTCCCAGTTCGTCCTTTTTTCTTGGCCATAGTGGCTCTACATAGCTCCAGCGGTGGTATAAATCCGTTGAGTTCGACCCGTCTCATTTCGTCACTCCTGCAGTGCGGCTTCCTGTAGTGCCTCGTTGAGGTCTTCACGAACCCGTTCGCCGGTATCACGATCGTGTGCTGTCGTAACGATTCGGTTTTCCTGTACGCTCGATCCGTCGCGGACGAGCAGCCGGACGTTTCCGTTCCCATCCGAACGGGTCGCTTTCGCACGAACACCGGAGCGTGAACCAGTGCCGCTTGCGTCGATCGGACCAGGGACGAGCTTTTTCACGTGAGGATGTGCAGCGATGGTCCGAACCGCTTTGCGTCCGGATCGTCCGCCGATGAGTGTGGTGTGAGATCCCCCGAGCTTTTCTGAAAGTGAGGCCTCGACGACTTCGAGAGCCGGCTGTCCGCGTCGTTCGATAACCGATTCGACCGCATCGTCGCCTGTGATGCGGTACAGCTTGTAATGAATCTGCTCTCTGACGGCGGTCAGTACCGCACGATCACCGGTGGCATACACTTCTTCCGGACGCTTTCGGCGAACTTCATCGGCGATGAGGCCCGCGAAGTTCCGTAGTTCGACGGGTTCGTTCTCTCCTGCTTCGGGAGTGGTCGTGATCTCTCGCGCAGCGATGACATCTTCCTCTAATAACGCCGTCACTCGCGCACGCTCTCGTGTGAGTTCGAGAACAACAGTGTCGGCGTTCGGTGTACGGCACACTAAACAGTAATCACCCGGTCGATCGAGTGGAGACGCACACCGGCGACACGCCATACTCATCGTATCTTCGGCCGACGGATAAACAGGATGATTCGGCTGCATCCTTCGGTGCGAGGGGCGTCAGCTCCACGGACAACGCAGCCGATCAGGCCATCGATTCCGGATCGGCTTTCAGGTACTCGCGCATGAGGACCGTGGCATACGATCCGTTTGGGAGCGAAAAGGAGAACGTAAGCGGATCGTGATCGATCGAGAGCTCAGTCTGGAGGAGGATTGGGCGTCGTGTGCCGGTCGAATCGAACTCACCAGGGAGATCGAACGCGTCGAGTGAGAGGTCCGTCTCATCGAGCACCTGACGCTCGATCTCTCCCTGTTCGCCCTCACTCAGTTCCGTGTCTGTTCCGACCAGCGGCGCGGTGACGAACGCTCGTCCGCGCTCGCAGTGACGAACAACCGTCTCGACGCGAGATTCGGTCACCAACTGTTGACGGTCACTGTCTGGACGGCCGTGCTCATCGACGAAACAGACGACGTCGCCGACAACTGGTTTCGAAAACGGAAGATCGCGTTCGAGTCGAAGCGAGAGCATCTGGTTGAACAGATACGACTGAGCCGCGTGTACGAACAGCGCTTGAAGGTTCGACGGAACTGCTGTCAGTGCTTCACGGAACTGATCGGGTTCGTCTCCGCCGATTTCCGTGAGTCGATGCGCTATCGATCGTTCGTAGCGCAGATGCGTCGGGAACCGATCGATTGCGCCCTGCCAGTCGTGTGTCCGATCGACATAGTCGCGCGCCTCGCGTGTATCTGCCGGCTCGTGCTCTGACGGATTCCCGAGATACGCTATCACTGCTTTCTCCCAATCGCCGCGAACGATGGCAAGCCCGACCTCGTGCGTAACTGGTCGCAACGTACCGAATCGCTGCTGGCCGAAAAAGTTCGGAACACCAATTGTTACTGTTCCATCACCAACGCTCACAGCATCCTTGCCACGATCTCGATCTCGACCTCGATTACGACGGTCGTCTGCCTCCACGAACGACCGCAGATCTGCTGTGATATCGTCGATCTTCTCGGTTGAATCCGGATGCACGTCACGAACGACGAGCTCGAACTCGTTGCCAATATGGTCGCCAAACAGCACTGGCCGACCGGCACGGCCCACGACTTCGATCGCTGCGCCAGAAAGTTCTGGAAGCGTTGTGTCTTCGAAGTTTCGGATCGAGAACAACTGGGTCGTGATCGCACGCTTGTCTTTCGTTCCAGCCCACGTGATCCGCTCTCGGCTGATGCCGAGCCGATTCGCAAGCTCGTTTACGAATCCGTTCGTGTCCCGGTTCGTGAGTGTCGCACGAAAGACGAGGGCTGGGTACGCACCCGTATCAGCGTCCACCGGCTGCGTTTCGAATGCTTCACGCTCGCGCACGCGAAAGTCCGCCGCCCGGTCACGGAGGTGTCCACCGATGCCAGCGGTGTCACTGACGTAATAGGCAATCCCCATCGCTTGCTCCCGAGAATGTGCTGGGCGCATCACACTCCCCCGTCGCTTGTGTGCATGGTTTCTCCTCAGACACGCCCCGTAATCAGTTCTTGGTGATTCGATTCTGGCTGGCAACTCACAGCAGTGTGAGATGACGCTTTGCAGATGTCGAAACAATAGTCTCGGCTGTGTTTTCATGGTGGGGTACTTTCAATACCTGTGGTGGTCGCCCGGCTATTCTTCACAATTGATCCTGATGATCTTCCCCACCGGCAAGGTTATCGGGTGAATAATAATGCTCCGGGACAAAAGTAGGCCACGTATCCGGGGCTGACGACGAGTAAATGCGTCCTTCTCCGGGACATATCTACACTACATTGGCTGGAAATGAGATACGATCTAACCGAAACACACATCGCAGGTATCGCGGCTGGCGTGCTCGCGATCGTCATCATTGCTGGTGCTGTCGTGCTGGCGATGAGTGTCGCTCAGCCGCCATCGGGAGTCGGAACTGACACTCCCACACCTTCGACGATCACGCCCACGCCGAATACGACCACGGACACGCAACCACAAACACCAATCACGGCAGAACCAACACCGACAGGTACTCCAACATCAACAGCAACACCAACAGCAACACCAACACCGACGCCGACTGCTACACCAACACAGACAACAACGCAATCGACGCCGACGGACAACAAAGGCGTGGATCCGAGTAAAGTGTCTGTCAAGCCGCTGTGTACCAACTTCGAGAAGAATCAGGCAGAGTACCAGCTGCGCAACCAAAACGGGAAGCCAGCCACTATCGTGTACTCCTCGGCCGCTGGATCTGGAAACAACCATGAGGTGACCGTTCCGAGTGGCGGTTCAGTCGATGTCTACATCTCTACGTCTGGTTCTGGTGGTTCGAATGGAACCGCGCTCACGATAGGATTCCCTGGAATCAACAACGGAACGCACAGTGGCGTCACGTACAAGAGTGCTGAGGCTCCGTGTAACAACGAACAACCAACGACACCGAGCATCACGTTCACGAATCAGACCTCGTCCGACGGAAAGACCGTCACGGTCGATAAGGCTTCACTGCCCGAAGGCGGCTTCGTTGTCCTCTATACGCGGGACGGCAACTTCGTTAGCTCCTCTGAGCGTATCGGCTCTGGCGTCGCTAACGACGTTAAAGTCACTGTTCCACAAGGGATACAGGGCAATCCAACACTCGTGGCGCTGCTTCACTACGATACGAATGATGACGGCACGTTCAACTCTGGCGACGCAGCCTACACCAACAATGGACAACATGTCTCCGATACAGCAACCGTGAAGAGTAATTAGGAAGACATCTTCTCATCTTTCTCCGGTATCTTCTCGTGTGGTTGTGAACAACGGACCGGTCCGTCCCGTCGTTGTTGAAACGCGATGTGCGACGAAACGACGTCTACCGCGGTCGAACACTTCCTTGTCCTTGGTTTAGTATAGAGATAAGTCACCAGTCACAGCATCAACCTGCGCCTCTTGAGCTGGTCCAACAGCGAGCGTGGTGACGGTGCCAGGATCAAGCTGTGTGTGGCCAGCGTCCCGAATGACAGCGTATGGGAGGCCCTCCCGTCTGGCTTGCTCTGCGAGATCGAGCAGATCGTCTTTACTGGCGACCTTCAGGACGATCTTCTTTTGCCCCCCTGATTTCCACTCCATCCGCGCATCGGACGACGCATCTTCGTAGGCTGTGAGCGAGGCGTGAGCGACTTGCGCAGCCAACTTTCCGCGTCCCATACCGAGATCAGTTCGGGCGACAATGGCCTGTTTCATACAGAACGCTCGACCGACGGGATGAAAGCGCTGGCGACACGAAACGGATTTTGGGAATGGTTCGAGCACTTTTACCCCATGGGGGGCCGCTGTATGGATATGATACTCTCAGACGTGGATATTCTCCGCCGGCTCGAAGCGGGTGATCTGGTCGTCGAGCCGCTTGACGATCTGGATCTTCAAATCCAGCCAGCGAGTGTTGATCTCAGACTCGGGCGGGAGTTTCTCGAATTTCAGCGGACGAACATCCCGTGTATCCATCCGAACAGCGAACGAGAGGTCGAAGAGTACGTCGACGAAACGGTTGTCGAAGAAGGTGGAGAATTTATTCTTCATCCTGGCGATTTTGTCCTCGGAACGACGCACGAACGCGTCGAAATTCCTCCCGATCTGATCGCGCACGTCGAAGGACGCTCCTCGCTCGGGCGGCTCGCTGTGGTCGTGCATGCTACCGCCGGACTGGCGGATCCTGGTTTCCGTGGGACAATTACGCTCGAACTGTCGAATCTCGGGACAGCGCCGGTCGCACTGACGCCCGGAATGCGAATCTCACAACTGACGTTCACCGAACTACGGTCGCCCTCTGAGCGCCCATACGGGAGCGATCGAGGGTCGAAGTACCAAGATCAAGGTGGACCACAGGCCTCACGAATACAGGGTGATCGTGAGTTCGGAGGTGATCAATAAATGACATGCGTCTGTTCGGTACCGCTTACTCTCGAGGCGAAGGAAAGGGGGTGTTACGACGATGCGATTCATTGAAGAAGTCGTTGTCGACGAGTTCCTGCCGACGTTCCGTTCGATGTTGGCAGAGGAGCTGCGCGGGCGCGATCTCACACAAAGTGAGGTTGCAGATTTACTCGGCATCAGCCAATCAGCGGTGTCGAAATATTCGCACGGAGAGATCGAACGATGCGATGAGATACTGGCCGATCAGCGCGTTCTCGATCTCGTCGCGCGTCTCGGTGGTGGGCTCGCTGCGGGCGAAATGAGTCAGGTGCAGGCACTTGCCGAGACGGAAATCCTCATCCGACGGCTCGAACGTGGTGATCTCCTCGCTGCCTTGCACGAGAGATCGATGCCCGAGCTGGCGTCCTACGAGGGTGATTTTGCTATTCACGACGACGATAGCTCACTCCGAACCACGGAACGAATACTCGGCTCTGTCCGACGCGGTTTGCGAATCCTCGAAAATGCAAGTGGGTTCGCCGCACTCATCCCTGCGGTTGGCTCGAATCTCGTCGAATGTCTTCCACACGCGACGAGTATCGACGACGTGGTGGCCGTCCCGGGTCGTATTCTCGATGTCAAAGGCCGGGCGACGATTCCGACCGAACCGGAGTTCGGTGCGAGTGGTCACGTTGCAAGCGTTCTGCTCGCAGTCCGCGAAACCGGTAACCAGGCGCGGGCTACGCTGAACGTCCGGTATTCCACAGAAACCGTCGATCATCTCGAAACAATGGGCTTGCAGACTGCTGCCTTCGATCCCGAGGGTGAACTCAGTGTTGCTATCGATGAGGTGGCCGACGACTCGGTCGATGTGCTCTATCAGACGGGAGGCTTTGGCATCGAACCGGCAATCTACATCCTCGGTGAGGATGCTGCGAGCACAGCGGCGATCGCCCGAGATCTCACGGAACTCGAATCCGCGTAAGGCATGAATACAAAACCAGAATGACAGTGTCTATCGCTGATTTCTACGGTCGCTGGGCGAGGGTGTACGATACCATCGCTACGCTTCCACGGGTTGGTGAGTGGCGCGCTGATGCTGTCCAATCGCTTGACCTTTCGCGCGGAGATACGGTTGTCGATATGGGGTGTGGAACTGGTGCGAACATTCCGTACCTTCGTGACCAGGTCGGTCGAACCGGTCACGTTGTGGGTATCGACCTGACACCAGCGTTGCTTGAACAGGCACGAATCCGTATCGAACGCGCGGGCTGGCGGAACGTCTCACTCGTTTGTGGTGATGCGAGTCGACCACCTGTCTCCCGAGCCGACGCTGTTCTTGGGACGTTCGTCGTCGGACTCCTTCCTGATCCCGCTGGTGCGGTCGAACTGTGGTGTCAACTGACTGATGGTCGTATCGCGCTGCTCGATGGCGCTTCGAGCCATCACCCGATTGGCCGACTGATTAATCCGCTGTTTGGCGCGTGCGTGACTGCTGGTGTACCGACCGACTCTCTTGGAGAAACCGTTGGTCGATTACTCACCCCAACCAACGACCGACAGCGACTCGATGCATCCATCAGAGCGTCACGAGACGCGCTCGCTTCTCACACGACGAACCGACGCTACGAGACGTTTGGACTGGGATTTATCGGACTCTTGAGTGGACGATCGGATGTGTACTGACCAAACGGGCTAATAGTTATTTTGACCCGGGAAGAAACGAGTGTATGAATCGTCAGCGGATCGTGATTGGTTCTTTCGGAGGGGCAATTCTCGGTGCAGCTACAGCGGCAATCGATATCGTCGGCATCGGTCTCGCAAGCATCGTTTCCGGGATCGTCGTTGGTCTCCTCGCAACGAGTGATCTCGATGAAACGCCAGCAGAGGGACTCATTGCCGGTGGACTGACCGCCGTCTTGCTTTATCTTGGTGGGTTGGGGTATCTGGCTCTCACGTTCAATGGGTCGCTACCACTCGCTAACGTCCTCTTCGTCTTCGGATCGTATGGATACTATGCCGCCGTATTTGCTCTTCCCGTCTTCGCTGTGTTCGGATTTCTCGGTTCAGTCGTCGGACGACGCATTGGCCGCCGTGCTCGGCTCGTGCGTCCTTCATAGACGTTCGAACCGAACCGAAAAGAAACGAGTTAGAAGGAGAGTGGGTCGGGACCGTTCTCGCCGGGTCCAAACGGATCGCGGTCGGAGTAGTACTTTCGCCCAATGGCCTTATCGCTGACTGCTCCGTACATTGCCAGCTGTGCTGCTTCTGCGTCGTCGTACGTTTCGTTGTGGAGTCGTGAGAGGGCGGCACCCACCGTCTCCGTTCCATTTGGCAACGAGAGTTTGAGATGGCCGTACTCAGCGATGAGCTCGCGCGTCGTCGCTGGGTAGCTGTGAGTTTCGAACTGCTTGTTTGCTTCGGTGAACATCCGCATGATTGATCTAAGCCGCTTAACCTTCATAAAAGTTCAGTATGAATTCGTGGGTTGTGATTAACGATAATTAACGACTATTAAGGACATATGATATTGAGTTCGACCACGTATCCCTGCCATGGTTATCGCAGATTTGCACGTTCATACGACGAATTCCGATGGAGAGCTGGAGCCGTCAGAAGTCCCGGGTGCAGCGGCGGCCGCTGGCGTGCGTGTCGTGGCGATCACCGATCACGACCGACTCGGAGATCAGTCGGTGCCGATCACCCACGTCGAGGGAGTAACTATCGTTCACGGAATCGAGCTCCGAGTCGAAGAGAACGGAGAGCGGTTCGATTTACTCGGGTACGGTGTGACACCAACCGACGCCCTCCGGGCTGAACTCGATCGGCTTCAAGCCGACCGCATCGAGCGGGCTGGAAAAATCATCGCGCGCGTCGAGGAGCAGACGGGCGTATCGCTCGATCTGACACCGCAGAAAGGAATCGGTCGCCCACACATCGCCCGCGCCATCGAGCAGAGCGCGATCGACGAAGACTACCAAGGAGCGTTCGATACTCTCATCGGAAACGACTGTCCGTGTTTTGTCCCTCGCAGTGTCCCGTCGTTCGAGCGTGGCCTCGAACTCTTGAACGGAGCGTGCGGGCTGGTGAGTCTCGCTCATCCGCTGCGCTATGACAATCCTACGGCTGCACTCTCACTCACCGCCGACCTCGATGGTGTCGAATATCACTACGACTACGGCCGCGAGGTCGATATGCGCCCGGTCGAGCAGGCGATTCAAGAGCACAATCTCGTCATTACCGGCGGGAGCGACGCTCACGACCGAACGCTCGGTCGGGTCGGCCTGAACCGCGACGAATACCGCACCTTCCGCGATCGAATCGATCTCCAGACCGGATACCCATGAGATTCGATGACAGAACACATCAGTTCGCGGCTGATGAACGGTCGACAACACATCAACCATTATTATCACACGGCGCTGGCTACGAGTAATGCCACGATTCTCATCTCGGGTTGAGCAAATTTCGATCAGCGGCATTCGAGAGGTGTTCGAGAGTGCGGGCGAAGACGCGATCAATCTCGGAATTGGTCAACCGGATTTCCCGACACCGGAACACGCGAGCCAAGCTGCCATCGACGCTATCGAGGCGGGACAGGTGGATGGCTATACTTCAAATAAGGGGATTCCCGCGCTACGAGAGGCCATTGCCACAAAGCACGAGCGGGATAACGGGTTCACTGTTGATCCTTCGAACGTCATCGCCACAGCGGGTGGAAGTGAAGCCTTGCACCTCGCGCTGGAGGCACACGTCGAGCGCGGACAGGAGGTCATCTTTCCCGATCCAGGCTTCGTTTCGTATGAAGCACTGACGCACCTCGCGGGTGGGACGCCAAAGCCAATCGGTCTCCGCGAAGATCTGACGATGGACCCGGCAGCCGTCAAGGAGGCCATCACTGAGGACACCGCTGCGTTCGTCGTCTGCAGTCCCGCGAATCCGACGGGAGCAGTCCAACGGAAGGAGGACATGCGCGAGTTTGCGCGTATCGCCGACACACACGATGTGCTCTGTCTCACCGATGAAGTGTACGAGCAGATTGTGTTTGAGGGAGATCACTACTCGCCGATGCAGTTTGCCGAAACTGATAGTGTCGTCCTCGTGAACGCCTGTTCGAAGACCTATTCGATGACTGGCTGGCGTCTTGGCTGGGTAACCGCCAGCCACGAGCGCATCGAGCGGATGCTGCGCGTCCATCAGTACGCGCAGGCGTGCGCGAGCGCACCAGCACAGTATGCTGGTGAGGCGGCTCTCACCGGACCGCAGCGCGTCGTCGATCAGATGGTCGAGGCTTTCGAAGAACGACGAGATATCTTGCTCGATGGACTCGACGATATCGGACTCGAAACACCGACGCCGAAAGGCGCGTTCTACGCGATGCCGAAAGTGCCGGACGGCTGGGTTGAGGAAGTGATCGACCGGGACGTCATCGTTGTCCCGGGTGAGGCGTTCGGTGAGCGCGGAAGTGGCCACGCGCGCATCTCATACGCCACCAATCAAGAGATGATCAAAGAGGCGCTCGAACGGATGGCCGAGGCAACCCGCGTAGTGCAGTGACCGGTCGCCATCCACGTCGATCTGAGTGGAACCACACGACGATGCTCTTCCACTAGAGAACCGCGTTATTTTCACCACTCGTCCGAAAATATACTACGCCCGATGATTTTCAATCAATAGATCTAATAACCATCGAATATGGAAGTTCTATTAACTGAATATTGTCATATATGTCTATAAAATCCGTGAAGAACACGGTCCTTCACGAAAGATCCGGTGACGGTGTGAAATTGTGCCGTTTCATAGGTTAACATGGTATATGGTATCACTTCTCATTTCCAATCAGATAAGTGAAACTTTTTGTACCTGGACGTTGTATTCGTTAGTGAGACAGTGGTCGCAGACCGTCGCTGTTCCTGTACGGGAGCAGTGCTTCGAATTCGGTGACTGTGGCCATCTCGGAGTACATCATGACACCACGACAACCGCTTTTAGCACAGAACAGTTCGTCCGACTATCCTGCATCCCTCGACACTGGATCGTTGTCCGTGTCCTTCGGTCTGATTGTGGCCGTTCCGACCATCTTGTGGGCCCTTGACGATCCAACCCGACTTGTCGGGCTTGCCGCTGTCATCGGTCTTTGCACCGTGTTTATTCGCCTCGCAAACCGATTTCGACGGAGTGGGCGCCAGACGTTCCACGTTCCCGGAACTGAACTCGACGTTGAAGTCGCAGTAACGCGACCACGTCCGAGCCGTAGCCGATAAACGTGCTTTCGGGTCGTTCCCGGGAAAACTGGTGGTCACACTCTTTTCTGCGATGTTTCGCGTTCGGTGCTCTTCGGGATAATCAACACTGTGTGAATGCTAACGACCGATGATTTTTTGTATGAATAAATATTATGTATTATTACAATGGGGAGTGTTCTCATTCCACTAGATGGGTCAGAGCAGTCTGACCGGGCGCTGGCACACGCCACCGAGACGATCCCCACGAAGAGTGTAACTCTCATGACGGTTATCGATCCCTCGTCTGGGTTCAGTACCGGGGCTGGCACTCCCGGGGCAGCAGAGGTGTGGTACGAGTCAGAGAAAAAACGTGTGAAGGTCCGTCTCTCCAATGCACGCGAACAGGTTGAGACGGCAGGACTTGAAGTCGAGACAGTTGTCGAGACTGGTCGGCCGGCTCCGGCGATCGTCGAATACGCCACGACACACGACATTGATCAGATCGTTATGGGGAGCCACGGGCGAAAAGGCGTCTCCCGGCTCCTTCTCGGAAGCGTCGCCGAAGCCGTCGTTCGGCGCTCACCGGTGCCCGTTACTGTTGTTCCGTGACTGATTTTTCAATCGTCGCTCTGAGCCATTGAGGTGGCTCTCAATGAGTTGACTTCGCGTCGAATTGTTTCTCGTTTTATAAGTGCGAATCCAGCGACGATAATCAGAAACCCGACTGTGGTCGCAGTGGTGATGCCTTCATCAAGAAAGAGAAAGCCCGCAATAGCTGCAAAGAGCGGTGCGACGTAGGAGACGAGATTGATCTCGATCGGGCCGAGTTGCGCCAGCAGATCGAAGTAGATGAGGAACCCGAGCGCGCTCGAAAACAGAGAGAGGTAGCCGATTGCGGCGATCGCCTCGATCGTGAGGGTGATCCCGGTCGGGGATTCGCCGATTGCAAGGCTAATACCATGCATGAGCAACGCACCGCCGAGCATCGACCATGCTTCGAGCGACTCGATGTGAAGCGTCGCGTCCAGCCGACGCATGAGAACGGTCCCGAACGCAAACGCGAGCGCGGCGGCAAAGATCAACAGGTTGGCGAGAACATCTGCCGATAAGAGATTCGATGGATCGGGTCGTACGAGGACGCCGACACCAACAAGACCGAGAACGAGACCAGCGAGACCGATCGGTTCGAGACGTTCGCTCGGGAGCATCACGCGAGCACAGGCAGTGGTCAGCACGGGCGACAGTGAGACGATAATCGCTGCGGAGGCACTCGTCACGGCTTCGTTCTTCTCTCCGATAAACAGCAGCGAGTGGTACGCCGCGATGAGAAAAACAGCGCCGATGAGAACGAGTAGCCACTCACCCCGTGTGCGGGGAATCGGATCATCGAGGACATACCACGCGTAGCCGAGCATAACGATGCCCGCGATGTCGTAGCGAACTGCAGCGTACAACACCGGCGGAAAGTATTCGAGCCCGGCTTTGATCGCCATGAACGACGACCCCCAAACCAATGCGAGAACGAGAAACAAAATGAGGTTCCGATAGCGCACACCGCAACTCCGTGAGGATCGTGTCTCAACGTTTCGCTCCCGGCGAACGACGTTCGCCATAGATGTATTTTTCAATCCCAGTCACGTTTCGCTTTGCTTCGGTGTCCTAGTACGGATTGCAGTTGGATCTGCGCTGATCGATCTGGTTCGCTTCGTTATGGTGTTGTGTTCGATCGTCGATCAGATCAGCTCTGAGGACAATACGATGCTTCGGTCAGTCTGAGTGTGTCGTAAAGTGTGTGATACGCACACAAGCTTTCCCTTGTGTTTGTGAAACAAACACAAACAGTTGTGTTCATTCTCCCACAAGTTTAAGTTGCACGAAGAGTAGTGGTAAACATGGCCGCATACGGCCGGCCGACCTTGCGAGACCTGTTCGACGAATCGCCGACTCCTCACATTGCGCATCCGCCGCGCACCCATCATCGAGACTTTTACATCGCGAGCGATGGCTCATTCAGTGATTCAGGTGGAGGACTTGGTGTCATCATCGAAACCCGCGACGGCGAGCGTGTCGCCCGTCGATCACTTCCCGATGATGTCCCTGATAACAACGTCGCCGAGTATCGCGCGTTGCATCTCGGACTGGATATTCTCGACGCACGTACTCCCAAGAATACGCGTGTCGGAGTCCTCATTGATCACGACGACCTCGCCGCGAACGTCAATCGGGCTACAATTGCTGCAAAGCAACCCACGATTGGCCCGCCGCACCCATTCAGTATCCCAACAATGACGCGATACCATTGGCGAGGAATCCGTGCTCGAATCGCGGGCTTCCAAGAGCTCCGTGCCGCCCGCATCGACAGCGGTGAAAATCCCGCCCATCCGCTCGCAAACGCACCCGAACAGTACGCACACGTCAATCGAGAACCTGACCGCTGCATGCTTCCGCCAAAACCCATCGAGGAAACCGTACAGCAGTTCCCTCCCCCATCGCGCGCGAATCGCCAGCGCCACGCCAGCGATTGAAAACGGTGTGAACCGGTCGTCAGAACGATCGAAACACGCTGTCGCTATTTTTTGTAACTGTACCCCAGATCACTCAGGCGAGAAAGACGTGTCGCGGACGATCTGTGAGAATATCACGTCCCCACTTGACGGTGTCGCGGAAGGCATCTGAGCGAAAGAAGTCCATTGCATCTTCCTTCGATCGCCACTGACTAGCGATGAACATGTCGTTTTCGTCGTCTACGTTAACCATGAGATCGGTTTCAAGATGACCGTCGAGGTCCGTGAGCACGTCACCGACTGTCTCGAACTTCCCGACGAAATCCTCTCGGTGTTCGGGTTTGACGCTGTAGAACATTCCCATCGTACCGAATCCGGACTCCTGCATTGGGTCGTCACCGGTTTCGCTCGTATCACCTGCGCGAGCGACGATTCCCGGCAGGTCCGCGAGGTAGCCACCGGCGGTGTCGGCTGCTCGCTGTGTCTCCCAGATGCTGACGACGGCCGCGCGATCGCGCTCACGCGCGCGGTAGACGCCTGTCTCAACGTGCGTGTCGTAGCGATCGAACCCGTCGCGGAGATCTGAAACCGCAGCATCGACTTCGCTTACGGGTGCTGTCGAGTAGAGCACCATTGCGTAGACGTCCTCGCCGTGAGGTTTGCCGGCGTAGATGTCGAGCGATTCGAGTTCCTCGCGGACTTCGTCTTCGATGTCGCTCTGGTCTGTCTCGTGTTCTCGGTCTGTGGTTTCACTCGCGTCCGCTGCATTCGTCTTTCCTGTGAGGGAGCCGACCGTCGCTTCGCTTGCACCCGGAAGGTCTTCGAGGAATCCGGCGGCGGTGTCTGCTGCGCGGTTGGTCGTCCACAGACTGACGACAGTTGGGCTGTTCCCGCCGTGGACAGCCGTTTCGATGTGGCTGTCGTAGTGCTCGAAGTTTCCACGAAGCCCATCGACCGCTTCGGTCACTGCCTCTGTGGCGGCTTCACACGGGACAATAACGCCGAATGCGTCCTCTGTCGTCTCGATTGACACACCGAACCGATCGAGTTCCTCGCTGAGCTCGTTTTCGCTGTTGGTCTCATCGTCTGTCGATGCTGGAACGGGTTCGCCAGCAAGAATAGCACCGAGATCAGTCGGCGGGAAGCGTCGTCCGAAGTAGAACGGTCCGAAGTCGGCATACCGGGACGAAGAGGGATCGAAGCGCATCTCATAGAGGAGGTGTTTGATGTCGGTTGGATCGTCGGCAAACAGGGTGACGCCCCACTCGTAATCATCAAAACCAATACTCCCTGTGATGATCTGTGTCACCTTTCCGGCGTACTTCCGGCCAATCTCGCCGTGGTTTGCCATGAGATCTGCACGCTCGTCGAATGGGAGGTCGTACCAGTTGTCCTCTTCGCGGCGCTTGTCCATCGGGTAGAAACAGACGTGCTCTGACTCTGGGATATCCGGCTCGATGCGCGAGCGAATATAGCGGGCCATCCCGCTGTCAGCCACTTCTCCACTCTCGAAATACTCCTGCGACATGTATCCCGAGACTTCAGTCACAGAGACGTACGAGGAAACCTGCTCGGTGAACTCGGCGAACGCTGTTTGCTCGAACCGACGCTCTGCGGTGTCGAGGTGCGTTGTCTCTGGTCGGAGGTGAAGAATCAAGATGTCGGCCTTGTGACCGAGCACGGAGAAAACAGCCGTCCCACCGTCGTCTGCGTCTTCGAGCGCCTCGTGTGTCTGTAAGAATCCGACACCGGACTCAATGGCCCGTTCGCGCTTGCGCTCCTCTGCTGATCGCCACGCGTCCCAATCAATAGTCCGAAAATCGTGAAGCGCATACCAACCCTCGTCGGTCTGCGGTGCTTCGGGCATAGTTGCGATTGGAAGCCGGCGGACAAGGACCTTTTGAGTTGCAGCGAGGCAAACACGGATGTTCTGTCTCTCGTACTGTCGGAAAACGATGGCACGTTTCGATACGCTCTGTGAACAGCTGCTGAATTCTATTTATCCTAACACTTTTCATTCGAGTTCGTGAGTTTGATCGCATGGTTGACTGGCTCGAATCGCCCACCGCACTCTCTGAACAATACGCAGATGCTACGAATCTGAATGCTCGCATCGCGCTTCACGAACAGTATAGCACTGCTGAGACTGGCCTTCGAGAGTGGCAGTTTGATCAGCTCGCTCGTGACGCTGTCGACGTTCTCGCTGTCGGGTGCGGCCCAGCGGATCTCTGGGCCGAGAACTGCGAGCGAATTCCATCAGCGTGGTCAGTGACGTTGACAGACTTCTCTCGAGGAATGATCGAGGATGCCCATGAGAATCTCGCTGACTGTGACCGGACGTTCGCGTTCGGAGCGGCTGACGTTGCTCGTCTGCCATTCGAGGACGACTCTTTCGACGCGGTGACGGCCAACCACATGTTGTACCATGTTCCGGACCGCGAGGACGCTATTGCCGAACTGCGACGCGTTCTGCGACCTGATGGGACACTTTATGCCACAACGAACGGCGAGCAAAATATGGTCGAGCTGTACGACGTGCTCGAGGCTGTGCTCGGTGAACGGCCCGCACGCGCAACGGCATTTACGCTCGAAAACGGTGGCTCACAACTCGAACAACACTTCGATGACGTTCGGATTCGGCGATACGAGCACTCGTTGGCTGTCACTGATCCCGACGCGCCAGTCGCATACGCCCTCTCGCGTGACGATGTCGATCACTCGCTTGCGTCGGATCTCCACGAAGCGTTCGCAGAAGCGTTCGAGAATAAGGAGGGTGATCATGACAGTGACGGTGGCGATGACGATGATGGAGTGTTCCACATTACCAAAAGCGTCGGGATGTTCCGTGCGAGCTCGTAGGTTCGAACAGCGAGTTATCGGTATTCCTCGACATCGACGACCTGTTTGGTCTTCGGGTGGGTGAGGTCATCATCTCCGGAAACCACTGGCGCGTCGAGTTCGCGCCCGACCGCTGCGATCAGCGCGTCTGGGCTGTCGAGGTATGGTCCGCCTGGTGCAATTTCGTCCACGATTGTTCCTGCCATGACAGCTGTGTGCTCATCAACGGGATAGACATCAACCCATGCTAGATCGGCGCGGGCGTCGTCGATGTCTCCGTCCGAGAGGTTTCCTTCGCCGACGAGCACCTCGGCGAACGCTGGAAGCGGGGCGACCCAACGGATATCGTCACCACCGTTTTTCTCGTAAAACGTGCGAGTCACCTCGCGGCCGTCAAGGTAATCGATTAAAAATGTAGCGTCGAGGATCTTCATGTAGTCTCCTCAGCCCGCTCACGTATCCGGCGTTTTCGCGTTTCCTTTGCCTTGCGCCGTTCTTCACGGATATGTTCGGCTGTCTCGTTAGACCATCGACCGAATCCATCATAGAAGTTCCCTGTGTCCTCTTCGGCGAGGATGCGCTCAAGCACGTCGTTGTAACTCTCACCCTCTCTCCTTCGCCGGTTGATCTCGTGCTTCACCGTCTCACTGACTCGGATCTGTTCGTTCGCGATTCCCACCGTACGTTGACATTAGCGTTGACGATACCTTGTCTTTTGATCCGGGGGGTCGCGTACGTAGGACGAGGTGAGTATGTGCTGGAATCATCAGGAAATACTAGATGAAACCGGCTCTGCGGAGAATCAACTCAGAACGACGCACGCGGCGATGCTCGCCCAGAATGCAGGCGTTGACACACTCGTTCTCACCCGTCTCAGTCCACAGCTTGCCAGTCCCGAATCGCTCGAACGGGGAATCGAGGAGGTGACGCGTGTCTACGATGGCAGAGTGATCGTCGTCGAGGAGTTCGAGTGGCTCTCACCGTAGTGAATTCGTTCGTCAAGCGAACAGTTGTGGCCCGAACACCATCAGCATCAGTCCAGTGAACATACTCAGACCGATGACGGTCGTGATGGTTCGGGTCACTATCCGACCGTTCGAGATCGGGAGCCGCGAGACGAGTGCTTCGGTGCTCGTCCGCAGGATGTGGCCACCGTCCAATGGGTACGCAGGAACGCAGTTGAAGAAGCCGAGATTGATGTTGATCCATCCGGTCCAGAATAAGATATTGGCCAAAAGGAACACTCCGTCACCGAAAAAGCCGAGCGGTCCACTGACTGTATAAAAGTTCGTGATCGGATCGATGAAGCCTGCGAAGTTGTATTGGGAGATCCCCACAGCTCCGGCAAGTGGAAGGAACAGGACGCTCACGGACTTGCTGATGAACTCTTCGATGCCGATCGGACCGTTCCCACCGAGTGCAGTGAGGAACTGTTGGGAGGGATAGACGAACACACCGAAGTCGTCTGCGACAATCCCACCAGTGCCACGTTGGACGTTGATACCGAGGTAGCCATGCTCTCCGGGGCCGTTCGTGAGCGCTATGTTGTACTGCTGTGGTGTGCCATTGACGAAGGCTGTCACGTTGACAGTATCTCCGGGTGACGTATCAGACAGTGCTCGCGTGAGGTCGTTCGATGTAACGATCCGTTCACCACCAATGCGGGTGATGACGACCTCGGCATCAGCAGCGTCAACTTGGTTCGCAAGCGGGCCTCCCTCCTCCATCTGTCCGACGTACGCCCCGGCGATTAATTCGAAACTTCCCTTGTCGGTGGTCACCGTCGTCTTCGGATTCGCTTCGAGCCTGCTGTGCAGTTCCGCTCGGGTCGAAACCGGCTCTCCGCCGATCTCCTGAATGTGGGGTGGTGGCCCACTCGTATTGACGCCCTCCACGACGCTCGGTGTCGAATGTGTCAGGAACAACTCGCGGGTAACTGTGACATTCCGTTCGTTTTCTCCGTCATCAACCGTCACCTCTACCTGTTTGTCCTGAACTTCGGTGAGTCGCTGGTCAAGCTCGGAGGCATTAGCGATTGACTCGTTATTGATCGCGGTAATACGGTCCCCCCGATCGATATCCGCGTTTGCAGCTGGTGAGCCGGGGACGATATCCCCGACAGGCGCACCCGGTGCAACGCCGATCGATCCGATAACGGGACCAAACAGAAGCATGAAGCCGAGCACCGAGATGGCGAAATTATTTGTCACACCAGCAGCGAACATCCGCGTCTGGCTCCCTCGGTCTGCTTTGATTCTGCTCTCTTCTTTTGGCTCGACGAACGCACCGATGGGAATGATCGCCAACAACGCGAGCCCCATCGAGTCGATATCAATGTCAGCAACCCGGCAGAACAAGCCGTGGCCTCCTTCGTGGACGACCAATCCGAGGAGCAACCCGAAGACGATTTCCGGTGCCACTGCCAGCGGGAGGAAGTCGTTTACGCCCGGGATGACCAGCACGTTTTGCGGTTCGCTCACGGCGGTTGGCTGTGGGTTCGACACTGCCTGTACGCCCGCGAGAATCACCATCAGAAACACACCGACCATCATGACGAGCGAGATCCCAACGCCGAAATTCCCCCACGCACGCCAGAATCGTTTCGGACTGGCGAGTCGATCGAGGAGCACTTTCCCATACTGCGTGTGAAGCGTCGTGATCGGTCCCTGCGCGCGAACTTGCGGGGGAAGCAATCCTCGCTTTTGGGCGGTCGCTACAATGATCATATAAATCACAAGACCGCCAAGGGCCAACCAGAGCGTATCGACCATCGTTAGTATCAAGCACAGGCGCTCGTATGAGCCTTATCTTCTTTCGTTCTATCCGTTCACGATTGTGCGCTTACTGCTCGATTGATTCTCGACGCAGCCGTTCGAGTACGAAGTTTTGGTTCATTGCTGCGAGGAATGGTCCAAGACGGGGCCCGTCTGGTTGATCGAGGAAAAGTCGATAGCCGAGTTCGAAAAACCTACTCACATCGACGTCGTTTTCTCGGGCACAGTCGTAGATCTGTGCCTGAAGTGCCTCCCCGTCTGGATTTTCCTGTTCAATGAACTCAGCAAGAGCACTGAGTGCCGCCGTCTCTGGATCGGAAACCGAGACCTCCGGGAGCGTTTCGGCGAGTCTGTAGTTGTACTCATTGTCCGTCTGCACCGCCCAGTTTCGAGCGTTCTCGACCCGCGAGAGCGCGTCATCGATGACCGACACAGACGCGTCGTCAGGGAGATGTCCGCTTCGGCGGGCCATGGTTTCTCGCAGGTTTTCGTCGTCGGTCATCCCGAGCACGGCGGCGAACGTATACGGAATGCGCACCCGTTCATCTCGACTTTCTTCGACGACCATCGGATACGCGCGGTCTGCAAGCGCGCTCTCTCTGTCGGTCGTTTCGACTTCATCGAAAAATATGGATTCGAAACGATCGAACTCGTCGACGAGCTGATCGAGCCGCCGCACGTCGAAGTCGCGGGCCCGATTCGGATCCTTCGTGAAGAAGTAGCGAAACACCTCGGGTTCGAGGATCGAGAGCACATCACGCACCGTGAGGATATGTCCAGACGAGGATGAGAGCGCTTCTCCGTTGTAGGTGAACCACTCGTACACCATCGGAACGGGTGGTTCGCTGTCGAGTAGTTCACGAGCGATCTCCTCCCCGCTTGGCCACGAGCCTTCGGCGTGATCTTTTCCGAACGGCTCGAAGTCCACTCCCAGCACCTTCCACTGGGCTGGCCACTCGAATCGCCACGGGAGCTTTCCTTCTCGGAACGTTGCCGTTCCTTCGTGCCCACAGCCTTCGATGATCTGGTTCCCCGCTTCGATCGACTC
Source organism: Halocatena marina (assembly GCF_025913575.1). Lineage (NCBI taxonomy): Archaea > Methanobacteriati > Methanobacteriota > Halobacteria > Halobacteriales > Natronomonadaceae > Halocatena > Halocatena marina. The sequence continues at coordinate 3,224,048 of NZ_CP109785.1, read as the reverse complement.
ACAGACGTAATCGACCGTTCCAGCGTCGAGGTCAATACCGGTGACTGTCTCGGTCAGATGCCCACACTCCGAACACTGCGGAGAGAACGGAACGTACGATTCGTCGACTTTGTCCTGATACGCAGATAGCAGTTCGTAGGCGCGTTCACGTTGTTCGAGCAACTCGCGTGTCACAGCTTCGAACGCACCCTCCGCATACAGTTCAGTATTTGAGAGTATCTCGATCGGGACCCCCATTGCTTCGGCGCTTTTGCTCAGCAGCTTGGTCTGATGGGCACCGAATGACTCACAACAGCCGAATGGATCCGGCACGTCAGTCAACGGCTTGCCGAGATTCTGTCCGAGTGCGCCTGCGTCGACGTCACCGAGACCGACGATCTCCCAATCGAGTGAAGCGAGCGTTCGCGGCATTCCACGAAGCCGGTCTTTATCATCGCTCGTGAACACTTGATCAACTTCGTAGCCCCGCTCACGGAGCACCTCGGCCACCAGATATCCCCGAATAATCTCGTTCAGGTGGCCAATGTGAGGGACACCGGACGGAGAGACGCCACCCTTGACGATGATCGGTTCGTCTGGATTGCGAGCTTCGATCTTATCAGCGACTGTGTCGGCCCAATACACCCGATGCTGGTCCTCTGCGGATTCATCGCTCTCTGGGTCTGCTTCCGATGGGGTGAGCGGGTCTTCGTCCGACGGTGGAAGCCGTTCTTGATCCTCGCTTTCGTCTGTTTCGTGCCCTTCGGGTTCTGGCGTCATGGAACGACCTCTGTGCCGTCGTGCTCTCCCGATTCGACGGCCTGTCGGACTGTTTCGGGGTCGGCTCCGTTCAAGACGATTGTTCGAGTTCCAGAACGCTGGATGAGCTTCGCTGCGGGGAGGTCGACCGGTGCATTGCTCCCGGCGTTCATCTCGATATCTGCGATAATGTCGACGAGATCACTCGTGGTGAGTTCGTCATAGTGAGTCGCATCGGGATCTTCGTTCGGGTCCGCACTGTATACGCCAGCGACGCTCGTCGCGTAGACGAGCAGATCAGCGTCGACAGTTTCTGCCAGTGCAGCCCCGACAGCGTCGGTCGTCTGTCCGGGGATCATTCCACCCATGACCGGAACGTCACCCCATCGAAGCGCAGCGGCAGCGTCCTCGTACGTCTCGAACGGCGTTGGCGCGGCCACTTCCTCGAGGGCGGCGATGAGAAGACGAGCGTTGAGTCGCGTAACGTCGATCCCGATCTGATCCAGCGCTATCTCGTTCGCGCCAAGGTCTCGAGCGGTTTCGATATACTCGCGAGCGACGCGTCCACCTCCCACGACGAGACCGATCTCGTGTCCCGAAGCGAGGAGCGATTCGACACAGTCGGCGTACGATCGCACCCGCTCACCGTCGAGATCCGGTGCGAGAACACTCCCACCGACACAAACGATTGCTCTCATTGTCCCGCGTAACCCTGTTACCCGCTTAAGCGTTGTCAAGGCGTGCGGTGACAGCGAGACAAGGCTAAAGCCGTTTGGACAGCGTAGTCGAAGTATGTACACAGTCGCCGTCGTCGGCCCGCACTCGTCCGATCTCATCGAGCGACTCGTGGGGAATCTCGCTGCCGAGCACGCTGTCACGACCATCTCGCGGCTCCCGGTCGCTCCCGCCCCAGGATTCGAGGACGCAATCGGATACACAGCCGAAGGTGCTGGTGTTTCTCTGGGTATCAACCAGAATGGATGGACTGCCCACGCCGGACAGGAACGATCGCTCTCGGACACCCTCGATAGCCTTGCCTCCGAGTACGACTACTGTTTCCTCGATGGTTTCGAGGACACGACACGCCCAACTATCACCATCGAGCCGGAAGAACACGCTGGCGAAACGATCGCAACAGTCAAAGACCCGCTCAGCGACGAGCTTGGTGCTCTCATCAACGCTATCGACGCTACCGAACCTCACGTGACGCTCGAATCGCTCGTTGCAGACGTGAAACGCTCCCCACTCGCAGAGCGATCGGGAGCCATCGCAACGTTCACCGGTCGCGTGCGCGGGAAAGACAGTCCAGACGACACACCGACCGAACGACTCACGTTCGAAACCTACGCCGGTGTTGCAGAGCAACGTATGTCGGCTATCAGCGACGACCTCGAAGAGAGAGAGGGCGTCTACGAGGTGTGTATGCACCACCGGACCGGCGTCATCGAAAATGGCGAAGATATCGTCTTCGTAGTTGTTCTTGCCGGTCACCGCGAAGAGGCGTTCCGAACCGTTGAGGACGGCATCAATCGGCTCAAAGATGAAGTGCCGATCTTCAAAAAAGAGGTTACGACTGACGAAGCGTTCTGGGTTCACGAACGGTCGTGAGTCGCGCGCCAACTGTGATTCATTTGTAATCGCTACCGCTACGAAAATATTTATAAATAACGAGCTAGTGAATATACTGATGACTGACGGAGTTGGGAATATGATTCTCAACAATCATAAAACAGTTTGAAGGCCTCAGATCGAGTTTTAAAACGTCTAATGGTTTTTCGTGCTGTTGTGAAAGGAACCTTTTAGCCGTATTCATCGTCAGGAGACGCAAATTAATCCTAGCTTTCCTCTGGCTATATGCTGCTATCGGTGAAGGAGAAGATGTGGTGAAATGAATGAGCGCAACTCCCTCCACAAGCAGTAATGAAGAGCGCCTCAACGCTGGAAGCAAAGAAGAGCGGCTTCAGACGTATCTTCGCCAGCGAACCGAAGAGGGGAACGGTGAGGTCTATTTCAAGAGTAAGTTCATCGCGGACGATGTTGGTCTCTCTCCGAAGGAAATCGGTGCGCTGATGCTCAAACTCTGCGACTCCGCCTCTGACCTGTCGATCGAAAAGTGGTCGTACACGAGTGCGACGACGTGGCGTGTCACCAACGGCTGACCGCCCATCGATGTAGACTGGTCCCCTTCGCGGTCACGACACTGTCTGTCCGCTCACGGTCACTGGTTCCGTCCGTGTGCGCAGGCTGGTGTACTGACTGCATCTCTGGTAGTCCAACCAGCCCTCCTTCTCTGGCATTTTGCACTCTGTAGCGTTCCGCTTGTAGCCGCATCTTTCGTCACGGGATTTATTTTCACGGGAGTCGTTATTCCGCTAATGGCCGACATCGACGAGCCGGTGGGTGGGCCTCCTATCGAAGCGTTCTCGTCTGTCTTCGATGTCTCGGAGACTCGCAGGGACGATGAGCGGCTGCTCTATTTTGGTGAACCGACCGTCGGACCGGAACGCTTAGAACAGCACGTCTGGCCACTGTTTCGCAATCACGGGTACGAGGTCCGGCTTGCGACCGTTCAGGATGGAGAGGCCGATCCGATAACAGGCATCGAGATTACCACGAGTCGGCGTGCACTCATCGCCGAGCCACGATCAGTCGGCATCGATGGTGTCCCGTGGAAAAACATCATTTTTGCTTTGCTCACGGTTGCAACGACGCTGTTTGCCGGTCTTCGGTGGTATGGTCTGGAGATCGACGATCCGTTCGTCGTCTTTCAGACATGGCCGTTCGCGCTTGCTGTTCTCGGTGTTCTCGGTATCCACGAACTCGGTCACTACGTCATGAGTCGGTATCACCGGGTAAATGCGAGTCTTCCGTATTTCATCCCTGTACCGACCATCTTCGGAACGATGGGTGCCGTCATCAAAATGAAAGGACGCATTCCGAATCGGAAGGCACTGTTCGATATCGGTGTCGCTGGTCCTCTCGCGGGACTCATCGCTGCGATCGTCGTCACTGCCATCGGATTGCAACTAGACCCCGTTGAGGTTGAGGGCCCCATCTTCCGTATTCAGGGATTGAATTACCCACCACTTATTCAATTCATTGCAGCAGCCACCGGTGCACAGCTTTCGTACACCGATACCGCCATGCGGGTGAATCCCGTCGTTGTCGGCGGCTGGGTTGGAATGTTCGTCACCTTCCTCAATCTCCTGCCGGTCGGCCAACTCGACGGTGGACACCTTCTTCGCGCGATGCTCGGAAAGCGACAAGAAACTGTGGCCGCACTGGTGCCTGCTGGTCTGTTCGGGCTTGGTGCGTACCTCTTCTTCGTGCGCGAGTTCGCTCTCGAAGCCGTCTTCCTCTGGTTCTTCTGGGGCGTCATCGCTGTTGGACTCGCTTACGCCGGTCCGGCTCACCCGGTTCACGACGATCCACTCGATTCGCGCCGAATGGCGATCGGGATCCTCACCTTCATCCTCGGACTGCTCTGTTTTACTCCCGTCCCGTTCCAACTCGTTTGAGCCGTTAGTCCTTCGCTCCGGCTTGATAGCACCAAACAGCGCTAGCTATCGATACACTCTCTGTAGCAAATGAGATGAGACTGAGAGATGGGTTTGGTTTCATCCTCGGTCCGAACCACGTCGTTCAGACGCGTGTCGCGTCTGTCGTGGTATATCGTGTTTGCTGATACTGCCGTGATTCGCTGGTCGTCAGTTATACTTGCGAGATGTCTCGTCCCCCATCGACGTGGACGAGTTCTTCGATGGGTGGGAGATCGGCGTCGGCATCAGTGATGATCTCGATCCGGCGGGCCGTTTTCTCGGATGCGTACTCGATGAGCGGTGTCGAATCGACCGGGCTGTCCTTGTAATCGACCGTCCCTGCGACGTGTCCCATGAGTTCCTGAAGCGTGTTTTGTACGACATCTGGATCGACACCCTCCTCGGCGATGAGTCGCTGTACTTCATGCATGCCGAAGCCGACGTGTCGTCCTTCGTCGCTCCGGATTCGTGTGATGCCCTCGATGAGGCCATCGAGATGGACGGGTTCGACCGCCGACGGAAGATCTGCGCCGGTTGAGCTGTAGTTCGATTGAATGCCGTAGTACCCTGTTTGTGCGAGGACGCTTTCGATGACGAGATGGTAGTGACAGTACGCTCGTGCCCGGTCCGTCGGTGTGTCAGATTCGAGCAGCGTTTGCATTGCTTCTTCTGTCTTATCGAACAGCGCGATGTAGTCGTCGTTGAAATAGCGCTGATCGGTCGGGTTCGTCACTTCGAAGCCACGAGCCTCTGCAACCGGATCGATGACTGAACGCCAGTACCGGTCGAAGAACTGAGTGTGCTTTGCCTCCTCGTAGAGCTGTGAGGTGAGGAACATCTGTTTGTTGATGTCCTTTGTAACGAGCAACAGAGGCGTGAGGTCCTCCGTAACGGCTTCCTCGCCAGCACCGAACAGTGCGAGCGTGCGCCGCAGTCCGTCAAACTCCTGTGCTGTCTGCTCGTGGTCGATGAGCCGTTCTCGATCTTCTTCGAGCAACTCCTGCGGAATGTCTTCGTATGGATCCCAGTGGCGGTAGACGGCGTTTCGGAAATATCCCCCGGCGAATGACTCCGCGTCCAGCCGATGATCACGGCTGGTGTCTTCGATCTGTGTCATTATCGGATGAGTGTTGTATCGCGGCAAAGTTAAACGCTCGTGTCGGGTTACTCTACCGATTATTACCGAACTCGGGAAATGACTCATATACGATGTGTAAACGCTACTGCTGTTCTATTCTGTTGATTTCTGTAATCGGAGAAGATTTCCAATTACGTCGTCGTGTCAACCATAGCCAACCAAGTGACTGCTCGATTGCTGTACGATACACTCACCTCCGGCTTACGTGGCGCAGCGTGAGCGCGTTGTCGCTCGATTTGCTTTTTGGCACCAGAGGAGACCGCTCTTCCCGGTCTGATTGAACACACTCCCGACGCGTACCGTGTTGAGTCGTGCAGTTGATGGCGAGATTGATCGTTCGAATGCTCCCAGTTAGGCTGACGCTAATGGCTGTAGCCCCGATCAGGAAGTGATGCACCGTCGAGCGTTACGCCGTCGTCAGTAACTGTTCCGATCGGCGTGATAGGTGTCGGCGACAGGGATCGGACTGTCTCGACCGCGTCGGTCGTGAACACAAGCTCGAAATCCTCGCCGAAGTGGACCGCGAGTTCGTATACATCGAGCTCGTCGGTTGCGACCTCGTGGACGCACTCGTCGATCGGAAGCGCGCTGCCTGCCACGTCGAATCCACAGTCGCTCGCAGCGGCGAGCTGGTGGAGCGAACGCGCGAGGCCATCGCTCGAATCCATCATCGCGCCTGCGTGAGCAGCGATCGCTCGGCCAGCAGCGACGCGTGGCTCGAACTGGAAGAGATCGTTCGCCCGCTCTGGCTCGTGGTCGAACAGTTCGAGAGCAGCCCCACTCCGTCCGAGCGTTCCGGTCACACACAGGGTTTCACCCGGACTCGCACCAGATCGCCGAACCGGCTCGTGAGTATCTCCTACAACCGTTGTCGCAACGGTGAACTCATCGTGCCCGTCGAGATCGCCACCGACGTACTCCGCTCCGACTCGTTCACAGACTGCTCGTGCTCCATCGATGAAATCGTGGATTTCGGGCTCCTCGAACGATGGCGCAGCGTACACGGCAACAGCCGCAGTTGCATTAGCACCCATCGCGGCAATGTCCGAAAGCGACGCGCCGACTGACCGCCATCCTGCGGTGTAGCGCGTCGTTCCCTCCGGAAAATCGGTCGTCTCGTGCAGCATATCGGTCGATATCACGAGATCGTCGAGAACGGCTGCGTCATCACCTGCCAGCGGAAGCCACGAGTCGATCAGCGTGAGTGCGGCCCGTTCGTCCATGCTCGGCCTATGCGTGCATCGATGAAAACCCACCGCTATCGACGAATTGTGTGCACGAACAACAGTGACTCGATAGACATAATTCCCGAATTATTTATTTTTAATAATTGTTTGGATGTGTTGAATCCGGTGGTTTCAAGCGACCGACTGTCGGAGAGCTTGTATGGATGGCAATCTCCGGACGACAGTTGCCGGGTTCGCTGGCGCGATTGTCGTTCTTGCTGTCCTCTTCAGCCTCGTCGGGATTGGTCGGATCATCGCTGTACTCTCGCGGGCCAATCCGCTCATCGTCGCGATTCTTCCGGGTGTCGTTGTCGTGTGGCTCCTCTCGTGGGGTCTCTTGCTCCGGGTTGTCGTTAGTGTACTCGACGGTCGACTCACGGTTGTGTCATCTGTACTCATCTACACGGTGGCCATGTTCGCCAACAACATCACTCCGTTCGGACAGGCTGGTGGTGAGCCGGTGAGTGCCTATTTCATCGCCGATGCAACCGATAGCAAGTACGAGAAAGGGCTTGCAACCATTGCTAGCGTCGATGCGATCCACTTCGTTCCCTCGCTCTCACTTGCGGCGCTCGGTCTTGCCTCTATTGCGGCAACTGCGGCCCTCAATCAACGGTTACGGGCCGCAGCAGTGATCGTCGTCGGGCTCGGGATCGTTATCTTCCTCATTGCGATCTTCGTCTGGAACTTCAGAGTGCGGGTCGAGAACATCGTTGTTCGTCTCGTGATGCCTGTCGCCACGATCGTTGCGCGGCTCATTCCGAATCGAGCGCCACCGGATCGTGAGACGATTGTCGCTCGCGTTGAGGGATTCTTCGTAGCAGTCGAACGCGTCGCGACCAATCGTCGGAGCCTCGCTCTCGCATTCGGATTCGCCACGGCTGGCTGGATCACGCTTGCGAGTATTCTCTGGCTCTCACTGTACGCGCTTGGATACTCGGTACCGATCGCGATCCCGCTCGTCGTCGTGCCGCTCGGGAGCATTGCGAGCATCACCCCACTTCCTGGTGGACTTGGGGGAATTGAATCCGTCCTGATCGCGCTGCTCGTCTCGATGGCAGGGATTGACCCGGCAGCAGCCAGCGCAGCGGTTCTCCTGCACCGCACAGCCTCGTACTGGCTTCCGACGTTCATCGGGGGAATCGTTGCCTCCGTCTTCAGTGTGCAGTCACGGTCTCATCTCGAGCCACAACGTGATTCTGACTCTGAGTCCGAGTCTCGATTCCGATAGTTCGCTCGCTCGTCATCGATGTGTTTAAACAGCGCGCGCGAGGATAGACCCGTAATGACGACGTTCTACGACGTCCCGGCGGATGCGCTCATCGAGGCCGTCGCCGAGGAACTCGACATCGAAGCGCCTGAGTGGGCTGCCTACACGAAATCGGGCGTCTCACGCGAACTGCCTCCGGAACAAGAGGGCTTCTGGCAACGCCGCGCCGCTAGTCTCCTCCGGGTTGTCGCAAAAGATGGTCCGGTCGGAATCGAACGCCTACGCTCGCACTATGGCGGGTCGAAACAGGGATCGACCCGATACCGCGTCCGTCCGAGCGCGAAGTCTAAAGCCAGCGGCAACGCTATCCGAACGATGCTTCAGCAACTGGAGGAGGAAGGACTCGTCGAAACTGCCGATGGTGAGGGTCGACGAATCACGGGTGCCGGCCGATCACTCCTTGACACCACTGCCACTGACGTACTCGACGAACTCGACCGCCCTGAACTCGAACGCTACGCCTAAAAAGCGGCTATCTCTCTCACTGTGGGTGGAACGACCGGTGCAGATTCCGGTGTCGATGTTCTATTCGGTCGATGCGCTCGGCGAGGATCGCGCTATTGCATAGCATCGCTGAAGGAAAGTCTCTCATCAGTTCTGACTGAATCCATCTTCGAAGAGAGCATACGTCATCTAGGGTTGGAATTTGGTTAATATCTCCCATTAATACTATTTTTCGAGAGGGCGACGAATCGAACGTCCCACGAAACGGATTGCATCCCGGCCCGTCACGGTTTTGTGTCGCCCTCACTAACCGTTGGGCATGCCCGAGGAGGACGACCTTGAGGAACTCAGACAGAAGAAGATGGAACAGCTCAAAGAGCAACAGCAACAGGACGTGGACGAAGACGCGATGCAGGCCCAACGGGAACAGGCCGATGCCCAAAAGAAAGCGATTCTTCGTCAGTATCTCACCGACGGTGCACGAAAGCGCCTCAACACGGTGAAGATGTCGAAACCCGAGCACGGCGAACAGATCGAACGGCAGATCATCGCGCTCGCCCAGAGTGGCCGCGTCCAGGATCAGATCGACGAAGATCAGATGAAGCAGTTGCTCAGCGAACTGACGCCGGATTCTCAGAGCTTCAACATCCGACGACGATAACGCGTTCCTCTCCCCCATTTCGACTGCGTCTTCGTTCTGGAGGGGAGGCGATACCACACTACCACACAGTTGAAGTGTGCTCTCCGTGAGTTTCGGGTATGTACGACCACATCAAGGGATTTCGAGATTTTTATCCCGACGAAATGGGTGCGCGCCGTCAGGTCATCGACACACTAGAGGCCGTCGGGCGACGGTACGGATTCCGTGAAGTCGGGACGCCAGCGCTTGAACGCACACAGTTGTACGTGGACAAAAGCGGTGAGGAGATCGTTGAAGAACTGTACGCGTTCACAGACCAAGGAGAGCGGGATGTCGCTCTCACACCAGAGCTGACACCGACCGTCGCGCGCATGGTGGTTGACAAACAACAGGAGCTCTCAAAACCAATCAAGTGGTTCTCGACGCGGCCGTTCTGGCGCTACGAGGAACCCCAACAGGGCCGATTTCGTGAGTTCTATCAGACGAACATAGACTGTTTTGGATCGTCGGAGCCGGAGTCAGACGCCGAAATTCTCGCGTTCACGGCTGATGCACTGACTGAACTCGGACTCACGAGCGGCGATTTCGAATTTCGGGTGAACCACCGTGGTGTTCTCGGCGGCCTTCTCGACTCCTTCGACGGTGTAGACGTTCCGAGCGCGATTCGGGCCGTAGACAAGAGTGCGAAGCTTGATCAAGCGGACTATCACGCGCTGCTGGTCGATGCCGGGCTTACTCGAGAGCAGGCGAGCACGTTCGATGCGCTTCTCTCGACGGAGGATCTTTCCGAACTCACTGACTTTGCGCGGACAGAGCGGCTCGAAAACGCCGTGAAAAATCTTCAGGACGTGCTCGCAGCGACGGAAGACTTCGGCGCGAGAGAGTACTGTACGCTCTCACTCGACACCGCTCGCGGACTCGATTACTACACCGGCGTCGTCTTCGAGTGCTTCGATTCGACTGGAGAGGTATCGCGCTCTGTCTTTGGCGGCGGTCGATACGACGAACTGATCGAGAGCTACGGCGGTCAGCCAACGCCCGCTGTCGGTGTTGCACTCGGACACGCGCCGCTGTCGCTGCTTCTCGAACGAGCGGATGTCTGGCCCGAGGAGTCGTTCTCGACCGACTACTACGTCCTGCAGGTCGGTGAGACGCGCGGTGTCGCTGCGAGGATCGTTCGGGAACTGCGCGCGCTCGGTCACATCGTCGAAACCGATGTCTCGGGACGGAGTTTCGGTGCACAGATGGGCTATGCCGATAGTATCAACGCCGAAACGGTCGTCATCGTCGGCGAGCAGGATTTAGCGAACGACGAGGTGACGATCAAGGATATGAATTCGGGCGAACAGACGACGGCACCACTCGATGTGTTCCCTCCTGAGGCGGGTCGTCCGACGTACGAGGACTACGCGTAAACCATGCGAGCGTTCCGGTTGGCCTACGACGGTACGCCCTACCACGGCTTTCAGCGTCAGCCGGACGTTCCGACCGTCGAAGGTGAACTGTTCGCGGCACTCACCCGACTCGGGGTTCGTAGCGGGACCCGCCCTGATGGGTATGCTGCTGCTGGGCGGACGGACGCTGGTGTATCTGCTGTTGCTCAAACGGTTGCCTTTCACTGTCCCGAGTGGCTGTCACCGCGAGCACTCAACAGCGAACTTCCTGGTGCTGTTCGCGCGTGGGCGAGTACTGAAACGTCTGCAGACTTCCATGCGACACACGACGCGACGGAACGAGAGTACACGTACCATCTCTGGGCTCCCAAAGCGTCTCTCGACCGTGCCAGTGCTGCACTCGATGCACTCGCCGGAACACACGACTTTCACAATCTAACGCCAGACGACGAGCTGACGACGCGAACACTCGAAACGAATCTCTCGGTCGATGGATCGTATCTCATCATCACGCTCCGTGCAGGTGGATTTTCACGTCAACTCGTCCGACGCGTCGTCGGGCTGGTCGAAGCGGTCGCCCACGCTGAGCGTGACGACATCGACCGGGTCCTTTCATCCGAAGAGCTGTCAGGACCCGATGGCGTTCCGAACGCACCTCCGGAACCGCTGGTGTTGACCGGCGTCGAATATCCGAATCTCTCTTTTGAACGGGATTCCACGGCTGTGAAGAACGCTAGCAGGATATTTGAGACAAAACGCATTGAACGAGAAACGGGTGCACGGACTGCAGGAACAATAGCAAAAATAGTCAGGAATTGATAATTATTGGGGGCAACACAATAGAAGATGCTGATTGTCGAATATAGCCTCTGTATACGATTATTCGTCGATATTTGCCCCCAAACGGAACCACGTTAATTGATCCTTTACTGGCATAAACCCAATCATACTTACATATATGGCAGTTTTTATCGGTCAGTTACTGGTGACAATGAAAAGGTCGACCAATTCGAGTAGCACGAAAGGGTTGTACGAGCGTTTGAATAGTAGTATTGCTGGACGACTCGGGACAGCTGCCACTGTTGCCATGGTGCTCATTGTTGTCGGCTCCGTGGCTATGGGCACTGTCGCCAGCGTAAATGCACAGCAAGGAACCCAATCCGGGAATAACACGTCCGGGAACGGGGGCGCAGCGGAGCAGTTCGCTGTTACACAGGGTAACAACTGTTATACGGTCTCGCCACTCGGAAATGACACAGACAACGTAGTATCGTTCTACAACTATCGAGGTGAGGGAAGTGGATACAGCTCGCGCGGAACGACTGATCTTCAGGTCGAGGACACCAGCCAGATGTTCCTGTACAAAGGGAACGGTGGGCTGAGCCTCGTATTCCTTCACGATCGGTTTACTGGCAACGCCTCGTCTGGTGGTGGCGCGGTCACGCTTGAGATGCACGGACTGCCAGTAACCGGTGGCTGGACCGTCAAAGACGATGGCTACGCGGGATCGAATGATACCTTCACGTTCAACGAATCCGTGGCCACAGCGTCGTGGTCGTGGGCTGGTGGACGCTCTGACGGTGGTGTCTACCAAGCTAACCCTAACGCGTGGAACTCAGAAGTGAAAATCGTTCCGCGATTCAACAGGGAATCGGCCTCGTACCCTGACCCTGAGTGGGAAGGCGACGAGACCTCGAATCAAGTCCAGCGTTGGATCGTCCGATCTGGTGATGGTGAAGCACACGCGCTTAACCTCTACGAGCCAGTCATGATCCAAAAAGGAACGTGTGGCCAAACCGGTAACCAAATGACCGACTCTGGTGCAGGTGGGTCGAACGGTGATGGTCAGATGGACACATCAACCGAGATGGGAACGACCTCCACCGACTCTGGTGGCTCGTCGAACCAAACTGAAGCGACCGGTCCTGGATTCGGCATCGGTCTCACGGTGTTTGCACTGGCTGCTGCTCTCATCGCCATCCTTCGACGGCGATAGCGGCACCCAAACACCAGAAATCACGGCGTTTGACGCACTGACTATTTTTATTAATGATGGTAATAACTTCTTTATTTTTGCTGCTACTACGAGAGCGACTGCTCTCTCGGCAGCGATTACTGAAACAGTGGATCGACCTCATTACTCCAGAGATTGGCGATGCGTTTAACAGACGACGGACGAACGTTCACGCATGAGTTCAGTTCCTGAACGGGGGGAAATAGACGAGCAGTATAAGTGGGACATTGACGATATTTTCACAGACAGCGACGAGTGGGAGACCGCCTACACAGAGGCTGAGTCACTCATCGAAGAGCTCGAATCCTACGAGGGTGACACAACTAACGATCCCGAAACACTTCTCGATGTACTCAAACTCGCAGAGGAGATGATGCGAACTGTTGCGAACGTCTCTGCATACGCTCGGATGCGAAGCGATGAAGATACTCGCGAGCAGCGCTATCAAGCCCTCTCGACCCGGGCACAATCACTCGCTTCGAGTGCAGGGAGTGCAGCAGGATTCATTGAACCTGATCTTCAATCGCTCACTCGTGAAGAACTCGACGACATGATCGAGGCAGAGCCGGATCTCGAACAGTACGAACACTACTTCGATGACGTACTCCGGATGAAACCCCACACCCGTTCTGCCGAGGTCGAGACGCTACTCGCTGATCTCAGTGAGGTGACCGGTGCGGCGGGCGAAGTGTACACCATGCTGACGAACGCGGACATGGAGTTTCCGGCCGTCGATGATCCCAATGGCGAACCGGTTCGTATTACCCTCTCTAATTTTACGACGCTTCAGAAGAACTCGGATCGTGCGTTTCGCCAAACGGTGTACGAGGCGTTCTACGACGAGTGGGAGACGATTCGCAATGCGGTCGGGACGGCCTACAAAAACAGCGTCACTGCCGATGTGAAGTCGGCCAGAGCACACCACTACGAGACGGCACGCGCGGCTGCCCTTGACAGCGCCAACATCCCTCCCGCTGTGTACGATAGCCTCATCGAAACCGTCAACGAAAATCTCGATGTTCTCCACCGGCACGCCGAACTGAAGCGAAACGCGCTTGGTGTCGATGAACTGCAGATGTGGGACGTCTACACGCCGCTCACCGAGGGTGAAAGTCCAGAGGTTCCCTACGAACAGGCGACAGAATACGTGACCGAGGCGGTTGCGCCACTCGGAGAGGAGTACCAATCTCGACTCGCAGCAGGACTCGACTCGCGGTGGGTTGATGTCTACGAAAACGTTGGAAAGCGTTCCGGTGCGTACAGCAGTGGAACGTACGATACGCAGCCGTTCATCCTGATGAACTATCAGGATGATATCTCGTCGTTGTTCACGCTGGCTCACGAGTTGGGACACTCGCTACACACTCAGTTGACAAGCGAAGCACAGCCGTACATCTACGGGAACTACGAGACGTTCGTTGCCGAGGTTGCGAGCACGGTCAACGAAACGCTACTCACTCACCACTTGCTCGAAACAGTCGAAGACGAACGATTCAGACGGCATGTGCTCGATGAGTACTTAGAGCGGTTCAGATCGACGCTCGTGCGACAGACGATGTTCGCCGAGTTCGAACACCACACACACGAGATCGTCGAAGACGGTGGCGCACTCACTCCCGACCGACTCGACGAGCTGTACGGCGATCTGAAGCGAACGTACTACGAACCGGCTGTCGTAGACGAGCGGATCACCCGAGAGTGGATGCGTATTCCGCACTTCTACCGCGCGTTCTACGTCTATCAGTACGCGACGGGAATCAGTGCAGCTGTCGCGCTCGTCAATCAGCTTCTCAACCACGACACAGATACTGACAAGTATCTGCAGTTCCTCCAGTCTGGCTCGCGGGCGTACCCACTCGATCTCCTGCGAGAGACTGGCGTCGATATGGCACGACCTGCACCGGTGAAATCCGCCTTTTCAACGTACGAGGAGTACATCGAGGAGTTCGAACAACTCATCTGAGCGCGTTAGGGTGGATCGGCGAATTGATGGGGGGGATCTCATCGAGCGATTCCGATGAGACTGTTCGACATCTTTGAATTACTCGAATTTTGCTGTCGATAAAACCTGATACCGCTATTCTTCATCCCGAAATATGTATTTCACGCGCGCCATGCGCTTATCGCACGACGGACATTTACACCGTGCGCCAGGATATGGTCGATTGGGACCCGAGAGGACGTTACACGTAGCACAGCAAAACATCGATGGAGATTCATTTTTGAGATCCTCCCACTCAGATATCTGCATGGAATATCGTATCTCGTCGCCGATATCTGTTCTCACCACCAGCACTACGGTATCAGATCCCATTGTAGAAATCGTGTTCATGACGTATGATAAATCATATGTCTTATAATTTATTTCGCAATACGATTGATTTATTTATAAACGAGCATATTGCACTCTTTGCATCTCCACCGGTCCTCGTCATAATCCTCAAGATTGGCACTCCCACACTCGTGACACACACGCAGTCCCCCCGTCACAGTAACAAATTAGAATTGAGTCTGTATATATCTTTCTTTATTTCTAGTATTTGCTCTATGGATTGTATGTCTATGAGCCGTGAACAGCGTGCAAGAGACAAAAGTAGCGACTAATCGGCCACACGGCTGTCTGAGCCTGTCAGTAGCAGATGGCTGTTCTACTCCTCAGCTCGGTTGACTGCTTCGAGTGCCTCGGCTGCGTCCTTGGTTGCTGTGAGGAGCATCTGAGCACGACTGAGTTCGTCTGCGGCTTCAGCCTGCTTTGCAAAATTCGTAACAGTTCGGACGAGTGACCGACGCGCCTCAGTGAGATCTGTCGTCCGAGTGGATGAGGCAGATTCAGAGGGAGATGCGGTTCTGTGAGACTCCGGCGACGGCGACGGCGACGGTGTCTGTGGCGTCCGTGATTGAGAAGATGGGTCTGATATGTTGTTTTCGTCGATCGGCTCAGCGGGTGTCGTTTCAGACGTATTTGCCGTCTGCTCTTCGATTTCGATGCTTGTCGTCGATTCGGCTTGAGTCGTCTCGTCGGGTTGTTGCTGTTCTGCTGGTGGCTGCTCTCGGACGTCTGTGCCCTGTGTCTGGCAGGTTGGACAGAACTCCTGACCTTGCTGTCGGAACAGCGGATTGCCACAGACATCACAGTGTTTGTTGGTCATTGTCGCTCCCTGAAGGAGGAGTTCGCTCATCCGTTCTGTGGACTTTCGTTTCTTCTCGTCTTCCTCGAACTGCTTTCTGAGCTTTTCGCGTTCGGCTTCCTTATCGAAGTCACTCATGTTCGACTGGAAGTGATCGACCTCAAAAAGGACTGCGACAGGTTCTGCAGGAACCGTGAGTGCGAATCATCGTTTTTGTCTGAATATGAAACGTCGTATTCTATAACATCCGATTTCGATTCTTTCGGTAACCACAAACAACAGGCATAAGAACGCTGTCAGCGTTTTTCTACGAATTCGTTACCATCTCATAAATGGGTAATTTCGAAGCGCTTAACCGAATCGTGAGACGATCTGTGGTATGGTAAAAGTAAGCGTAGTGGGGGCAGCAGGAACGGTCGGTGCGGCGGCCGGGTACAACATCGCGCTCCGTGACATCGTTGATGAGGTTGTGTTCGTCGATATTCCGGATATGGAGGACGTTGCGGTTGGGCAGGCCGCAGACGTGAACCACGGTGTTGCGTACGACGCGAACACGGTCGTTCGACAGGGCACCTACGAAGACACCGCCGGATCTGACGTGGTCGTTATTACGGCTGGCAAACCGCGTGAACCGGGACAGACTCGTCTTGACCTTGCAGGGGACAATGCATCGATCATGGATGATATCGGGTCCTCGCTTGCAGCACACAACGACGACTTCGTGACGATTACCACGTCGAACCCAGTCGATCTGTTGAACCGACACCTCTACGAAACGGGTGACCGCTTGCGCGAGCAGGTGATCGGGTTTGGAGGTCGTCTCGATAGCGCGCGCTTCCGGTACGTCCTCTCGAATGAGTTCGACGCACCGGTCTCGAACGTCGAGGCGACGATCCTCGGAGAACACGGCGACTCGCAGGTTCCTGTTTTCTCGAAGGTTCGTGTGAACGGGCGTGATCCGTCGTTCACAGACGCCGAGAAAGAACGGATCCTCGGAGATCTGCAGGAGAGTGCGATGAACGTCATCGAGCGCAAGGGCGCGACGGAATGGGGCCCAGCGACCGGCGTCGGACACATGGTCGAAGCTGTGCTTAGAGACACGGGTGAAGTGCTACCTGGTTCGGTCGTGCTTGATGGCGAATACGGCCACAGCGGAGTCGGTCTCGGCGTTCCTGTGAAACTTGGGCGCAATGGCGTCGAGGAAGTCGTCGAGTGGGACTTATCCGAACAAGAGAAAGCGCAGTTCGCTGACGCAGCAGAGAAGCTGTCCGATCAGTACAACAAAGTCGCGTAAGTTTCTTCCTGCTACGCTCTGACTTCGTCGTTTCGTCGTCCATCGGCTCGGATGAGTGCCGAGTTCATCAGATGTACGCACGATGAAGGAAGTGACTCTTACTATATTCGAAATTATTTATATGGTTCTATGTGTGTGTGTGTGTGTCATTGTGTTGGTCCGCACCCTTCGCGTCAACAGTTATCTCTCGGTTTGGTTCTCGCTATCGGTTCTGAAATTCTCTGTCACAATCGTAATCGCAGTCGAATTTGTAATCGCGTTTTTCGTACTCATCAGGGAGCGTCGCACCAGTGAGTTCGGCCCATTCGGAGAGGTGTTGTGGCGAGTGCGCGTCCATAAGCACTCATCGTGCCAGATACACGGCGGAGAATATAATTCTGGAGGTCATCGATTAGCTCGTGCTGGCGTCAATTCGTGCATCGGTCCAGTGTATCAGTACGAGTCCGTGAACGAGAAGCAGATTTGTGAGTGCGAAAAACACGAGTTCCTCGATCGGGAGACCAGCAACAGCGAGACCAAGTGCGGTTTTTTCTGCAACTGTCCAGACACCGAGATGGATAGCGGCCGCGTCGGCGAGCCAGAAATAGAGGGTTGGAAGAGCCAGCGCAGAGAGTTGTACGCGCCGGTAGCGCCAGAGTGCAGGTCCGCCGAACGCCCATTCGAGACCAAGAATAGGTGTGATCCAGATGAGAAGCGCACCGAGATAATACCCGGATTCGATCGTGAGAAGCGCACCGCCTGCGAGCGCGAGGGCGAATCCGACGCCCGACCCAACAGGACGCGACGGGAACGGAGCGGTTCCAACACTGGCTTCGATATTCGGATCGAGGTGAGTGAACCAGAGTCCGATCAGCAGTGGCTGAAGAATGAATATAGCATACTCTCCGAGTGGCACGTGCCCGAGCCGGAAGTAAACCACTCCGGAACCGTACGTCCAGACCCCACGAGAGACCAGGTAGTTGTCCCATGGCGTAGCGTACACCACGGTGAGCACAATCAGCGATCCGAACACCGACAACCGCCTCGCTGAGAGTGAGGATCGATTCACGAGCGCAAGCACTACGATTGGAATGAGAAAAACGAGGAAATCGAACGACAGGTACGAGATCGTCATGAGTCACTCGGAGAGCGAGACCGAGCAACAACAAAGCGTCGGTTGAACGGGTTGTTCGGTTCAGGTGGGGACACTGCGCTGAGGAGCATCTCGTGGGGTATATCCACTGTCAGTGTGGTAACTGCGTACGCATCGATGCTAACACTGATAGAGTCAAATATAAGTCTGGCACCCTCGATATCCAGTTCGATGGCAGTGTTGCTACAGGCAGGAGCCATCGATAGCGGCCGCGTCTGGTTACTGCTCGGGACGATCGGTATGGTGTTTGGAACGACGTATTTCGTCGGAACTGGGTGGGGAGAACAGAATCCGAAAGCGAGAAGATACTACATCATTACCGTTGCTGTCTCAGCCATCGCAGCTGTCGCGTATCTTGCGATGACGCTCGGCTACGGTGTCATGACTGTGGCCGACGGCGGTCAAACGCAAACGATCTATTGGATACATTACGTGGATTGGTTGCTCACGACGCCGCTGATATTACTCGCACTCGCGCTGCTCGCGGAAGGGACGCGCCGGATGATCATTATTCTCGTCGGCTTCGACGCTTCGATGATTCTGTTCGGACTTGTCACCGTAATCACGACGAGAGGGATGGCTGGGCTCGATAGCGAGACTTTCCGTTTCGTACTGTGGGGCGCGAGTGTTGTCGCCTACCTCGGTGTGCTCGGGTTGTTAGTCCGCCCGCTCTCACGAGAGGCTGCCAAACAGTCAACGGAGGTGGCGATGCTGTTCAGCATGCTCCGGAACATCGTTATCGTCCTCTGGGCGCTCTATCCAACGATCTGGCTGCTCGGCCACGTGATCAACGTTATCGCTCCGACTGTCACGCTGTTTGCGTACCTCGTTGTCGACCTCCTCGCGAAAATCGGAGTCGGTGCGCTCCTCCTTCGAAGCGATACCATCCGCGAACAAACGACGGGGACGCGAACACCAACGCTTCTGAACTGAGTATCTTCTCCGATTTCGAGAGCCGAGACTGGTGATACACTGCAACTTTCACGCCGTGCGTGAGTACCGAGTATCCTGTGACAGTTTATGGGATTATCTGCTCTCCGTCGTCGTCGTAGACGGTGATGGCATCGACGGGACAGACGCGGGCAGCGAACTTCGCATCGAGTTCTGCGTCCGCTGGTATTTCGCGGACGAACGTGTCCGGTTGCTCTTCTTCGCTGTCTACGAGGATGGCTTTTCCAGCGTTTTCGTCCCGCTCGAATCCATCCCACTCGGCGACGCACTGGAACATTCCAATGCACGTGTCACGATCGAATTCGATCTTCATGTGTCGTGTTTCGAGAACGGCTATCAAATGGCTGTCGGGCCAGAATTGTCTGATCCTACCGCTGTCACGAATAATACGTCTGACATCGTCTACTGCTCTCACTATCTACTATTCTTCCTCGCGCCACAATTTCCAGATCGTTCGGTCTGTTCCTCGTTTTCGAGCTCCGTCTTCTGCTTGAACGCGTCGAATGCGCACAACACGAAACTAACTGATGAAGCGCCCTGCACAGCAGTTAAACCCGAGAAAGCACGAAGTAGTCCGTAATGGATGTCGAATCGCTGCCGGGAGTGCCGGACTGGATGCCGGGGCATCTCCACAGTGCGGGTGTCAAGGAACTCTATCCACCACAGGCGAACGCAGTCGAAGCGGGCGTAACTGAGGGCGAAAACGTCGTTGCGAGTGTGCCGACCGCAAGCGGAAAGACGCTCATCGCTGAGTTGGCGATGATTTCCAGCGTTGCTCGTGGAGGCAAGGCGCTGTATATTGTCCCACTGCGGGCACTCGCAAGCGAGAAGCACCGCGAATTCGAGCAGTACGAGGAGTACGGTGTCTCGATCGGCGTCTCGACTGGGAACTACGAATCGAGCGGCGAGTGGCTTGCAAAGTGTGACATCATCGTGGCCACGAGTGAGAAGGTCGATTCGCTCGTGCGCAACGATGCGCCGTGGATCGACGATCTCTCGTGTGTCGTTTCGGACGAGGTACACCTCGTTGACGATTCGAACCGCGGACCGACGCTCGAAGTGACGCTTGCAAAACTCAGACGGCACAACCCAAACGTCCAAATCGTGGCGCTGTCGGCGACGGTCGGCAATGCGGATGAGGTGGCCGAGTGGCTCGATGCAGCACTCATTGACTCTGACTGGCGACCCATTGATCTCCGGACGGGTGTTCACTACGGACAAGCGCTTCATTTCGATGACGGAGAACAGACGGAACTCTCGGTCAAGCGCGGCGAAAAGCCAACGGCGGCCATCGTCAGAGAGACGCTCGATGACGACGGCTCGACGCTCGTGTTCGTTAACTCCCGACGCAACGCCGAAGGAGCGGCAAAGCGCCTCGCAAGCGTGACGAACGATGCTCTCACCGGAGCGGAAGAAGAAGGGTTGGAAGCTGTCGCTGAGGAGATCAGGAACGTGAGCGACACGGAGACGAGCTCGGATCTTGCGCACGTTGTCGAGCGTGGGGCAGCGTTTCACCACGCAGGCTTGGCGAGAGACAACAGGACGCTCATCGAGGACGCCTTCCGCGATCGACTCGTCAAGGTTGTCGTAGCGACACCGACGCTTGCGGCCGGTGTGAACACACCGTCGCGGCGCGTAGTCGTGCGCGACTGGCGACGCTATGACGGCTCTGTCGGCGGTATGGCCCCGCTATCGGTACTCGAAGTTCACCAGATGTTCGGGCGGGCGGGCAGGCCAGGACTCGATCCATACGGTGAGGCATTACTGCTGGCGAACAGCCACGACGAGTTGGACGAACTTTTCGAGGAGTACGTGTGGGCCGAACCCGAAGCGGTCCGTTCGAAGCTTGCGGCTGAACCAGCACTCCGGACGCACATTCTCGCTACCGTCGCCTCGGGCGTTGCGGATTCGCGTGAGGAGCTGTTGACGTTCCTCGATCGAACGCTGTACGCCACACAGACGAATGAACGAGGGCGTCTCGAACGAGTGACTGATGACGTGATCGCGTATCTCGTCACGAACGAATTTCTCGAACAGACGGGCGAGCAACTCATCGCTACGAGCCTCGGCCACACAGTCTCGCGGCTGTATCTCGATCCGATGAGCGCAGCGGAGATCGTCGATGGGCTCCGTGGGGCAAGCGAGCCGACGGCGTTCGGGCTGTATCATCTTGTCTGTCGAACGCCGGATATGTACGAGCTGTATCTGCGCTCTGGCGACCGTGAGGAGTACACGATGACGGCGTACGAGCGCGAGACGGAGTTTCTCGGAGCGATGCCGAGCGAGTTCGAAGAAGGCCGTTTCGAGGAGTGGCTTTCGGCGCTGAAAACGGCCCGTCTCCTCGAAGATTGGGCGAGCGAGGAGGACGAGGACCGCATTACGGATCGCTACGGCGTTGGGCCGGGCGATATCCGTGGCAAGGTCGACACCGCCGAGTGGCTCCTTGGCGCAACGGAGCGACTCGCTGGCGAGTTGGATATCGAAGTCGCGCCAGCGGTCCACGAGGCGCGAAAGCGCGTTCAACACGGTGTCAGCGATGAACTCATCGATCTTGCTGACGTCCGTGGCGTCGGGAGAAAGCGCGCCCGAAGGCTGTATGATGCGGGCATCGAGACGCGAGCAGACCTCCGCGAGGCCGAAAAGAGCGTTGTGCTCGGTGCGCTCCGTGGTCGGACGAAAACGGCAGAAACTATCCTCAAACACGTCGGTCACACCGACCCTTCGATGGACGGTGTTCGTGCGGACGAACAGGCACGACCCGAACCAGAGACCCCACGAGCACAAGAGGATCAGTCGAGACTCGGTGATTTCTGATGCAACTACTCGAAGGTCGGGCGACCATCGACGACGTAGACGCATTCATCGCACAGCTTGGAGAGATTGAATCCGAGTACGAAACGACCGTGCAGGCGTTTGACGCCCGCTATGTGGTCGATCGGGCGCATCTCGAACGGGCACTCGCGCTTGCGGATCGAGCCATCGAGCGAGGAGCAAACATCGCGCGCGAGCGAGGAGTGGAAATATTACTGTACGCAGCCGGACGAAGGCAGATCGATCAGGCGCTCGAATTGGGCGTTAGCGAAGGCGAAACGGAGATCGTCGTGTTGGTTGACGGTGACGAGCGCGCTGTCGAACCGGTTCGGTCGATGCTCGAACCGGCGGCGACACTCGGTGCGTACGACGAATCTCGGGTGCGATCGTACTTCGATATCAGCGATGCAGAGATCGCAGCGACGGACGCAACGCTTTCGGATCTCGTCCGCGAACGAGTTGCGCTGCTTGATGTCGAGAAATAACTGCTGACGACTCAGTGAAACTTCGGCGACGCTGTGACCGGGTGAGCAATACGCGTCGAGACTAAATGGTGAATCAATGAGTGTGACCGCTGATTCAGGTCGGGTATCGCTCACTGTCGAGGGGACGGGAAAACGACCACAACAAACCGTTGAGATACAGTACTACGAGACAGGAACACGAGACACCGCGGAGCCGCCGCTCGTCCTGTTGCATGGTATCGGTCTCGACGCGGCGCGGGTGTCGTTTCGTCATTTCATCCCACCAACCGCTGAGAATCGGCGGGTCATTTCGTTCGATTTCCCCGGACACGGGAAGAGCGAGAATCCCGATGTTCAGTACACGACGTCGTTCTACCGGGAGGTGTTCGAACGGTTTCTCGATACACTTGCTGGAGACAATGTCGATCTGGTGGGAACGTCGATGGGGGGATGTGTCGCCCTCGGGCACGCGCTCGATGCGCCCGAAACGGTTCGAAAGCTCGTTCTCGTGAACAGCTACGGTCTTGGTGGAGACGCACTGTGGCGGGCCCCTGCGAGTCTTGCACTCCGGTTGCCGGGGACTGGTCGGCTGCTCTGGAGAACAGCGACGGATACGCGCACAGCAGTTCGAAGGAGTCTCCAAGGACTCGTCGGAGACACCGTGCCGGATGATCTTGTCGAAGATATCTATCGAATCGTACAGCTGCCGGGCGCTGGACGAGCGCAGACGAGTTGGCAACGGAGCGAATTCCGCTTTGATGGCTTGAAAACGAATCACGTTCCACGACTCCCAAATCTCACTGTACCGACGCTGTTCGTTCACGGTACAGCCGATCCGCTCTTGCCATCGAACTGGTCAGTCCGGGCAGCACGGGACAGTCCAGAGGCCAATCTCGAACTCATCGACGGCTGTGGTCACTGGACACCACGCGAACGGCCAAACACGTTCAACAGCATTGTGACCGAATTCATTGAGTGAAACTGACACTCGACGAATTGGTCGACGTGCGAGTGTGTTTGCATTGTCACTCGATCTCTTGTGGACCACGAAAAAGCGACGCGATCAGTTCGGCGATTCGTCGATAAGAATGGTTGCTTCGCCGTCGATGGCGATCTGCTCGTCGTCGGTGAGAACTTGCGTGATGAGACGGTAACGGTTGCCTCCAAGGTTCTCTGCAACCTCGACGTAAGCGCTGGTATACTCTCCGATCGGGATCGGTCGCAGGAACTCTACGTCCTGTGATAGGTAGATGACGTCGCCCGGGAGTCGAGCGAGCGCGGCGCTGATCAACCCAGAAGCGAGGATCCCGTGGACAATTTGGCCTTCGAAGCGTGTCTCTTTCGCCTTCTCTGCATCGAGATGGAGTGGATTAGTATCACCGCTGGCTGTCGCAAAGCGTACGACATCCATCTCGGAAAGCGTCTTCGAAAACTGGATTGAGTCATCGACTGAGAGCGTTCCATCTTCGCGGATAGAACGTTTGGTATTCCATTCTTCGAGGGTAGCGTTGGGCGTGATTCGCTCTTCGGTTGGTGTTTCTTGATCAGCGGAAACACCAAACGTAGCGACAGCGGCCCGGTTCGCCTCGATCAAACTATTGAACAAGAGGGACGACGACCGCGTCCACGCTCGAAAAATGGACGGGTATGACCCGGAGCTCATGAACGCCTATACTTATCGGTCGAGGTTTAAAAACTGTCGGTTCCTCCCGAGGAGTTGACAAACGTTATGGTATTGAATGGTATTGAATGGTGATGAGCGCAATTCTTAAGTCTCAAAAGGTGTTCAGTGGTAATAGGCGATGTCAAACGAGAACGACGGTCCCATGTGGCCTCCGACTGCGTTCACTCGGGGGGTACAACAGGCCAGCGAACAAGCGATCGATAATCAACAAAAGATGATCCGACAGATGCTCGGGCTGGCCGATCCGTCGGGATTCAGCTCCCAGCTGGGAGCATTGAGCCAAACAGCGATGTTCAAAACGAGGGTGCAAAGCGGTGGACGCATCAGCATCCCCGATGCTGAACGCGAAGCCCTCGACATCGACGAAGGTGACATCGTTCAAACAATCGTCGTCCCGGTCAAACGCAATCACACTGGTGAGACCAATGAGTGAGTACACGACACCTATCAGCACGGCGTTCGAACTGCAGCGCAGCACGATCGAGCAAGGACGGCAGATGTTCGAGCGATCGATCGAGATGCAACAGAACATGACCCATGCGTTCGTCGGGAGTATGGGTTCACAGGAGGACGCGCAGCGACAGGGTGTCGAGCTATCGCGTAAAACGCTGCATACGTATCTCAACACGGTCGAAGCAACGGTTCCCGGACTGACCGGCCCTGTCAACGAAGTCCGTGCGATGATCGATGAACAGTACGACGCGCTGCTTGATGCCCACAGAGAATCGTTCGATGTGGCTGAAGATGAATTCGAGAAGGGCATCGACACCTACGACGAGATGATGGAGGAG
The DNA here is from genome assembly GCF_025913575.1 of Halocatena marina. Lineage (NCBI taxonomy): Archaea > Methanobacteriati > Methanobacteriota > Halobacteria > Halobacteriales > Natronomonadaceae > Halocatena > Halocatena marina. The sequence continues at coordinate 3,199,390 of NZ_CP109785.1, read as the reverse complement.
TACCTTCGGGTACTTTCCTCGCAGACAGAGCTACTCCTCGATGCGCACGAGGATATGGAATACCAGACTGTTGACACATTTGAACAGGTCAGACTGCAGATCGAAGAGCTGCAGTCTGATATGGATGCACAGTCAAAACAGTTCCAAGAGCGTTTCGAGGAGCAAGCTGAACTGTTCCAAGAGCGTTTCGAGGAGCAGGTAGAACAGTTCGAAGCGTTGCAGGAACGAGCAATCAAGCTCGAGGACGCATAAACTTTCATTCACCCTCCTACTATTTAGAAACCGATGGCAATGAGTGACACGGGAGAGGACGTATTAGAGCACTGGAACCGGGCGATCGAACAGATGAACGAGACGATGACAAAGTCGGTCGAGCAGAACATGGAGACCCAAGCGAAATTTATGGAGTCGTGGGCGGACACGATGGAGCAGTCGATGCCGGACGAGGAGATGATGACTGAGAGCTTCGAGGCGTACAACCGCGCTTACAGCGTTTGGATGAACGCTGCTGACGAGATGTTCGAGCGCACTGTCGACGCCGCGGAGGGCGAAGACGTCTCCATCACCGAATTCCGCGATATCTGGTTGCGCACCGCAAACGAGGCGTTCAAAGAAGTGATGGGCACCTCGGCGTTCGCTGCTGCGACCGGTGATGTTGTTGAAACGATGATGGAAATCCAACAGCAGACAGAAGAGATCAGTCAGGAGACGCTCGCACAGCTTGGACTCCCGACCCGGGAGGAGGTTGACGAAGTTGCACAGCGCCTCGTCGAACTCGAACGACGACAGCATCGGGTCGAAGAGAAGCTCGATCGAATCATAGAGCAACTCGAATGAACGATCATGGCACCTAATAGTCAACGCAAACGCAAGGATGATATCAACTACTCCCCGTCGCTGATGAATCCGTTTACGCTGGCGCTCAACACCCAGCGCGAGGTCCTCAACGAGACCTCTGAGTCTCTTTCTAAGCTTCCGGTCGTCGCGGAGCGACTCGATCAGACTGCGTCTGTTGAAGTAGGTCAGACTCCAAGCGAAGTCGTTTACACCGAGAATAAACTCGAACTACTCCACTACGAGTCGCAAACGAGTGAACAGAACGATGTCCCTATTCTCATCATCTACGCGCTTATCAATAAGCCGTTCATTCTCGATTTGCAGCCCGACAGAAGCGTCGTCAGACGCCTGTTGGAGGAAGGCCACGATGTGTACCTCATCGACTGGAACGAACCCTCGCGTCTCGATTCGGTTCTAACACTCGATGATTACGTCAACCGATACATTCAAAACTGCGTCAAGGAGATCTGTCGTCGATCTGGGCGGGATTCGATTAACATCCTCGGCTACTGTATGGGTGGGACGATGTCAGCGATGTACGCTGCACTCCATCCCGAGAAAGTCAACGCGCTCGGATTGATGGCGGCCGGTCTCTGTTTCGAGGACACTGGTGGTATCCTCGAACTGTGGGGTGATGAGGAGTATTACGACCCGAACGATCTGACCGAAACCTTCGGCAACGTGCCTGCAGAGATGCTGGACGTCGGATTCGCACTGATGGATCCCATCTCGAACTTCATCAGCAAGTACGTCCGACTCTACGACAATCTCGAAAACGAAGATTTCGTTAAGAATTTTGCCAGAATGGAACGCTGGCTTTCTGACGGTATTGACGTGGCAGGTGAAACCTACGTCCAGTTCCTTCAGGACATATACCAGGAAAATAAACTGTACAAAAACGAGATGTATATCGGAGACAAGCACGTCGATCTCCGCGAGATCGATATGCCACTCCTCCAGATCGTGGGAGAGTACGATCATCTCATTCCGTCGGAGTCGTCGAAACCGTTCAACGACGCGATCGGCAGCGAGGATGTACGAACCATCGAATATCCGACCGGCCACATCGGACTCTCTGTTTCCAGTAGCAGCCACGAGGAAGTTTGGCCGGAGGTGGCCGACTGGTTCCACGAACGATCGTCCGACACTGTCGAGAATGATGATGATGACGCGTTCGAATCATCTCGTACGGGAGCGAGCGGTTCCGAAGCTACCAACGGAGAGGACAGCGGTGTTGCGGTCCGGGACTCCACGACCGGTGTTGACACCGGGTCTGGCGATGAGAACAGCGACAGCGAGATCGGTGACGACAGCCACACGCCAAACAAATCAGAACTAACTGCCGATGTCGAGTCAGTTGATGGCATCGGTCCGACGTACGCGATGCGTCTGCGCGAGGCTGGCATCGAGACGGTCGATGATCTTGCAACGACCACAACTGACACGGTTGCCGAAACCGCGCAAGTCAGCACCACACGCGCCGAGAGCTGGCTTGACCAGATCTGAGAGTGTATTACTGTCGTCAACTACCCCACCCTAAGCGCCTTCGGCGCTTTGAGGGTGGGGCTTGTCCGTGAACTCGGCCTCGAACCCGTCAGGGTAGGCGGTGAATCCGCTCTTCGGCGTCACCGTTCCAGACTTGAGGGCGAGCTGACTGTCGCCCGTCCGCCGAGACGACTGTTGGCCTCGACGGACGTACCGCATACCGATGTTCTTCGCCGCGTTGTAGTCCGCGTTCGCTTCCGACCCGCATTTCACGCATTGGAAGTCGTTACGAGACGAGCGATTCTTGTCTGCCGTGAATCCACACTCGGAACACCGCTTCGACGTGTACGCCGACCCGACTTGCTTCACCGAGATTCCGACCGCTTCGGCTTTGTACTCCACTTGCTCGTACAGCGTTCGGAACGCCCACTTGTGCCCCCACGACGCGCCGGTCCGGTCGCGGATGTGGGTGAGGTTCTCGAACGCGATCACGTCGCAGTCGTAGCGAAGTGCTTCGTCTAGCAGCGCGTTCGACGCTCGGTGTAGTACGTCGCGGACGTAACGAAGTTCCCGACCACTCGACTGTACGAGGGTCCGGTGGGCGCTTCGCGTCCCGGTCTGTTGCAGGCCAGCGCGTGCCTTCTTGAACTCGCGGAGTCGGTGGGTTAGCTCCCGCCCGCTGAAGAAGGAGGCGGTGCTGGTGACGGCGAGGTTTTCAATCCCGAGGTCAACCCCGAGAACCGTTCCGTCCTCGGCGGTATTCCGTTCGGTATCGTTCTTGTACCGGCGGAAGCCGATATGCAAGAAGAACTCGCCGTCTCGGGCGGTGAGCGTACTTTCCGTAACACTCCATTCGTCCGAGTCGAGATACTGACGCTGGTAGCCATCGTCGGCGTCGGGAAGGTCGAGCGGACACCGAACCCGGCTCTCCGTTGTAGAGAGGGACACGGTAGCGTCATCGAACAGTGTCATCGTCCGCGTATCGTACTTCACAGTCGGCGCGGTGAACGTCGGTTTGCTGACCTTCTTGCCTTTCGACCGGCGTTCGATACAGCCGGTGATGGCTTGTGCGGCTTGGTGGGTGGCGAGAATCGCGTGCTGACTACCGAGGTCGGTATCTTCGCGCACAGAGTCGTAGGCGAGGGGTTGGACGTCACTCTTGGCATTGCAACGTCCCCACGCGAGTTCTGTGGCGATTTGGCATCCCCGTTTCCACTCGGTGATGGTGTCTTCGAGCAAATCGCGTTGCTCGCCGTCAACCGAGAGGCGGGTGATTGCCGTCCGACGCACGTAGTCGTCTACCACACATTCAATGTAACCTCGTGGCTATTTACAGATAGTGGGAATGCCGAGCTGTACGAACGCGCTCCTCTCCTCCCTACCGCTCGCGTTCGCTCGCGCTTGAGGAATGGGACTCCGCGCTGCCGTTTAGTTGAATTTTCGACCGTCGGTATATCTTTGTATTTAGGTACATAATTTCTATTCATGCTTGACGATCAAACATGCGTAGTGACTGGTGCATCACGGGGCATTGGGAAGGGCATTGCCGAAGAATTCGGCAAACACGGTGCGGATGTGGTCGTCAACTATCGGTCTTCGGAATCCGAAGCGTACGCGGTCGTCGATGCGATCGAGGCGTCCGGCGGGAGTGCTATTACTTGTCAAGGGAACGTCGCCGACTACGACGACGTAGATGCGATGTGCGAACAGGTCCACGACACCTTCGGGAGCGTTGACGTGCTTGTGAACAACGCTGGTATCACTATCGATAAGAAGTTCGTAAATATGACGCGTGAGGACTGGAAGCGTGTCATGGAGATCAACCTCGGGGGTGTCTTCAACTGCACACACTGCCTGTTCGATGATTTACTCAAAGCCGAGAATGGTCGTCTGATCAACATTTCGTCGGTGGTGGGCCAGCAAGGAAACTATGGGCAAGCGAACTACGCGACTACCAAGAGTGGACTGTTCGGCTTTACGCGCACGCTTGCGTTGGAAATGGCTCGATCTAGCTCAACTGCCAACTGTGTCGCTCCCGGCTTTGTCCGAACCGACATGCTCGATAAAGTCCCCGAACACGTCCAAGAACGCATCATAGAGCGCATCCCGCTCAATCGATTCGCCGAAGTTGCGGACGTTACCGGTATCGTTCGCTTCCTCGCAAGTCCTGAATCCCGTTATATGACCGGCCAAATTCTCGCTGTCAACGGCGGTATGGAGTGGTAACGACCCCCTCAAACGGAGCTCGTTTTTCATCGTACATCCAGCGACAGTTCATCGCAATCGAGTATCTCCGCTCGGGAGCTTGGACTGTAAACACAACGATGCTGTGAGAACGGAGGGAAACTGTGAGGATGGGTGAGCCGGAATTTGTTATAACAGCATGAGGATCGCAGTTATTGGCGGTGGTCGAATCACGGATACTGAGACGGAGTAAGAAACCGCTCGGGCGGTCGGTCGACTCCTCGCAACGCGCGGTCACGAGATTGTCTGTGGTGGATTGGGGGGCGTGATGGAGGCGGCGTGTCGTGGTGGATCGGACGCTGGTGGGCATACCATCGGTATTCTTCCGGGAACCGACCGCGATGGGGCAAACGAGTACGTCGAGACGGTCATCACTACGGGGATGGGAAACGCACGGAACGTGCTCGTGGTCTTGAACAGTGATGCGGTCATCGCTATCGATGGTGCGACTGGTACACTCTCCGAAATCGGACATGCGCTCGATTATGACCGTCCTGTCGCCGGGATCGACACGCACGATCTCGCGGAACTGACGGGATTCGAGTCGGTCGAAACTCCTGAGGAAGCGGTTGCATCGGTTGAACGACGTGTCTGATTGGTACCCCCGATTTTGCACAATATATTAATTCATTGACAGAGGGCTTCCGAAGCATCAAGATGTGTTGTTCGCTCTCGTTAAACTGCGTCTACGAGGAAACGACGCGCTACATGAGTACAATCGTTATTTTGGAAATGGTTTCCCGTTTGAGGAACGAGATCTGCGGCGCGTCCACGGTAATTTCACCGCCTCCCTCACGCTTTGACAGTCACGCCTGCGAACAGCGCGTGATCAAATCAACGCTCTATTCGAACATCAGACAACAAAGAATTATACATTTCAGACAAGATACGTGGCGTATGGGACTGGCAGACGACGGTGAGGAAAGCGTCGAGGAGCAGGTTACACTCTCGACTGGACAGACGGTAACGCTTCCGCTGTCCACGGACGTAACGATGATGAGTGTGGTCTTTTCAGCCGCTCTCGATCCCGTTCGTGCGCTTCTTCCGTCGTGTCTTTCGCCAGTGCGCGTAGGACGCAAACGAGCTGCGGTGACGTTTCTCTTTGTCAGATACCACAGCGTCGACGATGGATCGCTTGAGCCGTACGACGAGTTTGGTGTTCTCATTCCGGCAACCCGCCCGTCGTCCAGAGCAACCCCCATCCTATCGAGGCTCCCTGGTGGTGTGGGTGGCTACGTCCACTCGCTGCCGGTCACGACCGAACCGTCACGGGCACTTGGTGACGAGGTGTGGGGATATCCGAAGGTTGTTGGCGACATTGAGCTAACAGAGAGTGGTCAACGTCGGCGCATACGCGTAGCGATCGACGGCGAACAGTTCATCACGCTCGAAATTGATCAACCACCGGAGTTCGATTTCTCGGTTTCTGCGACGACCGAAAGCTACACCGTACTAGACGGAACCGTCATTCGAGAGCCGCTATCGTTCGATGGTGAGTTGGGAATGCGGCTACCTAGTAAGCGAGCATCGTACACACTCGGAGACTGGGGGTCGCTCAAAACATTCGACATCGGTGAGCGAGCACTTATTCGGTGCTACGGGAGGGGGACGTTCGTCGTTCATCCCGGCAAACCGATCCACTCTGAGTAGTCATGACCCAATGCCCCGGACTCATTGTTGTGCACGCGAGGCAAGCCATCCTTCAACGACGTATGTGAACACGCCCGACACAACTCCGACGACGACAGCAACGCCAATCATCACACTGAGCGTGACTCGTTCCTCTCCAAACAGGTGGTAGGCTTGGATGAGGACAAGAAATGAGAGTGCGGCGATGACGCCCCAAAGGAGGCTCGCCTTCGTGCGCCCTCTCACTCGTCGCTCACGTCGGCAACGACTTCGACCTCGACCTCGACACCCTTTGGGAGTGCACCGGCTTGAACAGCGCTGCGGGCTGGCGGCTCGGATTCGAAGTAACTCGCATACGTCTCGTTCATCTCCTCGAAGTCGTCGATGTCAGCGAGAAACACCGTCACTTTGAGTATGTCCTCAAAACCCGCGCCGGCGGCATCGAGGATCGCGCCAACGTTGTCGAGCGATTGGCGAGTCTGTTCGGCGATTGGAGCATCATCGAGCAGTTCCCCGTCCGGAGTGAGCGGGATCTGCCCCGCGCTGAACAGAAGCTCTCCGTTCGTGGTCGACTGGCTGTACGCGCCGACTGCTGCAGGAGCATCGTCTGTGCTGATCACGCGCTTCATACACGGCGCAGCCTTGCCAGAATCATAAATCCTCTCTTCGTCCGCGGCCAGTTCTCGTCCGGTGTGCACGAACCGACCGCCGGTCAGCGAAGTCGCTCAACGGCCTGTTCGAGCTCTTCGCGTGTGTTGACGTTCTTGAACGTATCGAGACTGCTGTGTTCGCACACCGCATCTTCATCGACGATGATGTAATCGAGATCGGACAGCGGCGCGACGGTCCGTCGCGCTCCTGTGTGTAGTGCCATCTCACAAGCGTCTGCCATCTCTTGTGCACGATAGACGGCATGCATCGTTTGGAGCCATCGATCGTCGAGCTGTGGCACGGCCGCATCGTGACCGACCGCCTGATCGAAGAGATACGCGACGAACGCGCTGTCGATAAGCGGCATATCGCAGGCAGTGACGAACGCGTATTCGTGTTCGACCGCTCGCAATCCTGTTGCCATTCCACCTACCGGACCAACGTCGGGTGTCTCATCTGGAGCGAACCGCAGGGGAGAACCGTATCCAGCCAGTACGTCCCGAATCGATTCGATTTGTTCTTCCCGACAGTTGATTACGAGTTCGTCGATGACTGGCCCGAGGCGGTCTGCAACTCGTCGAATCATCGGAACACCAGCGACATCGACGACTGACTTATCATCGTCGCTGTCACCGAATCGAGTCGAACGGCCGCCTGCGACGATGAGGCCGCTGTGCATGGTTGTACATAGAGTGGATCGAAGAAAAACCAAACGTGCCGAACGACCCGCCAACAGCATAGCATAGTATAGTATAGCGTAGTATAGTTGCCGAGCTAATAGTAGAGTAGACTACGATAGAATTACTGAGATACAACGGAACAGTATGGGGCTGCTCGGATTTGAACCGAGGTCAACGGCACCCAAGGCCGCAAGTATACCAGACTAACCCACAGCCCCGTGATACGTTTTTGTCGACCAGTAACCTAATCGTTTCGTTTTCGTCCGATGATGTTGATAGACGAACTCACCCAAACTGCTTGTTCACTCGGATCGGTCGCTCTTTTCGTGTCGTACCGTACACAGGACCAGCCACAGATAGACAGCGAATTCTTGACTATCGCCAAACATGCGGGAACACACATAGCGCAGTTTTCACTATGAGATACTACTAGAAAAATTATATTATTGATTGAAACCGGCAGAAGAGAGTGTTATACGAGTAAAATGGTGTGTCGTAACGATTTAGACGCCACGCGTGTTTGTACTCGTATGCCGGATTGTCCACTCGCGGACGAATGCCCCAGTTATACAGAACGTATTGAGGGAATGGGGTGTCATCATTTCAGTGAACGCGGGGGGGCGGAGTGGTGTAATCACTATCATCAGCCCATCCGTGAACTGAAGTCCCAGCCCGTCAAACGTGGCGAGGAGATTGTGGTCGAAGTGACTGATATCCACGAGAGTGGTGCCGGTGTTGGTCGGACCGAGGACGGATTCATCGTTCTCGTCGATGGGATACTTCCCGACGCTCGAGCGAGAGTGAAGATCACGACGGTCCACTCGAACCACGCTCGTGGCGAAGAACTCGAACGCCTCCCGCTGGACGAGGACGAGGACGAAGACGAGGACACGGATGAGGGTGGAAACGGTGGTGAGGGAGATACTGCTGCAGGACGCGAGGAGGATACTGAAGAGCAGCCGCTCGGTAGACAGCGACTTGGGAGTCGAGACAACTTCTGGGGCTCGTAGCTGATGACCGACCGACCCGACGACAGTTCCCTCTTCGAGCGTGTCGGGTTCGATACCGATCGAAGCGTACTCACCTACCGGCAGGCCGAAATTCTTTGTCTCCGCGAGCAGGACATTTCACAGGCAGAAATCGCTGATCGGCTTGGTACGTCGCGCGCGAACGTTTCTAACATCGAGTCAAGCGCCCGCGAGAATGTGGACAAAGCCCGCGAAACGGTCGCCTTCGTCGAAGCGATCGAGGCTCCAGTACAGGTGACAATCGAAACCGGGAGCGATCTGTACGATGTTCCTTCGACGATCTACTCAGCCTGTGACGAGGCTGGTTTGAAGGTGAACTACGCTGCACCGGAACTCATGGCGCTCGTCCGCGATAGCGCAGGAGACGCTATTCGTGAGCGAGAAGTGTGCTGCGAGCTGCTCATCGGAATCACGAGTGATGGGCAGGTCCGTGTCCGATCGTCCTGATTTGTACAGCCAAATTATTCGCGCAACTGTTCGACGACATCGCGCACGCGCTGGGTATCTGTGTTCGGAACGACCAGTACACGCCCATCGTAGGCTGCGATGGTGAGATTTGAGACGCCAACAGCGCTGATGTGACTCGTCTCATCGGCAGCGATAACGCAGTCCTCCGCGTCGATGGTGAGCACGTCTCCAGTCGTGACGTTTCCGTCTTCGTCTGTCTCGTGCACTCGCTGGAGGGCATCCCACGATCCGAGGTCGTCCCAGGTCATCTCTGCGGGCACCATGGCTATCTCATCTGTTTCCTCCAGTATCGCGTAATCAATACTCACCGAGTCGATAGCGGCGAATCCTCGCTGTTCCTCGCCCACATCGAGTGCCGCAACGAGCGGCGCAAGCTCGGTTTCGCGGGCTTCCTCAAGGAGTGATGTGGGCGTCCACGAGAACACGCCCGCATTCCAGTAGAAGTCATTGTAAATGTACCGCGCTGCGGCTCCCGGATCGGGTTTTTCGTAAAAACCGGCAACATCGTAGTATTCGCCGTGATCCTCGCCAGGTTTGATGTAGCCGTATTCGGTGGCTGCGCGCGTCGGTTCGATGCCGAGCGTCACGAGTTGGTCGGTCTCACGTGCGACTCGCAGTGCGCGCTCTGCGATCGAAGCGAACGAGCGATCAACGTGGTGATCGCTCGGCACGCACAGCAACACTGGATCATCCTCTCGTTCGTGGATGCGGTGGGCGGCGTAGACGAGGGCCGGCCCGGTGTCTTTCCCTTCGGGTTCGGTCAACACTGTCGCATGAGGTGCGTGCTCTGGGATTTGATCTGCGTACTCGGGGCGCGTAAGGACGTACACCGTATCAACGATTTTCTCGACGCGCTCGACAGTCCGTGAAAGCAAGGAACGTCCGCTCTCGTCGAACGAAAGAAACTGTTTGGGTCGATCGGCTGAACTCGCAGGATAGAGGCGCGTTCCAACGCCGCCAGCGAGAATAACTGCGATCTCCATATCGGACGGTTCTTCTCGGCTGAACAAATCATCTCCGACTGTGGATGAGAGAGCGAGCTGTCTGTACGTTACCCAGCCGCAACTGACAGCCTTACCACGTTTCTATTCGTCCATCGTTGATGTCCTCGACACAGCCCCGACAGTCCTGATGATCGGGATCAAAACAGTGCGGTCGCCCGCGGTCATCGAGGTCGACCGAACGTTTTTCTGCGTAGCGACGACAAACAATGCGCGCTTTCCCCTCTCTGTCGATCGGGAGACCCGAAATCGTCGCGTTTTTCGAGGCGCTGTAGGCTCGCATCGCTTCCTCGCACTGTCGTCCAGCCGACCTGAATTTCGTTCGAAGCAGCAGTTCGAGCCGACGCCTGTTACTCATGCCGACGAGTTAGTTCGGCATTGATAAAAATCGTCGCCATCGTGAACATCACGATGAGTCTCCCGAAATACATCGAAATACCACTATTTTTACATACTATCATTATTCACTTTCACTGCGCTTGCGACAGTTTTTATGCTATGGAGAGCCAACCTACGTATGTCTCCCATTGAAAACAAGCGGAGACGGAGTGCAATGACTGATTTACGACAGCAAGCGGAATCGGTACACGCGCAGTTTTCTGACCACCTCGATGTTGATGTCGATGAGATCGAAGAGCGACTCGACACACTCGTTTCCGAATACAAGGTTCCTCCCGAGGAGGCACACCGGAGCCTCGTGAGTAGCTATCTCGAAGAGGCAGGGATGGAGCGAGAGAACTTGAGCGGCGGCGACAACGAACTGAAGCCGCTCGCTGAGATCGACACCGATGGAGAGTGGATCGATGTTCGTGCAAAAGTCGTCGATCTTTGGGAACCCCGCAGCGACGCTATCGCACAGGTCGGACTGCTCGGTGACGAATCCGGACAGAGCAAATTCGTATCGTTCGCCACGAGTGATCTCCCACTGCTGGAGGAGGGAGCGGTCTATCGCCTCGGAAACGTCGTCACCGACGAGTACGAGGGCCAGTATTCGGTAAAACTCAACCGGACGACGGATATTGAACAGCTCGATGCGGAGATCGAGGTCGGCGACAACAGCATCGAGGTCGAGGGCGCACTCGTGGACATTCAACGCGGGAGTGGTCTCATCAAACGGTGTCCAGAGGAGGATTGTACACGCGTTCTCCAGAACGGTCGCTGCTCGGAACACGGCGAGGTCGAAGGCGAATTCGATCTCCGAATCAAGGGCGTCCTCGACGATGGCGCGAACGTACAAGAACTGGTCTTCGGGCAGGAAGTGACTGAAGAACTGACTGGCGTCAGTCTCGAAGAAGCCAAAGAGATGGCGATGGATGCGCTCGATACGAGTGTTGTGGCAGACGAAATGAAAGCGACGACACTTGGAAGATACTACCGCGTTCGCGGTCCAACCCTCGGTCGATACGTGCTCGTTAACGAGTTCGAACGCCTCGGGTCAGTCGATGCGGATGAAGCCCTCATCAAAGCGAGGTCGATCTAACATGTCTGCTGCTCCTTCCCGCGAAGTTGCTCGACGGGTGTTCGCCCGCGAATTCAACGACGCTACCTACACGTTCAAGGAATCGAACGAAGAGCGCGCGCCTGTCTATGCGCTTCTCCCGACCGGCGAGCGCGCAAACCGGGTGTTCGTCGTCGGGACGCTCACCGAAACGGAAGACGTCGGCTCAGAGAGTGAGTACTGGCAGGGCCGCGTCATCGACCCAACAGGTACGTTCTTCGTATACGCTGGACAGTACCAGCCCGAGGCAGCGGGTGTCCTCCGCGAAACGGAGCCACCGTCGTACGTTGCGATCGTCGGTAAGCCCCGGACGTACGAAACTGACGACGGTACCGTAAACGTCTCGCTGCGTCCCGAGTCGATTTCGATTATCGACGCCGGAACACGCGATCGCTGGGTCGCCGAAACCGCGATGCGAACCATCGAACGCGTCGAGACAATTGCGGACGCGAACACCGAATACGCTCGGATGGCTGACGAACAGTATGCACGCTCCGTCGATGAGTATAAACAGAGCGCCATGAGTGCGCTCGAAAAACTTGATGAAGAAGCTAGTCCCGAACCGTCGATGTAGCACGACGCCGTGGTGCGATATCGACTAATTCGGCGAACAAAAAACGACATTCAATTGTCAGGTTCTGGCTGTTGTCCGTCAACGGCGACTGAGTCGCTGTCTGACGAACGATTAAGTGGGTAGAATGAATATTGTACACCGATGGGCAACAAGAATAAGACGATCTCGTTTCGTGTCAACGAAGATGTATTTGAGGTGCTGAGGGATATCGCAGAGGAACGAGATATTTCACTGTCAGCGGTCTTCCGCGATTATGTAGACCAGCTCGTTGCCCACGATGGTCAGGTCCGAGTCGTTCCAGAACACGAAATCAACGACAACGGAGCCGAGCAAGAGAGCTTTCCGCCGAAAATCGAGGTCCCGAAGAGCTTTGTTCGTGAACACGAACGGCTCGAACTTGAGGCTGAACACCTCAGAGAGCAGCTCGATGAGTACAAACGCTACGTGACGGAACTCACCCAGCAACTCGATGACTACAATGACGAGGACGTCATCGTTCTCGATGATCTCGATGATACCGACACCGACGAGTCGTATCGGTTGGGCTGACAGTGACAGACTCTCTCCTCGCGGTTCCACGATCCTCTACAAAAATAGAAATCATTCAGATAGTTGTTCTCAGCAAGAACGTTTATTGACCTGTCGATCGAAGTGTTAGTATGGTCTTCCGGCGGGATTGGTCCCTCTACCTCCGAATGGTTGGTGTATTACTCCTCATGGGAGTGTTGTACGTCGGCTTCGCAGCAGTTCTCGCTGTGTACTTCAATGAACAACTCGCGGTCGTGGCAGCCATTGGGGCTGTGTCTGTGCTTCAGTTCCTTTGGAGCCACAAGCTTGCTCTCAAGAGCATGGGTGGACAGATTGTGAGCGAATCTGAATATCCTGACCTCCACGCACGGATCGGGCGACTTGCTCGGCAGGCAGACCTTCCTCCACCGAACGTTGCTGTCGCTGATACACGGGTCCCCAATGCGTTCGCTGTGGGGCGCTCTCAGGAAACGGCAGTCGTGTGCGTGACGAGTGCCCTGCTCGAAACGCTCGATGAGGACGAACTCGATGGCGTACTCGCTCACGAACTCGCACACGTCATGCACCGTGACATGGCGATTATGACGATCGCTTCTGGTATCACGACGATGGCGTACTTTGTCCTCCGTTGGGGATGGATGTTTGAGGACGGTGACAGTGGCAACCAGTACCTCTGGGTCGCACTCGCTTCTTCGGCTGGCGTGTGGATCGCTTCGACACTCGTTCTTCGGTTGTTGTCGCGCTACCGCGAATTCGCTGCTGACCGAGGGGCAGCGAGCATCACGGGGAACCCCTCGGCCCTCGCGTCTGCCCTTATGAAAATCAGCGGAAGAATGGATTCGGTTCCGAGCGACGACCTCCGGGCACGCGCCGGAACGAACGCTCTGATGTTCAAAGACGTGGAAACACGACTCACCAAATGGTTCCGAACCCATCCTGCTGTTGGAGATCGTGTTGATCGTCTGCAGACACTTGAACAAGAAATATCAAAAACATGAACATTATTTGAACGCCAATGTACATTAATTAACATTTCTGTCATAAGATACCCTCTCATCCGCAAGTGATTCTCAATTTTGACAATAGATTTATAAATGGCCGTGTATACTAGGCGTAAGGTATACCTTTGGGACTGTCATACAATCACGTGCCCCGTATAAAAGATCATTCGACATTCCTTCCCACGGACCATTAGCAATCAAAACGGTTGGATGGCGCAACTGGAGACACTCCAAATGTCATCTGCAGAAACCGATGAGACGGGAAGGTTCGGGGCACTTTCAACAGTTCTCTTGGATTGTTTGTCTCGCGCTTAGCTGTGGGTGCTGCTTCATGTTATCTTCCGAATTCTATCAGCAGCGGCTCTCGCAGCGCTTTCGTTCTCGTCTACGTGTGCGAGATCCTCGACAGCTTCGAGCGTTCGCACGGAATCATCGAGAAACGAGAGGACATCGCCAGGATACGCATAGAGCATGTAGTCATCGCCCATCACATCCACGATCGCATCCGGCCCGAGTCCCTGTTCGCGCAGCGAGAGGAGATAGCGGATGAACGCTCGTTCGGGGTAGCCGGTGTAGAGCTCCGCTTCCGTCTCGCAATCGAGGAAGTCACTCGCAAAATCGAGGAGTCGATCACGGGTCGCATCGTCGAGTTGTGAAAGCCCCTCACCGGAGTAGAGAACGTCCATCGTTGCGCCCGCGAACGCGCTTTTTGGGATGGACGTTTCGAGTTGGGAGACGATCTGGCGATGGTTTTTGAGATAGATTTTGTCCGTGATAGCCACGTGTCTATGGATGATTTCGAGCGTAAAAAATGACGCGTCCTCGCTGAACTGGCCGACGCTAGATCGAAGGGGAAGCTTTAGTCTCGTAAATCACGTACCGGACTACTGTGCTGACGCTCTCGTTCGAAGACGGAACCATCCGTATCGACGGAGCACACGCTGACTCTGTGTCCAAACCTGATCTTGATCTCCCCAGTATCGATTACGATCCACGTTCTGAGGCTTTCAGAGCGCCCGCGTACCGCTATTCTGATCTCATTGGGGCTCTCGACGAACAGTCGGTTGACTACACATCACGACTATCGATTCCGTCGCTCGATCTCTCTTCTACGTATGAACTCAGGGAGTATCAAGAGGCGGCGCTTGCGGCGTGGCGAGAGAACAACGGTCGCGGTGTGCTCGAACTACCAACTGGTAGCGGGAAGACCGTTATCGGTATCGGGGCCATCGAAGCACTCTCGGTTCCGACGCTCGTCGTCGTTCCGACGATCGATCTTCTCGATCAGTGGCGTCGAGAACTGTGCGAGGAATTCGCAGTCCCCGTGGGTCAACTCGGTGGTGGTGAACAGCGGATCGAAAACGTAACCGTATCGACGTACGATTCCGCGTACCTGCGGGCTGATGACATTGGCGACCGTTTCGGTCTCGTGATTTTCGATGAAGTCCATCATCTTGGTGGCGAGGGCTACCGGGATATTGCTCGATTGCTCGCAGCTCCCGCTCGTATGGGTCTCACCGCTACGTTCGAACGACCTGACGACGCACACGAGGTCGTTGCGGAACTGATCGGTGAATGTGTCTACCGCCTCGCTGTGGATGATCTCGCTGGTGAGCACCTCGCACCCTACGACATCAAACGCCTCACTGTCTCACTCACTGCCGACGAAAGAGAACGCTACGAACACGCCCAAGAGACGTTCACTGACTACCTGAAGCGTTCGAATCTGACCCTCCGTCAGGGGAGTGACTATCAGAAGCTGGTGATGCGCTCTGGCACCGATCCGAGAGCACGGGAGGCGTTGTTAGCAAAACAACGCGCCCGCGACATTATGATGAACGCGGATGGAAAAGTCGATGAACTCACGACCATCCTCGATCGCCACCGAGACGACCGTATCATCGTGTTCGCTGCCTCAACGGAGTTCGTCTATCGGCTCGCAGAACGCTTTCTCATCCCGGCAATCACTCATCACACCGGAACGACCGAGCGCCGCGAAATTCTCGATCGGTTCCGTGATGGGACGTACTCGCGGGTCGTCACTGCCAACGTCCTCGATGAGGGCGTCGATGTCCCCGACGCAAACGTCGGTGTCGTGCTGGCAGGGAGTGGCAGTCAGCGCGAGTTCACACAGCGGCTCGGTCGAATACTGCGACCGAAGACAGACGGCGAGCGAGCGCTGCTGTATGAGATCGTGACCGAAGAGACAGCAGAAGAACGCATCTCACGGAGGCGTCGGTAACGATGCTCACGAAAGATCTCCTTCGTGTCTCTCGCGCAAGCGGAGGCTACCATCCACAGTTCGTCGATCACGCGAGCGACGATCATCGTGCGCTCGCTGCGCGTGTTCTCGGCGTCTATCAAGGTCATGTCGGAGAACAGCATGAAGCGCTGGATGAGGCGCTGACTGCCATCGAACGCGAGTCGGACGATTTCAAACTGGTTCGGGGATTCGCAAAGTTACTCGAACGCGAAGCGGTGTTCGAGACCCAATCACCAATCGAGCCAGTGCATGCCCGCCGGACGGTGTTCGAGGCAGCAAAAGCGATCGGTGTTGTCACCGAATCAGAACGCACTGAAGCGCTCTCACGGGCCGCAGAGCGTCTCTCAGTCTCGCCAGACAAACTCGACGCGTGCCTCTACGACGATCTCGATGCTCGGCAGGTCATGACCGCGTTCGACGCTCGATGGAGCCCTGACGAATTGCTCGATCAGTACGATCTGTCGCTCGCCCAAACTGCGCTGTTCGACGCTACCGACGTCCGGGTGCGCAGTTCGGATCCGAAGGCTCTCGTTTCGGCGGTCAAACGGCTGCGGTTGATGTACGAGATCGAGAAGACGGACGCAGGACGGACGGTTCACATCACGGGTCCCGACGCGCTCTTTCGACGCTCTCGTCGCTATGGTACGCGGTTTGCACGCCTCCTCCGTACGATTGCCCGCGCGCCCGAGTGGCACCTCCAAGCGTCCATTGACGACCGCGGCACCGAACGCAGGCTCCAGCTCACGCATGAGGATGTTTCTGTTCCCGACGTGGACCCCGTCACGGAGATGACGTTCGACAGCGGCGTCGAGAGTGACTTTGCGGCCCGGTTTTCGAGTCTCGATCTCGATTGGACCCTTGTGCGCGAACCAGAGCCGCTGGCAGCGGGTGCCCACGTCGTTATTCCGGATTTTGCGTTCGACTGGCAGCCCCACAGCGCGGATTTCCGCGTGTTCTTCGAAATCATGGGCTTTTGGACCCCCGCATACGTCGAGAAGAAACTCTCCCGACTCGCTGACCTCGAAGACGTGGAACTGCTCGTCGCTGTGGACGAATCGCTCGGTGTTGGCGAACAGATCGAATCGCTCGATCACCGTGCCATTCCCTACAGCGGCACTGTCCGTCTCAAAGACGTTCGGGATGCGCTCCGTCGTCACGAAGCCGAGTTGGTCGAGCAAAGCGCCGACGATCTTCCGAACGAACTTGTACCCACGCACGATGTTGTGACCCTCGAAGCACTCGCCACCGCGTACGCTGTCAGCGAATCCGCGATCGAAGCAAAGGCGTTCCCTGAACACGCGCGCGTCGGACGAACGCTCGTCCGGCCTGCTGTCCTCGAACGAATTGACGAACAAATTGAATCTGGAATGTCACTTTCCGCCGTTGCAACCGTTCTCGACGAGGACGGAATCGATGACACGAGCGCTGTTCTCTCACACCTCGGCTACCGTGTGGCGTGGGACGGATTGAGCGGAGGGACGATTCGTGAAAAATGAGTAACTGGGTCGGTGGCAGATCTAGAGAAACACGAGAGTGATGTCACCACGTTCGACGCCGCGATGTCGTATCTCAGTGATGGGATGCGTAGGCGGTTGGGAAGCAAATAATCTTCAGCGAGAGATAAGCCCCACATCCCACATCCACTTTCGTCTGTCCTGCACCACGGAACGCCTCGTTCATTGTAATCATCAACAGCTCGATTTGTCCATCGAAGCTATCGTGAATCGAGTCGGCGATCACGATTCGTGACCGCTTCGTCGATCATCGCCTCTAGGTCGCACATTAGCTGCTCGGGGTCGGATTCCGGTTCGATAATTGCCCGTCCATTCGTAGCAGTCACAGTCACCTCGCTCCCAGGCCGTAGCCCGAGTTGTTTTCGAACTTCGATGGGGATGACAATTCGTCCTTTTGTGTCTACCCTGACCGTTGTCTCATTGTGAGATGTTGCGTCGTCGTCCTTTCGGAATCTGTGAGCGGAGTTCGCCGTACACGTAGAGACCAACCCCGAGCGGCTCCGGTTCGCCTGCAATAGTGTGTGTAACAATCAGATAGCCCCAGTCGCCGTCCCACGCTCGTTCTTGATCCTCACCAGCGACGAACGCACGGGCTTGCTCGTCTTCAAGATCGATGACATTTTTCGTGGCATGTTGCCCGAAGCGTTGGACGGCGTCCGTCGTGGGTTTCCAATGCTCTTGGCGGACGCGGAGGAACGTGATGCCAAGCGCCTCGATCGTGGCTGGTGAAGGTACGTCGCCAGAGAACGCCCAGAGCTTTCCCGAGCCTTTCTCCCAGAACGTGTGACCATCGAAGACGTCAGGCGGAACACCGAACCGTTCGTCCCACCACGCGAGCACTTCCTCGCGGGTCGGCCGACCGTCAACAACTCGCTCTGTCGATGTTGCGGGCAAGCGGTCGAACTGCTGGCCGATATTCTGTTCGCTCACGCCTCTACCTCCAGTTTCGCACAGAAAAAGCCACCCGTGTCGTTCAAATGCGGGTAGATGCGCTTTGCGTGTTGAACGCTCGGATCGAACTGTTCACCGTTCCACTCGGTCACGCCGGGACGAGTCTCCAGCGGTGCGTCGAACGAACGGATGCGACAGTCCTCAGCTGCGAGTACGTGATCGAGGACGGCTTCGTTTTCCTCAGGAGCGAACGTACAAGTGGAGTAGACGACCGTTCCGCCGGGTCGGGTTACCTGTATCGCTCGCTTGAGAATGCCGCGTTGGACACCTGCGACACCCTTGATCTGTTCGCGGCTCCACTCCTCAAGCACGGTCGGATTCTTCCGGACCGTGCCCTCACACGAGCACGGCACATCGACGAGCGTTCGATCGAACAGTTCTCCGTCAAATGGCTTGAGTGAGGCGTGGCGGGCATCACCATGCGTAATTGCGAGATTTGAAACGCCACAGCGCTCGGCGTTCGATCGAAGCGCAGAGATACGCCCGAGATTGGCGTCGTTCGCCACGCAGATTCCAGTGTCGTTCATCATAGCAGCGAGCTGTGTTGTTTTGCTGCCAGGTGCAGCACAGACGTCGAAGATGCGCTCACCCGGACTCGGATCAAGGACGAGAGCGGGGAGTGCTGAGACCTCTTCTTGCCCGTACAGCCAGCCGTGAAAGTACGGCCACGACGTACCAGGGCTATCTGTTTCCAGACGGAGGAGCTTGGGGTGCCACTCGCAGGGCTCGTATGCGTAGCCCCCTGCTTCGAGGGCTGCACGCGCTCGTTCGACAGTCGTCTTGATGGTGTTCACCCGAACCACAGACGGAAGCGACCGCTCACAGGCCGCACGAAACGCGTCGAAATCATCGATAAAAGACTCGTACCGCTCGAGAACCATGACGCAGCTTTGCCAGCAGCGGGTTTGTGCGTTACGGAAGCCCTCGCCTCGTTCTGTCCCACTGGCGCGGAGAGTTCACTGTTGTTCGAGCATACGCATCGAGCAGAACGTTAAGTCATCACCACGCGTGTGTTTGATATATGGCGTCCATCAAACTCCAAACAGACATTGACCTCGATGATCCAATGCTTATCGAGGGGCTTCCGGGTGTCGGACTCGTCGGAAAGATCGCAACTGACCACCTTATCGACACATTCGATATGACGTACTACGCGAGCGTTCAGTGTGGTGGTCTCCCGTCTGTAGCTGTCTATCGCGGGGACGATTCGGTGCTCAGACCTCCCGTCAGGCTCTACGCTGACGCCGAGCGTGACCTGCTCGTGCTTCATAGCGACGTTCCGATCTCATCAGATAGCACAGAGACATTTGCGAGCTGCATTGTCGATTGGATCGCAGCAAACGGAATCACACCGTTGTTTCTCAGCGGGCTCCCTGAGCAGGGCGTCGCCGACGGTGAGATCGGTACGGAGAATTCGCCGGAGCTGTTCGGCGTTGCAACGGGAGACGGTATTTCACATCTCGACCGCGAAGGGATCGTTCCGCCCAGACAGAGTGGATTGGTTAGTGGGCCGACTGGAGCGCTCCTCCACGAAGCAATTGGGGCGAATCTGACGGGCGTCGGTCTCATTGTCGAGGCAAATCCACAGTTTCCGGACCCGAAAGCATCTCGAGTCCTCCTCGAACACGGAATTTCACCGATTGCAGACATCGACATCGACACCACGTCGCTCATCGAGCAGGCAGAAGAGATTCGAGAAGCACGCGAACGATTCGCAAAACGGATGCAGCAGGCCCAAACCGAAGAAAGCTCACAAGCACAACCACTGCGTGGCTTTCAGTAGCATTTTCTTACGTTCCATCATCGAGGTGGTCGATCACACTCCGAAGCGTTGCGAGATCGTACTGTCCGGGTGCGGTCGCATCTTCGGGGTCGACCGGTGCGTAGCCGATTCGTGAGCCATAGAGCGGCGCGACGGCCCGCGAGTGGCGACCGACTGCGCCCATCGCCATCGTCGCCACTCGCTGTCCCGCTTGCGTACGCGTCCGTGTGACTGCAAACAGTTGGAGCACGTCGTCGAGCGTCGTTGCTGTCACCGCCAGCTTACCGACGTCACCGTACTCGTCCGTCTTCGTGAGGAGCCGCTCCATCTCGGCAATCGCGGGGGTCTCCTCGAAGTCGTGGATCGAAATGATTGCCGAGACGCCGCGATCGCTCGCATGCTCGATGGTCTCTAATCCTGACCCCATTGCGATAGCAGATAGCTCGACATCGATCGCCTCGACCATCGGGTGTTCGGCTGCGAGACGAAGCGCTTCGAGTCGCTCTGGCGTCTCAGGGCTGTCGCCACCCTCCCGTTCGACGCGATTCGTCGCAATAACTGGAAGATCGCCGTCGTACGAAGCAAGCTGATCAAGGGGCGAATCTGCAAGATCGAGCCGGAACTCTATTGCATCAGCGTGCTCGCGGGCCAACGGCTCTTGTGACAGATCGGCGGTGGCAGCCGAAAGCACGAACGAATCGAAGTCCATACGTCTGGATCTGTGCCGATAGCCAAAACTCCTCGTCATCTGGACGACTCCATTCGTCTCGTTCTGTCCACCTTTCCGCTTCACCCTCCGTCGGTCCTCTCCGATTGATCGTCGGACAATCAGGATCGGTGCCGCTCACACGAGCACATCGACTGGATATCCGTGCGCTTCGAGCGATGCGATGAGTTGTTCGACGTGCTCGTGACCACGGGTTTCGAGGTCGAGCTCGACCTCTGCTGAACCCATTCCGATGTCCCGCGCTGTCCTATCGTGCTGAATGCCGTAGATGTTCGCACGGTTCTCTGCGACGATCTTCGAGAGGTCCATGAGCGCACCGGGTTTATCTTTCAGAACCGTGCGCAGCTTGATGTATCGCCCGCTCTGGACGAGTCCGCGCATGAGTACCGTCGTGAGGACGTTCGGATCGATGTTGCCACCGGACAAGAGTGGGACGATCGTCTCACCAGCTTCGTATTCGAACGCGTTCCCGAGCACAGCAGCAAGCGCGGTTGCCCCAGCCCCCTCTGCGACGACTTTCGAGCGTTCGAGCAATAGCGTGATCGCCATCGCAATCTCCGAATCGGGGACCGTGACGACTTCATCGACCCGTTTCTGGATGACTTGAAACGGCTTCGAACCGATACGACGGGTAGCGATACCGTCTGCAATCGTATCAACTGTCTCCAATTCGACGATTTCGCCAGCATCGATCGATTCTACCACGCTTGAGGCTCCGTCGGCTTGCACGCCGATGACACGGACATCGGGGTCGACTGCTTTCACAGCTGTTGCCACTCCCGCGATGAGTCCACCGCCACCGATCGGAACGACGACGGTGTCTACGTCTGGACAGTCATCCATGATTTCGAGTCCAGTCGTGCCCTGTCCTGCCATTACGTCCCAGTCATCGAATGCATGGAGGTAGACACGCCCTTCCTCTCGCTCGATCTCGTGTGCGTGCTCTTGCGCCTCGTTGTAGTCGATTCCGTGGAGGACAGCAGTACCTCCGTATCCTTCTGTTGCCCTGACTTTCGAAATTGGTGCGTGTTCTGGCATGACGATCTTCGAATCGACACCCGCCCGCGTCGCCGCAAGTGCAACACCTTGTGCGTGGTTACCGGCGCTTGCGGTGACGACACCAGCCTCGCGCTCCGATTCGCTCAACGTCGCAATACGGTTCGTCGCTCCACGAATTTTGAACGCACCGGTTCGTTGGAATAATTCGAGTTTGAGATAGATCTCAGCACCAGTGTGTTCGGAAAACGTTGTGGAACGTTCGAGCGGGGTGTGACGAGCGACGTCACCGACCCGGTCGCGCGCGGCAAAAACGTCATCGAACGAAAGCATACGCAGCATACCGCTGGCTCAGGGTTACGTGTAACGCTCCAAAAAGGGGAGTTGGAGCGTGTGACAGTTGTTCATCTGACCAACTCAACATAAATACTCCCCTTTTACACTGAAAGTGAAACTGTTGGACGACGCGCTGGTTGCGCGTCGCTCGTGAGATGTTTGGACGGGTACAGAGCTCTCTATATCTCTTTCATCGCTTCTGTCTGCTCGGACGAACTGGCGTATCAGAACAAGGAGACGGTGAATTCGACTAGCCCGAGGACTGTAAGCAGCCGAAAGATGGTTCCCGTAAAGGCTGCGAGCATGAATTTGATCGGATTCATTTTGATGACGCTGAATCCGTAGATGATCGCCGTGTCGGGCATGAGCGGCACCGCGAGTGCGAGTGCAAGACCAACGTAGCCATATCGCTGAACGAACCCGACGACGCGACCGTCTCGTTCGACGATGGTCGGGGGTGATGGCAGGTACTCGCTCAACGCCTCAATTGGCCTGAGTTGCGTGATTTGCTCGCCAATTCGAAGCGCTACGAGGCTTCCGATAGCTTTTCCGAGGCTGCTGATGGCGATAATGAGTGCTATCGTCATCGTCCGAGAGATCCCAAGATCGATCGGAACGGCCAGAACGACCTCCCCGGGCATCGGAAGGACCAGCGCTACGAGAAACGAGTAGCCAAACACGCCGAGAAGGCCCAGCAGCCCTGACGTATAGGCGAACGAAAAGATCAGTTCTATGAGCGAGGCCAAGTCGATCACACTAAATGATAATCTGTAAACATCAAATATAACTGTATCTATCTTCCGCGAAGACACGAAAATTTCGCGCGATTCAGCGGGCGTCGAGTTCGGTGAATTCGCGGTCTTTCGCTCCGACGTAGCGGGCGCGTGGTCGAATGAGACGATTGTCTTCGTACTGTTCGAGGACGTGGGCGATCCAGCCACCAGCGCGTGACAACGCGAAAATAGGTGTATACGTGTCAATTGGGATGCCCATCTGGTAGTACGTAGACGCAGAATAGAAGTCGACGTTTGGAACGAGACCTTTCTCGTCTTTGATGTAGTCCTCAATGGTGACGCTGTACTCGTACCACTTCGTATCACCCGCGGCTTCTCCCAGCTCCTCGGACTTCTCGCTGAGAATGCGTGCACGAGGGTCTTTGACGTTGTAGACGCGGTGACCAAAGCCAGGAATCCGACGGCCACCTTCGAGAGCGTCGTTCACCCACGTCGATGGCTCCTTATCGCTGTTGTCGACTTCCTGTAACATCTGCATGACATCTTGGTTCGCGCCGCCGTGAAGCGATCCGCTCAAGGTTCCAATCGCGCTGGTAATAGCGCTGTGGAGATCTGCAAGCGTCGATGAGGTGACCAGTGCGGCGAACGTCGAGGCATTCAGGCCGTGGTCGGCATGGAGGACAAGCGCCATGTCGAACGTCTCTTCGAGAACCTCGTCGGGTTCCTCATCGTTGAGCATGTACAGGAAGTTCGCGGCGTGCGAGAGGTCCTCTCGAGGGGCGATGGGGTCGTTTCCATCGCGCATTCGAACGAATGCAGCGAGCGCGGTCGGAATCTTCGCAGTGATGCGTCTTCCTTTCCGGAGATTCGCCTCGCGGTCGGTTGGATCTGCGTCGGCATCGTCGTCGTACGCAGAAAGCGTCGAAACCATCGTTCGAAGGGCCGCCATCGGTTCCTCGTCAGCGCGAGCGAGCGCCTCAATGCTTTCGAGAACGTCGCTGTCGATTCCTCGCTCTGTCGCCATCGTGTCGGCGAACGATTCAAGCTCGTTCCGATCGGGCAGATGACCGTGCCAGAGGAGATACAAGACCTCTTCGTAACTGGCTCCGTGAGCGAGGTCATCGATCGAATACCCCCGGTATATGAGCTGCCCGGCATCGCCGTCGATATAGCTTAGCTCGGATTCGGCGACGAGCACACCCTCCAGCCCTCTTCTCAGTTCCTCGGGCATACCCTTCGATTCCATAGCTGTGTTCAAAAGGATTATCTTTCGTGCAGAACATCTTGAACGAGCGTAAATCTCGTTGCCATTCCTTTTTGCTGTAATTTCGTTCACCACCCATCGTCTGGTGAGTGACCGATGCCGACAGATCGGTCCATTGTCTGATCAGCCAACCGATACGCGTCGTGGTGTAGCTCTCCGTTGCCGACTACTGTCGAGTCAGATGGAAAACAGATCTATCGAACTCACACACTTGCTTGTGTTCGAGCATAAAATCAGACGAAAATGAAGTAGGTGAACGAAACGAAAAATAGCGGGAGGTAGATTTGAACTACCGATCTCCGGGTTATGAGCCCGGCGGAATCTCCTGGCTATCCCATCCCGCTACTACCATGTATCCGAGACACGGTAGTAAGGGTTGTGATTCGAGTCCCCTCTGTTACTCGTACGCATCCCCGGCGCGCCATGTTACTGTGCTTTCAAGAATGTAGTTCACAACGAGTCCGGCAATGATCCCACAGCCGTTTGCGACAAGGAACCACACATCCCAATCGACGAGCGATATGCGCACGTCGATCTGGCGATAGACGACTGAGAAGATGACCGTAGCGACGAGAACACCACCTAATCGGACGACGTTCGAGGTGAGGAGTCGTCGGATGAGGGGTCGAATTCCTTCCTTGCCTTCTTCTCCGAATGTCCAGTGTTCGTTGATCCAGAACATAACGATAATAGCGGTTTCTGCCCCCGCTATCTTTGCTAGCTCTGGAGTCATCTCGAACGAGAGCCCTAGTGCGAGGACAAGATTATCGCAGATTGCACCGACGACACCCACTGATGCGAATTGCCCGAAGCGAATACTGACGAGACGCGCACGAATGCGTTCGCTAATCGTGCTCATACTTGTGATTCCTGATCGATCACAGCGGATTCATTCTCCCGTTCGACCAGCGCGGATTCATCCTCACTGTTGTGCGTCGCGTTGGATTCGCCTTGCAGCGCACGCGCGCGATGGCGGACAGCCAGCAGCTCGCGCCCCATCGAAAGTGGTGTCCGGATTGGCGAAACAGTCGAGCCGTCTTTATCCTCCCACGCGATCGGAATCTCATCGATCGTATAACCGAGCGCCACCGAAACGGTGATGAGCTCGATATCCCACGCAAATCCAGGTGAATAGAGGTGCTGACGCACAGCATCCCACGCTTTTGCTGTGAGTGCTTTCGCTCCACACTGAAAATCATAGAGGTCGATCCCGAGCAGACGACGGGCAATCTGAGCGAATATATCGCCGAGTCGGCGGCGAATGTGTGTCTGATGGTGTGTAACGACAGCGTCTGGGTGTCGCCGGGACCCAACTGCGAGATCATTTCGTTCGTGCTCATTGTTGAATCCGTCCTGGAGTGATTCGATGATCGTCTGGACTGATTCTACGGGTGTGCTTCCGTCGGCATCGACGAATCCGAGAATATCAGTATCGAGTGCTTCAAAGCCAGCAGTGATGGCAACTCCTTTTCCACGGCGGTACGGGACCGTATTGACTGTCGCGGTGAGGTCTTGGAGAGCATCGACGACACCTGCCTCAGGTGCATCGAGTTCGATGCGAATCGTCTCGGGTTCGATCGCATCCGTAAGAGCACGAACGTAGTTGATAAGCCGCGTTGGCACCGGCTGATAAGCTGGTACTACGAGACCAACAGACGCCATTTGAGGACGGTCCCCTCCGAGCGGGTAAAAGCCGTTCGACTTCCAGGCAGAAGATGTATAGTACGGCTCGCATGACAGTTGTCATGGAGTATTGGCTCGTCATTCGTTGGCTTGTCGTCTATCTCTTTTTGTTTGCTGCTGGGCTTCCGATCGCCGCTGTGATCTGTCCACGACTCGCCGACCGTGGGGCTGGTATCGCACTTCCGGTGTCGCTCGCTGTCATTGGTATCGTCGGATATTGGGTTGGTCGACTCTCATTTGGGTGGGTCGCGCTCGGTGCTGGTCTGTTCGTCTTGGGCGGTCTCTCTGTGTCTATTTATTTACGCACACCGGTCGACATCGAGCGGCGCCCTGCCATCGAGGCTGCTGTTGTGTTTACGCTCGCGTTTTTGTTTCTCGTTACGGTCCGGGCGGTCGATCCCGCTGTTCACCCCTCTGGTGGCGAAAAATTCCTCGATTACGGACTCCTTGGAAGCTTGCTTCGTGCGCCGACGCTCCCACCGGAGGATATGTGGTTTGCTGGTGAACCGGTCAAATACTACTACGGTGGGCACATGCTGTCTGCCCTGCTTACTGAACTGACGTTTACAGAGGCACGCTATGCCTACAATCTCGCACTTGCGGGCTTTTATGCGATGCTCGTCACGGCCGCCTACGGGCTAGCAGGATCGCTCGGAACATCGATTGGTACGGCTCGGTCCACTGCTAGCGCGCTCGGTGCTTTTTTTGTCGGCGTTGCGAGTAATTTGCAGACGCCGTTTCGGGCACTGCTGTGGGCTCTTCCCGATGAGATAGCGCGGACAATTGTCAACGCACTTGGCATCGAGCGAGAGGGCCTCATCGTGGCCCTGTCAGAGTTTTCCTACTGGAACGCGAGCCGGGTCATTCCCGGTCAGCCCAGTGATCCAGACTCGTACAGCATCGCGACGGAATTCCCGTTGTTCTCGTGGTTGAACGGCGATCTCCACGCGCACATGATGAGCACACCGTTCTTGGTGCTCGTGGCAACGCTTTGTTTCAGCTACTATCGTACGCCCGCCGACGAACGCATGCGACGCAGGCTACTGGTCGGTGCGACCGCAGTGCTCGCAGGATTCATTGCTGTCATCAACACGTGGTCGTTCCCAACCGTGTTCGGTCTGCTGTGGCTCACGCTTGTGTTTTCTCCCGCAGCACCGCTGTCGTTGCTTCCAGATCGTGCCGTAAAGTGGGTCCGTTCTCACCACGAACTCTGGGTGCAGACGCGATTCACGCACGAACTCCGACGAATCGCCGGTGCACTCGTTCTCGTTATTACACTCGCTCCGATCGGAATCGTGGTGTCGCTGCCGTTTTGGCTCGATGCGGCGAGCGGTCGTACAATCGCACTGGTCCCCGAACGGAGTCCATTGCTGGGTTTATTACTCGTTCATGGTGGCTTCTTGCTCGTGTTCGTCCCGTATCTGTTCGGAAGATTAAGACCGTTCTTCCAAAAACGAACGATCGCCGCGCTTTCGATTAGTCTTCTTGTGGGCGCTGTAGTGTTTCAGTTTGCCGCACTCGCGGTTATCACACCGATTGCTCTCGGAGCGTGGGCGCTCCTTCGGATCAACGAACGAAGTGAGGATCACGAACACGAATTGGAAAACGGAGATGATGGCGATAGTACCGGTCCTCCGAGTGCTGGTGTTGGTTTACGTTCTCACATTGGGTATCCAGCTGTACTCATTCTCGCAGGGGCGGGACTCCTGTTGCTTGTCGAGGTGATTTATCTCCACGAACAGGCGGGTCCGAGTCGATACAATACTGTGTTCAAAACGTATCTTCAAGTTTGGATTCTGTGGGGGCTCTCTGCGGGCGCTGCACTCGCTCGCTTCGCGCACTGGCCACACGCTGTTCGGTCGTCGTTCCCCGATGCCGAGCGTGTCGTATCGAGTTCGTTTGGATTTGGTGCTGAAGTCGGTCTCCGGCAGGTGTTTGTTGCACTCCTCATCATCAGCACGTCTCTCTACGGTAGTCTCGCGCTGAGCAATCATTTCACTGCTAATGGTACGTACGCCAACCCTGATGACCCGACACTCGATGTCTTCACTTACACCGAAACGTATCATTCCGAAGAAGTAGCGGCAATCCAGTGGCTCGATCGTCGTTCTGGTCGCCCGGTTGTCGCTGCCGCTCCGGGGACAGATATCTATCAATGGACGAATGCCGTATCGAGCCTTACTGGTTTACCGACAATCGCGGGCTGGAGCCATGAGGTCGGATACCGTAACAGCTCTGTGTATCACGATCGTGTCGAGGATGTCGATACGCTCTATCAAGGCCCGCCAGACCGAACCATTCAGATGCTTCGTCACTACGATGTGCGCTACATCTACGTCGGTCCACGCGAACGCGAACAGTACGATCGGATGCCCTTCGACCAGATCGCTGGTCTAAACGAGATGCGCTTTGGTGACGTACGCATCTACGAGGTTGATCAGCGAAAATTGGCAGTGAACTCACAATCTCGTAACAATGTAACGACGAACGCACTCGGTACCGGCTCAGCTCCGGCGCGACTCTAACATTTCCCCAGCTCGACCGATCGTACCCTGTCTCTATGGTTGCTTCCACTCTGATGCCTGCTGTTCAACGACGTGCGGTATCGAAGGGATCTGCTGTCTCGAGAATAGGTTGCCTGCTACGTGCTATGAGAGGTCCGACGCGTGCCCTGAAAAACCGACGCTTGTGGAGGTCTCGGTCTTGTTGGCAGTTGTATTCTGCTCTTGCTCTCGCTCTTGTTTTTGCCTGTCCTGTGCGTTCTGTGTGGATTGCGTGCTCTGGGCGTTCTGTATGTCTTTTGGCTGATCGGTTAGTTTGAAGACCACTACACCACGATTTTTATACTGTAGTTCGTACTGATCAGAGACCGTCATTGAATGGATCATCTCCATACGGGGTGTGCGTTCGTCTCCGTGGACGGTATACACTTCATTGGAGATGTACAAGTAATCGGGTTGGCGTTGCGAGACACCAAGCAGAACTTCTAAGCAATCGATATTCGAGCAGGTGCCGAGGTTTCTGTAGAGTTCGTACTCTTCGTAGTATCCGGCTGTTGAAGTCCATTCTGCTCCCCACGGGCTTACGATGACTGTCCGCTCCGTGTAGTACGGCACCCATTCGGCTGCATCGCTGAGAACGACGAAATTAGCCTCTGGGCTGGTGTTGCTTTTGACCCACTCCATCGCTTGCAGATCGCGATTATCAACGGTCTGTGGTTGTGTACTACTACCGGTGTGGGCGGTGTTCAGTTCACTCCCAGCGAACGCGACACCTGTTCCGATTGCACCGAGAACGAAGATAAATGCGAGCACAGCGGGGATGACCTTTCGGCGGTTAGTCGAGGGATCGAATTCGAGGTTGATATCGATAGTCGATACAGCCGGGATGATGACTTCCACGACGAGGATCGCGCTCAGCATCGATCCAGCCACAAATGTGAACCGGTCTTTCCCGATAACGTAGCTGGCGAGCACCAACCATACCGGGAGGAAGTACCGCCGTCGGAGCGTGGCGTAGATACCGCCCGCGAACGCAGCGACATAAAACGGTGTGACCATGTTCATGTCCCAGAGCGGATAGATGAACTGTGATAGGATTCTGTCTACTCCACCAGTGAGACCTGTATGGGTCCCGCTCGCAGTGAGATAGATGTCGAGTCCGTGTGTGGTAGCGATCTGGAACCACCATGGCACAGTGAGCACGACGCCACCAATGGCTACAATGGCCCCGTTCACAAATCCACGTGGGGTCTGGTTGTAGTATGCGAACAAGAGGAGATAGGTCCCACCATAGAACACCGTGTAAACCGGATGGGTGAGCATCGTCAGCGTGAACAACACTGTTCCGGGAAGCAGCCACCATCTGCTTCCCGTTCGAAAGATCTTCAGACCAGCATAGATGCCGAGCAGTGTGAACAACATTGCGACTCCCCTGACGATTCCTCCGGCCGAAATGTGCCACCGAAGAACCAGCGGCGTTACGGCGAAAAAGATCGATGCGATACCCGCTTTTCGTGAAGTTCCTAACAGATCTTTGGCAATGAAATAATATGGAATTAGATACGCGATCGTTACCAGTCCAGGAATGTAGAGTTCCAACGAAACAGGATCAATACTTGTAAAATCAGTTATAAAAGCGATGACGTAAAACATGAGGGGTGGATACGCGAATGGAATTCCACCCTCGTGATAGTACGGTATGTGTTTTGGGAACCCGTAGTTGCTCTGAATGATTTCCTCAGCAATCTGAAGATACAATCCACCTTCGTAAGCGGGGTGCGTGTGTGTATTGAGATACGCGATATATACTACGCCACCGACACTGAGCGCGATTGCGAGCCAGATATAGTCCCAGCTCAGGCGGCTTCGATCCGTAATCCCCCGTAAGTTCATATGAGTTGCTCGTGTGTTTCCATTGTCTCTTTCGAGTTGGCCGTTAACGAACTTGGCCTTGTTTTTGACCGGTACGCGAGGTCGTCACGTAGATACTCTCCTTATCGAGGATGAATTCATCGATAAACGCGGCGACAAACACGACGGTCTGGAAGACGAGGTACGGCCAGAGTGTGAGTGCTGCGAGATACTCAGTCCAGTGGTGACTCTCCCCATCCATCCAGTCCTGAATGAAGACGAGATACGACACGATAATTGGGGAGATGGACACGAACGTCCACAGCATCCATCCGTTTGGAATGAGCGTCGAGATAGAGACGTTCGCGAAGAGATCGAGTAGCGGCATCGGGAAGATGAGAATAAAGAAGACTGGTACGATCGCGTACACGAACGTATACACTGCGTCGATTTTCTTTCGGGTTGTCACCGAACGTTCTCGCGGCAGGATTGGGAGGTACCGTACTGCAACCTGCATCCATCCGCGCGCCCAGCGTTTTCGCTGGTTCCACCACGCTGATAGCGTTGCTGGATTCTCTTCATAGGTGATAACCTGCGGGTCCACATGGACTTCTTTTCCGACCGTGTGGATCTTCGAGGACATGTCGATGTCTTCGACCAAAATTTCCTCGTCGAATTCGCCGAGCTCCTCGAAAACTTCTTTTCGGAAGAAGGCCTGCCCACCGCCGAAGATGGTGAATCCGCCCATCACTTCGCGGGCGAACAAGTCTGCCTTTTCGACGATGTGTCGCTCTACGGTCGCATGTAGCGACAGTAGCGTATCGGTTGGGTTGTCGCCGTAACATCGACCCTTCACACACCACGTGTCCTCATCCGAGAGGAACCACGCCACAGCGCGCCGAATTGCGTTCGGCTTGAACTGATGATCGGCGTCGATACTCGCAATGATGTCGCCCGTGGCGTATTTGAGCGCGTAGTTCGTCGCCTTGGCCTTCCCACCGCCTGGTTCGTCGCGTTCGACAGCTTTGAATCGGGAGTCGTCGGCAGCCGCCTCCATTGCGATCTCGGCGGTTCGATCTGTCGAACTTGCTTCATAACAGAGCACGACTTCAAGCTTTTCGGCAGGATAGTCAACGCGCTTGCAAGCCTCGATCGTATCAGGAAGCACCGGTGCTTCGTTGTATGCCGGAATCACGACCGACACTGTTGGGAGTGTCTCGTCGTCATCGATTTCCGGTGGGTCTCTCCGTGAGAACGCTAGCAATGCCGACAGCAGTGTTCGTCCTACAAGTCCAACTAACACAATCAGTAATACTGTGTTGAGGATACTCCCGTACCCCTCTATGAAAAAGGAGGGCATCAAAAATCCGATGACGAGAATACCAGCTATTGTCGCATGTGTCGTTATCTTCCTTAAGGATAACGACGTCTCCTCGACCGTTTTAACTTCCATATGAATACTGCCCCGGGGTTAGCTATTAAAGCCGTCAAGTCGTTCCGTTCTGTTGCACTGTCGATCCTTCGTTGCAAACCGTTTCGATAGCTATCAGAGTCATAGACGATCGAAATTCGTCTCTACAACACCGATACATGTCTGAATACGCTGACCCTTCAATTCTGACTATATTGGATGATTAGCCCGCATTCTTCCTCAGCAGTGCGTTTTCCACTCTCGATAGACACCCCTTAATCCTGATTATGGAGGTAGTAATATTCCGTAACGACGGATCGATCCGATCTCTCTGCTCGGGTAACTTAATTATGTATAACTTTCCTTCATGACAATGACTCTAGTTTTATCAATCGTATGTCAGTACATCGGTACGCGACTGGTTTCGTATTCATCACTACCGAGACCTGACAGCCGTTTCGTCGGCTGTAGAGACGCAGCGATCAGGAGAGAGTTGAAAAACCAACAGTGGCGATCAAAGCAGGATTAGAGACTCCCGAACAACTTTTGTATCCCCGATAATAGAACCTTCTGTCGCCGGTCGGGCGACAATCGATCGAGTTGCGAGCTGTGGGCCGCCACCTCACTACCCATTCCCATCCAGCTGTGTAGTCGACCATCACTTCGCAGGCTGCGTGGCGGCCCCTTCCTCGGGGTACCGTTCTTACGGATGTCGACTGTGATCTATAGATGACAAAAATTGTGAATGTTCAATGGCGTCTTATACGGCGTCAGTAATGATGATCCGATCAGCGCTGCTCAAGACGAGACAATGAGAAGCGATGGTGGAGTGAACATATCCGTTCCAAGCGCGCGTGAGGATTCTATCTGCTGTCGGTGTCTGTTCTGTGGTTCACGGAAAGAGGCAGGCGATGACGTCAATCCCGGCAACGGCGAGAAATGCGGGAACGATCGAAGGAAGAAGGGCCGCAGCGATTGAGTAGATTCCCCCTCGCGCTTGCTGGTGTCCGTACTCTTGGGGGGTATCGTAGACTTCGTCTTCGATCTCTGGGACCGAGAGTGTCGTTGCACCGGCGTTGTCGAGCCCTTGCATCATCCGTATGAGACCCTTGAAGATGAAATACATCGACAGCAGCCCTAATCCGACCGTTAGGATCTGAGCGATGTTGAACGATCCAGAACACAGCACTTGGCCGGCTTCTGAGACGCCAACTTGGGCAGCCACTGGTTTGGCCAGTAGCGGAATCAGGAGGGCGGTCGTCATCCCCACCGAGAGCACCA
This sequence comes from Halocatena marina, assembly GCF_025913575.1. Taxonomy (NCBI): domain Archaea; kingdom Methanobacteriati; phylum Methanobacteriota; class Halobacteria; order Halobacteriales; family Natronomonadaceae; genus Halocatena; species Halocatena marina. The sequence continues at coordinate 3,166,492 of NZ_CP109785.1, read as the reverse complement.
AATCATGACGGCCTGTGTGGATGAGCGTTCGAAGCAGTCGCTGTCGCCATCTGAGTATCGCGCTGGAGGATGATTCGATAAATGGACGAACCATACAGATATATTATATTACTGTTAGAAAAACGTATTGGATTTCGGGAAATATATCAAAACTATAAAATTTATTGCCAGTGATGAACTCTGTCCGCTATCTTTGTCTTCGATCTTCCCGACGCAGTCGTCTGTGGACGGTCGCTTTATTCTCGGAACACATTGACTGTACGAATTCAACACGCCGTCATATTGGCAACGGACACGTATTTTTCGTATCACTATAGTAGGTAAGGATCCTATACAGTATCACTGGACAGTACATAACAATCAAAAGTAATATGTAGGTAATCGTATGGTAAGCACGTCAACATTGAGAACTGTGTCTATTAGTGTCGTCGTATTATTTAGTTTGTTAGCTGTCGTGACGCCCGGTTCTATCGGCGTTCACGGCCATCCAAATGCTATCTACGGATATCGAACGAAGCGTACCAATCAAAGTAGTACGCGCATCGTCGATAGAGCGCAAAACGAGTGACAGGGGCGGAGCCACGCGTGCGCTACCTCATATACGAGTGATCAGAGATCACTCGGTCCACTGACTGCGGACCTGTGTACGCGATGCCAGTGCCGACGGTTTACAACTCGTATCGGGTGATGAGTCGTAGTTTGTGCACTGAATCCAGTTCTCGACTGCAGTTTCTAGACCGCGAGATCGCTGGCCGATCTGATCACCGTGATCGATTCGGCGTCGGTGTGTTCGGTTTCGAGGTACATGGGAATGTACTCGCGGCGCTCGAAGGTCTCCTGCTCTTCCTCGGTACCGATCGTACACCAGAGCTGAACTCGTTCGGGACCGTGCCAGTCGCCCTGTCGATTGACAGAGAAGCAGACGACCTCTTCTCCGTCGTATTCGATGATCGCATCCTTACGGATTCCTGGATCGCCGTCGATGATGAGGTTCTTCATACTCACTCTCGATGCAGAACCCGATTAAAGGCTTCGACCCTCGTTTTCTTGTCTGCGCGCTCGATCCGTGGCTCGATCGTAATACGATTCGACGATGCAGGGTAGCCTGTCTGCTGGTTTTGTTCAGTACTTATCGAGCGCTGTCATCTCCTCTGTGAGGAAAAGCCAACAGTCGGCAGACGGCAATTCGATCTCATCTCGGCGTACTGTTCGCAATTTCATACGTGAAAAACACGAATCAGAAGTTATCGATTTTGCCATCAGATACCCCCGGCCTCTGTTCTCGTGACGGGGATAGAGATTCACGCCTGTCTGAGTCCATACTCTGTTGGATCGAGGTCCTCGACAGCGGGGACGTAGCGTAACAGGGGATGGGCGAGCCAGTACAGCGCGACGAACAGGAAGCCCGCACTCGTCGTAGCCACGACGATGGTGCTCCCGTACGTATCGCCTGCAATCCCACCGAGCAACGACCCGACCGGCATCGCTGCTGCTGAAGCGCTGACCGTGACCGAGGACACGCGTCCGATGAGATGTTCGGGGACGTAGCTCTGCCGGAGTGCCGCGAAAATGACGTTGGTTACCCCAACCGGAATCCAGGCAAGACAGAACAAGACAACTGTAGCGGGAAGCCACTGAGCGGAGAGTGCAGCAATCCACACGAAACCGCTGAAACCGAAGCCAACGATCGTCAATCGGCTCAACGAGAACTGTTTCAGTTGCGAAGCACCGAGGGCACCGATTAACATCCCAGCAGTCATGGCAGCTAGTAATATCCCGTATGTTTCGGAACCGCCACGCAAAGCCGCGAACGCAGGGAGAACGGCCATCATTGCACCGATGATGAAGTTGATGATCACCGACGCGCCGAGCATCAAAACGAGAATTGTCCCGCGTAAGTACTCGATGCCCGCACGAAGCTTCTCTACGTAATCTGTGCGTGTCGATGTCGCGTGGTCATCGTCCGTCTGATTCTTCGTGTGCGTGCTGGGGATCTGCGTCGTTGCGAAGATGAGGGCCGTCATAGCAAACGTTACCGAGTCGATGATATACAATGAAACAGCACCGAAGAGTGCAACGAGTACCCCACCGAGTGATATGAACGCCGTATCGACGCCTTGGTAGGCGAACGAGAACGCCGAATTCGCGTCGACGAGTTCCTCCTCATTGACGATACGAGGTAATGCGGCATTCTGGGCTGGATAGACAAACTGGTTCATCATAGCGACGACGGGCATCACGACGAGAACGACCGTCACCGAGAGTATCCCAGTCATCGCTGCCAACGGAATGATGAGGACACACACGCCCTGAAGCACCTGTGTACCAACCAAAAGTCGCCGTAGATCCCAGCGGTCGACGAACGGCCCCGTGAGAAACTGCAACGTTTGTGGTGTAAGCGTCAAAAAGCCCGCAAGACCCGTATAGAACGCTGAACCACCAAGATTGTAGACTAACCACATTGCTGCAACGTAGTAGAGGCTATCCCCTGCATTCGTGATGAGCCGTCCAACAAAGAGCCGCCTGAACGTTGCGTTCCGAAACACCGATCTCATAACCGCACAAAGATGTGACCATGAGAAAAACATTAGCAGAATGCCATTTCTGTAATAGGATTTAGTGAACTGTGTTTCTGTTCGTGCTATTGTGAATAGGGGTAGCAAAAGCTATTTATCTGACTGACTAGTTAGTTACTATATAGCTTGGCTGCGTCGTTAGTATATCTATGGATCGATTGGCTGGTATGTTAGTATTATTACATCAATGACCGACGAAACGACGGAAGAACTCATGGGAGCGACGTATCGGGCGCTGTGCAAGCAGGGATACGCCTCGCTTCGGATGCAGGATATCGCGGACGAATCGACCAAGAGCAAAGCTGCACTTCACTACCACTACGAGACCAAACACGATCTGCTGCTCGCGTTTCTCGAATATCTGTACGATCGGTTCGAAGCGGAGCTTTGTGAGGCAAAAGGTGATGATCCGGCCACGCAACTCACCTCCTTCATCGAACACCGGCTCACCCCCCGCGATGAAGACACACATCAGGAGTTCCAGACCGCAATTCTCGAAATCAAAGCGCAGGCTCCGTATGATGACGCGTACCGCGAGCGACTCACCGAGTTCGATCGGCTCATCTACCGGAAAATCCGGTCGTTTCTCGATGACGGAATCGATCGTGGCGTATTCAAAGACGAGATTGATCCCGATGCGACCGCCGAATTCCTCGTAACACACATTAACGGTGCACAGATCCGACACGTTACCGTTGGCTATCCAATCGAAACCACGCGGCAGTTGCTCATTGAACACATCGATCAGCATGTGCTCGCTGACGAGGCAGACGAGTAAGCGGCTTGGAACGTATTTTCCGGGCTCCCTTCACACGCACGCCACGGACTTATCCGACACTGGCACATGTTTTGATACATGATCGGTTCCAATACTCTGATTGGCTCGATGAGCGGGCTGCTGGACAACGATGAGATCACGAAGTTGAACATACTGTCGTTGCTCGCACAGGCTGGGCGTGCAATGAAAAACGAGAACACAGAACGTGCATTGCTCCTGTTTGGTACTGCTCTGGTCGCCGCACGGTACAAACGATTCTCGTACGCGGTCCAAGGCGCACTTGCAATGAATGACTTCCTGAAGAAACTCCGTTGATACCGGTTTGAACACTCACATACGCCCAACGTCTGGCAGTCGGAGCCTACTGGCTGTTTTCTGTTTCTCTCTTGGTTAGCAAGCTATGGGCGCTTATCGATAACGGAAGAATTCGTATGTGCTGGCGATCGGCGATCGGCGAGATCGGTCTCTTTTCGTCCGTTAAGAACCCCACGCGAGACGCAAACGTTTATACATGAAACAGTGCAACGGAGAGATATGCGCTGGTCGTCGGTAGTACGTATGTAATCGAGAGAATCGGAAAGCATACTGCCGAGTTGAAACTCTTTTCAGTTCAGTTGGCACCGGCCGTCGACCCCTTTCGTACATATGACCGAAATAGAAGACGAATACGATCCAGACAGCATTGAGCAGAAGTGGCGCGAGCAGTGGCAGGAGACGGATGTCTACCGATACCACGACGGTGAAGAGCGTCCAGAGTACATCATCGACACCCCACCACCCTATCCAACAGGGAACTTTCACATTGGGAATGCACTCGGATGGTGTTATATGGACTTTGCGGCCCGCTATCATCGATTATGTGGTGAGGACGTTCTCTTCCCACAGGGGTGGGACTGTCACGGTCTCCCGACGGAGGTCAAAGTCGAAGAGAACCACGACATTCACCGCACCGACGTTCCCCGTGATGAGTTCCGAGAGCTGTGTATCGAGCACACCGAAGAACAGATCGAGGCAATGTACGATACGATGCTCGATCTCGGGTTCTCTCAGGACTGGGAGCACGAATTTCGAACGATGGACCCCGAGTACTGGGGTGAAACCCAGCGGTCGTTCGTTCGCATGGCCGAGGACGAGTTCGTCTATCGAGACGAGCACCCAGTGAATTGGTGTCCACGCTGTGAAACAGCGATCGCTGACGCAGAAGTCGAATCCGAAGACAGGACTGGAACACTTTATTACCTCACGTTCTCCGGTGATGACGACGATATTGAGATCGCAACGACGCGTCCGGAACTACTTGCTGCGTGTGTTGGCGTAGCCGTCGATCCCGATGACGAACGGTATGCAGACCGCATCGGGGAAACGTTCGAAGTTCCACTCTTTGGTCAACAGGTCGAACTCTTCTCGGACGAAGAAGTCGACGGCGAATTCGGGACCGGCGCTGTCATGGTCTGTACATTCGGTGATAAACAGGACGTCACGTGGTGGGCAGAACACGATCTCGCGCTCCGTGCAGTCGTCACCGAAAATGGTCGGTTGAACGAACGCGCTGGCGAGTTCGAGGGACTGAGTATCACTGAAGCGAAAGAGGAGATCGCCGAGGCACTCGAAGCAGACGGATTCCTTCGAAAGAGCGAGCCGACCGAGCAGTCGGTCGGTGTCTGTTGGCGCTGTGACACGCCGATCGAGATCCTGAGTAAGGATCAGTGGTTCGTTCGGGTCGATCAAGACGAGATTATCGAGAACGCACAAGAGATCGAGTGGATTCCCGATCACATGTACGCCCGACTCGAAGAGTGGGCCGAGGGGATGGACTGGGACTGGGTTGTCTCCCGTCAACGCGTCTTTGCCACGCCGATTCCGGCGTGGTTCTGTGAGGACTGTGATCACGCTCGCATCGCAAGCGAGGACGAACTCCCGATCGATCCGACCGAAACCACACCGTCCATACAGTGTGAGGAGTGTGGCGGCACGAACTGGCGGGGTGAGACCGACGTTATGGACACGTGGATGGACTCGTCTATCTCCGCACTGTACGTCGCTGGCTGGCCCGATGAACAGTTCGAGTCGGTGCAGTTGCGCGAGCAGGGCCACGACATCATTCGGACGTGGGCATTCTATACGATTCTCCGAACGGCAGCACTCGAAGACGAGCTCCCGTGGGAGACAGCACTGATCAACGGGATGGTCTTCGGGACGGACGGCAACAAGATGAGTAAATCACGAGGGAACTCCGTTCAGCCAAAGGAGGTTGTTTCGGAGTACTCCGCTGATGCCTTCCGGCAGGCAATTGCGCTTGGCGGTCAGCCCGGGAGTGACATCCAGTTCCAATGGAAGGAAGTCAAATCGGCATCGCGTTTCCTCACGAAAGTCTGGAATATCACGAAGTTTGCCGGTAATCACCTCGATGAAGACACGCTGTCGATTCAGGATCCGGCCTACCGCGACGCCGATAAATGGATCTTGATTCGCTGTCGAACAGTAGCCGAACAGGTTGCTGAGCATATGGACGCGTATCGATTTGATGCCGCGCTTCGTGAACTCCGAGAGTTCGTTTGGCACGATCTCGCTGACGACTATCTCGAACTCCTCAAGGGCCGGTTGTACGAGGGTCGCCCTGGCGAGCGAAATGCTGCCCGCCATGCGCTGTACACCGTCTTATCGGCGTCGCTCCGAATGATCGCTCCGTTTGCCCCGTTCCTCGCTGAAGAGACCTATCAGACGCTTCCGGGGAGTGAAGGGAGCGTCCACGCCACAACGTGGCCAGATCTGGAGACGTTCGATGAGGACACGGCGATCCGGGGACAGCTCATCGCTGACATTGCAAGCACCATCCGTGGCTGGAAGTCTGACACCGGAATGGCGCTCAATGAGGAACTCGAACGCGTCGAAGTCTACGTCGAACGCGATGAGGACCAGCCCGCAGTCGATACCTACGATCTGAGCTCTGCTGTCAACGGCCCGGTCTACATCGAACCCGGACGACCAAACGTCGAACTCGTCCCTGTCGGCGTCACGCCCGACCATTCGATAATCGGACCGAAGTTCCGCGAGCAAGCCGGTGCTGTCATCGCGTCCCTCGAAGCAGCCGATCCTGCAGCACTGAAAGCACAGAAGGAGACAAACGGTGAGTTCGAACTCGATGTCGACGACGAATCGGTCGTTCTCGACACCGACGCAATCGAAATCGTCGAAGAACAGCGCGCCGCGAGCGGAGAAGAAGTCGAAGTACTCGAACTCGATGAAGCGACCATCCTAATCTACTGAATATAGACCCACAGCTGCCACATCCCTCTTCTACTCGCTCTCATTTTCTCACTTCATTCCCCCCACTCTCTCCTTTCCTCGCTCCCCTCCTCGTCATCGCTTTCCCTTTTCCCCGATCTTTTGTTGGATTCTTGATAGTCGGTACAGCTATTTTCACCCGCGTTCCATGATGGGTGGATGTTAGTTATCGAGTGCGGGCTCCTCATTGACGGCGTTTCTGATGAACCACACCACGACGTTGCTATTGCGATTGAAGATGGAATAATTGTGGATATAAGCGACCGCGGAGCGTTTGCAAGTGATAATCACGTCGAACATGACGTTCTCATCCCTGGTCTCATTGACGCCCACGTTCACCTCGCCGGTGTTCGATCGATGAATCCGATGGAGTGGGCGACAGCGAACGTCTCGACGATGACCGCGCGTGCGACCGCGGATCTGCGAAAGCTCGTTGCTGCTGGATTCACTGCTGTCCGTGACGTTGGGAGCTCGACTGGACTCGGGCTTCGGACCGCCGTTGAAGAGGGAGAAATCCCCGGACCACGGGTGTACACGAGCGGGAAATCCATTTCCCAGACCGGTGGCCATGGTGACTCACACTTTCTCCCGTACGAATGGGCGAAAACCCGCGCTGGCCTTTCAACGATTGCTGACGGGCCAGACGAATGTCGAAAAGAGGCGCGAAAACGCATCCGTCAGGGTGTCGACTGCCTCAAGATCATGACGACCGGCGGTGTCCTCTCCGAGAAGGATGCACCCGACCAGAGTCAGTACACCGACGCCGAGATCAGTGCATTCACAGAGGAAGCTCATCGTGTTGGTATCCCGGTTGCGAGCCATGCACAGGGTGCAGCAGGTATCAAGCGCGCACTCGAAAACGGAGTCGATACGATTGAACACGGATTCTTCCTCGATACAGAGACGATCGATCTGCTGCTTGAGACAGACGCGACGCTCGTCCCAACACTCGCTATTATGCACCGTCTCGTCACTGAGGGAGCCGACCACGGAGTCCCAGAATGGGGATTAGAGAAGTCAAGAGCCGCACGACGGGACCATTTCGACTCCATCCGCCGTGCGTACGAGGCTGGTGTCCCTATTGCCCTCGGAACTGACTTCATCGGTCCCGATCTCGTTCCTCACGGCGAGAACATGCTGGAAGCCGAGTTGTTCGTCGAGGAGATCGGCATGACCGAAATGGACGCGATCAGAGCCGGAACGAGCGTCGCCGCTCGCACACTCCCTGACGACAACGTCGGTGTGATCTCGAATGGCGCAGTAGCTGATCTCGTTGCGCTCGAATCGGATCCACTCGATGACATTAGCGCACTCAGACGAGTCGAAACGGTCTACCGTGACGGAAAGCGTGTCCTCGTCTGATTCGTAGACACGGCTCTCTCTGAGCTGTGGATTAGAACGACTCCATATTGGGTCGAAGGTCGAGTTCTAGTGTCCACGTCGAGCGGTCCTGTTCGGCGAGATGCCAGTACTGACGGGCGATCTCGTCTGGATCGAGAAACTTTGCGTCCTGTTCAGTTGCGTCTCCGACTCCGATTTGGCCGTCTATCACGACGTGGGCAACGTGAATCCCTTTGGGACCGAGTTCACGGGCCATTGATTCGGCCATCCCTCGTGCGGCAAACTTCGATGCCGAAAACCCGATTGCTCCCCCGCGACCTCGCCTAGCGGTCGTCGCACCTGTGAAAATAATCGTTCCACCGTCGTTTGCGAGCATATCGTGGACTGCCTCCTGCGAGCAATAGAGCGCCCCAGATACTCCGACTTGAAGGGCGCGTTCGAACTCCTTGGGGGCGATATCTGTCAGCCCTCGCCACGGTGCACTGCTAGCGTGATTGATTAACACATCAATCGGACCGAACGCCTCGCGTACTCTCGCAAATCCGTCTGCGACGTGCTCGGCGTTGCTGACATCTGTCGGTACCGCGAGCGCGCGCTCACCGAGGTGGTTTTCAAGATCGGAGAGGTAGTCTGCCGAGCGAGCGAACAACCCCACGGAGTATCCTTCGTTGTGGAATCGGCGAGCAAGCGACTCCCCAAGGCCGGGACCGACACCAGCGATCACTGCTGTGTCAGACATACACTATCAACGGTCGGGAGTGGTATAGGAATTGGCCCGAGCGAAGCGGTTAGTCAGCCTCGCAGACGAACTGGTCGGCTCCGTCGACGTTCGAATCCGATAGTAGCGCGCGCACGCGAGGTGATACATAGTTTATCACGGTTCGACCGTCGCGTTCACGGTGGACAATGCCGTCGTCGTTGAGCCGCTGGAGATGATGCGTTACGGTACTCGGGTCACGATCGAGGTCGTCCGCGAGATTCGATACTGATGTCGGACCGAGGCGACAGAGGGCTTCAATGACGTTTGCGGTCGCTTCGTCGTCTAGCACTGCTGTGAGTTCCAGTTGCTCACTGTTGGTCGGATAGAACCGCCGTTTTCCGTGTACCTTTGCACTCATCACCAGATCTTCTCGCTCTAAGACGCGGAGATGGTGGCGAATCGTCGAGAGTGAGAGATCGGTCTGCTGGCTCACTGCCGATAGGTAGACGCCTGGCGTCTCCTCAATCGTTTTGAAGACACGCGCGCGCCCATCGTGATCGAGTGGGTCAGAGTCGTCGTGTCGACTGTACCGGAACAGGGCGAGCGTTCGTGAGAGTGGGTCGGTGACGTGGGTATCGAGACTCGTCCGAATGGTTGGTAAAAGCCCAGTGTTCGACACCGAGATAGTACTGCTTACTGTCCCCGGGACGATACTTCCTTGTCTGATGAGTGTTCGAATAGCCACAGCGGTTGCTCCGACTGCAACGCCTGTTTCTGGGGTCGATTCCGGTGTGTGTGGAATAGTTGGTTCTTCCAACAGTGACACGTTCTGATGCTGTTCGTCTTCTGAGCCCCCTTCGGCGATTTTATCCGTGTTGCCGGTGCTGTTTGACGCATTAATCGGTTCGGAACTGTCGGCATGGCTCTTGTTGCTGTCCGGATACGGTTGGATGCGTGCGTCTGTTGTATTATCGGTCGGTGATGAATCAGTAGCCGAAGATGGTCGTTCTGTGTTTGTTGTGTACGTGTCCTCGGCAGTCGTCTGCGTTGTTTGACCGTGTTCGCGGTCACTCGAAGTTGCTGTTGGTGTTGAAGCTGACGAGGACTCCTGCTCCTCTTCTGTCGTCTGCGTACTGTCAGTATCTGCTATCTCGTCGATTGCTCGAGCGCCTTCATCTATCGGTGCTGACACTGAATCATTGCTGGAATCGACGATTCTTCCACTGTCTGGTGTGTGAGATGGGTTGCTCGATGGAGACGCTCCCGTTTTGTTCGGCAGGAGGGATGTGTTATTCGATAGAGGCGCTCCTGTTTTGTTCGATAAGAGGGGTGTACTGTTCGATGGAGACGCTCCCGTTTCGTTTGGTAGAGGTGATGCCTCGTTCGATATACGAGACTCAATCCACCGTCGCATCGATCGATTATTTCCCTTAGTGTGGTCGATCATCCTCTCGAATCTGTCTGTGAAGTTACGATCTCCGAGACGGTCGGGGTCCATCTGTCGGTCGGTTGCGTTATCTGATTCGATGAGCCTCTCGACTGTGTCGTTGAGCTTTTCGGTAACAACACCGGGCCGATCGATGAGGTGTTGGCTGGTCGTTTCGTTGGTGGTGTTTGGTGCGTTATCTGTTGTTTCGATGATCGTTGCTGTTAGATGAGTGGTTTTCTCGACGATGCCAGCCGTTCTATTCGTGGTGTTCTGTATGATTCTCGAAGGAATCGTCTTGCTGGCTGTTTCGGTGAGTGTGTGTGAGATACTATTCTGGCTATTATCTTCCGAGCGTTCCGTTTGGGATGCTCGTACGGACATATTCGCTCTCGAATCCTGTATATATCTATAGTCGTGTAGTCCATCAGCTCCTGATTTGTGGCTATAATCGGTTGTGTTTGGAAACGCTGAGGTGATTCCAAAAACAGTTGCCATCGAAACGGTCACTAGTATCACAATCGAGACGGTAATAGTGATCCTATCAGATATTTGAATGGGAAACATCGTATATATTCGTAATTGCTGTTAACTAGAGCGAATCTGGTCTGATATGTGTTTTGATCACTATACTCTGATTGTCTCTGAGAACGTCTGTCGAAGTCCTTTTCGACAGTAATCGTCAACAACACATTTCTCCGTTAGTGAGTAAAAAACGGATTGGACGCTTTTCGATTACTCGCTATCGATGTTTTCTCTCTGATACGTTCCGTCGTATGAATCGTCGTGATTTGCTTGGGCGAGAACGAGCTGTGCGATTCGTGCACCGCGTTCGAGTTCGATGTCGTGGTGGATCTGCAACAGTCCTTCGCCCTTTCCTTCGTACCCTGCGTCCCAGACAGCAGTATTGAGCATACACGAATTGCGCATGAGTGTCGAGCGTGGATAGACGAATCCGACGTGCCCCTCAGGGATTCGAATCGTCTCGTTGTAGCGGACGATGTATCCTCCGGGATCGAGGTAGTACGCTGAGTGCGTTTCGTCGAGCTCTTCTACCTCACAGGCGCGCCGATCGCCGACTTCTTTCCCATCACAGCCGATGCGTCCGGCATCAATTTGTTCGAACACCCGATCAAGTGTGAGATCTATCCCGTTTGGCTGACGTTGCTCGTCTGAAACGGGTGAACACTGTTCGCGGACGAACTGTCCACTGCGGAACATACCCTGTATCAGATCTCATCCCGAATGATATTTTCTATCTGTGTATGTGGTTGCTAGTGAAAGTGAAGCATCTGTGAAGGAAACAAACAGTCGGTTGGCGTGAGGAAAACGTTCGGACGAGAGGTACGCTGAAATCGGGTTACAGCAGGCTCATGAAGTATTCCCAGTCCCACCCTGAACCGGGATCGGTGTGGTGGTTTATTCCACCACCGCGGCTCGGGTCGTTCGGGTCGGGGACTTGCGCATGACCGATCACACCAGCACCATCGTTCGGATCAGCGGGTGCCACACCACTTGGGCGTTCTTTCGGAATGTTGTACTCTTCACAGATCCAGCCAACGATGTCTGCAGCGTTCTGATAGAGGCTATCGGGATGGCCCTCCGCGGCGTATCCCTCGTTCTCGATGTTCATTCCCGCAGCGTTGTAGTCGTAGTTCCCAGCCGTGTACGCGATGTCAGGATCATCGACCATCTGCGTGATCTGCCCCGCGGAGTTGCCGACAACGTAGTGTGCGCTCACACCCGAACTCGGGTCGTTGAACACGTTGATGCCTGTCTCGTAGGATCCTTCGATCGTATGGATGATCGCCCAGCGAATATCGCTGGTTCCGCGGTTCGCCGAGCCGTAATTGCCTGATGCAGCTTGGTCGTAGTTCACAGGTGGTTTGTTCCCACCGCCTCCTCCACCGTCTTCGAGGGTAAGATACTGTCCGGCCGACCAGCCCCAGATATCATCGTCCAGCCAGTGGACGCCCCACCACGTGTAGCCGTCCTCGTCTGTGGGGCCGTTCATGATCTCACCGACGGTTCCGGGACTCATGGTGGCGAGGATCTCCGATTCGGTTCCCGGTCGATGACGAGTGTTGAGCGCGGTCGTCGGGGTGACGCGGTCGCCGTCGCTGAATGCCATAGCTGAACCGCTCAAGACAGTGGGTACTGCCAGCGCTGTTGCTGTGGTACCGAGTGCCTTGCCGAACGTCCGTCGCGTGAATCTGTGTGGCATTGTAATTTCCGCGCGGATCAGATTCCGCTGTAGTCCTTCGGAATTTCGTTACCAGCAGTGACGTTCTGCCCGTCACTTCCTGGAATCGACAAGTGTGTCTGGTTCTGCTCGATGGTGAAGTGGAGGTGTGGACCGGTCGAATTCCCCGTATCACCCATCCCACCGATTTGCTGTCCTCTCGATACGCTTTCTCCTTGGGAGACATCGAAGCTGTTCAGGTGGCAGTACAGCGTCTGATACCCATTTTCGTGACCGAGCTTGAGATAGTTACCACAGCCGCCTGATTCGTAACTTCTGATGTCTACGACGCCATCGCGCGCCGCGTAGATTGGCGTTCCAATCTGACCGTTGTTGCCGAAGTCGACTGCGTAGTGTCCGGGACGAGCGCCATACGGAGAGGTAATATACCCAGAGATTGGCCACGTGAAGTCTGCTCCACCACCGCCACCGCCAGCTGGTGTGAGGTACTGTCCAGCCGACCAGCCCCAGATATCATCGTCCAGCCAGTGAACGCCCCACCACGTGTAGCCGTCCTCGTCTGTGGGACCGTTCATGATTTCGCCGACGTCGCCCGGATACATCGTGCCCACGACCTCCGATTCAGTTCCCGGTCGGTGGCGGGTGTTCAAGCCAGTCGTCGGCTCAACGCGGTCGCCGTCGCTGAATGCGCTGGCCGAACCGCTCATGACGATGGGAAGTGCCAGTGTCGATGCTGTCGCTTTGAGTACGTTCCGACGTGAGAGTCTATCTGTCATTGTTCTGTGGTTGTTTTGATCGTTGCTTTGTGCGCGTCTATGCGTTGGTGAGGTAGCGTTCGACCGACCAGCCCCAGATGTCGTCAGCCAGCCAGTGGACGCCCCACCACGTGTAGCCGTCCTCGTTTGTGGGGCCGTTCATGATCTCACCGACGGTTCCGGGACTCATGGTGGCGAGGATCTCCGATTCAGTTCCCGGCCGATGGCGAGTGTTAAGCGCGGTCGTTGGGGTAATACGGTCACCGTCGCTGAATCCACCGCCGCCACCGCCACCATCCCCATAGCGAGCACGGTAGTCGGCAGCGGTGTCTTTCACGTGGTTGACGTAATCCCAACTGTGGTTGTAGGCGTACAACGCAGAGTCCCAGTCGCCGGGCGCACCACTCGCTGTGAGGTAGTTGGCCGCGCCAGGGATCGCATCCTGATAGTCACAGACGTTGGCGACGCCGTCGCCGTTGCCATCGACACCGTAGGCATCCCACGTCGACGGTATGAACTGCATCGGACCTTCCGCGCCCGCTGGGGAGGTATCACATCCTGGCTCGTACTGACCGTGTTGTGTTTCAACCCAACCGATGCCCGCGAGATACGTCCAGTCGAGTCCCCAGTTGGTCCCCGTCTGGCGGTACTGGTCAAGGTAATGCGACGGAATGTCGCCTGTGGCGTCTGCATCAGTGATACCGGGCAGTACCGACGCGGTACCGACCGCTGCAATACCTGTGCCAGCAATGGTCTTCAGAACCGTTCGTCGCGTTGGTGTGTCTTTCATTGTTGAAATCCTTGGATGTCTCTATACTATTTTAATTCTAACTGGTTGTCTGACGTCCTAGTGGGGTGTAAGCCCCCCTCTCCTACTGTTGATCTGTCACAGTTCGATTGATGACCTCTACGTGAAAAGACTACTCCGAGTACACTTTACGATACGCGCTGTCTGATGTGACCGGGCATGTCATAGAAACTACCCCGTTGTCCATCCACGCCGCTATTACCGATTGGCAACAGGTTCACTCCTCCTCGTGAACAGCTGACCGTGGCTGCGTATCGTCTCAGTGCTGAACGAACTCGATCAGAATTCCACCGGTTGATTTCGGGTGGAGAAAGGCAACATCATGACCCCATGCGCCGGGGCGAGGCTCTTCGTCGATGAGGGTAACGTCCAGATCGCGCGCGCGAGCGAGGGCCTGTTCAATATCTGGTGTTGCGAGCGCGAGGTGATGAATCCCGGGTCCGTTGCGGTCGAGATACCGCTGAATTGTTCCCGATTCGGTTGGTTCGAGGAACTCGAAGTAACCGTTCTCGACATCGAGAAACAGAACGCGTAGATCCTCGAGTTCCTCTTCGTGAACGATCTGCGTCTCGAACAGATCACTGTACTGTGCGGCGAGCGTGTCGGCATCCTCCGTGGCGATACCGGCGTGATCAAAGTGCATGCGTGGGCGGTGAACCGCGAGATGAATATACTTTCACCATCCGTCTACCAAAACGCCTCATCTATAACGTGATCCGAATTATGACTAAAACACGCAACTAATATGTAGTATTTCTTTAAATTGTGGGCCGTAGTCTACGTTCTCGACTACTGGCTCACTCACTCTGTTGGTTGTATCGAATCAACTGGTACTGTGCATGGCTATGCTGCATCAAAAAGGAACGCCGTACACAGTGATTCAAAGCGCCGTTCCAGGCTGATACTCCTCGAAAACATCCCGCATCGCATTACAGATCTCGCCGGTCGTCGCGTAGGCTTTCACTGCGTCGATGATGTACGGCATTAGATTCTCGTCACCTTCGGCTGCCTCCCGGAGCGCATCGAGTGCGGCCTCGGTCGCTTCATCGTCCCGTCTCGACCGAACGTCTTCGACGCGCTCGATCTGGAGTTTCTCGTCTTCTTCGTCGACTTCTGCAACGTCCTCGGTCGGTTCTTCGTCTACTGTGAATTCGTTGACGCCCACGATAGTGCGCTCGTTCTCCTCGACTTCGCGCTGGCGTTCGAAGGCCGCATCTTGGATCTGACGTTGAACCCACTGTTCTTCGATGGCGTTTCGCATCCCATCACGTTCGTCGATTTCGTTGATGATACCCCGCGCCTCCTGTTCCAGCTCATCGGTGAGATGTTCGACGTAGTAGCTCCCGCCGAGCGGATCGATCGTGTCTGCGGCTCCCGATTCGTGGGCGAGGATCTGCTGGGTCCGGAGGGCGGTCCGAACACTCTCTTCGGTTGGAAGCGAGAGTGCCTCGTCTTTGCCGTTGGTGTGGAGACTTTGTGTGCCGCCGAGGACGGCCGCAAGTGCCTGATACGCAACGCGAACAACGTTGTTCTCGATCTGCTGGGCGGTGAGCGTCGATCCAGCGGTCTGTGTGTGGAACTTGAGCTGTTTCGATTTTGGGTTCTCTGCGCCGTATCGCTCCTCCATGAGTGAGTGCCACAATCGGCGAGCAGCGCGGAATTTTGCGACCTCCTCCAGAATGTTGTTGTACGCTGCAAAGAAAAACGAAAGCTGTGGGGCGAAGTCATCGACCTCCAGACCAGCGTCGATGGCAGTCTCGACGTACTCGAGGCCGTCAGCGAGCGTAAAGGCGATCTCCTGTGCGGCGGTCGAACCGGCCTCCCGGATGTGATAGCCCGAGATCGAGATGGTGTTGAACTTGGGCACTTCGGCAGCACAGAACTCGAAAATATCGGTGATGATGCGCATCGACGGTTCTGGCGGATAGATGTACGTGTTCCGGGCGATATACTCCTTGAGCACGTCGTTCTGGATGGTTCCCCGGAGCTCCGAGCGATCGACGCCCTGACGGTCGCCAACAGCGATGTACATCGCCAACAGCACAGACGCGGGCGCATTGATGGTCATACTCGTTGAAACCTCATCGAGTGGAATGCCATCGAAGACCGTCTCCATGTCGTACAGCGAATCGATGGCAACACCGGATTTTCCTACCTCACCCGCTGCCATCTCCGCATCGGAGTCATACCCCATCTGTGTCGGGAGATCGAACGCCATCGACAGACCGGTCTGTCCCTCATCGAGCAGGTAATGAAACCGATCGTTCGTCTTTTCGGCGGTCGAAAACCCCGCATACTGACGCATCGTCCAGAGCCGTCCACGGTACATCGTCGGGTAAACACCACGAGTGTAGGGCTCTTCACCGGGATATCCGATGTCGTCTCTGTAATCGAGATCCGAAATATCGTCCGGAGTGTAGAGGGGATCGACCTCGTGTCCGCCGGTGTCGGTCGTGAACTCCTCTTTTCGCTCACCAAATCGATCGAGCGTGGGCTGAAGGGTCTCGTCTTCCCACTCCTCTCGACCCTCGCGGATCGACTGGAGGTCGTCCTCATCGAACATGCATCCAACGTGGCGGTGCGCAGGCTTAATCCTTGGTGAGTCGCGCTCTCTCGACGGTTCGATCTGTGACACGATCCGAAAAAAGACAGTGGACTCAGTACAGCAAACGACCTGTACCGTTTCTCAACTGCATTGTTCACTATTTTGAGAAGTGAATCAAGGGCGATGAAGACACTCCTAATTCAGCGAGTGTGGCGTAATCCTACAAATGTCAACAATTAATATTGTGAAATCAATCAGTAGAGATCATAACGTCGCGGAAAATCCAGCCGCTCGCGAAAGCAATACCGGCGATAAGCAGAGAAGATCCACCGTTGATGATGAGCCAAACGCACAAGATGAGGAGAACTACTCCCGGATAGATTTCATAGAGAATGTCTGGAAGATCGAATACGGCGATACACAATTCAATACTACTTCCGAGCAGAAAGACACCAACGATGGGAAGAGTTCGAGTAAGCGGCAACTGTAATAACGCAGTGATTCCCGCTGTGATCACGGTAAGAATCAGCCATCCGAATAGATCTCGTAGCTCACCCTGTGCCGATTGAAAACACGAACTGGAATACAATATTTTAGGGGCCATTTGCATAACAATACGCATTTACTAACGCAAAACAATAACTCGTCGCGGTAGTACCTACTTGCTGTTATCCAGCAACGAGCTTTTGCAGAAATTGTTGATACGAAGTCAGTGAGAGCTAGTTTGTGTCGGGCGTTGTCACTGTTCACAGTCTCGAAGGTGGAACCGATTCAGCCGACGCGAATCGAGAGACAGCGAGCTATCGACCTATACTACATGAGCGTATTCGGTATGTAATTGACAATTGTCGTGTTCAATTGACGTCGTCACCGTCCAGTATCGTATTTGTACGTTGCTGATTCGCTGTCGATGCCGAAATCTTCGGAACTTTCCTCTGATTCGTCTTCAGTTGGTTGCTCGGAGGCGTGTTTGAACCGTTCGCGGAGTCGGGTTGGCATCTCGAACGCATCGACACTGATCTGCATCGGAACCGCCTCGGGAGCCAATGATTCGCGTTTTTCTTCGAGTCGCTCTTGGAGAACCGCTGGCAGTTCTGTCGCCTCGATGGTGGAGAACCCGAACTGTGCGAGGTAGTTCGGCTCGTCGGTCAGTGAGTACACCGTCTCGAATTCTTGGTCCGCAGCCGTCTCGACGAGGCGTTCGATGACGTGTGCGCCGACGCCCTGCTGTCGCCACGAACCGAGCACGCCGATACTCGTGAGTTCACAGATCTCACCACCGGTGCCCTGTCCGCTGGGAATTCGCTCTGTCTCTCCGCCGGTTTTGTGGAGCCGAATCCGTCCGAATCCCGCCTTCTCGTTCGACCGCTCGTCGATAGCGATGACGTAATCGCGCGACCGGAACGTGGTCTCATCAAGCCCCATCCCCTCGATGTGGTCGAGTAACCAGACCTCCTCGCGGTTTTTCGCGTCCCGGACGTACATACTAAATGGTTGGCTATCAGCCGACAAAAGCGTTTACCGGACCCCATCCAACGCGTTTCACTCTTTGAGCAACGATGCTCGACTTCGGATCGATTGATTGCCAGCGTTCTCGAATACTGTCCGTTCGTTCTGAATCGGGCTGTCGATTCGATTAGAGATGGAAACGCACCGTGCATCCGGAAAATTACTTACCTTCTGGATAACATTCGCCAGTATGAGCGACACGCAATCGGTGGACGACATCGTTTACGAGCCCGATCAGGCGTTCGTCGACTCGACGAACGTCTACGAGTTCATGCAGACGTACGGGATCGAGGACTACGATGCACTCATCGAGCGCAGTCAGGATGTCGAGTGGTTTTGGGATGTTTTAGTCGACTATCTCGACATCGAGTTCTACGAGGAATACGATCAGGTTCGTGATGATACCGACGGTCCGCAGTTCACCGAATGGTATCCCGGTAGTAGTATTAACATCGCGCATAACGTGCTGGACCGGCACGCTGCCCTCGAAAGTGGGAACCGGAACGCTGTCGCTACCATCTGGGAAGGGGAGGATGGAACCGTCCGAGAAATCACGTATCACGAACTGCACCGGCAGTCGAACCGAGTGGCAAACGCGCTGGTCGAGCGGGGCATCGAGAAAGGCGATACCGTCGGTCTCTACATGCCGATGGTGCCCGAGGTCGTATCGATTTTGTACGGCTGTTTCAAAGTGGGAGCCATCGCAGTTCCCATCTTCTCCGGATTCGGTCTCGATGCTACTGCCACGCGTATCGAGGATGCTGCGTGTTCGGTTCTGTTCACGGCCGATGGCTTTCTCAGACGAGGGAGCGATATCATCCTGAAAGACACTGCTGATGGGGCTATCGAGCAGGCTGGAGCGGTCGAGCACACCATCGTTTACGACCGGCTCGGTGCTGATGTTCCGTGGGACGATGCGCGTGATGAGTGGTGGGACGACGCCGTCGCTCCTTGTTCCGATACGTTCGAAACGCGAGAACTCGATGCAGACGCAGAGTCGATGTTGTTGTATTCCTCGGGAACGACGGGCACACCAAAGGGCATCGTTCACACCCACGCGGGCGTCCAGATGCAGTGTGCAAAAGAGATCTACTTCGGATTCGATCACAAGGACCACGACCGGTTTTTCTGGGTGTCAGATATCGGCTGGATGATGGGTCCGTGGACGCTCATTGGCAACCACACGTTCGGAGGAACGATTTTCATCTACGAGGGGGCACCTGACTACCCCAATCCCGATCGATTCTGGCAGATGATCGATCGCCACTCGCTCTCTGTGTTCGGTATTTCTCCGACTGCCATACGTGCGCTCCGAAAGAAAGGCGACGAGTGGCTATCGGGCCACGATCTCTCTTCAGTACGGCTGCTCGGTTCGACCGGTGAGCCGTGGGATCCAGAGTCGTGGCAGTGGTTCTTCGAGAACATTGGTCGGGGTGAGACACCGATCATCAACATCTCAGGCGGAACCGAGATCTGTGGTTGTTTCCTTATGCCGCTTCCTGGTATGTCGCTCAAGCCCTGTACCCTCGGAAAACCTGGTCTCGGGATGGATGTCGACATCGTGAACTCGAACAGTGAAAGCGTCATCGAGGATAACGAGCGAGGCTTTCTCGTCGCGCGCGACTCGTGTCCCTCGATGACGAAATCACTCTGGTCGGGTGATGAGCGCTACCTCAATGAGTACTGGTCGACGTTCGAGGATCCTCCGATGTGGGATCACGGCGATTGGGCACAGATGGACGAAGACGGGTTCTGGTTCCTCCACGGTCGAGCCGACGATGCACTCAATGTGGCGGGACGCAAAGTTGGTCCGGCCGAAGTGGAGGGTGCGCTTATGGACAGCGATCGAGTCAATCAAGCCGTCGCCGTCGGCGCATCCGACGAAACGACGGGAACAGCTGTCATCGCGTACGTCATCGTGGATGCGGAAAGCGAGGAACACGATGAACTACGAGAGGAACTACGCGAGCAGGTCGGTGATAAGCTCGGGAAACCGTTCCGACCACGTGAAGTGCTGTTTGTCGATGCGTTCCCAAAAACTCAATCCGGTAAAATCATCCGTCGAGCCATCGAATCCGTCTACAACGACGAAGATCTCGGCGATTTATCGAGCATTGAGAACCCCGAAGCACTGGACGAAGTCGAGGAAGCACGATAGCATCGATCATTCGTTTTCTTCGATTTTTCCGGACTCGGCCTTTGTCTTCTAACAACTATATACAACGAGCTTCCTGTTCCAGAACATGTTTGTTACACCGTATCGTAATTAATGCTGTCGCCACTCATCACGAACCCACCCATGATGAATGGTTGACAAGGAAGCATGCTATCGGTGGTAATGTCGTCTACACCCGATACTCTCTCGGTGATAGCCCGGAATCACTGTCCAACGCGGTGTCATGCACACCTCCCCTCTGTGTCATATGGCATCCCTTTTTCCGACTACTGTATGACTATCGATTGATAGACTAATGAGAATGTATTCGATACGTCTATATCTGTGATGGTGATAGTATGCTCGTATCAAGCAATTGGTTCGGGTACCATTCCTTCCTGCCAACCCGATAGCGGAGAAACGGCGTTAAGGAGTGTCTCTGTCCTGAACGCCATCTCTCCTTGTGCTGCGCCTTTGATCAGCTTTGGTGGACCACAGTGACAGTCGAAAATCGGGGCCTTTGATTTTCGGAACCACGAAACGGCAACTTCTCACACATCTCCGCAAAGGAGGGCCGTAGCGCCTGCACAACGGCAATAACGCCCGGCGCATCTGAGAGTCTCTATCTCGCATACCCACTCAACAAAAGCTGTGTGCTAAGCACGAAGATACTGCCGGCTATACAAGGCGGTTTAATACAAGTAACTGGTAACGAGAACCACAGAAACGGACTGAGTGACGGTAGCTCCGGCAGAGAGGTGGGTATGCGAGAATCGCTGTGTCTCTCTGCCGACAATTAATGTACTACTTGCGAGATAAAAAGTGTAAGGATGGCTTCAATGGTGAATTGATCGTTCAGTCATCCGGATCGAGTATATCCATTCTCTGTTTCGGGAAAGTCACCAAATGGATACAGGTAACTAATACTGATTTCATTGTCCAGAGGAAATAACGAGGGTTTTTGAGCAAGGGCGGAGTGACTCGGTGTATGCGGGAGGTCCTTGAGGAGTGGCGTCCAATCGTCGACGGGGAGATCGAGCGGCTACTACCACGAGCTATTAACGAGACGTATCTCTCGGAGTTTTTCGGTCCTGCGAGTTACGAGTACGATCCCGATAGTCTACAGCGAGCACTTTCAGTTCCTATCTGGAACTTGCTTGATCGCGGCGGCAAGCGTTGGCGTGCGATCGTGTTTCTGTTACTCATAGATGGGTTTGGCGAAGATCCACACGACTATCTTCCCTACGCCTGCATCCCAGAAATCCTCCACAATGGGACGATCATCGTCGACGATGTCGAAGATGGTGCTACCATGCGCCGAGGACAGCCAGCACTACATCACATCAAGGGTACCGATGTTGCACTCAATGCTGGCAACGCAATGTACTTCTTACCGCTTAAGATCATCACTCACAATCCTGCCGATTTATCCGCTGAGACCCGACTCAGCGCCTACGAAATGCTGATGCATGAACTCAACAGGACCCATCTCGGTCAGGGAATGGATATCTGCTGGCACAACAAACAGGAGATCGACATCACCGAGCAGGAGTATCTGGAGATGTGTGCGTGTAAGACAGGCTGTCTCGGTCGTATCGTCGCTCAACTCGCTACGATCGTTACTGGACAGGACGAGTCGGTCCAGCAGACCGCAGCGAAGTTCACTGAACTGATGAGCGTCGCCTTCCAGATCGGTGACGACATTCTCGACGTGGAGACAAGCAACGAGGACGGTGGTTCGTTCGGTAAAGGTGCTGGAAACGACATTCGTGAGGGAAAGAAGACGCTGATGGCAATCCATGCCGCAAACCACGCACCTCCTGAGAAGGTCGCACGCATGGAAGAGATCCTCTGGGCCGACGATAACACCCCCGAAGAAATTGAGACCGTTGTCGATCTCTTCTATGAGACCGGCAGCGTCGAGTACGCGCGTGAACAGGCACAGATGATCTCTAAGAGTGCGCGCGAAAATCTCGCAGAACTGGATCTCGATCCAGTGGTCACCGAACAGCTCTCTGAATTCACACAGTTCGTGATCGAGCGGAACGCGTGAATAGATAGCCCTCATCGTGTTATTCTCTGTGACTTATACTGTGTGTGAGTCGTTTTCTGGTGCAGTATTCACGTGAGTTATATTGGTACTGATCACTAAGCCGCATCACTGATATACGTCCTCTCTAACCCCTGTATATGTCTGCGTTCGATTTCGATACGGAGTTATTGACTGAGCTGACTGAAGCGAGTGGTGTCCCGGGATACGAGGACCGCATTCGTGAGATTGTCCGACGAGAGCTGGAAGAAACGACAGACGTGATCCGGTCGGATGCGATGGGAAACGTCGTCGGAACACTACACGGCGAGAGCGAGTACAGCGTTGCCGTCGCAACGCACATGGACGAGATCGGATTCATGGTTCGGCACATCACCGACGACGGATTCCTTACCATCGATGCGCTCGGTGGGTGGGATCCTCGTGTTTTGCGCGCCCAGCGGGTGATCGTCCACACCGATGAAGGCGATCTACCGGGCATCATTGGTTCAGCACCGCCACACACACAAAACGAGGAAGATCGGAAGAAAGAGCCGTCTCTCACGGACGTGTATATCGACGTGGGAATGGACGCAGACGCTGTCGAACAACGGGTGAGCGTCGGCGATCTCGTCACGATGGAGCAGACCACAAAACAGGTCGGTGAGCATATCACGGGGAAGGCACTGGATGATCGCGTTTGCCTGTTTGCCATGCTGGAAGCTGCCCGTCGCATCGACCAGCCCGAAGTCACGATCCACTTTGCCGCCACCGTCCAAGAGGAAGTGGGACTGCGCGGAGCAAGCGCACTCGGTGTCGATCTCGATCCTGATCTCGCTATTGCGCTCGATGTGACCGTCGCCAATGACATCCCAGACTACGACGACGAGGAGTCTGTTACTGAACTTGGAGACGGAACGGCCATCAAGCTCAAAGATTCAAGCGTCATCACGAATCCAAAAGTACATCGTCGGATGCAAGCAGTCGCCGACGAGAACAACATTCCATACCAGCTCGAAATCCTCCCACGTGGCGGGACTGACACCGCTGGTTTCCAGAACACCTACGGTGCGAAACCCGTTGGAGCGATTTCGATACCAACCCGGTATCTCCACACCGTCACCGAAAGTGCACATCAGAACGATATTTCGGCGACAATTGACCTCCTAACCGTCTTCCTACAGAACGAATCAGGAAATAACGAATACCGACTATAGCGCAGGAGATGAATCAAAGTATTCACTACGACCGATTCCATAGTCCCCCACATGAACACGGACGAGGGTATGAATCGTCGTGACTTTCTCCGGATGACCGGGGGCGCTGCTACCGCTACCGCTGTCGGCGCGAGCGGAACCGCAGCCGCACAGGAAGGCGGCGGCGGAAATAACAGCAGTAGCGGTGTCGGTGGGAACAACAGCAGCGGCGCTGGTGGGAACAACAGCAGCGGCGCTGGTGGGAACAACAGTAGTGGTGCCGGTGGAAACAACAGCAGCGGTGCTGGTGGGAACAGCAGTGGTGGCGAGGGTGGCGGTGGCTCTGGTCCGATCGACTACGGCGGCTACTTGGACGACGCCGGCGGGTGGAGCGAGGGTGGCACGGCTGACATGACTGGCAACAATCAGGTGACGATCAAAGTCGGGCCGGGTGGAGAGAACGTCTTTGATCCGGTTGCGGTGCACGTTGACCCCGGGACGAAGATCGTCTGGCAGTGGGAGGGCCCAGGCCACAACGTTGAGGCCGAGAACGGCGAATTCAAAAGTGAGACCAAAGGCTCGGGCACCTTCGAATACACCGCCGAAGAAGAGAAAGTCATCCCGTACTTCTGCCAACCACACAAGAGCATGGGGATGAAGGGTGCGATCGCGGTCGGAAACGTTGAACGGAAGGAACCAGCCGCACCCGTTACGCCAGCAGTCAGTGAGGGCTCAAAAATGCTCGGCGTTTCGACGTTCATCGCAATGGTCTCGACACTTGGGCTGGCGTACTTCTTCCTCAGGTACGGTGGCGACTACGAATAAGCTGATACTCATACCACCGAGTGAGAGGATCCATCCTCCCGGATGGAGCTGACTCCGGCTATCACATAATCCACCGATAGCGTTACGATTTTGAGAGGACAGTCGGTGTTTCCGTTCGACTACGAAAGTAGCGGCTTTGCATCGCGTAAAACACGCTGTATAAGCTACTACCCTAATGTGGAAATCTTCGCCCTTCTGGGCGAAGGGGGTTCAAACCGAAACCGGTGTTTTGTGCACCTTCAGATCGATTTCTCGCTCTTCTCCTTCGAGGTCAGCGACCATGCGTCGGATAACGATGCGAGCCGCTGTTTCGATCTTTGGCTTGACTTTGTCGATCACTTTATTGCGGACGAATCCGGGAAGGTTGAGCGTATCACCGTCCAACGTGTCCGGATCGAACTCCGCGAAACACCGTACCCGGCAGGCGTCCGGTTTGTCGTCTGGTGCTTCGTCTGGGACGTGTTCGATCTCCCAGTAGCCGTGTGCATCGACGCCTTTGGCTAGTTCCCAATCGATTCGATTCGGTGGGTCAACGTCCGTGACCTTTGAACGTGCGGTGTAGTCGATTTTCCACCACGATACCGTGATATCGTACACTGCACCGGCGTCGTCCTCTCCTTCACGATCGATGTTCGTTACGTATTTCGTGTATTTACCGTACTGTTGGAAATCGACGAGGAATTCGTAGATCTCCTCTGGCGGCAGGTAGACCAAGGTGCTGGCTTCTACTGTTTCCACGCAGTGCGGTTGCCTGCCATCACGTTAAAGTATTCTGATCTCTCGCTCGATCATGCATTCCATCACACACTCTCGCAAGAACGATCATTTACAACGGTATGGGTCCCATTGCAGAATAATGCTCGAAGGAGTACGGGTTGCGCTCTGTGTGACTGGTTCGATCGCTGCGGTGAAAACGGTTGAACTCGCCCACGAGCTACGACGGCAGGGAGCGACCGTGCGAGCAGTGATGACCGACAGCGCCTGCGGGATCGTCCATCCGTGGTCGGTCGAGTTCGCCACTGGAATGCCAGTTGTCACCGAGATCACCGGATCGGTCGAACACGTCGATCTCTGTGGATATGATGGGTGGGCGGACGTGGTTCTCATCGCGCCTGCGACTGCGAATACGGTCGGTAAGATCGCGGCTGCGATCGACGATACGCCGGTTACCACGTGCGTAACGACTGCGCTCGGAGCAGGCATTCCTGTTGTCGTTGCTCCAGCGATGCAC
The DNA here is from genome assembly GCF_025913575.1 of Halocatena marina. Classification (NCBI taxonomy): domain Archaea; kingdom Methanobacteriati; phylum Methanobacteriota; class Halobacteria; order Halobacteriales; family Natronomonadaceae; genus Halocatena; species Halocatena marina. Next base: position 3,141,130 of record NZ_CP109785.1, on the reverse strand, counting down.
GAACCGATGTACGACCATCCAGGTGTGCTCGACGCCATCGAACGCGTCGAGTCGTGGGGTGTGTCCTTCGTCGAACCGCGCATCGAGGAGGGAAAAGCAAAGATCGCTGCTGAGGAGTCGATCGTGCTCTCGGTCGCCCGTAACGCTGGACCGACCCCGCTTGCTGGCAGGCACATCCTCATTACAAGTGGTGCAACAGCAGAGCGCATCGATCCTGTGCGTACGCTCACAAACCGCGCATCTGGGCGAACAGGCCGAGCAGTTGCGCGTGCTTGCTACGTCCGTGGTGCGGATGTTACGCTCGTCCACAACGGAGCAGAGGTTCCGTACGCTGCCGTCGAACACGTCGAAAGCGCGACGGAAATGATCGATGCGGTCGAGGCATACGCTCCCGACGTGGATGCACTCGTCTCGGCCGCCGCTATCTCCGACTATACCGTCGAAACGCGAGCTGAGAAGATTCGCTCTGGCCAGAGTCTGACGCTCGATCTCGAACCAACGCCAAAGTTGATCGATACGATCCGTGACGCACATCCGACGCTCCCAATCGTCGGATTCAAACTCGAAACCAACGGAGACGATGCTGCGCTCGTCGACGCAGCCAGCGATCGGCTTGATCGGGCTGATCTCTCATTTGTCGTCGCCAACGACGCGAGCGTAATGGGCGAAGAAGAAAGCCGTGTGCTCATTGTTCGGGAAAACGACTACCAGGAGTTCTCCGGCTCGAAATCCGAACTCGGTCTCACGATAGCCGACGAACTCACAGCAGAACTCGATTGAGAACGTGTTCTCGTCTCAATTCGGGCTGTAAAATTTGCGTTCTCAGTTGGACTGCTCCCGATCCGCGTCGGTTCCGTGGTCTGGCTCCGAATCGGAATCGACGTCAGACTGGGACTGTGATTCAGATTCAGACTCTGTCTTTGTCTCTGACTCTGCTGTCTGAGACGGGTCAGATTCCGGCTGTGTGTCTGCTGGTTGGTCTGGTCTGCTATCGATTTCGCCGGGCCACGTCGCGCCGTATTCGAATTCGACACCCATCTTCTGTGCTGATCGTGAGATCATGTGTGCGCCTGTTGGGGCAGTCAAAAACAGGAACACGATCCCGACGAGCGACGTGAGTCCTGCTGCTTGGGCGTCGAAGTAAACGAACCCTGCGAGGAAGAGCGAAGCCGCTCCGAGCGTCGTGGCCTTGCTGGTTGCGTGCATCCGGTTGTACACGTCCGGAAGACGGAGCAACCCGATTGTTCCGACGAGAAGGAAGAAACTCCCGAGGACGATGAGTGCGGTGACGATACTCGCCTGAATGATGTTCGAAGGCATACTGGATTGAATTACTCGATTATGTCTCCTTCCGTGATGTACCGTGCAACTGCGACCGTGCTAATGAAGCCGATGATCGCAAGCACCAGTCCAACAGTGATGAGTACTCCCTCACCTGTTTCGAGTGAAAACAGGACAGCTATTGCCACTACGTTCGTCGAGATGACGTCAAGCGCAACGACACGGTCGGGGGTGGTCGGACCGACGATGACGCGATACGCAGCGAGCAACGTTACAGCGCTCGTGATGAGCAGTCCTCCCTGAATCACAAGCTCAAGGAACCACGGAAGCGCAAGCTCACTCGCCATCTTCTACCCCTCGGTCTACAGAAAGACGTCCCTCACGCTGTTCTTTCGATTTCGATTTCGTTTCTGTTTCCGGTTCTGACTCTGTGCTCTGTTCGTGTTTGCGTTCGTTTCCACTTTCGTTCACATTTATGGTGGGCAATTCTGGTGCGGGATCCTCGGGGTCTGCTTCTTCATCGAAGATGACGAGCGCGAGGTTTTCCCACGCTCGGACGGGTTCGATGATCGAATGAATATTTTGTTTCCCGGTGATCGCGTGGACGAACAGGGTGTTTGTCTCTTCGTCATAGTCCATAGTGAGCGTTCCCGGTGTGAGCGTGATGCTGTTTGCGATGGTCGTGATGGCTGCATCAGTCTGAACACGAAGCGGAATGGCCACCACATCTGGATCAATCGGAAGCGACGGAGAGAGGACGCGGTATGCCACATCGACGTTCGCCGTTAGTAGCTCCCGCAAAAAGTGAAGCAGGTAGCGAACGGCTGCTGGCGTCGACCGGACGACTGGCCCGAGAGCAACCGCCTCAGCGTAGATGTTCCGGGTGGCGTATGCGACGAACAACCCGACAACGAGGCCAACGAGAAACGTCCCGAGAATGCTCTGTGGAGACAGTGTGGCGCCCTTGACGAACAGCCAGACGAGAGCGAGTACGACCCCGATGACGGGCCACTTTTTCACCTTCATCTTCGATTCAGTTGTCATATGTTTGATGAAATACTGTCATTGTTGTCCGTCTCATGCTCCCGTTCCCCCGAGCACTGCGTCGACGTATCCTTGTGTGTCGATAGCCGCGTTTGCGGCGTCAGTTGCAGCGTCGTACAGGGGTTGGAATCCGATTCCGAGGCCGATGATTACGAGTGCGAGTACGGCGCTGATCGCAACCAACGTCGGAACCATGTTTACCTGATCGACTGATTCGCTCGGTGCACCCCAAAAGCCACGCGTCCATGCGAGTGACAGGTATGCGATCGTTAGGATCGCTCCACTGAGTGCGAAGACGAGTACGATGAGGCCGACCGTGTTTTGGGCGGTAACAGCCACATCGAACACGAGGAGTTTTCCGAAGAATCCAGACAGCGGTGGAACGCCGATGAGCGAAAGTGCACCGACGAAGAAGGTTCCCGCGAGCACTGGGTCGCGTTCGACGATACCACCGAGCCGATTGAATTTGAGGCTTCCAACCGCCTCGCTAACTGTCCCACTCACGAGAAACAGCATCCCCTTCGCGAATCCGTGATTAATCGAATAAATGATGGCGGCAACGATGCCGAGTTGGAACAGCTGATCGCCTGGAGAGGCAGTCGCCGCAACCGCGAGCGGGAGGACGATGAATCCAACCTGACCGATGCTCGAATACGCTAACAGCCCATCCAAGTCATCTCGGCCGACTGCACCGATACCGCCGAGGATAATGCTTACAACAGCCATCACGAGGATGATCGGGCCAAAGAAGGCAAGGAATGTCCCTCCGCCGGTCGACGGTACCAGACTCCACGCTCCTGTTCCGATCCACAGTCCTTGTCCACCGATTTCGATCCCCGTTCCTGTTGGAATCGTCACAACAGCGAAGATCGAAAAGTAGAGACGAATGATGGCGTAGATACCCACCTTCTTGACGACGCCTGCGAGCATCGCAGCGACTGGGGCTGGTGCCGCCCGGTAGGCGTCAGGTACCCAGAACTGGAACGGAGCGATGCCGGCTTTGAGCGCAAACACACAGAACAGGAGGGCCGTCAGCCCGAGTACCGGTGCAACAGCGACGTTGTACGCGTCAGGGGCCGCGAGTCGGCGTGCGAGATCGGCCATGTTCAACGTGCCCGTCGTCGCGTACAACCCACCGATCGCAAGCAACATGACGGCGCTACCGAGGAGGTTGAGAACCGTATACTGCAACGCTGCGCGGGTGTGCTCTGGACCGCTGTAGAAGACAACGAGTACGTAACTCGACATCAGCATTACTTCGAACCATACGAAGAGGTTGAAAAGATCACCTGTGAGGAATGACCCGGTAATGCCGACCACCATAAAGTGATACAGTGGATGATACGAGAGCCGTTGGCCCGCTGCGGTGATAGAACGAACGGAGAAGGCGAGTGCGGCGAGTGAGACGACCGCTGTGAGCGCAAGAAAGATGACAGAGAGGTCGTCTGCAACGAGCGTGATCCCGTATGGGGCCTTCCAGTTGGACACTTGGTAGACGAGCGTCCTGTCAGCATCCGACCGCACTGCTCGGAAGAGCAGCCCAACGGCTACAAGATAGACGCCGCCACCGAGGAGGCTGACACCGCGCTGTAACTGCGACCGAGAGCGAATCAGGAGACAGAGGATTGCCGTCAGCAACGCGACGATCAGCGGTGCGACAACGAGATCGCTCATTATCGGTTCACCCCGTCCCACTCTTCGTGTCCGAACTCACGCAGATCGAGTGTTCCGTGTTCCTGATAGACGCGGTAGGTGAGCACGAGCGCGAACGCTGTTGTCCCAAAGCCGATGACGATGGCTGTCAGGACTAACGCCTGCACGAGTGGATCGGTCACGTTCCCGTGGCCACCGCCGCCGTGACCGAGAATGGGGATACTTCCGCCGATACCACCCATGGTCACGAGATAGACGTTCGTTGCTTGGCTGATGATGGTTACACCCCACGTTACGCGAACCACGTCGCGTCGGAGGACGAGGAACGTCCCAAGCGCGAACAACAGTCCGAGCACGACGGCAAGAACGACCTCTGTCATTCGTCTCCCACCACCGCGAGAATCGTCAGGAGTGACCCAACGACGACGAAGTACACGCCAAGATCGAACGCGAGTGCGCTTGCAAATTCGAGCTCTTTGTAGATCGGCACGTGATGAACAAGCGCGACGGCCTGTGTGAGAAACGGCACTCCAAGCACAACTGCGACCACACCCGAACCAGCCGCAAGCGCCAATCCGAACGCAAACATCCGAGTGTACGTCCCGATCGCTCCCGAGAGGAATCTTGACTCTGCTTGTATGGATTCTGTCTCTGCTCCTGTTCCCTCGGCTCCTTCAGCCCCCGAGAGCAACGCTTGGACGAGGTATTCCGAGCCGTAGCTGATGTAAACGAGCGCAAACGCGGTCGCCGTAAGTACGCCCCCGATGAAGCCACCGCCAGGGAGGTTGTGTCCTTGGAGAACCAGTGCAATGGCGGTCAGGAGGATGATCGGAACAACGGTTCGGACGACGGTCCGAGCGATAATGGTCGGCTGAGTAGTCATGCGCTTTCACCCCGATTTCGCATACCGATGAGCGTGAGAACTGCGAGTGCAGCCATCGCCACCACCGAGATTTCTCCCATCGTATCGAATGCTCGGAAATCCACGAGGATGACGTTCACGATATTCCCGCCGCCACCCCAGTCCACAAAGACTGGATCGGGATTCGGTGGCACTGGTGCCCGTTCGAGGAAGAAATGTGCGATGCTATCGTTCGGGTGGGCTGCGGTCGTCAACAAGACAGTGAGTGCGACGGTGACACCGACAGCGCCTGCAATGAGTCCATCGACGACCGCTCGGCTCCGTTTCAGTTCGCCGTAGTACTCTGGGAGCTTATCGAGCACGAGCAGGAAGATCACGAGTACGAGCGTCTCGATGACGAGCTGTGTGAGCGCGAGATCGGGTGCGCTTGCGAGCACGTAGAACACGGCGACCATGAACCCGACGATCGACAGCGTGAGTACGCCCGCGATGTGTGATGGTGCGACGCTAACCGCGATCGCACCGACGACAGCGACACAGAGAATGATAATGATCGGTGCCGCCAGCGTCGGGGCAGCGAGCGACACACCAGCGCCTCCGACGACGTATCCGCCAAGCGCAATCGCGCTCACCGAAAGCAGAACGACGGCTGCGTACGTGCGTAGAATTCGGGTCTGCACGTATCGGGGAACGAGATTGCTCCATCGTCCTAGTCCCTCGATCGTTGAATCGTAGTAGTAGTTCGCCGTGACGGGCGGAATCGATCGCACGCGTCGGATCCCGTTGTGGAGTCGGTCGTAAACGGAGTACGCGAGGAGTCCCGTGACGATGGTGATGGTGCTCATGAGAACTGGTGGTGTGACCTTCGTCGGGAAATACACCTTGAAGTGGTGTTCTCCGAGCATGGTACTCCCGATTGCGTCTCCCACGAGGAGGTTGAAAGCGGTCTGTGGACTGATGCTGATACCGAGCACGAGAAGCCCGAGCACGCCAACTGGCGCGAGCATCGAAAGCGGCGGTCGATGCACCTCTCCTAACTCCTCGGGTCGCTCGCCGAAAAACAGCATGATGAAGCGAACAGAGTAGAGGAACGTAAACACGCTCCCGAAGACGGCGACCACAGGGAACACCCACGCAACACCACCTGTCTGGGCGGCCGTCTCCCATGCGGCATCGAACAGGAATTCCTTCGAATAGAACCCGTTGAATGGCGGCACACCTGCCATACTGAGCGATGCGATAACGGCTATGATCGCCGTAACTGGGAGATCGCGCCGCAGTCCACCGAGATCAGCGATCGACCGCGTACCTGCCTCGTGAGCGATGATCCCTGCGATGAGAAACAGCGCGGCCTTGAACGATGCGTGGTTGAGGATATGGAACACCCCCGCTTCGCCGCCGATCACCTCGGCGAATCCGAAGCCGGCAACGATGAGACCGAGATGCGAAGCCGTCGAGTACGCCAGTAGCTCCTTGATGTCGACCGCTCCGACAGCGAGTATCGCTGCGATGGTCATCGTCGCCAGTCCCAGGGCAACGAACAAGAGCGTCCATCCTTCGGCGATCACCACGTGTTCGGGAACGAACAACGGGCGAAACCGTCCAATGAGATAAACTCCTGCTTTGACCATCGTGGCTGAGTGGAGAAACGCAGAAACCGGCGTTGGGGCCTCCATCGCATTCGGGAGCCAGATGTGAAATGGAACTTGTGCGGACTTCGTCGCTGCACCGATAGCGAGGAGCACGAGCACGGGAATGAACAATCCTGCCGAGTGGAGCGCTCCCCGAATCGCCGCTGCATTGTCAACCTCACCCGGGATACCGATGAGCGATTGCTCAGTCCCAATAAGGGTGAACGTCATTCCACCGAGTGCCTGCCCGGATACGAGATGCAGTATAAGAAAGCCAACGAGCATGAAGAGCCCGCCGGAGACGGTGATAAGCATCGACTTGCGCGCGGCGTACAGCGAGCTTGGAGTGCGCTGATAATGTCCAATGAGAATAAACGAGGCAACGCTCGTCAGTTCCCAGAAGACGAATAGAGAGATGAGATCGACCACCAACGCAACACCGAGCATTGACCCCATGAACGCGAGCAACGCCGCGTAATATTTCATCCTCCCCGGTTCTCCGTGCATATATCCGCCAGAATAGACGAAAACGAGCACCCCAACACCGCTTGCGAGAAGTGCGATGAGGTACGCGAGTCCGTCGAGATATAACACGAGCGAGACACCGAGTGAGGGTATCCAGTTCACTGTGACCGTTCCCCAGTTCTCGTACTGACTCAGTAAAAGCACAAAGCAGAGCATCGCAATGCCTGCCGCAAAGTAGGCAGTACGCTCACCGAGTAGACGGTAGACGAGCGGGACCATTGCCGCACCGACGAACGGAATCGCCAACACGGAGAGGAGGATCGCCGGATCTGGTTGCACACTCTTACTCGCGTCAGTTCATCCTTAACTGTATTGAAGTACGAAATACTGTCTTGAATCCTCACACAGAATATACTACAGCATGGTGTTGTATGGTGGTACTTTCTGGTGAAGGTTTAAATCCAAAAACGAGAGCAATCCGGCATGCACATGCAATGGGGTCGTCCGTACTCCGATGCGTTCGGTCATCGCCGCTTGGACGTACAGCCTTCGGATTCGGTGCAGTCGAGTCAGTCAGCGTTGGTTGCGTCCAGTGGTGGTTCGCTTACTGTCCCTGCAGATCGTGTCACAACATCTCGAATCACGGTGTTCCGGACTCCCCCTACGGATCAGCATGTGCACATCACCCAGTCGTTTCTGGGTGACGCTGAGCAACGACTGAAAACGGACCAGTTGGTTTGTCTGTTAATCCACGAGCGAAACACGACGGTCGAATATAATTCAAGTAATGATCGAGGAAATTTTTGAAAAAAAGCTGCGACAGTGTGTCAGAGTGCGACGAAAACAGCGGTGCCAAAAATAACAATGGACGGACGATCTCGAACAGAACTGAAACAGGTGGTATTCGAGGAGAACCGGGCGGTTTCGCCGGTCATTGGTGTGATACTGATGGTTGCAATCACAGTGATACTGGCAGCAGTGATCGGGGCGTTCGTTCTCGGAATCGGTGGACAACAGCCAGATCCACCACAAACGAGACTGGATTATGACTTCGATAGCGAGGGTGTTGTGATCAGCCACAGCAGTGGCGATGCAATAACTCGGGCAAACATCGATGTCGTCGTTGGTGGCTCGGCGCTTGGAGAGGGAGCTCTCGAATCAGGAGGCTCCGACGAAAAGTACACTGCTGGTGAGGTGATCTATTCAGGGGGTGTCGACAGTGGTGACGAGATTCGGATCATTTGGCGTAATCCATCCGGTGATACGACGACGACCCTGAGCCGCACAACTGTTCCATGAGGCTCGTTTCGGATGCATCACGTGGGAGATCGTTGTTGGACATCGGTGCTTGCCCTCTTGACTGAGCTGGTGAACTCTCGTTGTTTGTTCTCTGGCCGTTACCAGACCAACACTATCCTCACAAAATTTTAGTAAATATTACTATAGAATGATAAAATATAATATAGATGTAGTTCCTACTGTGTTTGTTCGAGGGAATTAGCTAATGAATACTCGGCGGTCACACGATCGAATGAATCGAATTCACAACAAATGAGGAATATAGCATTTAATAATGATGATGGCGGGTAAAGAAAGCCCCGATCCGGGTCGTGATCTGGCTGGTTGTGCAAGTGAAATGAGTACCCAACCTGATAAGAGTTAAATGGCCGCTTCCCCGACAGTCGCTAACGGTTAGTTCGATGGTACGGAAGAAGAAACTCAGTCCCAGCGGGACCAAAGACGCAGACGGCCAGTACCATAATGCTCACCTCAATCTACACGAGGATGAGTTGACCGTCGCAGGGATGTCGATCGGTGATGAGGTGTTTGTCCGCGTCCGCGAAGACAAGATTATCATTCAGAAGGCGGATCAAGAGGAGGTAGAACACGACTTCTGAGTTCAATTTTACGGTGCGGACGTATCTAACACGGTATTCGTAAGATTCGATACAAACGATGGAGAATCAGTCGTATCTGAAACGCAACTCAGCCGTTCTTTACCGTTTGGATCGCTTGTTTGAACGTTGCGTAGGGCTGTGCACCCGCGAGCTTCTTTGATGTGCCCGTCTTTCGATTGTAAAAGATGAACGCGGGTGTTCCCTTTATGTTCTCCCGGTCGGCAACGGTAACCTCGGCTTTGATGTCCTTTCTGATTTTGTCTTGACGATTCTCGATACACGTCGTGATGGCGTCAGTATCGATACCGACATCCTCTGTGATCTTGTAGAGATTCTTGATATCCGCCCAGCCGCTCCCTTCCTCCCCTTGCTGTTCAAACACAGCGTGGTGCCACTTCCAAAATAGGTCAGGGTCATCGTCTGCAACCTGACGCCAGACGCATTTGGCCATCAGAGCCGCTGGGAACGAGTTTTCACCGATGTTTGGTAGTTGGAGAAAGACCACCCGAAGCGTCCCATCAGCGATCGCACTTTTGGCAATCTGTGGATGGATCTTCATCGCAAATGTTTGGCAAAATGGACAGAGATAATCACTCCAGTAGTACAGGTCCACCGGAGCATCGTTCGAACCCATCACTGGGCTTTGATCTAGTTTCACATCGAACTTGGTCGTCCCCGTCGCACTATGCATGAATGGGAACGATCCCTCGGGACCGTCTGATGGCGCCTCAGTTGCTGTTCCCGGCATGGACGTCCCGGTTGATGTCGTACCTGACGGTGAACTCGTCTGATTCGATTTGGGCGACGATCCGTCCGAATCCATAATGCTGGTGCATCCAGCAAGGCCACCGGCGAGTGCGAGGGTTGCCCCCCGAAGTAGTGTCCGCCGCGTCTGTTTCGATTGGCTTTCGGGCATCATTGTCTCGGAGCTATAATGTACTGTCAGCTGATGCTCCGTACACGACTTCTGTGTCGGTCTTCCCTCTAACTCTTGTGTTTCGTCTTAAAATACATTATTAAAAATTATGATATTGCAGTTATGTGAATGTCGTTTCTTTGGTGTGGGTGTAACGATCACGCATTCAGTATGAACTAGCCGTATTTTTACGTCTTCGTAGTATACGGGCAACATGGAAAGACTGGCCGAGTCGCTTCGTGACGCACCGATCATCCGGAAGGGAGAGTATGAATATTTTGTTCATCCCATCAGCGACGGCGTCCCGATGCTAGAGCCGGAACTTCTCCGTGAGATCGTCATCGGTATCATCCGGAAAGTCGACCTCGATGGCGTCGATAAGATTGTCACTCCTGCGGCCATGGGCATTCACATCTCGACAGCGGTCTCGCTGATGACTGACATTCCGCTCGTCGTCATCCGAAAGCGCCAGTATGGTCTTGAGGGGGAGGTGTCGCTCGCACAAGTGACAGGATATTCTGAGAACGAGATGTATTTGAACGATGTCGAGGCTGACGACCGCGTGCTCTTGCTTGATGACGTTCTCTCGACGGGAGGCACACTTCACAGTATCACGACTGCACTCGGAGAAATCGGCGCAGATGTCTCAGATATTGTCGCGGTTATCAAGAAAGTCGGTGGCGAGAACAAGGTAAAAAACCACGACGTAAAGACACTCATCAACGTCGATGTCGTCTCGGGGGAGGTCGTCATTGTCGACGAAAACGGTGACGGATAGTCTTATTCGTTCATTTTCACACCGATTTGCACACAATCGAGGAAATACACGCGTTGCCTTGGTTGTGGTATGGCAATAGCGACGGATTATGGCATCCACATACACAGTCTGTGAACCTGTCTCTGCGTATCTCCGGACTTGATGGTATATCTGATTACCATTCCACACCGTCGTCTGACAGCAATCATCTTAATATTTGGACAATATCTGAAGTTTCAGTCTTGAAACACTGACATACAAACACATAACTATTATTCGAATGTCGATCGTTGTCGTAGTATGACTGACTGGATCGGTAGAACATTTACGAGCACCGTCGGATGGGATCATCTCGAACAGCTCGTTGACATCGGAAATCGGATGGCGGGCAGTGACGGTGAACACAAAGCGGCAATCGCAACCCGTGATGCGCTCGATGAGGTGGGAGCGCGCAATGCCCACCTCGATTCGTTCGAAATTCAGGGCTGGACACGAGGATCGAGTGCTGTCCACGCGGGCGGTACCGATCACGAGAGCATCGCGCTCCCACGCAGTCCCGCAGAAAGCGCTACTGGTGAACTCATCGATCTCGGGTACGGTCTTCCAGAAGACTTCGATGTCGATCTCGACGGAAGCATCGTTATGGTTTCCAGTACCGTTCCTGACTGGTATAGCCGCTTCATCCACCGCCGTGAGAAGTACTACCGTGCGGTACAGTCGGGAGCAGCCGGGTTCATTTTCGAAAATCACGTCGAGGGATGTCTCGCACCGACGGGCAGCGTCGGGACTGCTGAGGCACCGATCGGAGACATCCCAGCGGTTGGCGTCTCCAGCGAGGTTAGTGCACGTCTCGCCAGACAGTTCGAGAGCGAACAGATCACGGTTGAGGTCGATGCGACCTACGACGATGCGACGAGCCAGAACGTCCACGCGTACCTCGGGCCAAAAATCGATGAAAACGAAGATGATGAGCAAGCTGAGGAAATCCTCGTAACCAGTCACATCGATGCACACGACATCGCAGAGGGTGCGCTGGACAACGGGATGGGGACGGCCATGGTCCTCGAACTTGCCGCTGCGCTTTCACGACGCGAGGACGAACTCGAAACCCGGGTTCATTTCGTCGTCTTCGGCGCAGAGGAGGTCGGTCTGTGCGGTTCAGAGTACGAAGCGGATCGGGCAGATCTAGACCGCATCAAAGCAGTCGTGAACAACGATGGCATCGCGCGTGGTCGAACAGTTTCTGCATACACACACGGATTCGATGATCTCGACGATGCTCTCATCGAGATCGAGGAGACGTTCGATCACCCGATATCGAAATCCCCCCAACAAGGACCACACAGCGATCACTGGCCGTTCGTGATCAAAGGCGGCGTCCCAAGCGTCCATCTCATGAGCGAAACCGGAACCCGAGGTCGTGGGTGGGGTCACACGCGCGCGGACACACTTGATAAGCTGGAATCACGAACGCTTCGAGAGAGCGCGATTCTCCTCACTGAACTCATCGTTCACCTCTCGGCTGACGATGTCACCCTCGCCCGCCAGTCCCGCGAGGAGATCATCGCTGCCCTCGAACGCGAAAACAAAGCCGAGGGTATGCGTATCATTGGAGATCTTGCGTGAGATACGTTTTTAGACCGTCAGGACGACAACTCTACTGATGAACGACACACGAGTTGGTGTCGTCGGAGAGTCGAGCGAAACGATAGTGCAAGCAGTTGATGACACTAGCGCGACGCTCGTTGAGGATCCATTCTCCGACCCGACGTTCGTTATTGCCGTCGGCGAAGCCGCCCTCTATTCGCTCATTCCGGACGCCCCCGCACCCGTTCTCCCTGTCGAAACCGGAACCCCCGGTCTCAATCCAGTGTCCCGTGAAAACGTACCAGTGGTGCTTTCAGACCTCCTCGATGAACCACAGCTACACTCTCGTATCCAGTCCCAGCCCCACTCTCAGTCACAGTCACAGTCACAAACACACACAAAAGATCGCTCTCATGTTTCCTCTCGGTCGCAGTTGACAGTCAGCCATCCTGTCATTGGTATTGATCGTCCAGATGGGATGGTCTATGCGCTTATCGATGTCCTGCTCCTCACGTCCGAGCAGGCGCGTATTTCTGAGTATACGGTGATGACCGGTGACGAACCTATTGCGAGCGTCCGCGCTGATGGTATCGTTGTTGCGACTCCTGCGGGAAGTCATGGATACGCTCACGATGCTGGTGGACCGCACATCGCTCCTGAAACAGCCGTTGGTTCGGTTGTCCCGATCGCCCCGTTTTCTGTTACCCACAATCACTGGGTGCTCTCCCTTTCGGATATTCGACTCACGATTGAGCGCGACGATGCGGCCGTCGAACTTCTCGTTGACGGTCGTTCGGTTGGAACGGTTCCCTACACCGACACGCTTCGGCTGAAACCAGTTTCTGCGATCGAAACGATTCGAACCAACAAATAAGGATTGGAAAAGCTCTAATGGAAGCACCTCCCCGATGTAGGTATGGAACTTTCGGTCTTACAGCTCGGCTCGATTGAGACGGCCATCGGTCCGTACCTTGAGTACGTGCTACTCGCTTTCGTACTGATGAATCTCGCAGCCCGTGCTATCGCGCACCGATCGACTGTTCGTCAGGCCAAAGAGGGTGATGCAGAAGCGATCAAACGTCATCCCGCGCTCGTTGCCACGCACGTCCTACTTATTGTTTCCGTGTTCTATTACACGACGCTCCATTTCCACTCCGGCGTCGTGTTATCCGTGCTCGTTCTCGGCATGGTTCTCACAGATTTCTTCGAGTTCGAAGCGCGAAAAGTCGAAGCCCGTCAAAGCCTCCCGATCGAGCGTCCAAAAGGTGCGATCGTCGCGTCGTTATTCGTGCTGTCGTACGCTGCCTACCTCAGTGTGTTCTTCATCATCAAACCACTCTGGACCAAAGTTGTCTGAGATTTCGACCACCTTCCTTTTGACTCGTGTCGAACTGCGTTTGTTGTAGCCTCTCAGTTCCTCACAGGAGCGGCCTGCCAATTCGAACTCAATCGGGATAGCGGATCGAAACGCTGTACCGTCCTAACTGTATTATACTACGCTGAGCTCTCGTGGGTAGTCGGTCAGGTTTGTGTGACCCGTTTCGGTTACGACGATGAGATCTTCAAGGCGGACGCCGCCGACTTCCTGTTCGTACAGTCCGGGTTCGACCGTGACGACGTGCCCAGGCTGTAACTTCTCACCACCCCAGCTGAGTTTGGGCTGTTCGTGGACATCGAGTCCGACACCGTGGCCAGTGGAGTGAACGAACCCATCTTCTGTGGCCTCGTCGGTTCGAAGCGTCGGGTATCCTTCGCGTTCGAAGACGTCACAGACAGCCTCGTTTACCGCTTCACCAGTCACACCTGGCTTGATCATCGCTAGTGCCACCTCGTAAGCCTCATGGGTCACATCGTACCACTCCTGAATCTTCGCTTCCGGTTCGCCTTTCACGAACGTCCGGGTCATGTCTCCATAGTACTGCGATTCCGTATTGTACGGAGCAATATCGACGATGATCGGCTCGCCTGCTTCGATTGGTCCAGATCCGGCTGTGTGACCGCGAGCACCTGCTGCACCGGCGGCAACGATGCACTCACTCACTTCACAGTTCTTTTCGAGAACTGTCGTTTTGATCGCGTGGCGGACCCGCTCGCTCGTCAGCACGTCTCCATCGAGCTGCAAGACGCCCGCTTCGACTGTTGCGCGTTCGAGGAACCCCGCTGCGACTGTCATTGCTTCGATGGTTGCTCGTTGTGTCGCCGCGATCTGTTCGATCTCTTCGTCGGATTTCACCGCCCGAATACTGCCCACACAGCCATCATAATCCGTGACGACCTCGATACCCTGATCGTGCAGCATCGTTGTCGTTCCGGTCGGAACGGAGGCTGGCACAGAGACCGAGTCGACCCCATACTCAGAGAGAAACGCCGCGATTGCAAGGGGTCCGGCTTTCGATTGCCCGTGCTCGATGACCATGCTTCCGTAGTCGAACTCCGAGAATCGGTGGACATTGTCACTGTCACGGTTTGCTCGCGTGTATTCGAGATCGGGAACAAGGAGTCGAACCTCGCCGTCCACATACAGTGTGACGGATTTACCTTTGAAACCCGAAAGGTAGTACTGATTGCTGTCATTGCCTGCAGCGTCGATCAGATATCCGTCGGTTTCTGTCTCGTTGAGGAACGCCGTTAGCTGTGGATACGCGGGAGCCATAGGAAACGATAGTGACAGACAATAGTAATAGTACTGCTTCGACCCTCGTGGTGTTCTCGATTACTGATTATTACTGCCTACTCTGTACGGACACAGCAGAATTACAGTACAGTACACAGCACCGACAGTACCGACAGAGCCGACGCTCTCAATCACTACAGTCTGTTGTCTTCTGGGTTGTGAGTAATAGATCGGGCACTACGGGCTCAACTGAAAGCGCTCAATTTCAACGATGGGAATGCTTAGATTAGCTTCGCTTCGCTTTGCTAAAGCGATCAGCGGGCTGCCCATGCACTCCGGAGCTCTCTGCCTGCAGGGATCAACACCCAGAAGGTGAGTGCGCCGAGGATCGCAAACCACAGGAAACCCGTTTTGAACGTGAGAGCCAACTGATCAAGCATCTGTAACTCTTGTTCAACTGGCACGGAGAGCTGTGCCTCCGTGAAGCTCGGGGTGTTGTACCAGCCCGCGATAACCATCCATCCGAGCATGCCACCCGTGAGAATAGCGAATCCCTTGATGAATTCGTCAGCCATTATCGGTTCTTAGTCAGCGCCGTCTTTAGGGTTTCCCATTCCCATCCCTTCAGCTCGAAACCGTGTCGAGAAGACGTAAATAACCGATCCGATCAGGATACTCGCCACACCAAGCAGTGCAAGGAGGACGTTCACTTCCTCAGCCGATGCGTTCGCTCCCTGTGTTGCTGTGTCGAGAATCACAAACCCACCGACAACGGCAGCCGCAGCAATGAGTGTCGAGAAGACGGTGACGATCTTGTATAATCCGACCGGCACAATAATATCTCCGTCGTCCACCGCCTGCTCGTCAGACGCATCGGAGTCGACCATGCAAAAACAGAGGAGACAGAGATACTTGAGCTTGTTTTGTTTGCCGCTTCGCCTGAGTTTGCAACCGAGGCTATCGCGGTGGGCGAAGCCGGTAGTACCGACGGTTCAGTTCGAACATGTATCCCTCACGCATCGTTTTGAGCACCGCGTAGCTCAGACATCCGACGACGAACGGGAGCAGGAACGTCAGATCGAAGATCAGGTGTGGGTCGATCGCCTCTGGGAACAGATTCTTGACCGAAAGCGCAGCGATCGTGATCGCAAAGACGGTCCCACCCACACCAATGGAGGCCCAGAACGGCTGTTCGACTGGACGCCGCGCAGAGCCTTTGTTCAGGAATGGCACAATAGCGATGGCACCGACGACGACGAGATTTGCAAGCACCCCGTACGTCCGATCTGCCATCAGCTTCTTCCCACCTAACAATGCAAGCTCAGGATTGAGCGGGCCGAGCTTGAGCAGGCCGAACGACCAGTACAGATACCAGTCTGGCAGGATGACTTCTGGCGTGGTAGATGAGTCCGCAGGGGCATCGATGTGTGGTGGCATCGTCGCTGAAAGAAAGATGATCATCCCGATGAAAAACACCGAAATCGCGATATTTCGGATCGTCTCGTGCGGCCACGACGGAAATCCGAGCACGTCGCGCTCGATGTAACTCGAGTCCGTCCGCAAATCCTGGTCTTCTCGACGAGCGCGTTCGAAATACTCGTAGGTCAGCCGGGACAACCCCTCCGCGCGAGCTTTTCGCTCGCTCCACGTCGGCGTTTCGTCGTCCGGGGCGACGATGCCGGTCCCGTCTGTCCGAACCTCGTCGCCTGTGTCGCTCTCGGTCATTATTCGTTACCGCAAATTGGCTTCGCGCTACCTTCAACGTTTTGTTACTCCACCTGTTGGCCTGTCTGACACCGACACTCTGAGTGTCGTCGAATCAGAGCTAGGACAGTCTCTCCAGAGCCCACAACTACTTGTGAACGAGATAATCCCGATCCGTAGTCAATTGGATATCATATAACGGCTGGATATCTCCTCCACCCAGAAATCGTTCAGGCAGTAACCGAGTTCGTGACTTCGCCTCGTCGATTTACGACACTGTGAACCATCCTAACATTTGAAAATACGGTATTCGCTATTCGCTATTCGAGGAAAGACACCTGCTGGCTCCACAACCGACGAGAACAGAAGTGAGTCGTCGATCAGTGTGGTTCTGCGATCCCCTGCATCCAGACGATGCCGATGTGGATCGCAATGAGTGCCGTCACGATGAACGGCAGGAAGAACACGTGTAAGATGTACATCCGTTGGAGTGTCGCTGGGTTCGGTGTGAAGCCGCCGAAGATGAGCTGTGCGATCCACTCCCCGATGAGTGGGATCGAGAGCGCCATTTCGACACCGATCTGGCTCGCCCAGAACGCCAGCTGATCCCACGTCAAGAGATAGCCCGAGTATCCAAAGACCATCGTCAGTGAGATGAGCACGATTCCGATGAGCCAGTTCACTTCACGAGGTTCCTTGTACGCGCCTGTGAAGTACACCCGAAGCATGTGCAGGAAGACCGCTGCGGTCATCACCTGCGCAGACCACCGGTGAATACTCCTGAGCATATACCCGAAGTTCAACTGGGTCATGATGAACTCGATCTGCTCGTAGGCCATCGATGGATCACCGGTTGCACCGACTGCTCCGGGCGTGTAGTAGAACCCGAGGAGTCCGCCGCTGACGGAGGCAACGATGTACGCGAGGAGCGAGAAAAACCCAAGCGAATACAACGGATACCAGTACCAGAACTTGTTATCAAGATTGTACTGCTCCGTGTGGCTTTTCGGCATCTGCAGGTTGACCTTGTAGTAGAGATTCTCTAAGATCTCAAGGTAATCGACAACGCGAAAGCGCTTGTCGAGCCAGATGAGCGTGGTGAGATACCCCCGCTCAACTGGAGAGAGATCCTTGCTCTCCACCCAAGCCATATGATCGTGTTCGTCTTTTGGTTTTAAGCTCATGGTGTCCGTTCACTCTGATTCGCTGCCACTCTCACTGCCACTGTCACCCGATGGACGCGGAAGCGACACAAACGTTGTGTCCACGATTTGATACGGGTCGTACACCGACTGGTGACACTGACAGTAGATTTTGTCCTCCGCGTTGAATTTCGCACTGCCTGGGAACGCTTTGTATGCCGGGACACAGCAGAAGTGTGTACACTTATCCAACCACGCAATAAAGCCCTGGGCGGTGCTTGCTTTCAACCACGGGTCGTTCTTGGCCATCTCCTCGACTTTCGTACTCCGGATGACCTGAATGGGGATTGTGCTTTTCGTGTCCTTCGAACGCCACGTTCCCATCGCGGGCTTGCCGAGACCACTTTTGCCGATGTCGTTGCCCCACTCTTTGTAGTCCTGAAAGTGCTCGACTTTCAGCGGATCACCGGATGAGAGTTGCTCTTGCTGCCAGCTGTACGGCGTGTTCGATCCGGAGAGGAAGGAATTTTCCTGATCAGCGTCCGGTGCGATCCCTGCGTAGGTCTGGACGCCACAGTACTGGAACCATTCAGTCGAGTACGTTACACCGCCGATATCGGTTTCGGCCACGGTGATTGTCTGGGATCCTCGTTGGACTTCTTTCGGCTCGGGCCAGATACCTTTGATAGTGCCGCTGCCGTCGATCTCGATTGGAATCTGTGGCATTCCACGAGGAGCGGGACCTGCAATATTCTCGAGTGCCTTGTATCTCGTGACACCACCACCCTCTCCCGCTGAAGAGGTAACCGACGTCAGTCCGACTCCGGTTGCTGTCCCGACCGTTGCGAGCGATGCCGCACCAACGACGCCCTTAACAAAGCGCCGTCTCCCTGACTCGATTGGATATTTGTCGCTATCTGCCATGAATTATCGTTTATAGTACGGATAAATCGCGTGTTTCACACCCTCCCAGATGTCGACATCTGGGGACTGTCCATCAGCGTCTTCTTCTTCAACGTAGAGGTCCTCCCATTTCCGCCGACGCTTTTTCACGACCATCACGTCGGGGAGGAATTCTTTTCGGTAGAGTAAGAGAATAAACGAGAGATCGATGAAGATCACTGTGAGAATCCCTCCGAGGAACATATTTCCGAACGGATCTCTCCCCCATCCGGTCGACAGTCCGTAGGTGAACATACCCACGAATACGACTTCGATGATTGTGAGGAGAACGATCGCAATCGCGGCTGCTGTGCTCTCTCGCGCCGGTTCGTAGCGATGAATCGATCCGTAGCTGTTGTCACCGGATGGCATTAGTTGTTCCCTCCTTTCGTATGAGCGCTTTCACCGTATTTGAGCAGGTAGAACGTGAAGACGAGCGATGACATCATCATCAGCACCGCTCCGATTCCAACGTAGTGGGGCTGAATCGGAACCCCCATCTCTTCTGGTTTGAGTTCTGCTGCTGCAGCTGGTGATTTACGCGGGACATTTCCGACCGCGATCGCGCCCTTCATGCCAACGCTCTTGTGTGGTTGGCAGAAGTACGGGATGACACCTTCTTCTTCGGCGGTGTACTCGAAGGTGCCCGAGCCTTTGATCTCGCTTTCGAACTGGCCGTCTTCGGCCTGAACGTTGTGGCCTGGGCCCTCCCACTGCCAGATGATCTTCGTCCCGGGATCAACGTGCACCGCAACCGGATCGTAGACGTTCTCTCCACCCGGCCCGACTTTGATCGTCACCTGATTGTTGCCAGTCATGTCGGCCGTGCTGCCCTCGCTCCACCCGCCGGCGTCGTCCAAGTAGCCGCCGTAATCGATCGGACCAGAGCCACCACCCCCTTCTTGCGCGGCGGCGGCTCCAGAAACCGCAGATGTAGTGGTTACGGCCCCCGCTGCGCCGCCAGCAGTGCGGAGAAATTCCCGTCTGTTCATGCACAAGCTGATTTCAGAACCGAGTTCGTATAAACCCACCGAAGCCGCCGACAGCGCCGCTACAGCCCTTATGATGGCGTATCGTTTGAATCGTCTACGTCATCGCGTTTCGTGAAATCGTCGAGATCCTCAAGGATTGCCGGCCGTTCGTCCGCGTTCGAACCTGTGTCCGAATCTGCATCGGAAAGACCAACGGCACGCAGTCGGTCGCGGTACTCCTCCGATCGGAACCGGTCTGAGAGACGGGCATTCGCAACCAGAACGAAAAGAACGATCCCGATTCCGATGAAGATGAAGCCAGTGAAGATGCCGACAACTCCGGCCTCTCCGGTTAGGCCGACCATACCGCCAATTAGCAGGAACAGTCCCATCAACACCAGCACTGCACCAACGACCTGGATCACTCGGTGACCGAGCGTCCCAGTTCCCTCTGGGACCTCGGACGGTCTAGGAAGGACAGTGCCTTCTGGCATCTCTGGCGGATCGTACTCGTCCATCGAGCACAGGGCAACAGACGGTTTGACGTCCCGGAGCACGGTTCCCTCGCCCGCGACGCTTCCATCTTTGTAGACGACGGCGTAGCCTTCATCGGAGTACGCGATGAGCCGTTCGGGATTCGAAAGCCGTTCGAGACGGGCGAACACCTCGCGGTCGGCGACGCGCTGTTTCACGTCTGCCTCGACCCGGTCGAGCAGCTCGGTCCCCGTGATCCACGTCTCGATATCGAACGCCGCATCCCACTCTTCCGGCGTCATACGGGCCATGTCATCCGGCCCGAAATTATCGAAGTCGTACTTCTCTTCCACCTGTTCCCGTAGCGTTTCCACAGAAGGCTCCTCTACCTCTTTCGTGTCGGGAGTCCCTGTTTCAGCCCCCGAATCGGAAGGCTCTCCGCTTTCCTGTTCGTCGGAGCCATCACTCATTGTCAAACCATTAGAGGGGAGTCCTCGTTAGCGTGACGGTTGAGCTTCGATCGTCTTTGTATCACCACTCGTTCTACCGCCGATTGCACTGCTACGCTGCTGTTGGCTGTCGAGTCGTTCGCATCGCGCAACGAATCTCTAAGTGTGGTCGTGCTGAAACGGTGCTATGACGCATGCAACGGGCGATCGGGGGAGCGATGGCTGCTCTCCATCGGGGATTTTTCGGACGGATGATGACTCGTATGTTCGGTGTCGCTTCGGTGTTCCGATGGGGTGTCTGCCGTGTCGATGAGGGTCGCTGTTCTCGGTGCGGGTGCAGTTGGTGTCACTGCTGCGCTCGAACTCGCTTCACAGGATGTTGACGTTACCGTCTACGAACAGGGGACGATCGAGAGCGGAAGTAGCGGACGCGCGGCAGGCGTCTGTTACGATGCGTATGCAGGACGTATCGATGCTCGAATCGGGGATCGAGCGCTGGCCCGGTTTCAGGAATTCTCTGGGATGAATGGGTTCGATTTTACTCTATGCCCCTACGTTTGGCTCGCGCGTGAGAATGATGAAAAACGAGCGGCCGCCATCCGCGAACAGGTCCCCCGGATGCGGGCCAATGGCCGGGACGTCTCTCTCATCGACAGTGAGACACTCGCAGAACGGTATCCGGCCCTCAACGTCGACAGCGTAGCCGTTGCTGCGATTGCCAGAAACGCGGGACACACGGACCCTGCGAGCTACGTCCGTGCGGTCGCCGACCACGCAGTCGAGACGGGAGCAACGATCCTGACCAACACACCGGCGACGCTTCGGGCACAATCAGAAACGACCTCGAACGCAAACACGGAAATCGAGACTCCGGATGGACACGAATCGTTCGACGCTGTCCTCGTCGCTACCGGCGCGCACACCAAACACGTACTCGCAGCCGCTGACATCCCGATTCCGCTCAAACCGTACCGCGTTCAGGCGCTCACAACCGAGCCGATAGCTATCGACGTGCCAATGCTGTTCGATGCTACTGGTGGCTATTATCTCCGACCGCACGGTGATGGACTGCTCGTCGGAGACGGGACCGAACCGATCGAGCGTGACCCCGACGGCTGGAAACGTGAGGCCGACGAATGGTTTCTCGAAGCAATCGAAACGCATCTGGAGACAGCAGTTGGAAGGACGTTCGCTCGTGATCGAGCGTGGGCCGGTCTCTGCACCGCAACGCCCGACGGTGACCCACTCCTCGGAGAAATTGCACCGAACGTGTTTGTCGCCGCCGGCTGGCAGGGGCATGGTTTCATGCGCGCGCCCGCGTTAGGTGAAATGATTGCAGAGCAGATCGTGGACGGCGACGGTATCGAGGCGTTCGACCCGAAGCGCTTCGATGGCGACGAGACGTTCGAAATCAGAGAAGGGATGGATATCGGCTGAGTGTTTCCTCGGTCACACTAGTGACGGCGTCGCTTTTGCTTCGGAGAGCCGGTCGAACTGGCTCTGAGTGAGTGAAATATCTACAGCCGAGATGTTTTCGGCGAGTTGCTCTGTCGTTCGTGCACCGACGATTGGTGCAGTCACTTGTGGATGAGCGATCAGCCACGCAAGCGACACCTGCGCCGGTGTCGCATCGATTTCGTCTGCGATCTCACGGACCACGCGTAGCGTATCGTAGTTTTCAGGAGTGAGGTAGCGGTCGGTGAACTGATCCGACTCCGAACCGCGCGTTCCGTCCGGAATACGTTCTTCGTGCCGGTATTTTCCCGTGAGAAATCCACCGGCCAGCGGACTCCACGGACAACACCCGATGTCGTAGCTTTCGCACATAGCGAGGTACTCAGCCTCGATCTCACGGTCGATGAGGTTGTAGCGAGGCTGTGCAACTGTGAACGGCTCGTAGTTGTGCTTATCGGCGAATTCGTTCGCTCGCACGACTTCCCACGCTCGAGGCTCAAAGGTAGACGTGCCGAGGTAGTTTACAGATCCGTCACGAACGAATCCGTTGAGTGTGTGCATGAACTCCTCGGGAGGCGTTCGATCGTCGAACCGGTGTGTATAGAGGAGATCGAGGTAGTCCGTGCCGAGCCGATCGAGGATTCGATCGATCTGCCGGCGGAGATGCTTCCGACCGAGTCCGTGCCCATTCGGATCGTCCTCGCGTGTCGACCAGTACACCTTCGAGGCGATGACGAACTCCTCACGGTCGCGCTCTGAGAGCCACTCGCCGATCCATCGTTCACTCTTTCCCTTGCCGTACATATCGGCGGTGTCGATGAAATTGCCACCGTGATCCGCGTACGCATCGAGCAGTGCGTGAGCACTTTCACGGTCGATTTCGAACGTCCCCGCGTCAGTTTCGTGTCCGAAGCGCCACGTACCAAGCGAGACGGCACTCACGGCTGTCCCCGTCTGACCGAGTGAAACCGTTTCCATATTCGCTGTATGAGTCGGTACCGACTTAATCCAAATGGACACCTACTAGCCGAAGCTACCATTCGCTCCAAATCTGTATCTGTGTGCGTTGACTGACTGACGATCGGAGAACAGCGCGATAAGACGACACGATCGGAGACAGTGTGTTGGAACATTGCACTGTTGAACCCTCGAAACATTGGCGTGTTAGACGATCCGTGCCCGAACCGTTTTCTGAAGCCATCGGAAAGAGGGCACATGGGCAAATGGCGACGCAGAGCGATGTACTACTTCTTCTCTCTCATAATCATTATTTTCGGCTATACCGGTGCTTACTACTACGGGATGCGGATGTACGAGGACAAGCCGAAGACGTTCATCCGCTCGTTGCAGGTCGTCATCGAGACGTTTACGATGACAGGATTCGGCTCCGATGCACCCTGGCTCAGCCCCGAAATGAACATCTTCGTCATCCTCATGGATCTTACTGGTGTCGGGCTTCTCCTCGTCGCCCTTCCGGTGTTTGTAATCCCGCTCTTCGAGGAGGTGTTATCGATAACCGTTCCGACGGCACTCGAAGAAGAACTCTCTGATCACGTTATCATCTGCAGCTACACGCCGCGAGGTGAGACGTTGATCGCGGAACTCAACTCGTGGGGCGTTGAGTACGTGATCGTCGAACCAGACCGTGATCGGGCATCAGACCTCTACGAAGCAGGATACAGCGTTATCCATCAGGATCCAGAATCCGTGACCGGGTTCGAAAACGCTCGCATGTCCGATGCACAGGCGGTTGTCGCAGATGTTTCGGATGAGGTGGATGTTAGTATCGTTCTGACGGCAAAGGAGGTTGCCGAAGATGTCCGAGTCATCAGTGTCGTCGAAGAACCCGATCGATCGATATACCACCGTCTTGCCGGAGCGGATGTCGTTCTCTCACCACGCCAACTTTTGGGCGAAAGCTTGGCAACGAAAGTAACGACAGCCGTGACGACTGATCTCGGCGATGCGATCGAAATCGGTGAGGACTTCGAAATTGCCGAGTTGCCGATTCACCGAGGGAGCGATCTCGTCGGCCGGACGCTTGCAGAAAGCGGTATTCGAGAACGATCCGGTGCAAACGTGATTGGTGCGTGGTTCCACGGTGAATTCGAAAGCCCGCCGTCGCCCGATTCTGTTTTGGACGGGGGAACGATACTCCTAACTGCTGGGCGTGAACCACAACTTGAGCAGCTCAAACAACTCACGATGTCGGATATGCGAGAGTTCAACCGAGGCGAGACGATCATCGTCGGATACGGTGAGGTTGGAGCATACGTTTCTAACATTCTTTCTGAGGCAGGACTACCGAGTACCGTCGTCGATTGGATCGAAAAGGATGGTGTGGACGTTGTCGGTGATGCGACCGAGCTCGAAACACTGCGCGAGGCTGGAGTGAAAGAAGCCCACACAGTCATTCTTGCACTTCCCGACGATACAACTGCACAGTTTGCAACGCTCATCATTCGGGATCTGAACCCAGATATCGAGATCATCGCGCGAGCAGAGGTGGCAGAAACGATGGCGAAGATGTACCGGGCAGGTGCAGACTACGTCCTCTCGTTGGCAACAGTCAGCGGACGAATGCTTGCGTCGACGATTTTAGAGGACGAAGAGGTCATATCCCCAGATACACAGGTTCAGGTGATTCGAACGACCGCCCCTCGTTTGGGTGGACAGACGGTCGGTGGTGCACGGGTCCGGACACGAACTGGGTGTACTGTTGTTGGCGTAGAGCGGAATGGTGATATCATCACGGACGTCGGTCCTGACTTCCGAATTCGGTCCGATGATTGGTTACTCATCGCAGGGACGGACGACGGAACGAATAAATTCACAGAACTGATGTGCTGATGCTCCCCCGGCGTCACCACTAATATAGACAGTCAGCGGCTCTTTGCACAAAGCGATCGGCTGAATGAGTTTGTGTGGGCTGTCTCTACCTCATTAGAGGCTGAGGCCGTGGCTCGATCAGTGGTAGAACACACCTTCGAGTGATCAAAATCAGTTAGGGAAGAAAGTCATCGTAGCGCTCAACCGCTTTCGCCTGCTCTGTAAGACTCACCTTCTCCACCGATTGGTCATACTGTACGAGGGTTGCCGATTCGAGTGTCGGAATGTGGGTATGATACAGCGAAATGTACGTTTGGCGCACATTCTTTGCGGCGATGTCTGCAAGCGGCTGATCGTGTTCGTGAACCGCGATATCATCAGCAAGCGCAGAGAGTGTCATGCTTTCGTTGGTTCGAAGCTGATGCAGAACGAACCGGCGACGGGAGTTCGCAAGCCCGATGAGCACCTTCGTGTGAGCAGTCATATCCGCTGTGGAGGTGGTATTTCGTGACGTTCTTGACTCCAAATCGACTGGAAGGTGTGAGAGTAATAATTCGAACTTCTTGGGGGGTGAGTACCGCACTGTCCGTTCCTCATCTACGTAGACAATGATTTCAGCAGCAGCAAATTTTGGGAGGATTGAGTGGTGCAGTTCACTCCGTAGGCGCATCCGGTCGCGTTCAGACGTTACATCGACTGGCTCGTCTGTCGCGTTACTCAGATGGTGTATCAGTTCTACGAGCGCTACTGTCTCGTCTGGCAACTGCTGTAATATCGCTAGTATTCCTCGACAGCGCCGGTCGGCAGCGAGCGCGAACCACTGATCGAGGGAATGGTCGCTCGGTGTGATATTTCCAGTCATTATCGTATTTGAACCCCGTTTGTCGCTGCTTTCAGTCAATTGGGTCATTAGTATTAGTATCTGTTCTATCTGGTGATTCGGAGATGTAACGAGAAGTCTGTCGTGACTCTCCTCGCAACAAATTCGAACAGTGTATCCAGCGGCAGTGACGCCCGTGGTTATCGTTCTCAGTCATATGTTACACTGACCATTGAGCACGTCTGTGAAGTGAGTGTCTGAATACGGTATCGAACGTAACAAGAGCAGTAGCTTATCCGCCCGAACAGACGGATACGGAGCCGGGTACATTCCTTTTTCACCACTCTTGTTATTAATCACAGATTGACCGTTGGACGGCAGTAGTGAAAATGTGATCTCGAAAATATTCGACTATCGTGAGGATGATGCGTAATATCTAGATATGTATCTGCTGGCGATCATATTTTACAGATATACGATGCCAAACTCGTTGTCTACGAACGTGCTCCGGGTGGTTTAAGTCCGTTATCGGTGGAAATTTTATTTCTCACAGAGCAACGTAGCGAGCGCAGCGTGCAAGCAGTTGGGATCGTTCAGGCTGTACTATGATCAGCCGTTCTCAAACACCGTTTCACAGAGTCTCCGCTCGGCTTCCCGAAGGTGGTGTGTGAAGGTTGATTGAGAAATGTTCAAGGTATCGGACAGCTCCGTTCCTGTTCGTACTCGGGGCGATTCGAAGAATCCGCTCAAATATGCCGTCTTGAGCACTTCTCGCTGTCGGTCGGTGAGCTGTTCGTCAACAGTGTCGTGTAAGTCTTGTTGTGACGTGATTGATCGATCACGGGTATGTCGGGCTACGAGATCAACAGGGTAAGCCGTGCACACCCTCTCGACGAACGTCCGGACGTCGGTTGTTGGTGGAATATCGACAACGATCGTACTTTTCTCCTCGCTAATAGTGAGAGAACGGATAACGGCTTGCTGATCAACCACATGCGAGGCAAGCGTCGGCTCGGTGACGATCGCTTCGAAGACACAGTCGGTGTCCTCGTTCCTGATAATCTGTATCTCTGTGATGCCAGCGAGCTGACTGCCGCGTGTGAGGATTTTGTTCGGGTCGACGTTCTGAGTCGTAAAGAAAAAGTGCGCTGGTCCGGCCGTTTGGGGGACGAGTCCATCGAAGTGGATTTGGCAGCCGACATCTCGAGCGATCCGACTGAGCACGTCGTTCGATCCCTGAACGGTCAACGTCAACTCGGTAACACTGTCTGTCTGGAGCGTCTCTTTGGTCTCCACTGCGTCGATCGAGTGAGCAATCGTCTCGCCGAGTTCTCCCATCACGTCTTGTTCCATCTCATCGATGGCGTTCGGTGTGTCTGTATACAGGCTCAGCACGCCGTAAAACGACTGTTCGTACATGAGTGGAACGCTGATACAGGAACGAAAGCCGTGGGTGAGTGCTTTTTCTCGCCACGGTGTGAACATCGGATCGGTCAGAAGATCTTGGACGACCTGCACCGTTCGCGTTCGGACTGCAGTCCCGATTGGGCCCCGCCCTGTGGGTGTCTCGTCAGTCGTGACCGTGATACTATCGAGATACCCATTTTGGATGCCTGCTTGTGCGCGTGGGGTGACTGTATCTGTCTTAACGTCTTGCTCGCCGATCCACACGAACTGATACGGATCTGATTTCGCAAGTCGCTCACAGACCTTCTGTTCGATGGCAGTACGCGTATCGGCCTCCACTAATACATTGCTGATCTCTCGAATGACGCTGTTGATACGACGCAGTCGATCCAGCTGATTATTTCGTGTTTGCAACGTCTGTTCCCGGTGGGATCGGTCTAACGCGCGTTCGATACTCGTTCCGAGCATCTTTGCGAGGTTTACCGTCATCTCGTCGAACTCGTTGGGACGTGTTGAACCCGCACAGAAAACGCCGTGACGGCCGAGTGTGACGATTACGCCGCTTCGAAGCGGTGTCTCGGAGGCGGCAATTCCAGATGGTGACGGCAGATCGTTGCTCGCATCGGTTTGCTCGGTTATGAACGTCTGCCACGCACGATCTTCGTAGAGATCAGCAAGCGATGGCACATCTGCCTGCAGATCCGTGCTGCTACTGTGCAGTTCGAGTTCGCCCGAGTTTTCATTGTAGGGCCAATACGACGTGAATTCAACTCTCAGTACGTCTCGCGCGATATCAGCTACGCGATCACCGATCGAATCAGAACCGACAGACATCAGTGTTTGTGTTGCTGCTG
Source organism: Halocatena marina (assembly GCF_025913575.1). Taxonomy (NCBI): domain Archaea; kingdom Methanobacteriati; phylum Methanobacteriota; class Halobacteria; order Halobacteriales; family Natronomonadaceae; genus Halocatena; species Halocatena marina. The sequence goes on along the minus strand of NZ_CP109785.1, from coordinate 3,113,375 downwards.
TGAGTGAACGTAATCCCCGTTCGCGCCGCTCTGAGGCTTTCTCGGCCCGTGCTCGCTCGACGAGCGACTGAAGCTGCCAATCAATGTACCGGTTAGAGTGCTCTTGGTCGATGTCTTCATCAGGTGGAATGTAATAGACGTTCTCAGCGACGGTGTCGTCGTAGACGAGCTTTGGGTGATGGTCGATGATCTTTGAGAGCAGCTCCGATGAAAACCGCTCGCGATTGTATTGGCAGAGTAAAACATAGTCCTCATCGGAGCAACGGCTGTTGAGTGCTTCTTCGTATGCCACGAGTGAATCGGGATCAATGTCACTATCAAAGACCCACGTCATCTCACCTGTGACTCGGATCCCTGCGTACCCCTTATCGTACGCTGTCAAGAGTGATGTTTCCCAGAAGTCGAGTACAGCATCCCGGTCAAATGAACCTGAACCGAGGTAGGAGTCTTCGGCATTGTGAAACAACAGTTGGCCGGATTCACGCGCGGCATCGACATCAATACCTCCATTTCGAAGTGCTGACACTACGTTGGCTTCCGTGTTCTCGGCCAGAATATACAGACATCGTTCGTTTTGGTTGAGTCCCTCACGGATGAATGGGACCATCGTCGAGAGTTGATCTTCCTGTGTCTCATACAAAAGAGCGAAGTGATTGTTCGAATCGTACTCATCTCCCGTGTGACCGTCGTTGTCTGTTGTCGCAGCGAACGTCGGTGAGTGTTGCTCCAGTGTTTCGCCAGAGCAGTTCGACTCTCGTTCGCCCATATTGTCGTCCGTTTGGCACGCATCTGTAATAGCGTTCCGACATCATCTAGCATCTGATAATATTTGCCTGTAATTGGATCAGATGCGTGATTGAGAGGTGATCGGTTACCGTCTTCTATCCAGAACATCTCTGTGAGAGACTAATTAAATAATATTGTTCTGTATTGTTCTTATTCGAAGAATCGCTCTCTCGTCTGCGACAGTCGAAACCGAGTAGCCCAGTGGCGTGGTGTGATGTGATGTGATGTGATGTGATGTGGTGTAAGTTGGTTTCTCGATAGCGATCTTCGACTGTCCATTCGAGTGTAACTCTCCATTCGAGTGTACCGTGTCCATCGGCGTGCGCTTGCACGCAGGACGTTGGGCACGAGCAGTGTCACAACCAAGCCGGGGTCGGTGGGTTCGGGAGTTCGTGGTGAACGTCACTGGCTGCTCGCCAATCGTTTACCCACGTTCGAGATAGAGTGAGTACATGACAATCGCAAAGCCGATTGCAACGAGAATGCTGTTGATCAGGACGCCAACTTCGAGCGTGACCGAGAGAAGTTGGTGAGCGATTCCTGCCAGCAGTGCTCCGAGAGTGATACTGCCGAATCCAATGCCGAGTGCGCGCAGTGAGGGCGCATCTGTCCGTCGGTACGCCTTAAAAGCAATATACGTAATTGCACTTCCCAACAGCAGTATCACCGTCTTCACAGCGACGATTGCTGTCCCCATCCACGTCATAGCTCATCCCCCATCTTTGACCAGATGTCTGCGAGTCGTTCGTCTGCCTTGCGTGGCGGACGCTCGACGGTCACTGTGAAGGTGTCTGCTTCGTCCATCGAGATCAATACATCGTCAAAGTGGCGTTCGTACCGAGTGATGCGTCCGCCTCGGGGATTGATGGTATCCTGTTCGCGGACGAGCGACGCCCGACTGAGGAGGTCAAGCTTCCGATACAGCGTCGACTTTGGAATGTCGCAGACATCGATGAGTTCGTTTGCGGTCATGGGTTCGGTTGTTTCCCGAAGAATGGCTCGACAGTCGGCGTCATCCAACGCGTCTAGGATCTCCTGTAAGGAAGGAGAGTCCTCCGACGACGCTGAATCGCGCACCATTATCGAGTCTCGGATTGGCTCCGGAATATGGCATCCGATTGGAGTGCGACTGAAATAGAAGGATAGGCTGTCGAAGTGGGTAAATCGACAGCCCGCTCTTTACGTTCCGCGTTGGTAGTGAGTAACTGCGGCTTGGTGGACTGTCTCCCTGCACTGATACGGTCTGTCTCGAATCTAGGAGCTGTCTTCATCATGCTATCGTTCGGACTGATCCTTGGCAGCCAGCTATTTCTCTAGTAAGGATATGGACCGATATACCATGAGTGGATGGCGGATTCCCATCGCTTGGGAATTCGCCTTCGGTTGATTTACACCTCGATCGAAGTTTCGTTGATGACGACTCGATCCGTCCTCAATGCTCTTTCTCGGGAAATACCGACGTACAGAGGTATATCGTCACAGAGGACTCATCCACCCCGGTCGTGTGGCGATTCCCGGACGATCTGTCTCGGAGATAAGTGTGATGGTGATCTCGATGGTTGATCCAGTCACCGCGAGTCGACTCCAGTTTGCGATCACCACCATTGTCCACATCATCTTCCCCGTGATGAGCATGGGCCTTGCGCCGTTCCTCATCTATTTCACATGGAAAGAAATACGGACGGAACGACCGCTCTATGAGCAACTCCGACGGTTCTGGACGAAAATTTTCGCGGTGAGTTTCGTCGTCGGCACAGTGACGGGTCTCGTCCTCGAATTCGAATTCGGGACCAACTTTGCTGCTTTCTCAACAACGGCTGGTGAACTGTTTGGCGGGCCGCTCGCACTCGAAGGCATGATGGCGTTCATGCTGGAAGCGACGTTTCTCGGAATTTTTGTCTTCGGCCGCGACCGTGTTTCCGACCGCCTCTACATGCTTTCGAGTATCGCCGTCGGACTCGGAACGTGGCTCTCTGCCGTCTGGATCCTCATCGCAAACTCTTGGATGCAAACGCCCCGTGGATTCGACGTCGTCGTCGAGAACGGACACCGTGTCGTGAAACTCACCGACCCGCTTGCGGCGTATTTCAATCCACGATTCCCGTACATGTTCGTTCACATGCAAAATTCCGCGGTCGAGTCGGTCGCTCTCTTCATGGCGGGTGTCGCCGCCTACTACGTCTTCAGACATCACATCTGGGGCTACTCGATCGAGCACATCGACTTCTGGGAGAAAACACTCAAGATCGCACTCGTTGCGCTGCTCATTACAGCCCCGCTGCAGGTACTGCACGGTGATGCGTATGCCCGTCACGTCTCCGAAACCCAACCCCAGAAGTTCGCCGCGATGGAAGCCGTCTGGGAGACTGACGCCTCCGTTCCCGAGTACATAGTCGCGTTTCCGACTGAACTCGACGAGCTGTTGAATCCGCGAACCAAGGAACTCTTCGGCATCGGGATTCCAGGTGGTGCGTCGTGGCTTGCAAGCGGGGGTGATCCGCAGGCGATGATACGTGGTCTCGAATCGTTCTCGACGGAAGCGCCCCCGGTAGCGATCGTCTTCTGGGCGTTTCGGATCATGGTTGCGCTCGGTTTCTGGTTCATTCTTCTGGCGTTCTGGGGTGCGTATCGTTGGCGGCGAGGAGAATTGTTCGACGACGATCTCTTACACAAAGCGTTGATGGGTTCATCGCTCTTGGGCTTCGTCGCTGTCGAGGTCGGATGGATCGTCACCGAAGTTGGACGCCAGCCGTGGGTCATTCAGGGCGTTATGCGGACGTCAGACGGCGTCTCTCCCGGTTTGACGAGTGCCGAAGCGACGTTCACGCTCTTTGGATTTGTCACTGGATACACACTGCTGTTGGGTCTGTACATCTACGTCGTTGGCCGCCTCATTCGAGCTGGCCCGCCATCACGCGACAGCTTGCAGACGACCACCGAGTCACATGTCGATTCGGAGGTGCTTGACAGTGACTGATCTTGGTTCGCTGGCGACCGAACCGCTGTTTGGGCTGGCGCTCCCGGAACTCTGGTTTGCACTGCTGTTTTTCATTTTCGGGATGTTCCTCTTTCTCGACGGTTTCGACTTCGGGGTCGGCGTTCTGTTTGCCACCCGCGATGACCACGAGAAAGAGCAGTTACTCGCAGCCGTCGGTCCTTTCTGGGACGGTAACGAGGTCTGGCTCGTCGTTTTCGGTGGGACGCTGTTCGCTGCCTTTCCAGCAGCGTATGCGAACCTTTTCAGCCGGCACTATCTGCTGATGTTTGCGATTCTTGCTGCGTTAGGGTTGCGAGGCCTCGCACCGGAGATGTACGAAGAACGAGATGACGACCAATGGCGACGTTTCTGGGGATCTGCGTTCGTTGCTGGGAGCACCGCGACGCCGTTTCTCCTGGGACTCTTCGTGATGAATTGGATACTCGGATCGGCGACGATTCTCACTCTCCCCGGGATTCTTGCTGGTCTCACGGTTGTCACACTCACTGTCGTCGACGGTGCGGCGTTTCTCGGCTTGAAAACCCGGGGGTCGCTCCGAGACGATGCCAGTGAGTACGGCATTCGTGCTGTTGTGAGCTATCTCGTGTTGGCAGTTATCACACTGTGTGTCACATACGCAACCGCACCAAGCCTGCGTTCTTCGTTCCAGTCGCCGGTTGTCGTCGTCCTCGTTCTCGTGACTGGGTTGCTGACCGCTGGCTACGCCGCCGCGACCCGTCAACAGCGGTATTATCTCGCGTTTGCAACCGCAGCCAGCCTCGTCTTTACGCTCGTTGCACTGCTCGCGGTGCTCATGTTCCCGTTCATCGACCGCGCAACCGGACTCACGGTTCGTGATGCTATCATTTCGACGCTGCCGCTCAATCTCATGACGATCATGACAAGCGTGCTGCTCCCGCTGGTGCTCGGGTATTTCGCTGTTCTCTATTTCGCATTCCGTGGTCCGGTCGAACGCGTCGGAATGGCTGACTGAGCAGTTCTTTCGGTATTGTAAGGGGACGCAACCGTGCGATCGGCTGGCAACTACGGTAGCGGCGCTCGCAGTGAACATCCCAGATGGCGCTGGTCGGTAGCATCGAGAGGCTCTGGTGGGAGGGATCGTGTTCTCGTATTTCGACCTCCTTACCGATCGGACCCACAAGTCATGCGCACGCGACCGTCGAATCGCCGTACATCTCCATTTCATATCGTGGCATATGATTTATGACGTGCGTTTGCGACTGTTTTTGTCTCTCGCCGACAAGGGATTGGTAATGAAGGTCTTCGGCTCTAGCGGCGTTCGGGGCGTCGCGAACGAGGAACTCACACCGGAGTTTGTCGGTCGTATTGCGATGGCTGCGGGATCGGTGTTCGCCGCAACGGGAAACGAACGGGTCGTGCTCGGCCGGGATACAAGAACGACCAGTGAGTTGCTCGTCGACAGCGCGGCGGGCGGATTGGCGAGTGTCGGTTGTGACGTGACTGACATCGGCGTCCTTCCGACACCAGCAGTGCAGGCGTACGCCGAGCGCGAAGAGGTGCCCGCTCTGATGGTGACTGCGAGTCACAATCCGCCGGAGTACAACGGGGTGAAACTCATCGGTGCGAACGGAATCGAACTGGTCCGTGATACGCTCGAACAGGTCGAGGATCGGTTGCTCACGGAGCGTTTTGCAACTGTTCAATGGGATCAGACTGGCCACCGACGCCGCGTTGAGAGTGCCCGGCACTCCTACATCGATGAGATTCTTGCTGCGGTCGATCGTGATCGGATCGCCGACGCCGAGGTAACGGTTGCGCTCGATCCCGGCCACGGAGCGGGCGTTCTCACCAGTCCACGGCTCTTTCGTGAACTCGGCTGCTCGGTCGTGACGGTGAACGCCCAAGCGGATGGGCACTTTCCGGGACGCGATCCGGAACCAGTCGAGACAAACCTCGCTGATCTCCGGCGACTCGTCACGACCACGGACGCAGATCTCGGTATCGCCCACGACGGTGACGCAGACCGTGCCATCTTTGTCGATGAACGAGGCGAACACATCGAGGGCGATGCGGCGTTTGCTGCGCTCGCAGCCGCCGAACTGGAACCGGGCGACGTGACCGTCTCGGCTGTAAACGTCTCCCAGCGCTTGGTTGATGTGGTCGAAGCATGCGGCGCATCACTCGAACGAACGCCGATCGGGAGCACGAACATCGTCACGCAAATCCAGAAGTTGACCGCAGAAGGTGAGTCTGTCCCAATCGCTGGCGAAGGCAACGGAGGCGTACTCTTCCCCGAGTACCGCTTGTCCCGTGATGGTGCGTACACCGCCGCTCGATTCTGTGAACTCCTTGCAGATCGGACGGCGAGTGAGATAGCGCTCGATCACGCGGGCTACGTAAACGTCAGGCGCAACGTCAGCTACGAAGATGATGTCGAACGCGAACGACTGCTCGATGTCATCGAAGAGACGGCTCGGGAGGAAAACACCGACCTCGACACAACCGACGGATACCGCCTCGATTACGGTGATTCGTGGGTGCTTGTTCGTCCCAGTGGAACCGAACCGATCATCAGGATCTACGCCGAGGCGTACGAGCACGACCGGGCTGCTGAACTCGCAGACTGGATGCGAACGGTCTTGCTCGATGCCATCTGATCTCTGTCGCTGTTATTGGTAGTCATCCACCGACTCGAACGTTCCATCGCAGAGTGCGCGTGCGATCGATGCTGTGTCTTGAACATCGATTTGGTTGGGATATTTTCGTCTGAAGTAACTGACGAGGTTCGAAACGTCTCGTTCGAGAAACTCGTCTGCGTTCTGATGGTCCGTCGGAACCGCTTGTGGCCAATCGAATATCGTCACACCGTCTTCACTTACGGCGACATTGTACTCGCTCATGTCGGCGTGGACGTACCCTTTTTCGTATGCACTCGCCAGTTCGTCGAGAATGAGATCGAGTACTCCAACCGCCTGTTCATCCGGGAGCGACGCCCGGGAGAGTTCGACACCCTCCAGTTTTTCCATCACGATGGCGTGGCGGTTGTGATCGATTGGTCTCGGTACAGCCACCGTGGGATAGACGGTTTCGAGTGCCTCGTACTCGCCCTCGGCAGCCTTTCGAGCCGTGTAGAGCCACGACCGGTGCTGGCGATCGGCGGTGTACTCGCGCTCGCGTTGGACCTCTCGAAAGTTCGTATACCCCTCTCTGTGATATTTTAACGCGAGTGATTTGTACGAAGCAACCTCGTACACATCGCTTTCCTTTCCGACACCAAGGGGTGCACCGAACCCCTCGATCGTTCCCCGTTCGACCAGCGTGTGGAGCGCAAGCGCATCGTAGCCCTCGAACGTAAGACGAAATCCTTGGTACTGCATCGTCTTGCGCTCTATGAATCCACGCCGCTCACAACGGTCGATTCGGTGATCGACCTCCTCGCTGTCGAGACGAGCGTACTCTGTGAGGGTCTCCCGATCGACCCACTTGCTAAAGCGCATCCCGTGCTCGACGCCCGAGAGTAGATAGAAATCCTCCGCCTCGAGCTCTCGTATCTCTCCGGCGACGTTCCGTACCATGCCCTCGCTACCCTTGCAGCGGGTAAAAGCTCCACGCGTCTGTAGTGATATACTGCATATCGCTATACGAACTATCTACGCTAGAGAATGAGAACGAGGAAAATCCCGACACTCGCACTGCCAAGCAATATTACAGCGATCACCTGTGCCATCTTCTTGGCACCGGCTGTCCATGTGACGACGACATAAATGGACAGTTGTGCGATTGTCGCAACTACAATCCCGACTCGGGTAGTGTTCGAAGGGAGTGACACCTCGAGATTGTTGATGAGAACAAGAACGACGGCGATCACCGCGCCGATCATCAGTGCCGAGCGAATTCGAAATGGGGTATCTAGTTCACTGGCCGGTGGGTCACGGCTTCGAGTACGAACTTGCAACAGGCCAATTACGACAATTCCAACCCCGGCCATTGCTGTGAACGGTACCAGCAACGATTGGGCAAGTTCCGGGCTGAGTATCTTCACGACAATGAAGTTCCGAGAGAACAGCATCGTCGATGCGATCGCCCCAGCGAATGTATAATCGAGATCGAACGCCGGGTATCGCTTGTATTGTTCAGTGAGTGACGTGATCGTCATGCCGGGGGAGACAGCACCTCCCAGTATCCCCGTGAGGCTGATCGCTGTTGCCGGATCGACGACTTTCGAAAGAAGATATCCGAGGAAACTCAGCCCAGCGATGAACACAACGATCAACCAGAGACGTCGAGGATTCAAACCGAATACCAAATCAAGATTTTTGTTCGGAAGCAACAGCAGGACGAACACGAGCACGAGAAACTTAAACGCAGCCACGAACGTTTTCTGTTCGGATCGGTCTCCCTTGCTACGGCCCATCTTCACTCCCGATCTCCGAGATCCTCGTTGGCTGGTGACTGTTCCTCTCTGTCGAGACGTTCAACAGTCCCACGCTTCCCATCGACGCGAATCCACTCACCGGTCTGAATGTCTGTGGTTGCGTTTGAAACGGAGACGACAGCCGGAATCCCGTACTCGCGTGCAACCAGTGCTCCGTGGGTCATCTGGCCCCCAACGTCCATCACGAGTCCGGCTGCGTTCTGGAACAACGGTGTCCACCCAACGTCTGTCGATGGCGCAACGAGTATCTCTCCTTTTTCGAGTGACTCCTTCGAGGGGTCGTACACTACCCGAGCTGGTCCTTCGACGACTCCCGAAGAAACCGGCGTTCCGACGAGCGCATCCGCTGCAATTTTGGTGTCTGCGGCCACCATGGGAGTTTCTCCGTCACTCATGAGTAGTGGTGGAGCAGTCATTGAGGCGAATCGATCGTGAGTGCGCTGTCGCTGCTCGAAATCTACGTCGAGTGGTGTCTCACCTTCGAGTGCAGCGAGCAACTCGTCTTTACGAAGATACCATACGTCAGACGATTGGTCGATCCGACCCTCTGCAGCAAGCGTTTCTCCTGCGTCGGCGAATACATCGTGAGCGATAGCGAAAAAATGGGCTGCTCCGTGCTTGTGATACTCTCGGAGCTGAATTCCTCCTCGATAGACACGAATCAACCGCCGCACAATTGGCTTTTTGATGAATCCAACTAGGCCACGGCCAGCGCGGGCTTCGAGGGCAGCGGCTGACTGCGCTGCGTTCTGTTTCAAACGCTCCAGATGCTCCCGGTGTTCTCCGTGGTCGCTCTGTGCAAGGGTGCTCCGAATCGTCTGAAACAGTATCGCAGGGTTGTCCTTCCAACGTGGACGACTGAAATCAATCTCGCTACTCGATCGGTGACCAAAGTCATCGAGAAATGCATCGAACGCAGTCACGAAGTTCTCTCCACCTTCGACCTGCTCGATCTCCGAAAGCGGGGCTTTTGATTCGAGTGCGTCGACCACCGCTGGATGTTGGCGGGCCAAATCGGCGAGATCGCCGAGCCGCTGGTTGATTTGGGTAGCAATCTCGTCATCGAACCCTTTGCCGAGGGCGTCGAGGTCGTCTTCGGCGTCCGGATAGAGCCGCTCGAGGATGCTCCCCGCTATGGCTCCTGCTAAAAACAACGGCATCGACTGACTGACTATTTTTGTGGCGAGCGTCCCGAGCCCGATCTCTTCGTAGATCACTCGCACCTGGTCTGCTTGTGAACGCGGCTGAGAAACGCGTTCTGCGATCTGCTGACCATTCGATTCGACGACTTCATACACGCGTTCGGAATCTTGTGGTCCACGAATGAACGGGCGAACGAAGCGAGCGACTAGCCGTGGTGCGGCCGAAACAGCAACTGGAAGCGTGTGAACCACACGACTGATTGTTTGCAATCGGTCGGCCACACCTGCTGGGGGCGGTGTTTGGCGTTCCTCGATCAGCTCTGCAATCGTTCTCGCCGCCGGTTCGCTCATCGAAGTGAGAATCCGAAGAACCACGCGCCGTGTGAGACGGTTGTGGAGTAACGGTGTGAGATCAACGTAGATCCGATGTCCAGCCTCGACTGCGATCGGTTCGTCGGTCTGTCGTAGTCGAGAGGCTGAACTGTTCACCATCTCTTGCAACAAACCAACGCTGAGCGGCGGTATCGCCTCCGGCATCGCTTGCTGATGTCCCATACAAAAGTAGATGTGACGGCGATCGTCGTCCGAGGACCGAGACGGAGACAGAGATGGTGGCGGAGATGGAGACGGAGACGGAAGCGGGAACAATGACGTAATTGGGCGCGATTGGAGTAGGATGACGTCTCCGTCTACGAACGCCCACTCGATGTCCTGTGGTCCTCCGAGCAATTTGTCGACTTGTGTCCCGAGTTCGACGAGTTCACGCAGTTTGGTGTCCGAGAGTGTTCGTGACTCCTGATCTTCCGGAGAGATATCTACTGCCTTCGTTCCTTCTTCTTCCCTATTTGTATAGAGCGCATGGCTTTTTTCGCCGATCTCGTATTCAAGAACGTCTCCGGTTCGTTGATCGACGCGGACGTTATCCGGAGAAACCTCGCCAGCAACGACTGTATCACCGAGACCGTAGTTCGCATCGATCGATGCGATGTGGCGATTTCCTGACACAGGGTCGGCAGTAAAGAGGACTCCTGCTATCTCGGGATCAACCATCTCTTGAACGACGATCGCCATGGCAACAGCGTCGTGGGAAACGTCGTTCTGCAACCGATATGCGACGGCACGATCGGTGAAAAGGCTCGCAATGCAGTCTCGAATTCGATCGAGAACTGTTTCTGGTTCAGTGACAGCGAGAAACGATTCGTGTTGTCCCGCAAAGGATGCGGTCGGTAAATCTTCTGCTGTCGCGCTCGATCGGACGGCGTACGCGCTTGCATCCAGTCCCTTCAGTGCGTTCACAATGGCAGTTTGCACCGTTTCTGGGAGGTCACGCTGTCGAATCTCTGAACGTATCTCTGCACTCATCTCAGTGATTCGCTCTGAGTCGTCCGGTTCGAGCAATTCCAGAGACTCGATCGTTGTCTGCACTTCCGAAGTTATAATAAATTCATGATAAACGGCGGTCGTCACGCAAAATCCGTCAGGAACCGGAAAATCGGCCGCCACAAGACGCGCTAGATTCGCTCCCTTCCCCCCTGTTAGCGTGCGTTGTGTTGCACCTTCGTCATTCAGCGAAAGTGTGTACTGATCAGGATCGGATTGAAAACGGTGTGTTCTGTTACTCATTGTCCTATGGTTCGGTTCCTCTCACGAGCGATGATACCGGTGTCAGAGCCGTCTCTGGATTCTGATCGGTTGCTCTTCACGGTATTTCGCATCGTCGCTGCTATGTTCTGCTTCATAGTGGTATATAGCAAGCAGTGTGGGTTGTGATGACTGCCTAGAACTAGTGGTGGTTTATACCTTCACGACGATCAATGTGTACGACTGCGAATCTATACAATCGGCGACAATGATCGTTCGAGAATCGTTGCTGGTCTTCGACGTTCTCCGCCGATTAGTTCATCTAGAACGCGGCTCAGTCATTGCTGTCAGCTGTCGTTGTTCGTCGAGAGACGTCAGGAGTGGACCTGGCGCGCCGGTTGGCTTCGAAAGCCGACGTAGTCATCAGGACGAAGCAGAGACAGCGACGGCACTGTGGCATCGTACCGTTCGTGAAGTTGCGCTCCGTCATCTCTCAGGAGAATTCCTCCGTAGGTCTCGGTAGCGCGTTGGGTATCTGGGACGATGAAATACGGCGTTACGAGATCTCCCACGCGTTCTATGACTGTCTGGGCGATTTGTCGTAGCTCGTCACTTTCGGCTGGGTCGGTGCCAGCGAACAAGAGTAGCACGAACTCCGTTTTTCCGTGGATCTCCCGATAGAGTGACGTCTCAGTCCCGTTTGGAGTGTGACACGAACCATCGGGAGGTCGTTCACCCGCTTTCGGCGCATTCCATGCCTGACGTGCTCGTCGTACTAATGCTACCTTCGATTGTGCATCAAGGAGTCCACTCAGCGGTGATTCCGAGTGGATCTTGGACAGCGCAGTCCTCGGTACTCCATCGAACTCGCATCCTTCTCGACGATCCGACAGTCGATACCGCGACGCTGGAGTTCGATCGCTATCGTTAGATCTATCGAGCCGGCACCGACGATGAGAACGTCCGTTTCACTCTCGATGGAATCTTGGATGTGATTCCTCCGTATGATGACCGTTTGCTGTATTCTCTGTCAGCTTCAACTGCCGTCTGGTCACGAGTGCTGTGAGCAGCAGGAGAACCATCGCAGGGACAGCTTCAGTCGGTGGATCACGGTTTTTGGAGTGGGTGGAGAGTGCTCCCAGCATCGTCGTGAGCGTTAGGCTTTCACTGATGATGGCAATCGTCGGTCGGGAGCGTCTTGCAGGCAGTTCTACTCCGCCGCTGACTTCCAACGCTCCCGTTGTGACTCGGACCCACGTGGGGAGCCCCATTGTTCGAAGCTCTGAACGTGCTGGCTGGTCCCGGCCAACTTCGAACCACCGCTGAGAAGCATCACGACCCCCAGCCCTTGCAAACCATCGAGAACGCGTCCGAGAGTAGACGTGGAACTCGATCTCCTCTCATCGTCACGTTGGGTCATCCCTTGTCGGATCGGTGTTTTTGTGGGTGATTGACTCGGTTTCACAGGTGAATGTACGGATGGTAGAAAGATTCAATAACTGCCTAGCACTAGTGGTGGTTCAAATAGCTAGTCAGTATTCGAAATGCACCAATACGCACAGAGAAAAGCGAAACTGCAGATAAACATCGAATGAGAGCGATAACGTTCGTCGTGACGCCGCCGAAGTCCCACCCGGCCTACCAGATGTTCGACGAGGAGTCTCAGTTCACAAGAGAACGAATCTACAATCTCAATGTGTTAGAGGACGGGACGATGGTCCTGCTGGGTCGAGTTCGTGGTGATCTCGAACAGATACGACTGGTAGTCGAAGCGCAATTAGACACACTCGGTTTCAGTATTTCTGGGACCGACGGGGATGGTGGTCTGGTATATATCCACGTCCATCCGCCGACAGAAATCAAGCGGTTTTTGGAACTTCCACGGGAACACGAGGTGTTCTTCGATTTTCCGGTCGAAGGGACCCGCGATGGCAAACTTCGTTTTGTCATGATTGGCGAGACTAACGAGGTGTTACAGCAGGCATTAGCTGATATGCCTGAGACAATGGATTTCACCATCGAACGTATCAGTGCGTATTCGGACGAATCTGGAGCTGTGCTTGCGGTACTGACCGATCGTCAGCGGGACGTGCTTGATGTCGCCCTCGAACTCAACTACTACGACGCTCCACGGCAGGCTACTCACCACGACATTGCCGAACAATTGGGACTCTCTGTTGGTACCGTCACGGAACATCTACAAAAGATTGAGGCGAGTGTGTTCGGCGCATTTCGGTAATATCTGAGAACGATCGGAGTGAGATGCGTGTGGTTCTCGATTTATAACAGCCTATGTACCACACTCAGACCGCAGTTCTGTCTCGATTTGTTCGACATACGTCGTCGTTATTTTCTCCAGAATAGCCTCGCCAGCCTCGGTGGTTGCTTCTCGAGGATCGCCAAGAACACCAGTCTCGGTGACTGACTGGAATCCTTCGCTGAGCAATTGAGCGGTGCGAATTTCGCCTTCGTATCCAGCTGCGAGTTCGTCCGTTCGAACGAGTCCTTCATTGATCGCCATGACGATGGCTGTCTCGGCAGCGCCCGCGTGAATCACCGGCTCCTCGTACGCTACACCCGCCTCGTGAAGTCCTTGATTCATCAGTATCATGTGCTCGTCGAGATCAGCCAACGCGATCACGTCGGCATCAATTTCGCGGGCAATCTCCGGAGCAACAGTGTTGACTGGCGCGAAATTCCCGCCGTGCGTCGGGACGAGGACAATGTACTCGAAGCCGTGCTCGGCCAGCGATCGGCAGTACGAACGAATTGTATCCATCAGCGTTTCTGGCGAAATTGTGATCGTTCCGGAAAATTCCATGTGGTGGCCTGAACAGCCGGGTCGAATCGTGGGAGCGGCCAGCGCATCTCCAAGCCGCTCTGCGATCCGTCGTGACAGTTCGTCGCCTGCAAGTGTGTCCATGATCAGCGGGAGGTGTGGACCATGTTGCTCGACAGACCCGACGGCTACAACAGCAGTCCGTGTTCCGTCTTCGAGCGCTCGCTCGATCTCTGAGTAACTATACTCTTCTAAACGGACCGATTCAGGGGAAAACACATACCAGTATGATATATATTTCATATTAAAATTTCTGGTGTTTTAGCTGATTGCAGCGCTAAAGCTATCGTCAGCGGTGGGGATACAGCGTCGTTACAAGTATGGGATCAGCCCGAGGGCACGGACAAGCGGAACGCCGCTTACGGACGCACCGAGAAGGTAGCCGACAATCGCGCCACCGTTCAGGAGGGGGAGTCCGGCGTGCGGACGACCTTCCATCACCATCTTAATGAGGATGATGAGCCCACATAGTGTTCCGATCATGGCGGTCAAGGCAGGCAGCGTGAGTGCGAATCCCGGAACGAGTGGTGCTGTCGGAAGGAAGAAAGCAGCACTTGCAACCAGCACCGACGGCATCACCGCATCACCCAAACCGATGAAAAACGCACCGCGCGAATCCGGCGATCCAGCAGCCGCGGTTTCTGCTTCGTTTTCGTTACTCTCTTCGCTTTCTTCGTTCTCGTCCGTCTGATCCATGCGTTCGGGCGGTGAATCGATGTACGAATACGAGAGCGTAAGCGGGATCACGAGCACGACGGGTATCTTGAGATCCATCACGCCCGAAGCGAGTGTGAGCATGTGCTCTGTTTTGTAGACACTGATCGCGTCATAGACTGCGAGTACTGTTAGGAGGAGGATTGCTGGGAGGAGGCCGAGACTGATGCCGAACAGCCCCGCTGCTCCCATTCCCATTATGATGCCGATGGTGTCGATGATGTACCACTCTGGATAGACGAACAACGCGATTGCGAGCACGAGTGAAATACCTGCCGCGGGAAGATGCGTAGCCCCGATTCCGGTTCCAAAAGAGGGGAGCACCACGGAGAGGACGTAGTAGGAGAGAAACGCACTGGAGCCAACGATGAGCACGTGAACGAGTCGGTCGGCTCCAAATCGGAACGCAGTGAGCATCACGCCCGTCGCAGCGAACACCCCGAGAAGATAGAGAAGGGTGTTCGTTGGGTTGGCTGGATTTTCGACAGGCTGGTAGCCTGCGCTCTGAAACGGTTCAACGAGCACTAACGCCCCGATCTGAACGAGAACGAAAATGGCGATCGTCGCGCCCCCCGCCGCGTACACCCTGCTGTTCATACGCATTGCTCACGCGGATGGCGGATAAGCCTCACCGTTCCAGGCATCTCAATCGTCACCCGTTCACCGGGCGTAAACGATGGAGCCGAGTAACAACGGGAGTTGCACGTCCGAATCGGGGGAAACGGCAACGTACGGTCGATCGACCGGACCGAACACGTCCACCACGCGACCGACGCTATCAAGATTCTCGTCGATGACGCTCGTTCCGATATCGGGATGCGTCTCGTCCGGTGCACGGACGACAGCGAGTCCTTGTGCGGTTCGCACAACACTACCGATGCGTTTTAGTTTCATTACCGGAGTGCGCCGACGTACGCTGCAATTGCTTGCAAGAGATCGCTCTTTCCCGCCTCATCTGCGTTCTGTATGAGCACGCGGCCGCGAGATTCGTACTCTCGTGAGTACGTTTTATCGCGCTCAATAACAGCGTCGTATCCGATCTGTTGGACAGCGCGAGCGATTTCGTCGACCGTCGGATTTTCGACCGCGAGTTCGAGGGATACACGGCGTCCCTCGTTCCGCGACAGCCTCGAATCGAGCGCAGCGGGCCAGATGACGTTCTCGACCATAGCAACACCAACGACGGGCGCTGAAACGAATCTTACGAAGCGCTCGTGGTGTGTGTACAGAGGGTCCTTCTGATTGATGTGATGGTCGAGAGAGAACAGCAATCAAACTCGAATCGGTCACTGAGAGACGAGATACACACCGGAAAAGCACCAGACCACGAGTGAGAAACGTTCTACTGGCGCAGTCGGGCAACGAGTGTGGCTCCGAGTAGCGCGAGCATTGCGGCGATAACCCCAAACCCGGGTCCGTTCGTCTCGGTGGTTCCAGTGGTGGCCGTGGCGTTCGTCGCCGCTGTCGTCTTTCCGTCGGTTGCTGTGCTCTCGTCAGTCGCATTCGTTTGCTCAAAAGCGTCCGGATGGAACGATCTCGCCAGTGAGTTCATCGGGGTGATGACTCGTGGAGCAGGCTGGCTGATGTAGCTCGAATTCACGACCACGGTTTGGTTTTGCTTGAGTGCGGTCGTTTCCGTGTAGGCAGTTTGGTTCGGAATGTTCGGCGTATCGCTTCCGACGACAATCCACTGTGGATCCTGTTTGATCACAGACTCGGGATTGATCTGCTTATAGCCCGTAATACCGGCGCTCGCTGCGATGTTCTCGCCGCCAGCGAGGGTGATCACTCTGTTGATGAACGTTCCGTTTCCGGGAGTGTACCCATCACCCATGAGGTAGAGAACGCGCGGACGGTCACGATTCTCGACAGCCGACTCAATCGACGAGACGGTTTCGTTCATCGCTTCGACGCGCTGATTTGCTCCTTGACACGCACCCACGAGTTGCCCCGTTAGCGTGGTTTTCCTGTAGATATCTTCGATTGATCGACCGCTTTTGAACTTATAGACTGTTAGCCCCGCGCTACGGAGCTTCTCTACCGTTTCGTTACTCACGACGTTCGGCGCGAGTACGAGATCGGGAGTCAGCGAGACAACCGACTCGATGTTCGTGGTGTAGCCGTCTTGCTTTGTGATGTCTGTTCGATCGCCCGATTTCGAACCGTTCAGGAACGAAGTGTACGGGCCAACGGGCAAGCCGACAACCTTCTTCTTTGCGCCGATCTCCCACATGGTCTGTGCCGCGCTCGGTTGGAGCGCAACAACGCGGCCAGGTTCACTCTCGACTGTTACCGCTGTCCCCGTCGCATCGGTCTTTTCGAACGGGAACGAACACGTCGGCTGTGCGGACGCGGACTGTACCGTTCCTGTTGATACCCCTGCTCCTGCTCCCGCTGCCAGTGAGGCGGTGAGCACAAGCACGACGGCGAAGCATGCTATCAGTCGCTTCTGTTTCATCATTCATTTGGAGCGTTCGTTTGCAATAAATATTTATCTAATCCAACCAAGCTTGTGAACATGCGACGATGGATGCGGACCATTTGGTGGTCGGTTGGTCTGCTATGTTTGCTCGTTCTGACCGTTATTTGGAGCGTGACCATCGGGCCGGTGCGCATCTCGGCATTGGTCGTAGCAAAGGCCATACTCAACGCGGTCTCAGTCCCCGCAGTGACGATCGATCCGGTTTGGATGGCGACCACCATCGGGCACGCTCCGTGGTTGGCGCTCGATATCTCGTTCGTCCATCCGTTCGATTTTCCTGTACCAAGATCCAAACAGATCATCGTCAATCGCCTCCGTCTCCCTCGGATCGTGCTCGCCGCAGTCGTCGGATTCGCCCTTTCGACCGCGGGGACCGTTATGCAAGGATTCTTCCGTAATCCGATGGCGGACCCATCGATTATTGGCGTCTCCTCTGGTGCAGCGGTCGGTGCAGTAGCGACGCTCGTGTTTTCGCTGTCAATCCCGTTTGGATTGCAGGGGATCGCCTTCCTGTCTGCGCTCGTCACTGCGTTTTCTGTCTATCTCATTGCGACGAAAAACGGACGGACGCCCGTTGCGACGCTTCTCTTGGCTGGTGTCGCGGTTCAGACGTTTCTCGGGGCGGTCGTCTCGTACATGCTGTTACAGGCTGGTCGGAGCATCAATACAGTGCTCCACTGGCTGATGGGTGATCTCGCTCGCGCGAGCTGGAATGATGTCACCATTTCGTTGAGTATCTCACTGATCGCGTTCGTCCTCCTCTGTGTCTTCACGCGAGACTTGAACGTTCTCCTGCTCGGAGAAGAGGACGCTCGGACACTCGGAATCAACGTCGAGCGAACAAAGCGGATTCTCCTCGCAGTATCGAGTCTCATCACTGCGGCCGCGGTCTCGGTAGCGGGAGTCATCGGATTTGTCGGACTCATCGTTCCCCACATGCTTCGCCTGCTCGTCGGTCCGGACCACCGCATTCTGTTGCCGACAAGCGCTATCGCTGGTGCGGTGTTTCTCGTTGCGACGGATACGATCGCGCGCTCGGGAACCGCACAACTCCCCGTCGGTATCGTGACAGCAGCACTCGGTGCGCCGTTTTTCCTGTATCTGCTCCGCCGCCGAGAGGTGCATCGACTGTGACCCGTGAGACCACCCCGATGATTGATGTGGAAAACGTCGCAGTATCGCTCGGCGGAACACCAATTCTCGACAGTGTTTCGTTTTCGGTGCCTGCTCAGTCGTTCGTCGCACTCGTCGGTCCGAACGGAGCCGGGAAGACGACGCTCTTGCGGACGATCAACGGCGTACTCACGCCCGATTCGGGAACCGTCTCGATCGATGGGAACGACGTTCGCTCTCTCTCTCGCCGCGCTGCTGCTCGGCTGGTCGCAACTGTTCCACAGGACACAACCATCTCGTTCGAGTTCTCCGTCCGGGATGTCGTCGCAATGGGACGAACACCACACCGCTCGCGGTTTCAGCGTGCCGATGACGATGACTCTGTCGAACGAGCGCTCCGACGGGCTCACATCAGCCATCTGGCCGATCGGTCTGCTGGTTCCGTGAGTGGTGGTGAACGCCAGCGGGTTCTTCTTGCCCGCGCACTCGCACAGGATGCACCCGCGCTGGTGCTCGATGAACCGACAGCCAGCCTTGACATCACCCATCAAGTGCGAACGCTAGAACTCGTTCGTGATCTGGTCGACGAGAGCGCGACAGCTCTTGCAGCGATCCACGATCTCGATCTCGCAGCACGCTTTTGTGATTCCATCGTCGTCATCTCGGACGGCCGTGTGCTTGCAGCCGGTCCCCCTGAATCTGTCCTCACCGAATCCACTATCGCGGAAGCGTTCGGTGGCCGCCCTCACGTCCATCGACACCCGGTTACGCAATCACCAACAATCACAACGCTCGGAACGCGTGAGAGCGAACGAGAACACGAACACGGACAAGAACGAGAACAGCAGTAAACGAATTGTGTGAAGACGCTTGTGGCCCTGATGGGTCTGGTGTGCTTCGGAAAGTGAACTCGCTACTGGTGTGAATTGATATATGTGGGTAGGTAACACGACCCTCGGAGTGTTCAGTAATGTTGAACACGTAGCGATAATATTGTGAGAAAGCAAGATTTCATCTATCTCCACGGGCTGCTCGATCGAGTGTGCGTTGTGATGCAAACCCGAGGTGATCTCTCCGATGAGGAGCTCACATCGTACCGGACACTCGATACGTCACCGACAGCGGTGTATCATCCGAAACAGGAGCACGAACAGGCTGTTAAAACGCTTGCCTCAATTCTAACGGAGGCGATCGAATCCGACCAATCGCCACCTGCTCACGCCGACAGCAGTCGACGGATCCACTGACTTCGAAAGAGGTACTCGTGATGGCTCCTATGAGCACTGCCGATCGGTTTTTCCTGTTTGTCACGTTGCTCGTATTCCTCCTCATTCTTCTCGGGATCATCATCAGCAACGTTGATGGAGAGTGTTTGATAGTGTGCAATGCGTTCGTCTCCCGACGGCGAGTGCACTCCGGAATCCTTATACTGCTCTTGGATCGAATAGTAACTGTCGGTGGTGTACAAACGCGCCAGTGTAGCTCAGCCGGCAGAGCGAATCCTTCGTAAGGATTAGGCCGAGGGTTCAAATCCCTCCACTGGCTTTGTACGGAATTACTTTATCAAATGCATAGAAGCTCTATACAGTATACAATCTTTGCTGCGATTTGGTAGAATTGATGTTTACCTGCGGAGCATTGTGCCACATTCAGGAAGGGTACATTTGATGTTCCTGAAACAACATCGTACCGCAGTCTGTGTGTCAGGCCGAATCTGTTGGATTCTATGACGTGATCTCCGTAACCACTTCGAGCAGCGAGACAAGGCTCCCGAGAAAAACACCAAGAACAAGCCCACACTGCTACGTATTGCGTTTCGGTAGTGGATCCTTCGATGAACGAATACCACTGGCAATCAAGAGAACCCCTGCGATGAGTTCTTTCATCAACTCAGGAATTGGGTCGCCACAGCGTCGAAATCTCAGTCACCGCATCAGTCGGACATCGAGACAGACGTTCACTTCGTGTGGAGCGTACGATCGCACCGTGTGCTGTGTTTCGACACTGACGTCGTACTCCGACGCTGCGTCCCGAATCGCTCGCTCACCGGGTCCAAACGGGTCGTCTTCGTGTTGGATATCGTAGTAGTGGAGCACACACTCATCACCCGCCAGCCGGACAGCCGTCTCGAGGAACTCGTTTGCGCTGTGCGGGAGGTTCATCACGAGTCGATCTGCCCAATCGTCGTACGCGATCTCTCGTACGTCGGCGTGAATGGCCGTAACACGTTCTTCGACGCCATTCCGACGGGCGTTCTCCCGGAGAAACTCGATCGCTGCCGGGTTGAGATCCACACCCACCGTTTTCGCGCCACGTGCTGCGGCGGGGACGACAAACGGACCAACACCAGCGAACATGTCGATGAACTGCTCTTCTCCCTGAACTTGTTCGACAACGCGGTGGCGTTCAGTTGCGAGCCGTGGTGAGAAGTACACTTGCGCGACATCGAGTGCGAATTCGTTGCCATACTCGCGGTGAATTGTGTTTGTATCGCCAGCGAGCACGTCCCACTCGCGCACGCGGAGGTCACCTTTCACCTTCGACGCTCGGTTGACGGTGCTTTCGATGGGAAGGTCTGAGGAACAGAGCGCGTCGGCGATCTCTCGTGCTCGCTCTGGGTCGTCTTCATCGAGGATTGCGAGTTCGCCGAGTCGTTCGTAACTCGGCTCGTATCCAAGGATATCGCTGGGCATCGTCTGGCGATTGCGCTCGGGAGCGTCTCGAACGACGACAGTGTAGTCGTCGGGCGCATCCACGACAGGGATGTAGAGCCATCCGTCTACAACTGTGATCTCATAGCTCGGATGCAAGAATTCACCCCCAGCAAGTGCTCGTCGAGTCGATTCGCCCTCCGAGGGTCGAACGCGGACACAGGGGACCTCAACCATGAGCGTGATCACCGTCCAGCGAGGCTAAGTCTGACGCTTCGACCCAACTACTCGTTCCTCGCAGTAGTATCTATCACCCCGTCTGCCGTTCGCTTTCTTTAACCCGGTCGGTCACGCAGTTCGTCCATGCTCACGTTCGTCGGTCTCGGTTTGTTCGACGAGCGCTCGATCACCGTCGAGGGACGGGAGGCGCTCGCCGGTGCGGATCACGTTGTTGCGGAATTTTACACCAGCCAACTCGCCGGAACCACCATCGAAAAACTCGAATCGTATCACGATGTCTCGATTGAGGTGCGCGAACGCGCAGGCATCGAACAGGAACCAGGTTCGATTCTCGACGCTGCGGAAACCGAACAGGTCGTCTTTCTCACCGGGGGCGATCCGATGATTTCGACCACACACGTCGATCTCCGTCTCCGAGCCACAGCACGAAATATCGACACCCGAATCATCCACGGGACCACGGCCGCATCGGCAGCAAGCTCACTAACTGGGCTGCAGAACTACCGATTCGGAAAGGCCACGACGCTTCCGTTCCCGTACGCTCACGGCGGAGACAGTGTCCCACAAAGCGTTATCGACACCATCGACGACAACCGCGAGCGCGGTCTGCACACGCTCGTCTATCTGGATATCAAAGCAGACCGAGGTGAGTACATGACCGCTGATACCGCTGCTGCGTTGCTCTCGTCGGCGTACGAGACTGAGGATGATGACGGGACGCTTGCCGTTGCGGTCTGTCGTGCTGGGAGTTCCGATCCCGTTATTGAAGCAGATAGTCTCTCTGTGCTCGCAGACCACAACTTCGGTGCTCCTCTCCACTTGCTCGTCATTCCGGGGGATCTCCACCACATGGAAAGCGACGCACTACGAGAACTCGCAGGCGCACCGGTGGGCCTCCTGCCAACGCTCGATTGAGCCGTCCTCAATTGATCGCGTGCAAGTCGTACTCGGTTCCGGTCACCATGTAGAGGAGGTCCTCGACGACGACCAGTGCGACTGGGAGTTCGCGGACGACGAGCCACGTAATTCCAACAAGTGCGACGACCGAGAGACTCTGAGCGAGGATACGATCAGCGATGAAGTACGACACTCTGTAGGGGTCGGTGGCAGAAAACAGCCCCAGAATGAGATCCGGAGCGATATGGAGGCGTTGCTGGCCGAACGTAAGCCCAATAAATGTGTTGCGAACGAGATTGAGCGCATAGATCACGGGCAGCGACACCGAAAGCGCGCGGAATTTTTGTGCGAGTGGAGCACGAACGGCGGCGATGAGGCCGCCAATGATAGCCATGCTCCCGAGTCCTGTACAGGCAATACGAATCGTATACGTTAGCCGATGGCCGTTCTCTGCGACAAACAGGAATGTGCTCCTGCGATCCGGGCGTCCGACGACTGCACCACTAACAACACGATAATCTGCGGGCGCAGTCTGCCCAAACACTCCCATTAGGAGCTCTGTCTGATGAGTTACGATCTCGATCAATCCCGTTGTCAACATAGGGATCGCCTCGAATGGCAGGAAAATGAGCCCCATGGCGGCAATAGCTCGGGAAAGAACGAAAAGCGAATCCCGACCGCGCAAGAGGAGATATCCCGTGTAGACGCTTGCTGGGACTGCGATAATACTACCGATGCCTTCGATGATACTCTTCGAATCGATGAGGTAGTGGTGGATCAACGAAAACCAAAACGCAGCGAACAGGATCCACGCCACAACAGTGAGCGTTCGAGCACTGTCTCGCCCCACGTATTCGAGTGCTGCGCCACCGAGGAAAGCAGCAAGCACCAACCATGCCAACGGATCAGAGAACTGTTGGGCCCAATCAAGCACGCGAAACAACGACTCAACCATCAGTTACCACATGAACCAGAGAACGCATAGCTATTGTGCGTCGAATAATGACACGAAGAAACGCTCTGGTATTGTGACATGGTCGGACAAGCTGGAGTGATGTCAATTCAGTTCTCTCGCGTTCTGTGGGCTGAAAGCAACGTTATCACGCCGATAGCTACGACTCCCGCAGCGAGTCCGAATCCGGGACCATCTGTTTCTGTGGTTCCATCGGCTTTGAGCGTCGTTTTCTTGTTACCGATATTCGATTCGTCCCCTCTTTCGCCGTCTTCGTTCGATCCGGTTGCGCCGTCGAGTGCGTGAGTGCCCGTTCCATCACTCCCATTCGGGAGGGCATAATCGTCTGTGCCATTGACCGGCGACGGCACAGACGGCACCGTCTCATTCTGGGGATCAAGCTCTGTGGTCGTTCCTTGTCCGATTCCGTCTCCGACAGACGCGTTCGCCGAGTTGGCGATCGGCCCACCGTCGGCCCCTACGTATGGCTCGTCTCCGGTCGTGATGTCCAATTCATGGTTTCCATTCGTATCGTGGTACGGAACAACGACAACCGTACCGCTGCGTTTATATGGAATATCAAGCTCAATTGATGTGTTGTTCTGTAGACCAGGTCTAATATATTTGGCCCCTCGAAGACTTTGTGCTGGCTTTGTCTCGTTCTCGGTATCGAAGAACGACCGATCGTGCACCGTTATGAACCCACCCTCGGAGAGATTAACAGACCTGACAACGATGGTCTGTGTCTCGTTCGCTCCGATATTCTGATTGTTGACGCTCACCGAAGCAGTCGATGGCCGTTGTACAATTCCTGCGGTTGATGCGTTGTCTTCGAATCCTTGATTCGGAATTGTTAGATCGAATGACGTCCCTTTCGTGACGTTGGTAAAGTCGAAATCGAGATCGAATGTTCCGTCAGACTCCACCGACGTCGTCCGTGTAATAACGAACGAAGATCGTTTGTCTGATTGCGCCCGAATTGTGAGGTACGTCCCCGGAGCCACGGTTGTCTCCCCAGATACTGTTTGGTTGGTTTCTGCTTTGACAGCGATCGTTCCCTGATCGTCTGTGGTATCGAACGACGCTGCCCGTGGTTCAATCTCGAAATCCGCTGACACCGACGTCTCGTTTCCGGTAACGGTCACTTCGAACTGATCATCTGGCGCTGCATCGACTGTCTGCTCTCCGCGCTTGAACTCCGCCCGCTCTGTGTCGATGACAATATACAGAACACTTCCTGCGTGGAGTACTTTGAGTCCGCCGTTCTCCACCGTTGCCCCGAGGTCGAGTCTCTTGGCGTCGTCGTCATTTGTCTGTGTGATGTCGATGTCGATGTCGCCGGACTGTTCCAGCTCGAGAAGCCGTTCGGCGTTGGTGCCCGACGATCCGTTACCCGAAGCGATCGCGTTCGACAGCTCCGTCGACGACAGACGGAGGATCAGAGCGTCATCGATGGCGATCGTCTGGTCATCCACAGCAGCTGCAGAAACGTTGGTGACTGTATCCAATGAACTGGATGATGGGGCTGTTTGGATCGTCAGTGTCCCCTGAGTATCCGACGTGAGGGACTGGACGGTTACATTCCCCCCGACATCCATCGTAGCATCGATAGCGTCGCTGTTCGCTTCGGTGACGTCATTAGTCACGAATGATTCACTATCGTGCGTGGCGATAGCACTCACACTTCCAACGCTTGCGACGACAACGAGCAATCCCACCACGATCGCTCCAACAAAGACCGAACACGTCACTATTGTTGTAAGGATCTGACTACGTATTGTGGTCGTTGTATCCGTCATACTCTTACTATCCCTGTTTCGTCAGACACTTTTGCCCGTTCTCCGATTCGAATTATAAATAAGTAGATGAATAGATAATCACCCGTTTTCACTTCGTTTTGTCACCATCTCTGTGACATAACTCGAAGGTGGTCCTATCTTTATAAATGCTTTCTGGTGAATGGACACCGATGGACCAATAAATGGTGATCAAATCGTAGGTGAGATCGGTCGCCGATGGCTTTCGATGGGTTTTACGCTTGTTCGAGAAGAGAGTTCACGTACATGAGCGATCAGGGTTATCGAATCGAGCGAGACAGTCTTGGTGAGGTAGAGGTCCCAGCAGACGCATATTGGGGCGCACAGACTCAGCGGGCAGTCGAGAACTTTCCGATCAGCTCCGTCACGTTCGGTCGGCGCTTCATCCGCGCGCTCGGAATCGTGAAAAAGTCGGCTGCACGGGCGAACCGCGATTTGGATCACATTGCCACCGACAAAGCGGACTGTATCATCGAGGCTGCGGACGAGGTCATCGATGGCGAACACGACGATCAGTTCCCCGTCGATGTCTTCCAGACCGGGAGCGGCACGTCCTCGAATATGAACGCAAACGAAGTCATCGCCAACAGAGCAACAGAGCGCTACGGCGGGACGATCGGTTCACGGGAGATACATCCGAACGATCACGTCAACTTCGGCCAATCGAGCAACGACGTTATCCCGACCGCGATGCATATCGCTGCGCTCGAAGCCGTCGAGGACGATCTGTTGCCCGCACTCGAAGCGCTTCGTGATGCACTCGCGGCGAAAGAAACGGAGTTCGACGATGTCGTAAAAACCGGCCGCACGCATCTACAAGATGCGACACCGGTCCGGCTCGGGCAGGAGTTCGGTGGTTACCGCGCGCAGGTGGAGAAGGGAATTACCCGCCTCGAAGACGCCACGCCACGATTGGCAGAACTCGCTCTCGGTGGAACAGCGGTCGGAACCGGCCTGAACACCGATCCTGAGTTCCCACCACGCGCCGCTGAATATATCGCAGAGGAGACGGGACTTCCGTTCCGTGAGGCAGACAACCACTTCGAGGCCCAAGCCGCCCACGACGCGATGAGCGAGATCCACGGCGCGATCCGGGTCGTCGCTGGCTCGGTGAACAAGATCGCGAACGATCTCCGTCTGCTCGCTTCGGGACCACGGAACGGATTGGGCGAAATTGACCAGCCTGAAAACCAACCCGGCTCTTCGATCATGCCAGGGAAGATCAACCCTGTTGTTGCCGAGTCGGTTAATCAGGTCCACAAGCAGGTTGTCGGTAACGACGCGGCAGTCTCGGTCGCCGCGGCGGACGGACAGATCGACCTCAACCTCTATAAGCCCGTCCTCGCGCACAACGTTCTCCAGTCGGTCGAGTTGCTCTCGAACGCTAGCAGTGTGTTCGCAGAGCGATTCATTGCCCCACTCGAAGCCGATCGGGAACACTGTGAACAACAGGTTGAGCGGAGCATGGCGCTTGCAACTGCGCTCAATCCGAGTATCGGCTACGATAAGGCCGCCGAAGTCGGGAAGACTGCACTCAAAGAGGGGAAAACCGTCCGCGAAGTCGCTGTCGAGAAGGGATATCTCACCGAAGCGGAAGCCGACCAAGTGCTCGATCCAGTGAAGATGACCGAGCCGGGCATTCTCGGAGACGAGTGATTACCGAACTCCCGAGGCCGCATCGATCCACTCGATCCATTCGCCGTGTGATTGGTACATCGCCAACAGTGATGCGCTCTTAGTACCGTTTTCGAAGGCGAGCAACTGCGCAACTGGCGCAAGTAATCGCGGGGAGTACTCACACGACAGCCAGAAGAGATCCCGCTGTTTTCCGAGTGCTGTGATCCGATCGAGGAGTTGCTCGCGTGCCGTCTGTGAGAACTGATACAACGCGTGTGTATTGAATAGACAGAGGGTTTCGTCGGTTGGAATGCGTGAACAGACCGCTTCGAGGCGATCGACTGCATCCCCCGCCACGAGTGTCGGTGGATCGCGTTGTGCAGTCTCGATTGCGCAAGCGAGATGCTGCTGGCGCTTTGTGTGTTCTGGCCATATCAACGCTCGGAGCCACTTACTGTCCTCGACGGCACTGACATCGAGCGGCCGCACGTCAATCCCAATTCGAGAGCCGATGGTCGGCATGGTCGTTGGAAGGGGTGGAGCGAGCGCTCCGCGAACAGTGCAATTGAGTTGGACGGCTGCCGTCTGCTCACCACAGCGGCCAGCGTCTCCGTAATCGTAGCCGAACTGGTGCAAACAGAGATTCAACCCCGCACTCGGACCGATTTCGAGCAACGCAAGCGGGGTGCGCTTTGTGCGCTGGAACAAATATTCAAACGCGGGCAGTAACACCGCGCTACGGCGCACCGCGTTGGTTTGGACCCGCCGCGTCCCGAGAATCGACTGGAGTTGATCCCTGTTATCGAGACAGAACGCGCGAAAGAGCGGATACGTCTCATCATCAACCGGCAAGGGATCCGCAGCGATACTTGGATAGTACGAGGCGAGTGGGTGCTCCGGCGTCTCGAACAGCAGGTACTGGACCGCAGCGAACAATAGATTTGGCGTCGGCTGAGCTGTGGGAACACACTCGGCAAGCGCAAGCAGTTCGGGATCTTCGCAGATTTCTCTTGAGAGGTGGGCATAGAGTGGTGACGAACCACGAGATTCCTGCGCTGCGAACTGCTGAAACTCACCAGCGGCTTCACTCATGAGTCGTCTTCACGCACACGATAGATGAATCCCACCATCACGCTCTGATGATTCTTCGTTCGACGACTGAGCCATCCCAACGGTCGGTCTAGAGTTGACTTCCTCGAATTGCTCGAACGATATTTGCCACAGATCGTCTGCATAACAACGCCTTACTTCAAATAAATGATTGTATTTCGTAGTATACCGTATATACTGAAACGATATGTTAAATTTTAGTCAATAAAAGTATTTGTACTGAATCGTCCGACTATCACGCAGTGGATTCCCTGTAAGCGGCTTGTTTGTAAATACATCGACGATGTAGAAATCACACTGCTGCTCTTGTGTTGTTCGTTCCCGCATTGATGAGAACTCTCACTCTTACTTAATTACTGCTTATCCTTTACATCTAGAATTTATATTTTCGATAGGCGGCTCATCACACGGTACGACTGCTTTTAGGCGACTCTTCGACTTCTATCTCATCACTTTACGATGGATCTCACCTATTCGATACCGTACTATCTGACTTTATTATGATATTTTGTTATGTGTATATTGCTGAATCACACCTCTGCATCGCAATGGACATCAGGACGAAAGAGACAGAGCAGAAAACTCGGTATATTTTATTACGGCATCTTAGATGTTGAAAATACTTGTGAAGCCCTTCTTTCACCGATCGAAGCAGATGTGAGTGTGTATACCGCGCGGTAATACGAGTCCGAAGAGAGTCGTGCTGTCGGAACTGTACGACACCACACCGCCAATAATATTCAGCATTGAATAGCACGAATGTATAATTTATTCCGTATATAGCGAGAGAATTGCTCTGAGAAGAGTTGTTATTATCGGTATGAATTTATTTACTCTTTTGTTGGGTGTCGTACTCCCATTCGATTACCAATCCAGCCGGAGACAGCAGTAAAGAATCTGTGATGGAGCGCCAACCAACTGGTAGACACCGATCAAGCACTGTTCTCGGGTCGAATTAGCCTTTCGTTTCGAGTGTGTTTAATTACACGCGTACCGTTGTAATGCGCTGAACCGATGACCGTGCTGATTTTCCTCCGATCCTCTGCTGTGTCGTATCGCAGTCGTACTCTCTACTCACAACCGATCATCGAGCGAGCACACGATACGGAGACCCTACCCCCGACCAATTGGGTTTGACCTCCGAACGTTTCTCGACCCTCTGCAATCATTCGACAACCGTGAGGGTTTCTCTTTGGGCGATCTGTGATGGTATTCGTTAGAACTTTCTACTCGGAACCACAACCAATGGTAATGGATCACTTCGAATCAATTTCGCTCGAAGATCTCCAGCAGGCCCTTGATACTGTCGAGGGAAAGAAACCGACTAAGCGGCTGCTCGCGGCTATTGCGTACAAAAACGGTATAACGCAGACCGAACTCGCTGAGTGGTATGGGGTACAGCGTAGGACGATTTACAGCTGGCTCAAACGGCTCGAAGAGCAACCGCTTACAGAGGCCGTTCACGACGCGCACAGATCCGGTCGTCCCCGGAAACTCTCGTCACAACAACAAGACGGATTGAAACAGATCCTCCATCAGCCACCACAGCAGGTCGGATACGACGCTCTGACGTGGTCGCCAGAGCTCGTCAGTCAGTACATCGACGATATCTTTGGCGTCGATTACTCACTACCGAGCTGTCGGCGGTTGATGAAAGAAGCTGGTCTGCGCTATCGGACAGTCCGACAGTCCGCGACGAGCGACGATCCGGACGAGTTAGCGAGCAGCGACACGAAACACTGGCTTCCACCGTAATCGTCGTGTCAGTGTGAGGATCGGCGAACGCGACTAAACGGTTTTTTATTGTTCCATCCCTGACCGTCGCATAATGACCGCATACGACTATGAGGAGGTTGGTCTCATGTCCGGATTAGAGATCCACCAGCAGCTCGATACAGCCACGAAACTCTTCTGTGAATGTCCAACAGTTCGACGCGAGCCGGCAAATGCGACACGACAGATCACTCGGTATTTACATCCTACTCGGAGCGAACTTGGCGAAATCGACGAGGCTGCGCTCGAAGAGAGCCGAATCGAACGTGAGTTCACGTATCTCGGATATGATACGACATGTCTCGTCGAGGAGGACGATGAACCACCACATCGAATCGACGAGGAGGCACTTTCGGTGGCGCTCGAAATAGCGAAGCTCCTCGATATGAACCCCGTCGATCAGGCACACATCATGCGTAAGATCGTCGTCGATGGTTCGAACACGTCCGGGTTTCAGCGGTCTACTCTGATCGCTACTGATGGACAGATCGAAACCGACGACGGTCCAGTGACGATCACAGACCTTCTCATCGAAGAGGAGAGCTGCCAGCGCGTCGAGGAGACAGATGCCGGTGTCACCTACAGCCTCGATCGGCTCGGCATTCCGCTCGTCGAGATTGGAACCGGGCCGGACCTCCGTACACCGGAGCAGGCACAGGAAGCCGCCGCTACCATCGGCATGCTGCTCCGATCGACAGGGGCAGTAAAGCGCGGTCTCGGCACTATCCGGCAGGACGTGAACGTCTCGATCGAGGATGGGGCGCGTGTCGAACTAAAGGGTGTCCAGAGTCTCGACGACATCGCAGCAATCGTCGAAAACGAGGTAAAACGGCAGGTTCACCTGATCGAAATCAGCGAAACCCTTCAGGAACGAAGCGCGAGCGTCGGTGATCCCGTAGACGTAACGGGCGTGTTCGAGGACACTGACAGCGGCGTCATCGCAAGCGCGAACGCAGTACGCGCTGTTCCGTTGTTTGGCTTCGACGGTCTCGTTGGTCGTGAGATACAGTCCGACCGACGCCTTGGTACCGAATTCTCCGATCACGCTGTGCGAAGCGGCGCGGGCGGCGTCTTCCATACCGACGAGCTACCCGCCTACGGCGTCACACAAGACGAAGTTGATGCGCTCCGCGAGGCTGTCGGTGCAAGCGAGGACGATGCAGTTGCGCTGGTCGCCGCACCAGAATCGATCTCCACGCAGGCGATCGAGGCAGTTGCCGAACGAGCTCGTGATGCGATTACCGGTGTCCCCGAGGAGACGAGAGGCGCGAACCCCGATACGACATCGGAGTATCTCCGACCGCTCCCTGGGGCAGCACGAATGTACCCCGAAACGGACGTTTCGCCGGTCAGTATCGACCCTTCGGATGTCCAGACGCCCGAGTTGCTCACCGAAAAGCGCGAACGCTACGTCTCCGATCTCGATCTCGATTCGACGCTCGCAGAACAGGTCGCCTATGGCCGCTGGATGCCCGTTTTCGAACGAGCAGTCGAACAGGAAATCGATCCGACGCTCGCTGCACGGACGCTCGAAGGAACCATCACAGAACTACGACGAGACGATGTTCCGGTGGAAACGTTGCGCGAGGAGCATCTCATTGAGACGCTCGAACTCGTCACCCAAGACGAACTCGCAAAGGAAGGTGTCACCGACGTGCTGACCGTGCTGGCGAACGAGCCGGATCTAACTGCCGACCAAGCCGTCGACGAGGCCGGTCTTTCCGGTGTCGACGACGAGACTGTGCGAACGACGATCGCCGAGATCGCAGAGCGCAACGAGGGTCAGATCCGTGAAGAAGGAATGGGGGCGTTTTCTGCTTTGATGGGTGAGTGTATGGGAGCCCTCCGAGGGAAAGCGGACGGCGAGCTGGTGAGCAGCATCCTCCGTGAAGAAATCCAAAAACGAACCTGATCATCCGCCGTGCTGTAGAATTTACTCCCCATCATCGCACACATCCCGGTGAGTGTGTACTGGGCCGTCTGTGGTGGTATGGAAATGGATGATTACTGAATCGATAGGCTCGGGATAGAAAACGTGTATTCGTTGCTTACTGTGCACTACGTCTCTTCGTGTTTGTATTTGTGTTGTCTTTGGAGCTGATTCTCAGCGATTGGTTGTGTGTTCTACTGGTGCGTTGAGCCGTCGAATGTACATTCGAAAACGAACCGTCGATCGTATCAATCGTGGGTAGCGTGAGGGCCACGGTTGACGACACATGACGACACTCTCGGAAGCTCTGCTTCGATCTGCTGTGGACAAGACGGCGATAGATCGCGGATGATCAATTGTGCACGTCCCGAACGCTGTTTCCATCACGAACCTTGTCTTCGCAGTTCGGGCAGACGCGAGGGTTGGCGATACCATCGGGGGTAAAGACACGCGCGTACTGTCTCGACACGAATGCATCACAGTTCTGGCAGTGAGGCATGGATGGTGTGATGTGGGGTAACTTCATATTGATAGTGCTTGCAGTATCATCATCCTCCTTTGGGGGATGTATGATGAAATAAAGCGATATATTCG
Source organism: Halocatena marina (assembly GCF_025913575.1). NCBI lineage: Archaea > Methanobacteriati > Methanobacteriota > Halobacteria > Halobacteriales > Natronomonadaceae > Halocatena > Halocatena marina. The sequence continues at coordinate 3,081,743 of NZ_CP109785.1, read as the reverse complement.
AATACTCAAATGGGATGTAATAGAGTATCGAGCGGGATCTTCGTGAGTCATCGTATAACGGATTGAGAAGAACGCCACGAATTAGTGATGATCGAACGGAAGATATGGTTCGTCGAAGTCTATGTGCTGATTCGTGTTCCGCGTGGAGCGAACGTTTTTGTGGGTTCCCTGAGTGAGCTATTGGTAACACACTCACAGTGAGGAACTCACGGTCTGAACGCTATCCGGGGATTGTCGCTGATGTTCTGGAACGTTCGCTGGGATGTCGTCTGTCCGCTCGTATCCATCTCGATTCGTCGACAGCGCACCGCTCCCGCGTCGAAAGATGGACTCAGGGCAGTCTTCCACAGGGGCACAGAAACGTTTACGAGCTATGAAACGAATAGAGCGACGATAGGTGGCGCATTCATCGGCGTAGCGTGATGTGGTCGCTGGGGTGTGTTACTACGTGGATGCTATGACACGAGGCAGATCAACGGTCGAGAACGCTGTTATCGAATCGGTGGGACAACTAGCATCTCTGTCTACAGGGACACGACAGCGGATGCAAATGGCGGCAAACGGACTCCGACATCTATCGAAACCGTCGGTGGCTGACTGGGTGTACAATCGCTCGCATATTTCGTCGCTTTGTTCGTGGTTGTTTGCAGGAGAGTTAGAGGCGTTACAGCAGTTCAATCCAACGGCTGGATTCGTTTCCACGCCGATCGACGGGATCGGTGCGGGCTTCACTGCGACGGGTCGATTGAGCACGCTCTTGTTTCCACACACTGGGTTCACCCATCAGATACCGTTTTACGTCAGTGGTCGTGGCCACGAGCAGCAATCTAAGCCGATGGAAGGTGGGTTCGCCGGGATCGAACTGGCGAACGAACGAACGTGGTTCTGGGACGATGGCACCGGACACGAGATCGAGTACCGTGGCCACTCCGGGATTCTCGACATTACGGCTGCTTGTGATGACTTCGTGGTCACCGAGTCCGCCTACGTCTATCCCGGTTCGGAGACAGTCGTCCGCGATTTCACACTCGAAAACACGGCAAAAGAGCGCCAAACGTGTTCTTTTGTTTACCACACGCGTGCAAACGTGAACGACAACGATCAGACGTTCGCTGTCTGGAACTCGAATATAAACCGTCTCACAGGGTCGGACGATCTCCATTGGGACGACGTCCAAGGCCCGTACGAGCTCCGAATCTGGTCAAACGCCGATCGAGTCCGTACTGAGACCGATGGAGCGCTCTCTCTCGGGAACAGTGCTGTTGGGAAGTATCTCAGCGGGCGATTGCTGGTCGATGTTACTCTCCCTCCGGGGGAAACAGAGGATATCTCGGTGTTCATCAGCGGTACATCTGGGAGTGCACAGCCGACTGCAACACCGTCGATACTCACCGACGCCGATCAAAAAGAGCGACAGGAAGCCGTTGAATCGTGGTGGGAGACGTGGATTTCAGACCTTGAGCTGGAGAATATTCCAGATTCATTCACCGATCTGTACGTCCGCTCTGCGGTCACACTCGGAAAACTCATCGATCCTAAATCCGGTTCGCTCTCGGCCTCTCCGAATCTGCAACCGATGTACTATCCGTCGTGGATTCGAGACAACGCGTTTGGAGCCGTCGCGCTCGCACGGATGGGGAAACCGGAACCGGCCAAGGAGCTTCTGGCCGGCTTCTGTCCTGCTGTGCAAGAATCGGATGGCTCGTTCAGGCAGTGCTACAACAGCAAGGGAGGGTTCACCGGAATCATTGCTGTCGAAAACGATCAACAACCATTGTTCGTGTGGGCAGTCGCGGAGGTCTATCGAGAAACCGGTGACGAGCAGTTCGTCGAGAGAGCGTGGCCAGCGGTTGAACAGGCGCTCGACTACACAATTGATGTGATCGACGGAAATGGTCTGCTCGCAGCGTCACCCGATATCGCAGAGTATCCCTCTGATGTCCGCCAGAGTCTCTGGACGAACGCGTTTGCCTATCGAGGCTTTCAGGACGGAGCGATGCTCGCCGAACTGCGAGGCGAGGATGGAACGCCGTACCGGCGCGCCGCTCGAATCGTCGGCAATGCGATCAAGCGTGAGCTGTTCGATCAGGGACCGAGTAATCCCTCTCGTCTCGTGATGAACGGCGGTAGCGAAGTCATGCTGTACGATGCCTGTGCCATCTATCCGACCGAGTGGGCCGACGCGTACGACACAGATGATCAGCTGTTCGCTGAACTGTCCCATATGGTTGGCTCAGCGTGGGACGATTGGGTTCCGGCATCGTTGATGTCGGCCGCGATGTTCTACTCGCGTGGCGATCAGGAGCAGGGTGATGCGTTGATCAAAGAGATGAGCAACGAAACGACCGAGACGGGATATCTCGTCGAAACGAGAAGCCAAGATGGTTCCTACTACTTTGCCTCTCCACTAGCGTGGTCGCACGCTGCATTCATCTATGCTCTCGCAACGATGTATCTCGATTGAACTGAAAATCGAATGAATCGCAAATTTCGTCTTTTCTCCCTCCCGACGCAAACTCCTAGTCGAGGTTGACCGTTGGCAGCCGAGACGATGGCACTGGTGATGTTTCCGACGACTTTGACTCCGTGCTTGTTGTTTCGTCGTCGGTATCGGGTTCGATCGATGCTGGGTGAAGCACTCGCTGGACGAGTGTGTCGTGACCACGCCGGAGACGTTCGGAGAGCGCCTGGTGAGAAATACCCATCTCGACAGCGAGATCGTCGAGAACGATGTCGCGCGGAACCTTGAAGTATCCATGTTTGTAGGCGGTAACGAGCGCCTCGTACTGGTCAGCTGTAAGTCCGAGTGGATCGGGGCCGTTACCGTCCCACGTCTCAACGCAGCTCACGTCCAGCGAAAGATTGTGGTTTGTGCAGAATTCGTCGAGTCGAGAAAGAGCATCCCGCGTCGGAAAGAGAAGTCGAAACGTCCAGCGTTCTTTCGTGGCAGCGCCAGAGAGGACAAGCGCTTCTGTCGCTGTCAGCATTCGGACGAGCAGGGTCACCCGGCTGTTCCAGCTGATATAACACAGCGCTTCTTCTCTCCCATGAGTCAGCACCTCGAACTCATCGACTGTCGGATCATCCTCGAGTGCTGCTTCGAGTGGTTCGAGATCTGCCCCACGGAACCTGAGAAGCGGTGTGACTGCCTTGTCACCGAGTGCCGCTATTCGTTCACACGTGAGCGAGATGCCAGAGATACTGCTCAACGTTTGATTCAAGGCGAACTCGTCGGTGGGGAGATGGCATGTAATATGAGTTGCCATAGTATGACAGTAGTCGTACTTCGGGCGTATATATTTTGTTACCAAAAAATTAAATCATAAATTATACCAACCTGACACAAAAATGACTGTGTGTTGATAGAACAACTTCGTGCCTACGCTGGCCACGTATCCCGCAGTGGCATTGTTGGAACCGCGTATTGTTTATCTTATGTGGTGAGTAGTATCTGATCAAAATCGTTTACAACTAAGCATTATCGATTGGTAGGAGCAGACTGCCGTTCTTCGGAGTGAAATGACGTTTTGACTATCGAGTCTCCCTCCGTGTGCAGTATCAGCGACGATACTTCATCATTGTTGATATCGTGCACACGAGTCTACGTGAGACCGGGATGATCCCGGGGGGTTTCGCCCCATTTGATCCATTTGAACGGGTTTACTCGATTACGTCTTTATCACCCGATGATTGCGGCTCGAACATCTTGTCACGGTCTCTCCCACGCACGTGAAGAAATACGTTCTGGTGTTTCACGACATGACATCCATTCGATTTTTCACCGTATGGTATCACCATCTCCACCCAGTACAGTATCGGTATTCGCAAGGTAATTCCTTTTATACGATATTGTCTGTACTCTCGTCACTGCAGCCAGGTGTGAGACGAGTGAGTGATACGTATTCAGACAACTGTCTCTTGGAATTTTCTCGACCCTTTCGGTCACTGCTACTGTTTATCTTCCCGTAACCGATGGCACGCAGCTCTCATCATCTGCGCTTTTTCCTCAGATCGTGCCGATTTACGCCTGTCGGCAGCGCTGTGAAAACGATACAACGCTTCTCACTTCAAACAGAGAGTTAGTTCGCGTTTACTATCCGTACTGTCTGCCACCAGTTGAGCAACCCGTTGTAACGAATGAGCTATATATCTATTGTGCGTTACTGTCTCCAATATTTTCACACAAACATTACACGTGTATGCCTGTAATTGCAGGGAGAGCGTATTAGTGGTGAGTTTATTTCATCCAATCCTAGTGAATATACCGTCGCCGTGGTGCTATGAGTTGGTCAGTTTAAGCGATACTCGGTGAAATGAGTGAGGAAGTGAGATCATGTTACTTCGTTGAAGTGTGGTGCCGTGAACGCACTGTGTAGTAACAACCGAATATTTTTCGGCTTCGTTAATTTCCTACGTATGCGATACGGTGCCGGGGTAAATCGACTCACTGGGTCGTTAGACCGACTGAAACATTGTTGGCGGGATCACTCCTGATTTATTAATCTCTAGTCGGTCTCCGATTTCGACGATCTCGATAGAGCGGGGATATTCGTACGAACGGGCGTGTTCGTGCAACACCTTTGGGTCAGCACCAACGCCTTTCCACATATCATAATGTGATGGGAGAAGACGAGTGAGACCAAGCGCGTTCGCAGCCTCAATGATCTGATTTTCATCATTGTACCAGTCAGTCGTTTCTGCTGTGTTCGAATCGAGTTTGTAGACGTTCCCAACCGTGCCAAGCGCTAGCGCCCCGAGGTCGATATCGAACTCTCTGGCAAGATCTTTGAACGCGTCTGCAGGACGGGAATCACCAGCGTGGAAAAACGTTCCCGATGTGTGTTCAACAACGTACGAGACCGGTTCGATAGCGTCTGGGTCATTCGCTTCTCTGACGTTCACCGTGAGATCACCGATCGTGACGTGATCGCCCACCTCAATAACGTGCTTTTGATCGTCTGAGATGAGCATATCGCCATCGTAATCCGGCTTGTCGTATGCTGCTTTGGGTGCATAGAGGTCGGCCTCGAGTGTCTCCACGAGCGGCCCATAGGACGGCGGATGCATGTGATCGATGTGTTCGTGCGTAACAAGCACTGCATCACACATCGTCGCGTCCGTCGGAGCCATCGGTATCGGAAGCATCCGTATCGTCTCCGGTGCTGTTCCACTCCCAAAATACGGGTCGATGTAGACTGTCGTCGATTTGGTTCGGAGAATAAAACCGTTACAACCGAGATACCAGATCGACAGTCCGTCCGGATCGACGGCTTCTACCTCATCGTTGATGAACCACGTTCCCCAGTTGGACTGAACCATGACACGTCGCTTTGGGGTCTGACCAAATAAATATCCCCTCCCCTATTCGATCGGGTTCTATCTGTGCACTACGTTATCTGGACTATCAGCTACGGATGCCATCGTTATCTTAGATTCCAGTTTGGAACAATCATCAAATAGTTACGTTTGGACAAAGAATGTATTCCGTTGGTATACCGAATTGGGGTTCACGTTGAACAACGTCCGTCCCTACTGATCTCACTCAGACATCCACAGCAGGCAGTGATCTCCTTTCTTCTGAGTCGGGTTGTTCGTTCATGAGGCTTGTGAGGTGATCCCACACCGATGTTACCGGACCATCGGATCCCGAAAAGGGAACGATCCATTCGAGTGTGTCGTTGTGTCGGGCTGTAAGGACCAAACTGGGGAGTGTAATGAACTCATGAGTCTCGCCCGTTATAGCTGAGTGGATCGTTCGGGTCTCAAATCCACCTTCGAGTGTTACATCGTGCTCATGGGCCCACTGTCTGAACTCGACGATACGACTGCGAATGAACGCTCCCTCGTCTGTCCGGGTGGTAATTGGATTAGTACTCATGCGTTCACCCCAGACAGTCACTGTATACTCATCAACACACCCATCAGCCCGTAACCGATTGAGTTGATCGAGTACTTCGTCGATTCGAACACCCATATCACTCGATGACAACGACCGGACAAACAATTCGAGCGTACGGGAGGGTGCGGTCGTATCCGACATGATTCGTAGAATCAGGAGACAACCAGAAAAAGATTACTTGCGCTTACTTCCTCAATAGTTATCAGCGGTGTCAGTAGTTCTGGATCGGTTGTCGGTGATTCTCTGCCAAAAATAATTTTTCGTTGACGTTATACGCCTTCTGCTTCGAGATATTCATCCTCCCACTCGTTGCGGGCTTCGATCTCACGCTGCCCGCGTCGAGTCACTTCGTAGTAGTTGGTGCGTCGGTCTAACTGTCCCTTTTCGACCAGCCCCTTTTCGACGAGGGTATCGAGATTCGGATATAGGCGGCCGTGATGAATCTCTTTTTCGTAATAGTCTTCGAGCTCATCTTTGATCGCGAGACCGTGTGGTTCTTCACGACCAGCAATCACGTACAGCAGGTCACGCTGGAAACCAGTCAAGTCGTGCATATGCCTACGTTGTATCCGTTCACAAATAAGTCTATCGTTGGGGAATACAAGAAACTCCTTGGCACACCGAGAATGATGGATATACTACCGATTGTCGCCCGATTCACGAATGCATCATGCTGTCCTCTGAGTTTAATAACAGAAAATTGACTAAGACCGTTTAATACCGGGGATTGTCTATTTGGTTAATGTGGACTTACTGGTATATCGTCAAAATTTCCGACCAGTAGTTGGTCGGTTTCGTCTACCGAATCGTATCGACAGTACCGGTATCGATACTGTTTGCTTAGTTCCTATCAAAAAACCCACCGATAAATGTTTCTCAATTGATCTTTCGACGGATGTCGAGTACACTTTGCCGGTTTGATGCACTCGTAATCGAGATGCTGCAACGTATTCAGATGATTCGAGAACATTGATTCTCCCGTTTACAAAGGAGTTATTCATCGTCAACGTCAATTAGAGACTTCGTTACCGTGAATATCTCTGCTAATCACTCACTGAATTTTCAGTTGTTCTTGATGTATCTGCTTGCGATAGCAACGTTGATTTCCCATTCGTTACTTTATCTCTTCGATCACTCACGTGTCGACTGTTAGTTGTTCGCTCTGTTTTCGTTGCCAACAATTGTGTGGACAGTTCGAGGAAACTGTTGTACCAAGCAAAGTCGCTGATGCTGTGATCGATCATTATGACTCAGACCCAGTTATTCTCTCGTAGAGGCCTGTGATGAGTGGTTGAGACCTACCGGATCCTATTACCGTACTCTCAATGCTACTGCAATCGTATTGTATAAGAAATCAAATAAGATATCTCGAATCCCATGATGATGATGAGTTGAAGCATGGCCCACCTATCGATTATGTGTGCTCAAGTGAAGAGATAATATGACTGTTCGTATATCATTTTATTTTATGTCGTAATCAGAAATGAATGGTTCTGATACAGATAGAAGATATAACATATATCGGACTATTGTAAATACAGAATTAAAAAATTACTGCCACCACCGTCTATTTTGCCGATTATAACGTTCAGTAGTCTTCCATGATATGTTGAAATAATTATTAGAAATAGTATACTCTGAATTTCATAATTTCGATCTTAACATATTTCAGTCACTTTATACCACAATGGTACTCGTGATTCGAAGTCACACAGCCATCTCTGCATTTCTATTAGCACGTGCATCGAATCCATTATGGTTATAAAATTTGAAATTCAATGAGAAAATACATTTCGGACAGACACTACGACGAGGAGGTGATTTCCTATTTCGGTAGCGGAAATAATCTTCTGTCCGATATATTCGGTCATACTCGGATTCAACGATCGCACAATTAAGAGTGTTGACGGAGATAGGGCACAATCTTCTCACGAATCGTTTCGGCTCTCCGCTCTGTCGTTGCGTCACTCGGCCAGTCCGTTTCACTCCACGTTGTCACCACTGTTCCCGAGGCGAAGATTTCGCCAGTTTGGTCATCGTGTGTTCCAGCGCCCAACTGGTGCATTTTCTTCGCCATTTCATCGACGATATCAGTCTCTTGATTGGCGTCTGACGTCTCGCGGGATGTTGCATACGCTGTCTCTTCTGTGAGATCAATTGATGTCTGTTGCCGTGAGTGAATGCCACTCTCGTTATCTTTCCGGTCTACCGAATCTGACTTGTTATCCAGATCGTGCTCCCACACTCTGCGTTCTGCAGCAATTGGGACTGTGTCGTAAAATTCGTATCCACCGTCTGTGTCGGTGTTTGTTATCTCTCCGATGAATTCTGGTATCCGTCGATCTACGTCGTCTCGTGTCGATTCGACTGCGAACTGTCCGTTTTCGAAATAGAAGACACGAGAGCAGACCGCTGCCGATTCCGTTCCTGATTCTCTGTGATTCCTGGTGTTTTTCGCGATAATCGTTCGACTCTCTGTCTGTAACTGGTATTGGAAATGACAGTACGAGTATTCGTCGTGAGCATCTCCGAGAAACGCAGCCTGACCGCTTTCACTACCGCTCGGTGAAACACTGTCTGTGATTTGATTTTGTTGATCGATTTTTTTACCGCTTTTGCCCATCGCTTTGACCGCGTCGTAAACGTCTTTTGAAGAAGGAAGTGAGGCGTTCGGAAGAGTTATCTCTCCGAATTTGAACCGTTCTGATTTAGACATTGGTTCTATCAACCTGATTGTTCCGCCAGTATTAAATTTTTCCATACTGGATCGAGAGTAAAGATCGGATACTACTGATAGCTCTTCGAGTCATCAGCGAGAATCGTCATTCGCTAGCGTTCGGAATATTCTATAAATATTAATTTTGACACGTATTTTCATTTAGGAGTGTCGAGAGACAGGTATCTGAGGTAATCAGACGGCGTATAGCACAGTTTTATTGCAAAAAATACACTATTATTATCTATCGATGATGTTTTCATGAATATAGGGTCGGCGTACTCGTTCGTCCTTCGATGATGTCTCGATTTAGTTGTTCGTGACGAGGAGCGATCGACTGCTTTGTGCTTGTGAACTATCCACGAATCTTTATTCTATTTGTGATTAACCGGATTTGAACACAGTCTGCTGACGGTTTATTTTACTCCGGGGTCTGGAGACTGGATACTGTTATCGGAGAACGGAGAAACAGTCGAAGAGATCTCAGTTGAGACGAATAAGACATTCCAGTCTACACAGAGGGAGGCACCGACCGCTACCGAAAAATAACCGCTTCGTGATTGAGGACGTACTGGCCGCACATGGCCGGTATCCTGTTGAACGACAACAAATAATCTTTCAAAGGACATTGTATTAATTTGGAGGTTAATATATGATGGCGAAAAAGACAGTAGTATGTGATAATTGCGGTAGAAAGCACAAAATCGACCCCAGCGCGAACGGGAGTCAAAGATGTAACGGCTGCAATATGTTCCTTTAGGCCCTATTGGACTGTTTTTTCGGGTGTGACTTCATCGAGTAGTTGCTGTTGATGTTCAGAGACTACCGTTGCGAGTTCTGGTACATCCCACTCCTCGGCAAGCCCTTCGAGTCGATCGCGGATGCGCCTCCCTGTCTCAATCGCCCGTTCGTATCCCTCAACCGAATCATCATGCCGATAGACGACGAATCCTGCATCGACCATTTCGTCGGACGAAAACTGGCCGTTTGCAACACGCTCTCGTGGCTCTGTCCACTCTCCCTTGGCTCCAAGAAAGTAATCGATGGCACTGGATGGATATCCGAAGATGACGCCGAGACGCCGCATCCATTCATCACTGCGTTCGGTACGATTGCTTGACGGTAAAAGATCGAGCCGTCCGTACACGGGGGCAACGAACCACCACCCAAGGTCTCGGCGCTTATACGCGACGATATTCATCGTATCACACAGTTCTTTGAGTCCCGTGTGCGGTGTCCACCGATGGTCTGGAAAGTGATCTGTTGATGGGTCAATCGATGCAGCGGGCTTATCTCCAGATAACACAAGTGCAACCATCAATGGGTCAGTGAAATCAAATACATCATTCTCGACACAGTTTCCGAAAAAATTCCGGAGAGCCTCGCGTTGATCTGTTGTAACTGTTTTGAGAGGAGAATTAGTGCCCGTCGGAACAAACATAATCTCCTCTATCACACAAAACAATATAAAGTTATTATCAAAAATGAGGAACTTCCCACCCACACCAATATCTGCGAACGTCTTATTGTCAACCAACTTATTTCAATGCGCCTAATCGCTCTACTGCGAGGGATGGGACTCCGTGATGGATGCCGACTCCAGTCATTGTAATGACTCCGGAAACGGATCTATTTCGTGGTGAAAGATTAAATAGAAGTTATCGCCGTCAGTTCAGTGTGGGAACACACGACGTGAATGGACTCGCCGGGATTTGAACCCGGGGCCTCTCCCATGCCAAGGGAGTGATCTACCCCTGATCTACGAGCCCGCACCAAATCGTACCTTGTCCTGTAACTTAACCCCATCGAAGCGTCGAGACCGCAAGAGAGTAGAAACCGTTTTGAGGACGACGGGATAGTTCCAAATGGGAACGGCACGGCCGCATATCCGACGTGGCCGCGAGATTTCGCGGCTCTGGGAGTGCGGTAGTGCAGCAGCCGTTCGCATGAGCGGCTGCATGGAGTAGCGATTCGTGCGGTTCCAATTCATCTCTATGGCACGAATGCATACACGCCGTCGAGGGTCGTCCGGTTCGGACCGCCCTGCGGCAGACGAACCACCGGAGTGGAGTGACGTAGACACCGACGCAATCGAAGAGCGCGTCGTCGACCTTGCAGAGCAGGGCCACGACCCGAGTACCATCGGGCTCAAGCTCCGCGACGAGGGCGTACAGGGCGTCCCAATTCCAAATATCAAGTTGGCGACAGGGAAGAAAGTAACCGGGATCCTTGAGGAGCACGACGCCAGATCTGACATTCCAGAAGATCTCAGGAATCTCCTCGAACGTGCTGTTCGTCTGTACGAACACATGGAAAAGAATCCTGGCGACCACCAGAACAAACGGGCGCTCCAGAACACGGAATCGAAGGTTCGCCGGCTGGCGGACTACCACCGTGGCGACGTCCTCGATGAGGAGTTCAAGTACACCTACGAGTCGGCAAAGCGCCTCCTCGAAGACGAGTAAGAGCGGAAAGCACAGCGTAGAACCAGACACGACAGATGTCCACCGCCGATCATTCCAGATCTGAGCCTGCCCCCGCAGCGAGCGAGATCGCTGCACAGCTCTGCGAGGCGGATTTCGTCCGCCTCGTTACGACACCCGACGGTGACGCACTAGCTGCAACGGGCGTCCTCGCTCAGACGCTTACAGTACCGTTTCAGGCGAGCGTCGCCCGAAACGAGGTTGGCGAGAGTGAAGCGGATATGACGGTTACCATCGGCCGCGCAGATGGCAACGTAGCGATTATCGAGGAGCCACTGTCCGTCCGAGCCTTCGAAGTTGCACAGGCACTGAATGAATCGGAATCGGATTCTAATTCTATTTCAGATCCTGGTCCTGTACTCGTGCTCGCGCTCGCGGGAATCGTTGCAGCTGAACGAGACTTGAGCGCACACACGGACGCGTTCGACATCGAAGCGACGGACATCGATAGCACCCCGGGAATCGGCGTTCCGACGACGGATCTCGCTGACGGACTAGCGCACACGACGCTCGTCCACGCGCCGTTCTCCGGTGATCTCGAAGCAGCAACAGAGGCGCTTTCTGACATCGTTCCCGACAGCGCCACTCCCGATCTTGACGAACACGGTAGAGTAGTCGCGTCGATGCTCGCTCTTTCGGTCGTTCGAGAAGCGAAAACGCGGGCATCAGAGACGATTGATCGGGCGGTTTGTCCGTACGGAGTAGCGGAGGTCGGTGGAACGACACAGCTGCCATTTGCCACGCTCGCGGGCTATGCCGACGTGCTCGATGCGCTCGCGCGTTCGTGGCCCGGCATCGGTCTCGCTCTGGCGCTTGGCCACGACTGTTATGAGGCTGCACTCGACGGTTGGCGCGAGCACGCTCGCGCTGCTCACACAGCCATCCACAACGCCGATATCTCCCGATATCGGGGACTCGTCGTTGCGGATATCACCGAAACGACCTCCGAGAGTGGAACGATCGGAACGGTTGCCCGACTCGTTCGGGATTACCGCTCGCAGGAGCCGGTCGTACTCGCTATCGCAGACGATGCGGTTGCGGGAACTGCAGTCGAGCGAGAACGAGATGTAACGGCGGCACTGACTGAAGCGGTGGCTGCTGTCGATGAAAAAGCGAGCGCAACTGGTCGTGGACGGTACGCGTACGCACAATCAGCGATCACGACGCGGAAAGACGCGTTTGTCGACGCATTTCGGGAGGCGATCTGATGCCTGCCAGACGTGCGATTATCCGGACGGAATGGAACGATGAGCGCGCAACGGTCATCGCGGACGCACTCTGTCCCGACAACACCGCCGAAATGAAGACAACCGTAACCGACGCGACGGTCGAAACCGTCATCGAGCGGCCGACGACGGGTGGGCTACGAACAACAGCCGACGACTATGTCACGAATCTCACGGTTGCAGCACAGCTTACGAACGAGAAAAAGCATGAGTGAACGAAACTAATCATGAGTGAACGATCAGTCTCACGACGAAGACGAGAGAAACGCTGGTATACGGTGTTCGCCCCGGAGCAGTTCGACCGGGCCGAACTCGGCGAAACTGTAGCAAGAGAGCCCGATCAAGTCATCGGGCGCACTATTGAAACGACGCTCGGCGCGCTGCAAAGCGACGCCAGCGAGAACAACACGAAGCTTACATTCAGAATCACGGATACGGGAAGCGACAGCGCGTACACAGGGTTCGTTAAGCACGAACTCACGCGCGATTATCTCCGGAGCCTCGTCCGTCGAGGATCCTCGAAAATCAGCGCGTACGTGACCGTTCTTACGGCCGATGATTACCGTCTTCAGGTCCAGCCTGTCGCGTACACGACGAAAAAGGCAGACCACAGCCAAGAGATGGCCATCCGGCGACAGATGATCGACATCGTCGAGAACGCTGCCACCGAGCGAACGTTCGAAGAGCTAATCGACAGCATCGTCACCGGACGGCTCTCGGGTGGCATCTACAACGAAGCGAAAACGATCTATCCGCTCCGACGCGTCGAAGTCCAGAAAACGACGCTCGAAGCGCATCCTGACGAAGTCGCAGAAGAAGAAGAGACTTCCGTCAGTATTGAAGAAGACGATATCGAAATCGAAGACTGAGCGGGTGTCTATTCGGTATTGACATTATTATTGTTGCCTTCGTAATTATTGTGCGCTTTTAGACACAGGATATGTCAATAGTACTGTTTGTCTATAGCCGTATTGGAAATGTGTGTAGTTTGCCAGATTCAAAGAAATGTGTCTACACATGCTGTTCGATACGGTCACACGTGTACTATAACTCTGTTGTACGAGCGATCTGTCATACGAACGATCACGTGTGAATGTCGTCGGAGGTCGTGGATGATATTCTGTACTACCTCTTGTTGGGGCTTCTCGTCTCTAGTATCAGATTCACGACCTACAATCGCGCTCGCTTATTGGATGCAGAAGGAGATAGGAATCAAACAAGGTTTTATACTCTCTTATTCCTCTTCGACAACAACTGAGCCCGCCATTCCAGCTGGTTCGTGTGGGATACAGAAGTAGCTGTACGTGCCGGGGATTTCAAACGTGTGTGAATACGTTTGACCAGTGAGTATTTTCCCGCCTTTGCGTCCCTTTTGATTCTGCCACGACTTTCGTGCATTTTGTTCGGACTCAAATCCTCCTGAAGCGAAGTACTGAGCGTCGTTCGGGATCGCGCTTTCGTATGCCGTCACGGAATGTGGACGTGAATTAGTGTTGCCCCAGACGACAGTCTCTCCGACCGATGTAGTGTACTGTTCGGGTTTGAATGCATTCGACGACATTCCGATATCGTACTCATCGGAAGCGAGGGCACCGCTTCGGCGGAGACATCCAGAAAGTGCGACACTCGTAACACCGATTGTTGTCGCGAGAAATGTGCGACGGTCCATACTCGCCGGTAGCGAGCACCGAGGTATAGATCTCGCGGTTTGCTACAATCCCTGAATTGACATCAGCACCCAACCCAATCGGATCGCACGATCAGTGATGAAAGGAAACGCTCTTGGCTCCGACTATCGCATTCTGATGCATGAGTAACGGGGATGACGACTCCGAGGCCACGACCGACGCGACGGAGGCCTCGGGAGCCACAGACACCGATCCCGACGTTTCCGAGACCAACGAGAGTGAGGAGCCAACGACCGACGACGATGAGCCAGTCACTCCAGAAGCGCTCTCTGAACGACTCGAATCGATCGAAACAGACCTCGAATCAGCAGAAACGGAGTCAGATCTCGACGAAATCGAAGCAAGACTCGATGCGGTCGCCACTGACGTCGAAGCACTGCCAGAACCCGATGCAGACGCCGAAGACGAAGACGACGGCGATGACGATGACGATGAGGAGGATCCACGCGTTCAACTCGAAGAGCGTATCGAAGAGATTCGTGACGCGATCGAGGAACAGCGCGGTCCGTACGCGAGCGACGTCGTCGAAACACTCGATTCGGTCGGCGTCAAGATCGCAGAGACCCAATGGACCGAGCAGGGTAAATCGGAAGTCATCGAAGCTGTCGCGTCGTTTCTCGAAGCGGCGAATGAGGCGCTCGATTCTGATTTCACCATCGAAAACGAATCCATCGAATCGGTGACGGGAACCATCACGAACGTGATGGATGCGACCAAATCAGCAGACCTCGATCCAGACGACGACGCGGAAACCATCGATACGCTTCTCGCAGCGTCAGAAGAGCTGCAAAACGAGCTCGAAGAAGCACAGGAGTGGAGCGATCTAACTGTCCACCAACAGCTCAAACAGTTGGGATTTTACGACGAGCTGACGTCGGAGAATCGCAAGGATTACCCACCCGAACTCAGTGTGGTGCGCATTGCCGAGTCGGAAAATGATCCTGAGAAGATTCTCCTCGCGCTAGATAAGCTCGATTCCCAGTTCATGCAGGAGAACTGCATCGATGCGCTGTGTCGGATGGGTCCTGATGCGGCATTTGAAGAGATGAATCAGCGCGCACAAAAGCGGGACAAAGATTCAATCGAAGTGCTCGGAAAAATCGGCGACGACAGAGCTCTCGAAACGGTCCTTCCGTACATCGAGGGCGACACTGATCCCGCTCTGCAGAAAGTAACGCTCAAAGCTATCGGGGAGATCGGATCAGACGAAGCGACCCAAACCGTCGCTGACAGACTCGTTGCTGATGAACCGGAGGTCCGTAGTGCAGCTGCGAGAGCACTCGGACGCATCGGTGATACCCGAGCCATCGAACCGCTTTCGGACCTCCTTGCGGACGACGGAGACGACAATGTACGGGCGAGCGCAGCTTGGTCACTCAACCAGATTGGCACCCAAAGCGCACTCGAACGTACCCGTGAATACACCGACGACCGTTCGTACATCGTGCAAGTAGAGGCCGAACGAGCAGCAAAAGCGACAGCCGAACCGGAAACAGCGCTGTAACGAGACTCAGCTCATCCGTAGTTTTATATTCAATACCGAAACCAGCGGACCGTGTGGTCACAGTTGAGCGTGTTTCCGAGTCCGAGTCGGGGTCTGAGCGAGGGTGGGGTCTGAAGCTGATCCTCGTCGCGAGTGTTTTGCTCCTCGGAACGTCTTCGATCGCTCTTGCTGTCGGACCCACGAACAGTACGGGCGTTACAACCATCGCTTCTGATACCGAACGCGCAGCTGGAATCGAAATCGTTCGCGTTTATCCGAATCCTGTCACTGACGATGATCGAGGTGAGTTCGTCGTTATCGATGTGCCTCGGAAAACGAATGTGAGCGGTTGGGAGCTTCGTGATGAGGAATCAGTGGTATCACTGCCGAACAGAACCGTGAGCGGCCGGATCGTGCTTTCGACGGAACCGAAAGCGGTTAAAAATATGACCGACGAGCCGGTTCTGCAACTGACAGGCAAAATCAGTCTCTCGAACGCCGGCGAACGGGTTCGTCTCGTGAGAGATGGCACCTCGGTCACAACGGTCGAATACAGTGATGCGCCGGAAGGTGAGTTGTATCAACGGGATAGTGGAGAATGGACGTGGGAACCGTTCGGTGCTACCGATCTTTCGGTTGTCGAAAGTGGCCCGTCCGCCGCTCGGCTGTTCGTGCTCCCGGACGCACCCAAAGCCCCTGCTTCGACGCTCGATTCGGCCACCGATCGAATTCTCCTCGGTGGATACACCTTCACGTCCGATCGGATCGCCTCTGCACTCGTTCGGGCGCACCGCCGTGGTGTCCACGTCGAGGTGCTCGTCGAGAGTGGGCCAGTCGGTGGCATCACAACACAGGAAAAAACTGTACTCGATCGGTTGACAGCCGCTGGCATCGATGTCCACGTTCTCGGGGGGGAGCGTGCGCGATATGCCTATCATCACGCGAAGTACGCTGTCGTCGACGACCGGGCGCTCGTGATGACCGAAAATTGGAAACCGTCCGGCGTTGGCGGTCACTCGAACCGGGGGTGGGGAGCGATCGTTCGCGATTCAGTCACCGCAGATGAGCTTGCAGCAGTATTTGCGGCCGATACTGGATGGCTGGACACGAAACGGTGGCGAGAATTCAGTCGAAATGAGACGTTCGAGCCATCGGAGCCGTCGTTCGAATCGTATCCTTCGACCGTTCCACCGAAAACAGTTCCAGTCGAACAGACACGACTTCTCGCTGCACCCGATAATGCGGAACCGGAGCTTCTTGCAGTGATGAACAATGCCACCGAGAGCATTAGTGTCGTACAGGTGTCGATAGAGGGATTCGACGGTCCATTCACACAGGCGGCACTCCAAGCCGCACGCCGTGGGGTCGAGGTTCGTATCCTTCTGAGTAACGCTTGGTATGTGCAAGACGAGAACCGAGCCCTCGCCGAGCGGCTCAATCGGCTCGCAGGAGATTCACCGCTCGAAGTGCGATTGGCAGAGCCAAACGGACGGTTTGAGAAGATCCACGCCAAGGGTGTGATCGTCGACAGCGATCAGGTAGTCGTTGGAAGTCTCAATTGGAATCCCTATTCAGCGCGGGAAAATCGTGAAATAGCAGTCGTGTTGATGGGTGATGCGGTCGGGGAGTACTTCAGCAGCGTGTTTGATGCGGATTGGCGCGGTAAGAACGAGGAATTGCCCACTCCTATTCCCGTCGGAATCATCGCCGCCCTCGGTATCGCCATCCTGATAGCGTTAGTGCTCGCTAACGCGCTCGAATTCGAACCCAAATGGTGAGTTCAAACTCATACGAACAAATGTTCGAGAATCTGGATCTGAGACTTATAATCCAGATACTGTCTCATTAATCACGGAGAAGAGTGCTTCGGAGCTCTTCATCGATATCTGCGTCGGCCATCTTCTCGACGAGCGCGTCGAGCACTTCTTCGCGTCGTCCGGAGACAAATTTGATACTCCCTACGACGAGGTGACCGCCACCACTGACACCCGCTCCAAGCTGCTCATCAGCCAGTGCGGACACCATCTCCGGAATATCGAGGCGCACACCGTCACTTCGGAGTACAGCGAAATCGGGTCCGTAGCCAATCGTGATTACTGGATCACCATCGTGTTCGCGGACCATGTGATCGTGGACTGCGCCGGTCGTCTTCCCCGGAGCAGGGTAGGTAAAGCGGTGAGCATGACGTTCGACATCGACGCGGTAGAGGTGTGCGTCGTTGTCGAGCTGCTCGTGTTCTGTGTGTGGGAGCGTCACATCGAGCTGTCGATCGCGGTCGCGGCTAGCCCGGTCTGCGAGGAACGAAACCAGCTCTTCGTGACGAGCAGCATCGTCACATCCCACATCCAGAACATCGTTGACGAATCCGTTTCCATCGTCATATCGAAGCCAGAACGCGGCGTAATCGAGTGCTTCACCGATGTCATCGATGTTCTCTTCGCTGTAGCCCGCTTCGCTGGCGAGCGCGAGATAGTCGTCCATCGCGTCCGCACGCGATCGATCACACAGTCCTGCAACTGCAGGAACGTGCTTGACATCATCGGTTAGTTCGGGGTCGATCATCCGTGCGAGTTCGACGGACATCATCCCGGTCGTGACACGGTAGTCCTCACCGTGGAGATACGGATTGACGTGTTCTGCGACGAACGGCTCGACTGCTTCTGGATCTGGATGATGGTGATCGACGACGACAATCGGGACGTCGTATTCGGCGAGCGTCCGGTATGCGGGTGTGTCCTCTTCCGTCGAGCCGTTATCGAGCATCAAGAACAGCGGAAGCTTCTGTCCGTGACGGTCACGATCGGAAAGCGCGTGGTTGAGATCACGCGTAACGTCTTCCATTTCGTAGAAGGGTGCTTTACTCGGCAGTCGTCGCAAGAGGTACTGAGGTGCGTCGGGCGTTTCGTAGCGCTCAGCGATGAACCGTTCGAGCGCGAGCTGCAGCGGAACGCTAGCGCACATACCATCACCGTCTGCGTGATGGCGAATTCTGATCGGTCGACCGTCAAGCACGGCACGGCGGAGCGTCTTCGCGACGGTTCTGAGGTCAGGAAGAAGCGTTTCAAGTCCAGACCAGTCAACGAGTGGATCGACTTCGTTCGGTTCCGCAATAGCGTCGAGCGACTCATCGAGCTGTGCCCGAACTTCTTCCGGGTTCGGGACGGGTTCGAGTGATTCGATTTCGAGCTGCCGAGCGCCACCGTGTTGTTCGACGGTACCAATTACTCGGACAACTTCACCCACCGAGATATCCGGATACGCCCGGACACCAGCCTCTTCGAAGGCTGCACACGGCACGACTCCGACCTCATCCCGGATCTGAAAGAGCGTTGGTCCCGATGTCTGTCGAATTTGAACAACTTCACCAACGAGATGGACCGTTTTACCGACAGCGTCCTGAAGATCTGCGGCCGTGATGAGTCGTCCCGGTTCGACAATATCTGTGCGATACTCTACGGGACGAGTTTCACTGAAACTCAGATCGCCGTTTTCAAGCACTTCTTCGAGGCGAACAATGAACGAATCGCCATATTCGTAGCTTCCATCGAGTTCGGACTCGTGGACAAGTCCCGAGACGTGATCCGAGAGGTCAACAAAAACACCGTAGTCAACAACACCGTTGACAGTGGCGTGGTAGTGCTCGCCGACCTCGACATCGTCAATTGTACAGTTCGGTGCGAGATCGTAGACAATAGTGACAGAGACACGCGAAGGTGACATTTCCCCGTACTCGTCTCTCATCGGTTTTAACGTTTCCCTTTCCGATAGCTGATGGAAGACCTACGTTTTAATTCTAACGTGATCACCCCTCGTATCGTCTTAGGATAGCGCTTCAGGAAAGCGACATTCGTTTCGGAACCCTTAGATGGAAACCGCGACTTCACATATGTATGGGTCTGTTCCGGTCGGACGAGATCCTCGGCATCGCCGAAGAGACGCTCGCATTCGCGCGTGAGGCCGCGGAGAATACCCATCCGAACGAGTATATGGGGCTGCTTCGTGGCGAAGACGCTCAGACGCTCGGGCTCGATAAATCAGGGACCGTCATAACCGAGGTCCTCGTTATTCCCGGAACGGAATCGAATCCTGTGAGTGCAACGGTGAAAACAAGTATGGTTCCCAACGATCGCCATACGATCGGATCGATCCATTCCCATCCGAACGGTGTGCTTCGACCAAGTGACGCCGATATTGCAACATTCGGGAAAGGACCAGTCCACATCATCCTCGGTGCACCCTACGGTCCACACCACTGGCAGGCATTCGACCGGCAAGGAGAACCAACCTCTCTTCCAGTTCTCGATGTCGAACTCCCCGACGAGGAGTTCTTCGACTTCACACAAGAGGATATCGACGAAGAACTACGCCGATAAATCCAAATTCGAAGCTGAATCCGAATCTGAATCCAAATCTAAATCTAACTTTGAATATCAATGTGGATGCGAATGAGAACGAGATTGAGAATGTGGCTCCGGATCTAGATATGAGTATGAATACAAACACGGATGTCGAACTGGACGGGAATGGGAATGGAGAAGGCTGGCGAACGGTTGTCGCACAGGGAACATTCGACATTCTCCATCCCGGACATCTACATTATTTTCGTGAGGGGGCGGAGATAGGCGATGAACTCCACGTTATTATCGCTCGACGGGACAACGTCACACACAAGGAGTCGCCGATCCTGCCAGATCGCCAACGACGGGACATGGTTGCTGCGTTGGATATGGTTGATGAAGCGCACCTCGGTCACACCGAGGACATCTTCATTCCAATCGAACGGATCGGGCCAGACATTATTCTTCTTGGACACGACCAACACCACGATGAGTCTGCGATCGAATCGGCGCTCGAAGAACGCGGTATTTCCTGTGCAGTCAAGCGGGCATCAGGAATGGAGCCACGATCCGAGAGCGAGCTGTTTTCTACGGGACGGATCATCGACCGGATCTGTCAGGAACGCTGTTAATACAAAACCGACGCTCAGTCTGCATCACACAGCACTATCCGGTCGCCCGTACGATTCTCGCATAGGAATTGTTTCGACTGTGTTATAGATATCCGTTTTCGACCAACCGCTCGACGCCTTCTTTCAGTCGCTCGGTGCTCGCTGCGTAGGAGAGTCGCGCGTAGCCGGGCGTTCCAAACGCACTTCCGGGGACAGTAGCGACGTGGGCGTCGGAGATGGCGCCCTCACACCACTGTTGATCGTCCTCAGCAACGGGTACCATCATATAGAACGCGCCGTCACCGACCGGGACATCGACGCCCTGATCGGCAAAGAGATCAGCAAGCATGTCGCGTCTTCGCGCAAATGCATCCCGCATTTCTTTGACTGCGTCGTCGCACTCATCGAGCGCGACGACACCCGCGTGCTGGACGAAGTTCGTCGCAGACGAAACCGAATGGGACTGGAGCTTTCCGGCTTGCCCGACAAGCTCAGACGGTGCAGCGAGATAGCCGAGCCGCCAGCCAGTCATCGAATACGCTTTCGAGAAGCCGTTGACGGTGACTGTCCGATCACCCATACCAGCCATCGTCCCGAGGCTCGTCGGTTCGACGCCGTAGGTGATCTGATCATACATCTCATCCGCAATAACTGTGATATCGTGCTCTGTCGCTAGATCGCGCACACCGCGCAGCGCCGCATCAGAGAACACCGCACCCGAGGGGTTACTCGGTGAGTTCACGATGAGAAGATCGGTGTTTTCGGAGACGGTCGACGCAAGCTCGTCGAGTGCAGGTTCGAGCTGGAAGTCGTGCGGCGTGAGATCGACGCGTTTCAACGATCCACCAGCAATTTTCACCATCGCTTCGTAGGAAACCCATGCGGGGTCGAGCAGGACTACCTCGCTGCCATCCTCAACGAGCGCCTGCACAACCTCGAACAGCGCTTGCTTCCCGCCCGGCGTGACGATGATGTTCTCGGCAGCGTACGAGAGACCGCGGTCGGTAAGCGAATCCGCGATCGCCGACCGAAGCGCAGGAATCCCGTTGGATGGGGCATAGCCAGTGTGTCCAGCGTCGATGGCCTCCTTTGCGGCCTGCACAATCGGTTCGGGCGTCGGGAAATCGGGTTCACCAACGCTCAAATCGACAATATCGGTACCATCTGCTTCGAGTTCCGATGCGAGGTTGCTGATCGCAAGCGTCGCACTCGGTTCAACTCGTTGAACGCGCTCCGTGAAATCCATGCCCATACTCACAACGCTTTCGCAAGATCGATAGCACTTTCGACAGCAGTCGCACCGTAGTCGATGCGCGCTTTCGCCTCCGATGCGCTCATTCCTGGCCCAGTAATTCCAAGTGTAACTGGCGTATCCCGGTCAATCGAAACGTCGGTCAGTCCGCGCGCAGCAGCATCGGCGATGACGCGGTCGTGATCGGTATCTCCCGTAATGATTGCACCGAGCACTGCGACGGCGTCGATGTCCTTTCTGCGCGCCAACCGATCGGCCGCAAGCGGTGTATCGTACGAACCTGGAACCGCGAGCGTCTCGACGATTTCGGCCCCGCGTTCTGTCGCCGCTGTCCGCGCACGCTCTTCCATCTCGTGGGTGATCGGCTCTTCCTTGTTGAACTGAGCAACCACTAACCCGAGTGAAACCATACCCACCGCGTGGCGAGGGACACTCAAAGGTGTACCGCTGTCTAACGACTGTTATCTGTCCATCTAATAGCAAAACCGAATTAAAATACACACTATAAATAGATAATTTATAGATAAGCTGATTGAATTATAATGGAAGATAGTGGATTTTGAATCGAGTCGAGGAGACAGTAATGGTCGACGTATGTCGATCGATAGCGACTGTCGAGTTGAATCACAAGAATTCTAACCCGAGGTGGTCAGGGAGCATACAATGGAACTCCCCGCCCACACGAACCGGGATTGGGAACGAAATAGCGATCGTTATCGGACGATAGCATTCGTCGTTTCGATCACCGTTTTCGCGCTGATTGCCCGGTTCATGCTCCTCGGCGACCGAGTTGCGCACTGGGACGAGGCTCGTGTCGGCTTCTGGACGCTCGATTACATACAGACCGGGAACTACAGCTACATGCCCGTCATCCACGGGCCGTTCTATCACCACGTCAACCCGCTCCTGTTCGAGCTATTCGGAACCACTGATGCAACCATGCGCATTGCTCCGGCGTTGGTGACTGGTCTCCTCCCGCTCACCGCGCTCTTGCTCCGTGACCGATTACGACGCCTCGAAGTTGTCGCACTGGCGCTGTTTCTGGCTATCGACCCCGTCGTTCTCTACTACTCGCGGTTCATGCGTGGTGACCCACTCGTTGGTGCGTTCATGTTCGCTGCCTTTGCGTTTCTCGTACGGGCGGTCGATACCCCCCGGACCCGATACATCTTGGGGGCCACTGGAGCGATTGCGTTGGGGTTCAGTGCGAAAGAAAACGCGCTCGTGTATCTCCTCTGTTGGATCGGTGCGCTCGCTGTGCTTCTCGATCAGCGACTTCTCGTCGCGCGGTACCGAGATCAAGAATGGCTGGCCGTCGCCGTAGATAATAGCAAACGCGTTATTGATGGACTTTCACGACACCGAACCGCTCTTCTCGCTGGTCTCGTCGAGTTCTTGATTATCAGCGTGATGTTCTATGCCCCACGAAAGAACGGATCCATTCACGTCTCGGAGACGAACGTCGGGTTGAACGCCATAACCAATCCGTCGCTCTTATTCGACGTTGTCGTAGAATCGACCGCCGGCTCGTTCAGCAGCCTCTACAGTTTCTGGGTCGTCGGTGGACGGGCAGAGCACGCCTATCTGCCGTATCTTGGTGATCTTCTCCTAACGATTGGCTACGGCTCGGTGGCGCTCTGTCTACTTGCACTCATTGGCTTTCTGGTAAACCGCTACGCCGCAGATCAACCGCGCCCGATCGTCACGTTCACCTTCGCTTGGGGTGTGGCATCGCTGATCGGCTATCCACTTATCACCGACATCAAGGCCCCGTGGGCTGCAGTTCACGTGGTGCTTCCACTGGCAGTGCCAGCAGCAGTCGGTGCTGGAGTCATCGTCAGAAAGACCTATGGGGCCGTTACTGCTCGTCGATGGGCGAACGCGGGCGTACTTGGATTGGTGCTCTTGCTCGCCAGCACACAGGTTGTCGGTATGGCCGTTCACAGCGTCTATCTCGAACCACAATCACCTGACAACGAACTCGTCCAGTACGCCCAGCCGACGGACGATATCCACCCAACAGTACACGAGATCGAACAGATCGCACAAAAGGAAGACGAGGGAACTGATGTTCTGATCTACGGCTCGCCGCTCGTCAAGGGTAATCCGATCTACAACAAACCATCGTGTACGCGCAATGAGGGGTGGTTCGATACGCTGCCCTTACCGTGGTATCTCGTCCGGAGCGAAGCAACCGTTGCCTGTGCGGAATCCGAGTCTGATCTCAACGCGATCAACGGAACGCCCCCGGTGATCATCACGCAAGCAGAGCACGTCACGAAAAACGAGAGCGGTCAGACCGTCACCGTCCCGACCGTTCCAGACGAACTCAAGACCCGATTCGAGGGGTACGACACGAGAATCAAGCGAATACGAACGTCGGATACGGACATCGTGTTCCTCATCGACCGCAATGAACTGCAAGGCACTCAGAATGCTTCACAGATGAACGAGTTAGCTTCTCCACCTGACCGTCACGTTGCGCCTGGCGATGGGCGTCACACTCTGTAGTTGACTGAATCAGGATAACACTTTTCTCACTCCTCCAGTGTTCGTACCTCTCACGAAACGTCTGTGTCGACATTCGTGTAATGTACAACACTGATCATTAGTGAATAGATTTATTCATTAGTGAGTGTTGTTGTCTGTACGAATGACGGATACAGACACGTACGAGGTCGAGGAGTTCGCACGTATCGGGCGCACGTTTGAGGAGTACGCGCATATGTTCGATCTTGAGCCGGCCACACTCACCGATCGGTCCGTCCTCGACTGTCCATCTGGGGTTGCATCATTCGTTGCGACTGCTCATGAGCGTGAAATTCCAGCCACTGGCGCTGATCTGATCTACGGACAATCGGTCAGTGATCTCGAACGTCAGTGCAAGAGAGACTACGAACACGCTGTTTCTGAACTCTCGGCGAAAAAAGAGCTGTTCGAGTGGGATTTCTACGGTGATGTCGAGCAGCGTTGCCAATTACTGCGACAGGCGTACGAGACATTTCTCGATGATTATCCAAAACACAGCGATCGATATGTCCCCGCGGCGCTTCCCGAACTCCCGTTCGTGTCGAATGCGTTTTCGGTAGTGCTTTCTGCGCATTTTCTGTTTCTGTACGGTGATCGGTTGGACTACGAATTTCATATCACGTCCCTCCGTGAACTGGCCCGTGTTGCGGCCGATGAGGTACGGATATTCCCGCTCACAGAACTTGACACGAGCGTCTATTCACAGCTCGATGCCATCATCGAAGAGCTCCAATCGGACGGGTTCACCGTCGAACGGAGGCGTGTTCCATTCGAGTTCCAGACGGGAGCGAACGAGATGTTACAGATAACAGACACCTGATTCTCGTGGATACCAGTCGCGAAACTTCTGTATCGACAACGGTTATGCGCCGGATTACGAACGGTTCGGACATGAGCGTGACACTCACATCGCCGGGTCCAACACTCGGCGTCGTTGGTGGTGGGCAGCTCGGTCGGATGCTCGGTGAGGCAGCCGCCCCACTCGGTGTCGAGGTCGTTGTTCTCGATCCGACTCCCGACTGTCCGGCCGCCCCCGTCGTCAGAGAGCAGATCGTCGGTGCGTTCGACGATCCCGCTGGACTGCGTGAACTCGCTGATCGCGCCGACGTACTGACGTTCGAGATTGAGCTCGCCGACCCAGATCTGTTAGAGACCGTCTCGGAGGAGACTGGTGTTCCCGTCGAGCCGTCGCCAGCAACGCTCCGGATGATTCAGGACAAGCTCGTCCAGAAGGAGGCCTTGACCGAGGCTGGAATTCCGGTTCCCGAATTCATCGGTGTCGAGAATGCCGACGAGCTCCGAGCTGCTGGCGACGAGTTGGGATGGCCGGTCATGCTGAAAGCCCGCCGCGGCGGCTACGACGGTCGAGGAAACGTACCCTGCGATGGACCCGACGCTGCCGAGGATGCAATGGCAGCCATCGCTGGTAAAGCGATGGCCGAAGCGTTCGTCCCGTTCGACCGAGAACTCTCCGTTATCGGAGCGAAAGGAGCGTCGGCGATCGACGCGTTTCCGCTTACAGAGACAATCCACGAAGATGAAATTCTCCGGGAGACGGTTGTTCCGGCCCGCGTCGGGAGAGGAACGGACAGAGACGGATCGCACATCGAAGCGGAAGCTTCAGACGTGGCAAGCGATGTCCTCTCTCTGCTCGATGGGCGTGGCGTCTACGGGATCGAACTGTTCGAAGTCGACGGGCGAATCCTCGTCAACGAAATCGCCCCACGGCCCCACAATTCGGGTCATTGGACCATCGAGGGAGCGTTTACATCACAGTTCGAACAGCACGTCAGAGCGGTGATGGGATGGCCGCTCGGCTCGACCGAACGGCGGTGTCCAACGGTGACGAGCAACATCCTCGGTGATGTTGCCGAACCTCAGGCGGCTGAACTGAGCGGCGTCGAATCGATCCTCGATGAACCGAAAGCGAACCTTCACTGGTACGGTAAGCACGAAGCGCGACCGTTGCGAAAAATGGGACACGTCACAGCCGTTACTAGCGATGCGGCCGACAGCGCTGTGGACAGCGTCAACACACTCTTACAGCGAACGCGTACTCTCCGTGAGGAGGTGACCTTCACATGACTGTGAGCGAAATCCAATCACTCATCGACGACTTAGAAGCCAAAGCAACCAGCGATCGCTCCGCTGAAGAGACCCCTGATATCGGCATCATCATGGGCTCAGATTCGGATCTCGACACCATGTACGGGGCTTACGAAGCCCTGACCGAACTCGGATTCGAAGAAGAGACTGGCGACGAGATTCCTGAATCCCGATTCACCTTCGAAACGTACGTCGTCTCCGCACACCGGACCCCCGAGCTGATGTACACCTACGCCGAGACGGCCAGTGACCGCGGGCTCGATGTCATCATCGCCGGCGCGGGCGGAAAATCGGCCGATCTGCCGAACATGACCGCTTCGCTCGCCTTCCCAGTGCCCGTGATCGGTGTTCCAGTTCAGGAAAAATCAGTGGACTCGGTCATCGGAATGCCGACTGGAGCCCCAATCACCGCCGTCGATGCGGGCAAATCGTTCAATGCCGCGCTGTCTGCGATCCAAATGTTGGCCCGCGAACACGCTGAGCTCGAAGAGCGTCTTCTCCGATACCACGACGGACTCCAAGCCAACGTGGGAAGCGTCTCGCGCGACCTCCACGCGTCCGGAACAGAGACGTTCCGAGAACAGCGCTGAGGCGGACCGATATAGGCACTGTCGCTTCCAGTGCTCGAATCGATCGAATGACCGAAAAACCGCCAGCGAGACCGAAAACCGCCGGATCTGTGGAAATGAATCCTTATATGGATGGCATTCTAAGCGGCGATACGATACAAGCACGATGAGTAATCCATGGATAGCGATCGGCGCGCTGGCGGTAGTAGCGGTTGCGATCCCGCTCAGCATGATGGCCATTTCGAGCCTCCTGCGCCCCCGCGTGCCCGAGCAGGGAAAAACCACGACCTACGAGAGCGGCGAGGTGCCGACGGGGACCACGCGCATCCGGTTTAACATCCAATACTACATGGTTGCGCTGTTGTTCGTCGTCTTCGACATCGAGACGGTTCTCATCTTCCCGTGGACGGTTATCTACCGAAATGCCGTCTCTCGGCCCGAAGTCGGACTCACTCGAATATTAGTACCGATGCTGGTGTTCATCGGTGTCCTCCTCGTTGGACTCGCGTGGGCGTGGCGGAACGGCGCGGTTCGCTGGGTACGAGCTCCCCAGCGCGAATCGACCCGACCGAGAGAATCATAACACAACCATGAATCAGTTGTCATGAGTAGCCACAACCAGGACACGACAGGCGCACAGACCAAACAGGAGGCCCGCATGGGCGAGGGTGTCGATGATCGATTTAATTCGAAGCTCCGCGAGGCGTTCGGATCCTCTCCGTTTATCTTGACTAAATTTGACAAGTTCATGAACTGGGTCCGGGGCTCCTCGATGTTCATGCTACAGTTCGGAATTGCCTGCTGTAGCATCGAGATGATGCATACGTACGCTGTCAAACACGACCTCGATCGATTCGGGTCGGGCGTCCCCCGCGCTTCGCCGCGTCAGGCGGACGTTATTATCGTTCCGGGGACGATTGTCTCGAAGTTTGCCCCCCGGATGAAGCGAGTCTACGACCAGATGCCCGAGCCGAAGTTCGTCGTCAGCATGGGCTCGTGCACATGCTCTGGCGGCCCCTTCCAAGAGGGGTACAACGTCATCAAGGGAGCAGAGGAGGTCATTCCATGCGATATTCACGTTCCGGGCTGTCCTCCCCGACCCGAGGCACTCATTTACGGTGTCGCAAAGCTTCAGGAGCGGATCGCCAACGGCGAGAGTTCTCCAGTGACTGTCAAGCCATACGAACTCGAACAGTTCGGCGATCTCGAACAGGACGAACTCGTACAGCATCTCGCAGATCAGATCGACGAAGACGATCTCGTAATGCGGTATAACTGGGCTGAGTCGCCATGAGTCTGGAAGTACCCTCTGACGCAAGTACTGACGTTGGCGTGACCGAGAGCGGTCTCGACTACGACGTTCTGGAGGCCTTATTGGGTGATGCGGTCATCGGCCGCGAGACCCACCGCAACGCCGAGGCGTTCGTCGTTCGTCCAGAGCGAGTCGTCGATGCCCTTTCGGCACTGAAACAGGACGCTGGCTTCGATCACTGTTCGTGCGTGACAGCACAGCAGTACGAAGACCGATACGAGAGCATCTACCACCTGAAAAAGTACGACGATCCGACACAGGAGGTGGGTGTTGTCGTTCCGACGAGCGTGAACAACCCGACGAGCCAGAGCGGTGAAGCGGTATTTCGGACGGCCGACTGGCACGAGCGCGAAGCCTACGACCTCGTCGGAATCGAGTACGACGAACACCCCGATCTTCGACGGATTCTTCTGCCCGAGACGTGGCAGGGTCATCCGCTCGATCTGAACTACGATCAAGAGCAACCGCAGGTCGTCACACTGCGCGAGCACGTGAATCCGCTTCAGGAAGATCACGCCACCGGGGCCGACACGATGTTCGTCAACATCGGACCACACCACCCAGCGACTCACGGTGTGCTCCACCTCAAGACGACGCTCAATGGCGAGCAGGTCGCCGACGTCGAATCAGATATCGGCTACCTGCACCGCTGTGAAGAGCAGATGTGCCAGCAGGGGACCTACCGCCATCAGATCATGCCCTACCCAGACCGGTGGGACTACATCTCGGCTGGTATCCTGAACGAATGGGCGTACGCTCGGGTTGCTGAGGACCTCGCTGACATCGAGGTTCCGTCGTACGCACAAGTCATCCGCACAATGAGCGCGGAGCTGTGTCGCATCGCCTCGCACATGCTCGCGGTCGGAACGTTCGCGCTCGATATCTACGGTGACTTTACGGTTATTTTCCAGTACGCGGTTCGTGACCGGGAGATTGCCCAGAACATTCTCGAAGACCTCACCGGCCAACGGCTGATGTTCAATTATCTCCGTCTCGGCGGCGTTGCATGGGACCTCCCCGAACCCCGAGACGAGTTCTTCGAAAAGACGCGGGACTTCCTCGACGGGCTGCCATCAAAGCTTGAGGAATACCACGATCTCATCACTGGAAACGAGATCTTCCAGCTGCGCTGTCTCGACACGGGCGTCCTCGAACCTGAGGTCGCAAAGGACTACGGCTGTACGGGTCCGGTCGCGCGTGGATCTGGAATCGACTACGATCTCCGACGAGACGATCCCTACGGCTACTACGACCAACTCGATTGGGACGTCATCACCGAAGACGGCGGTGACAACTACGCACGCGTGCTGGTGCGCCTGCGCGAAGTCGAAGAAAGCGCAAAGATCATCGAACAGTGCATCGATCTGCTCGAGGATTGGCCCGAGGACAATCGAGAGATCCAGAGCAACGTTCCTCGGACACTCAAACCGGACGCCGACCAGGAGATCTACCGGGCAGTCGAGGCAGCCAAGGGCGAACTGGGAATCTACATCCGCGCCGACGGCACCGACACACCCGCACGCTTTAAGATCCGCAGTCCGTGCTTCTCGAACCTGCAGGCACTCCCAGAGATGTCCGAAGGGGAGTACATCCCCGATCTCGTCGCAGCACTCGGGAGTCTCGATATCGTGCTCGGTGAGGTGGATCGATGAGCCTCACGGACATCATTGGTGGCGCGCTCGGTCTCGGCGAACTCGGACCGCTTCAGGATTTACTCATCTCGTTTCTCGGTGCAGCGTTCATCGGGACATTCATCCTGCTCAACACCGCTATCGCGGGACCGTGGGCAAAACGAAAGATAACGGCCGCGTTCACCGATCGAATCGCGGTCAACCGCGTTGGCCCGTTCGGCCTGCTCATCATCGTCGCAGACGCTGTCCGGATGCTTTCGAAAGAACTCATCATCCCCGATGATGTTGATCGACCGGCGTTCGACCTCGCACCGCTCGTGCTAGTCGCGTCGGCGCTGATGGGTTTTGCCGTAATCCCGATGGGCAACGGGATTCAGCTCGCTGACCCTGAGGTTGGTCTTGCCTACCTGTTTGCCGTCGCATCGATTGCTAGTATTGCGTTGGTGATGGCAGGCTACGCGTCGAACAACAAGTACTCGTTCCTCGGTGGGCTGCGAGCGGTCGCACAGAACCTTGCCTACGAGATTCCACTTGTCATCACGGCCGCATCGGTCGTCATTTTCACTGGCTCACTACAGACGAGCCAGATCGTCGGTGCACAGGCCGAACCACTGTTCACGCTCGCGGGAGTCACAATCCCATCGTGGTACGCGTTCGTCAACCCGTTCGCATTTGTGCTGTTCGTCGCGGCGAACATGGCAGAGGTCGGACGTAACCCGTTCGACGTTCCCGAGGCACCCACAGAAATTGTCGCTGGCTACCAGACGGAGTATTCGAGTGTTTACTTCGTGCTGATGTATCTCGGTGAGTTCATCCACATCTTCCTCGGCGGGGCTATCCTCGCAACCGTCTTCCTCGGTGGACCGGCCGGGCCGGTGCTGCCGGGATTCGTCTGGTTCACGATCAAGATCTGGGCGTTCTTCCTGTTCACACAGTGGGCGCGCTCGGCACTGCCCCGCGTGCGTATCGATCAGCTCATCGAAATCGGATGGAAGGGAATGCTCGTGCTGAGCTTCGCTAACCTCATCCTCACCGCCGTTATCGTTGGGGTGATCGTCTAACCCTAGCGGTGGACTCAAACCACTCTCACAATTACAAACACACAATGATTGGAATTCTCAAGGGTATGGCGACGACGATGAAACACGCACTCGATGGCTCGACGTTCACCGTCGAGTATCCAGATGACCCACCGGAGGTCAGCCCCCGGTTCCGTGGTGTTCACAAGTTCAGCCAAGAGCGCTGCATCTGGTGTCGACAGTGCGAAAACGTCTGCCCGAATGACACGATACAGATCGTCATGGACGAACAGCGAAACGGCGAACAGTACAACCTCCACATCGGCCAGTGTATCTACTGTCGCCTCTGTGAGGAAGTCTGTCCCGTTGACGCCATCTTGCTCACACAGAACTTCGAGTTCACTGCAGACACGAAAGACGAGTTCGCGTACAACAAAGAGCAGCTGAAAAACGTCCCGTGGTACAAGGACATTGACCCGCTCGCCTCGCGCGAACCGGACCGCGGCGCGTGGGTCGGCGAAGGAGAAGGTGAAGTCGACTATCAGTAGTAGTCCATCTGCAGTCTCGAATGAGGATTCTCTTTTCCTCGCATGTGCAGTACTGAAGTTTGTAAATCTCTTTGATACATTTCCCCCGTCTCCGCTTCGATCCCATCGCACGTGAGCCAGCTCGTTCACGGAGTGAATTCCGATGCGGATCTTGGTTGAACACAAATGGACAGTACTCGGACTGTATACGTCCACCGAGAGCGTTAACCGTTGTTTTACCGTCTACGCAGTGATGGATGGGGAATTTTGTTCCGCGTCATCGTCATACAAACCACGATACCGAAAGGGGTTTATGCCGATACCGGCTACCAAGACGATGGACTAGGTCGGGCAGTTAGGCCCTGCTCTGAACCCGCACTATGGTCTTCAGCGGGGACCGAACCCGGGTGCGTCCGGTCCGACCGGCACGGGCCCTGCAAGCCAACTTAGAAGCCTCGTCCGTCGGGGGCAGCGGTCCACGACCGAACGCCTGCAGGGGCGTTCGAGCGTGGTTGATCATGGTTATCCCGCCAGGCGCGGAAGCGAGCAGCGGAACCATGGACACCTGCCGCTCGAAGGGTCGCGGGGTGGAGAAGGTGCGCAGCATTCCCCGTGTCGGAACGCCGGGCAATCCCGTTGTCCGTCTTCTCATTCAATACAATTACCGATCAGTACCGATTAGTGCTTCTGACCGTGTGTCCAGTCGATCCAGTGTTGTTCCCAGCCGTGTCGCCCCTCGCTCTCTCGCGCAGCGAACTCACGGTCTTCGCGCACCGTTCGATTTCGCTCAACCGTATCGACCTGTTCGCCGTCGACGAGCATCGGTGAAAACGCGACGCGGCCGAATTCATCGACTGTGGTACCGTCTTTTGAAACACTCACAAGTCGCTGCGTACTCGCACCGAGTGGCATAACGAGGTGTCCACTGGCATCGAGCTGTCGAAGAAGCGTTTGCGGTGGTTCGATGGCCGCAGCTTCGAGTAGAATTCGGTCGTAGGGAGCATACGCCGGTAACCCATCGCTTCCGTCGTGACGGTCGACGAGCACACCGTTGTAGCCTGCTCTTGCGAGGTTGTTTCGGGCTTCCCAGACCAACCGCCGGGTAATATCGATCGCCTGTACGTTCTGATCACCGACGATCTCGGCGACAACTGCGGCAGTGTATCCGACGCCAACGCCGACGATGAGAACGGAATCATCGGGTGTCGGATCGAGTGCTTCGACGAGCCGTGCAGCGGTGCTCGGCGCGAGCACACGCGTTCCGAACTGTTCGAATGAGCAATCGGCGTACGCGCGCTGTTCGTCGGGGACAAATTCGTGACGCGGAACTGACCGCATGGCGAGACTAACGGATTCGGTATTGATCCAGCCCTTGGCTTCGTGTTCGAGGCTGTCAACCATGTCGTCTCGCAGCACCGCACGATCCATACACTCTCTCGGGGATAGATACTAATCAATCGACCGGCCGATGATGGAATGACACCGCGTCAGAATCGCAACTGCGCACAGAGCTACCGAGCAGTGCTCGCTGGTGAACCGGCTTCGTCTGCATCCTTCTCGATCTCGCCTTTGAGCCCTGCAGCATCAAAATCGTGATCCGGTCGCATATTGACGAAATCGAGAAACTCACGAGCAGCGAGGAGATCGCCAACAGTGTAGCTTTTCGCCGCGGCGTCGATAGCGACACGTGCGCCGGTGTGTGGTTCGAGTGCTGCGAGCGCACAGGCGAGATCGTACGCGCGCGCTTCTTCGATCGAATCCTCGCGGACGTTCGTCGCGTCAATGAGATACAGTTCGTCGTCTGCGATGAGCACGTTCTCTGCCCGGAGATCACCGTGAGAAAGACCAATGTCGTGGATACGAGCGAGCGACGCGAACAGCTCGGGGGCGAATCGCTCGACCGACTCGTCCTGAAGCTCGCTCAGCGTGGAAAAATCAAGGAGGTATTCGACGACGAGCACGCCGAGTCCGTCGTGCTCGAACGCCTCGATCGGCTCGGGAACGTTCGCTCCGATCTCGTGCATCGTCTGCGTCGCGTGGAGTTCCTGTTCTGCCATCTCGAACGGCGTCCCGACGTGTTCGAAAAACCGCATCCGACCGCTTGAGAGCGCACCGAGATTCCGGCCAGTGGTGATCAGCGTGTGGACGAGTGTGTGCTGGTCCGAAATGACCTTCACGAACCACCGGTCGTTGACCACACACGGTGTCGATAGCCAGTTGTTGGCTTCGAGGAACTCGACACGGAGTTCGTCCTCCCCATACCGGCGCGCAAACTCACGCATGACGCTCTCCAGTCGGTCCCACTCGATGTTCCCTTTGATGAGCCGACGAAACACCATTCACTTGAATGATCGTGATCCCGGCGTATGAGTGTTACCGCCGGACACACACCATCCGGTCGTGGTTTCCTCGCGCTGTTGTTTCGAATTCGATCGTCCGCTTTTCTCGAAGCGATCGAATACGCATTCTAACACGAAACGTTCGATGCGTACTGTCGTCTGATACGTGTCTTCTCTCGTTGCCTCACTGCGATTTCTGGAACCGAGCAGCTTTCGACGTGCCGACGAATTATCGGGTCTCTGTTTGCTGGGTATCGTTCCGGTAAAGACAAAGATTGCCGGAGTTTTTATACGCACCCCTCGTTCAGCATGGATATGGACTTCAACTTGCCGTCCGAGCACCGGATGATCCGAGAGACGGTGCGGGAGTTTTGTGATGAAGAAATTGCTCCGATCGCTCAGGAAATTGAGGAGGAGCACCGCTATCCCGCCGAGATCTTCGATTCGTTAGCCCAGCTCGATATGATGGGCGTCCCGATCGACGAGGAGTTCGGTGGTCTCGGTGGCGATCAGCTCATGTACGCGCTCGTTACCGAGGAAATCGGGCGCGCCTCTGGCTCTGTGGGGTTGTCCTATGCTGCCCACGTGAGTCTCGCCTCGAAGCCGATCGAGATGTTCGGCACCGAAGAACAAAAGGAGCGCTGGCTCCGCCCGCTCGCAGAAGGAGAGTACATTGGATCGTGGGCGCTGACCGAACCAGGAAGCGGCAGCGATGCGAGCGACATGCAGACACACGCGGAGACGGACGGCGACGAGTACGTCCTCAACGGTACGAAGCAGTTCATCACGAACGCCAGTGAAGCAGGGTCCATTCTCGTCAAGGCAGTCACGGACCCCGGTGCAGGGTATGACGGCATCTCTACGTTCATCATCGATCCACGCGCCGACGACGGTTTCGAGGTGACGACAACGTGGGACAAGATGGGTCTCAACGCCTCTCCGACCTGTGAGATTCAGTTCACGAACTGTCGAATTCCCGAGGATCGACTACTCGGCACGGAAGGAGAGGGCTGGGAGCAGACAAAAAAGACCCTTGACGGCGGACGCATCTCCATCGCGGCACTCTCGACCGGTCTCGCACAAGGGGCATTTGAAGCCGCCCGGGAGTACGCGACCGAACGCGAGCAGTTCGGATCACCAATCTCGAAGTTCGACGCTGTCCGGGACATGATCGTTGAGATGGATCGTAAGATCGAACGCTCGCGCCTCCTGACGCACAAAGCGGCAACGAAGTACGACACCGATGAAGTGACACGTCTCTCATCGCTCGCAAAGCTCGATGCAAGCGAGACGAGCCGTGAGGTCGCAGAAGACGCCGTCCAAGTACTCGGCGGCTACGGCTACACGACCGACTTTGCCCCACAACGGTACTACCGCGACGCGAAACTCATGGAGATCGGAGAAGGGACGAGCGAGATTCAGCGGCTGGTGCTCGGACGCGAAATCGGATTGTAAATAAATCACTGTCTGCTCCTCACACGAACTGAGCGTCCTACGCTCGTGAACGAGCTTCCGGTGTTCGTTTATCCGTGTTAGAACTCACAGTGGAATCTGTGAGCGAAAGTCTTCGCTTTGTGCATCCAAATGATCAAGGCGCGAGCCGAGCAAGTCGCGTAGCAAAATGACGAGAGCATTGTTTTCACCAGCGCCCGTAATCGCCGTTTCATCGTGAAATCCTTCGCCGTCCTCCTCACCGAGTGTTGCGAGCATAACGGCATTTCTGTCGGCATAGACAAGACGCCCGACCTTCTCGTATTTTGGTGGGAGATTCAACCAATCCATCTGGGGTTCCCAAATCACAGCATCTGGGACGTGTTCTCGAACGAGATCACGCACCTCGGGAGTTTGTGATCCGAGATAGATGTCCACATCTCGATCGACTGCGTCATTCAGTCTCCGGATACATCCTTCTTCTAACAATCCATCCGTGGTAAACATTAAGAAGAGTTCGTCGTCTGCTTGTTCAAACAGTGACTGGCCCCGGGCAATAACGTTGTCTCGGCCTTCAATGCTCCAAATATTCTCGGATTGGTGGGCAGACGGTAAAATAGCGCGCGGTGTTTCGTTTAGACGGAAGTCCAGCCATTCGTCATCCAACTCTGAATATCCTTCGTATGTCGCCGTTTCAGTCTCGATATCGTACGTTATGAGCCCTGCCTTCTCCAGTTTCGGGAGGTGGATGTGATGAAGTGCGATGCACAGATCTGCAACGGCTTCGAGGTCTGGTGTGATCTCCTCGTCCATTTCGTGCTGGATGATCCGACCAGCGAGGTCGGCTCTCGCCATCGGCTCCTCCCTATTTTTGAGCACCGAGAGTGCGATTCGCCGCCGTTGGTTTGCAAGATTGGCTAAGATGCCATCCCACTCTGTCGCTTCTGTCTCAATGATCTGCCTGAATTTTGGATCGTCGAGAACCGGATGATCCGTTGTTGTGACGGTTTTGGCTTCTCTATCCCACTCGATGAGACCAGTGTCTTCGAGTGCTGGTAAATGGACGTGGAGAAGTTCAGCACGAATCGACTGCGCACTCTCTTTGGTGACATCGATGAGCGACTTCTCTTCTTCCAAGGCTGCGAGTTGTATGGCTAGCTCCTCTTCATCAATTGATGAGACTCGGTCTAAAAGTAGAGCAACGATACGTCGACGAAGCAGGTCTCTCACTGCCATAAATGGAGGGCTGGGAAAGACGGTTGACTCTCTACTCGATGCTCTGCTCATAGGTATCACTTACCACAGTAGATTTAAAAGCTCTTCTTTCAGTAGCAAGGAGTTATTGTGGTTAATTGGTGATATTGTTCGGCAATATGTAATCGGATCTGCACCAAGAGGTTACTACTTTTGTAATCTGCAGAAGCCATGCCCCACATTCATCATCGTGCTATCGCTTGTACTTCGAGACGGCCAATCGTGATCGACAGATGACTTCTGAAACGACTGCCGTATCTATGTGGAGAAAAACACAGCCTCAAAGACTCACAGTCTGTGGCTGTTCGGTGATCACGACAGGCTGTTTTCGTTCACGTCCTCGTTCGAGCCCGTACTTTGCTGCTAGTCCCGCCTTGTGTGCCGTTCGACCAGCACCAACACCAACACGAAACGGAATTCCGACACTCTCAGTGACGTGGTCGATCACGTCGTGGTAGGCCTGTTCGTCCATCGCTGGACAGATCGACACGACGTTATCACCGCCGACGAAAAACGAGAGAGCGTCGTGTGTGCGGTAGAGATGGCGAGCGAGTGACCCACACCAGCGATGGATCGCAGTGTAGGTCTCGAACGCGTCCAGACGGTCGGTGAACTGTTCTGTCGCGCTCTCTATGTCGAAATGAGCGACGTGAACGGTATTTTCATCACTTGTTCCATTTTTCATTCGGTCTTCAATCAGTGTCTTCCCTCGACACACTCCTGTTCTCGTCTCGTCTTGAGCGCTCCCAGCGGTCTGTAGCGCTGTGCTTGCTGCTTCGAGCGCCGTTCGTGGTGTCTCTCCGGTTCCGATCCCGAAGCTGACCGTCACGGGATATCTGTTTCGGAGTGATGCTTGCAGTCGTTCGTGTTCCTCTCTGTCGAGACCGTTCGTGATCCCGATGATGTTGTCTCCTCGCGTGTAAAACGCGTATCCCTCCCGATCTCCGACAAACGCTGCAATATTCGCGTACAATCGCGCTTGCAGCACTTGCAGATCCATCTCCGATCTCGGGGTGGGCTGAACCGTCCACGGACCGTAATCGTCCAGTTGAAACAGCGTTGTCTGAATCATTGCAGGCTCTGGTGCTGGCGTTCGACGTATTTGGCAAGGATGTCAACTTCGACGTTGAGGCGGTCACCGACAGCCATCTCGGACAGTGTCGTTCGCTCGTAGGTCGCCGGAACGACCGCAACAGCGAACGTTTCGTCCGTAAGTGACGCAACAGTGAGGCTGATGCCATCGAGTGCAACTGCTCCTTTCTCGACGAAATACGGGGCATACGCTGCTGGCATGGCGAATTCGAACCACCATCCCTCACCGCGCTGTTCGATTCCGACGACCTCAGTGACTGCGTCGACGGTTCCCTTCATCACGTGTCCGTGAAGTCGGTCGTCGAGCGCGAGCGGCCGTTCGAGATTGACTGTCGTGCCCGCTTCCCAGACGTTGGTTCGGGCAACAGTTTCCTCAGAGAGAAACGCCTCGAACCAGCCGTCACCGACACGCTCTGCAGTCAAGCAGACACCACTCACCGCGATGCTCTCTCCCGATGTGATATCGGCCGCATCGAGCGCCACCCGGAGTCGACGACCATCTCCAGTCCGCTCGTTCGCAGTAACCTCGCCGGTCGCTTCGACAACACCCGTGTACATCGTTGGCCGAGTGGACGCGGACTCCCAACAAAAGTGTTCTCAAATTAGTTTCGCATCTCAAATATGATATCGAGTCGCCTTCGACTCCGTGAACATCCATCGAAGCCGATACTCACAAGTTCGAACCGGTCGGCGATTCGGTATGGGAACGAGCTTGGAGCCTCGAGAGAGCCAAGTTGCGGAAGTTATCGATCGGTTGGAGGACGAATATCCTGACTCTACCATCTCGCTTGTCTATTCGAATCGTCTCGAACTCCTCATCGCGGTCATGCTCTCGGCACAGTGTACCGACGAGCGAGTGAACTCAGTCACCGCCGACCTGTTCGAGAAATACGAAACTGCAGAAGAGTACGCGAACGCCGATCAGGAAGAACTCGCAGCGGACATCTCTTCGATCACCTACTACAACAACAAGGCGAAGTACATTCGTAGTTCGACCCAAACCATCATCGAAGCGTACGACGGTACGGTGCCAGATACGATGACAGAGCTCACGTCGCTGTCTGGCGTCGGGCGCAAGACCGCGAACGTTGTTCTCCAGCACGGACATGATATCGTCGAGGGAATCGTCGTCGACACGCACGTCCAACGCCTCTCCCAGCGCCTCGGCCTCACGCAGGAATCTGCTCCAAAACGAATCGAACAGGAATTGATGCCAATCGTTCCGGAGACACACTGGCAGCAACTCACTCATCTCTTCATCGACCACGGTCGGGCGACGTGTACGGCACGCAACCCAGACTGTAAGGGGTGTGTTCTCGAAGATATTTGTCCATCATCGAAACTCGATAGCGAAGTGGATCTGGCAAGCGGCGAGCCGTGGGAACAGTAGTCGATTTTCGATACGAACGAATCGTCGAGTGCTCACCCAATCAGGTAGCGTGTGACGTACCGAATGACGCCGACGAAATAGGTAAGAATCCACAAAATCACGTAGCCGAACACACCAATACGGAGATGACGGCGCCAGTGGCGCATGTTCTCATCACCGATCTCATCGAGTAACAGCTGTTCGTCGTAGCTGTGATAGAGATCGTACTCGCGTTTCGCGCGGAAGATTGGAACGATTCCAGTGAATGCAAAGAAGAGCATCGCGTAGGCCTGCACACCGAGAATAGCGTGCACCACGGCCGCTCCCCGCAACTGATCGAACACTCGCGGTATCATCCACGTCACCATTGGGATCGTCGTCAGCGCGAGTCCGGTGAGAATGTATTTGAGGTGATGGGTGAGTACGTCCCACGTGACTTCCTCGGCGTCGATGACGATCCATGCGCCATAGAGGAGAAACGGGAAGCTCAACGTGACCGCCACGAGCGCGACCGTTGCGATCACCATCTCACCGAGTTCCATGCCGTCAGTACGAACAGATTGGGTTAAAGCGTGCCGGAAACACCACGACGGCTGGGAGACGGACGATAAATCACTTCACAAACCAAGCAACAGTAGACCTACTGGTTGTTCAGCGCGAGGTATTTCGCTCGGATGATTCGCTCGTCGGCTTCCAGTTGATCGATGATTTCTTTCGGGATCTCATTGTCGAGCGAGTAGACGGTGAGTGCTTCACCGCCGATGGTTTCACGGCCATTGTACATCCCTGCAATGTTAATCTCGTGATCGCCCAGCACGGTACCGATGAAGCCGATAACACCGGGTCGGTCGTAGTTGCGGGCAACGAGCATGTGTCCGTGCGGGATCGCATCTACACGATAACCGTCGATACGGACAATACGCGGGTCGCTCCCGGTGAACTGCGTTCCACAGACGCTGATAGTGTCCTCTCCATTTCTGACGGTCACTGTAACCAGACTCTGGAAGTCCTCTGCCTGTTGCGTTTTCGACTCGATAACATCGATGCCCCGCTCTTCGGCGACAGATGGAGCGTTGACCGCGTTGACCTGTGGTTCGAGCGGACGGAACATCCCTTTGAGTGCGCTTGCAGTGACGATATCGATCTCTTCTCCGGCGATGTCCCCCGCGTATTCGACGTGCGCTTCGTTGGCGCGTCCATCGAACAGTTGCATTGCGATCCGGCCTGCGGTCTCGCTTAGCTTGATGTACGGCTCGACCCGCGGGAACGCGCTCGCATCGATCGAAGGAGCATTGAGCGCGTTCATCACCGGCTCGTCGTTGGTGGCAGCCACGATCTGATCTGCGATACTCGTTGCGACGTTCTCCTGTGCGGCTTCCGTGCTTGCACCGAGGTGCGGTGTGACAACGACGTTTTCGACAGCAAGCAGCGGACTGTCTGTAGAGAGTGGCTCGTCAGCGAACACATCGAGCGCCGCACCGTTGAGGGTACCATCTGCAACGGCTTCTGCAAGTGCGCTTTCATCGATGATACCGCCGCGAGCACAGTTGATGAGATATCCTCC
The DNA here is from genome assembly GCF_025913575.1 of Halocatena marina. NCBI lineage: Archaea > Methanobacteriati > Methanobacteriota > Halobacteria > Halobacteriales > Natronomonadaceae > Halocatena > Halocatena marina. The sequence goes on along the minus strand of NZ_CP109785.1, from coordinate 3,041,306 downwards.
CTCAAGTTTCGCAAGCTCTGGCTCACTGATGAGTCCTTCAGTTTCGGGAGTAAGTGGGGTGTGAACCGTTGCAATGTCAGCTCGCTCGAGGACAGTATCGAGTTCTGCAAGCTCCGCGCCAAGAGCCGCAGCGCGGTCCGCGCCGATGTACGGGTCGTACGCGAGGAGGTCCATCCCAAGGGAGTTGAGACGCCGTGCGACCTCTTGACCGACGCGACCGAGCCCGACAATTCCGAGCGTCTTATTGTTGAGTTCAGTCCCAAGATACTCTCCTTTTGCCCACTCACCAGATTTCAGGCGGCTGTGTGCCTGCGGAATGGAGCGCGCAGTAGCGAACGCCATGGCAACCGTATGCTCTGCGGCGGCGCGGACGTTCCCTTCAGGAGCGTTAGCGACGATCACGCCGTGCTCGGTCGCGGCATCGATATCGATGTTGTCGACACCGATTCCCGCACGACCAACGATAACGAGCTCCGGTGCGGCCGCGAGGAGGTCAGCCGTCACTTCGGTTCCCGAACGGACGACGAGCCCAACGGCGTCTTGGATAGCGCTCCGAAGCGCCTCACCCTCGATATCGTATGCCGTTTCTACGATAAAGCCCGCTTCGTCGAGCCGCTCCAACCCCGCATCCGCGATTGGATCCGTAACAAGTACTTTCATGATTCGGTCTCCGTCGGTGCGGGGATAACGCTTTCTCCATTCGTAAGCGTGGCGAATATTGCCCTCAGACGGATAGATACCGGTTGCAGTCCAAGCGCTCTGAATAACGATACGGGTTGATAACGGACTGTTCTGAGACACTGCTATTCCGAACTCGGTTCCGGTTTGGTTTTTACTTAGTAGCGAGAGTTCGCGGTATGAGCATCGTCGCATTCGACTTCGATGGGACACTCTCCGATTCAGAGATGACCGTCTTGTTGGGCGAACAGCGGTCGGTCGCCGACGAGATGGCTGCGATCACTGAACGAGCGATGAACGACGAGATCGATTACGCCACCAGCCTGCGCGAGCGGGCGGCACTTCTCGAAGGGCTTTCAGTGGCGGATGCACAGCAGGCGTTCGATGCGGTGTATTTGCGGGAGGGAAGCGCGGACCTCATCACTGCACTCCGCGACGCTGGCGTCCACGTCGCAATTCTCACCGGCGGCTTCGAGCGTGGTGTCGAGCGCGCGCTCGAACGCGAAAATGTCACCGTCGATACGATTGTCGCTAATCGGTTGCCGGTCGAAAATGGTGAACTCACGGGAACCGTCGAGGGGCCTCTTATTGAGGGCACAAAAGACGACGCATTGGATGATCTCGTCCGCGAACTGGACATCACTGGCGATACAATCGCGGTCGGTGACGGGGCGAACGACCTGCCGATGCTCGAATTTGCATCCAGTGCGATCGGATACGAACCGAAGCCAGCGGTCGAACCTGCTTGTGATGTAACCGTCTCATCGATGGCGGAACTCCAAGAGCTACTCACTGCGCGCGACATACTGAGCGTCTGACGCACACTTATTTTTGGGGGTGTCGAATGGGCGCTATGCTTTCACGGATGATTTCTCTGCCGCGTCGTGCGATCACGAGAGCGCTGCAGTGGATCAACGATAACCCGCTGCCGACGGCCGGTGTCACAATGGCTGCAGTTTCCGCTGGCTATCTTCTCGTCGTACTCCAAAACACAGTCACATCGGATACAGCCAGCACGACTCTCGAACCAACGCTCATGCTCTCGGTTGCGAGTGAACGACCAGCGTATCTGCTCGCGATCGTCGTTGGCATCGGCACGCTCGTGCTGTGGCGTGAGTAGCGTTTTGTTCTAACTAGCTAAACAGGCTCGTGTGCACGGGTGCAAACGCCTGACCGTCGTCCGTTTCGGGTGCAGTATCCGTTACTGCCGTCCCGCGCACCCCATCTGCAAGGAAATCGGAGACCGGTGGTCCGACTTTCTCCGGTTCGACGAGGAAGGCATCGTGCCCGTGATCGGATTCAATGACGTGGTGGGCAACATCCGTGTTCGTCGCACGAAACGCTTCTGCAACGGTTTCTGATTCCTCGACGGTGAAATGCCAGTCGCCTGTGAACGACACACAGAGCGTCTCTCCGTCGAACGCCGCGAGGGAGTCTGCATCGGATTCGTGGCCAGCTGCGAGATCGTAGTTATCCATCGCCCGTGTCAGATACAGGTAACTGTTGGCGTCGAACCGTTCGACGAACCGTTCTGCCTGATAGTCGAGATAGGACTCTACGTCACGATACGGGAAAAACCCGGCAGCAGGATCGACTGGGAACGTATCACGGACCGCGTCCCGACCAGCTGCCCGACGACCGAACTTTCCGTTCATCGACTCCTTCGAGAGATACATCACGTGGCCAATCTGTCTCGCAATTGAGAGGCCGTTTGTTGGCTTCTTGTCTGTGCCGTAGTAGTCTCCGCCCTGCCAGTCTGGATCAGACGTGATCGACCGACGGGCGATGCTATTGAGAGCGAGACACTGTGGATCGAGCCGGGCAGCTGCCGCAATAGCGATGACACGCTCTGTGTGATCGGGGTGTCGTTTCGCCCAGTCCAGCGCATTCATCCCACCGACACTCCCACCGACGACAGCGTACAGGTGTGGAATTCCGAGTTCATCGAGCAGCAGCCGTTGGGCGCGCGTCCAATCGGCGACCGTGACTGCCGGGAAGTCAGTGCCGTACGGCTCACCATCTGGGCCTTTCGTGGCGGGTCCCGAGGAGCCATAACAGGAGCCGGGAACGTTCGCGCAGATAACGTAGTAGTCAGTGGTGTCGATCGCCTTTCCGGAGCCGACGATGTCGTCCCACCACGCGCGGGCTTGTCCACTGGTCTCGGTCGTCCGCCCACCGGCGACGTGGGCACTTCCAGTGAGTGCGTGACAGACGAGGACCGCGTTGTCACCAGTGAACTCACCGTACGTTTCGTAGGCGAGTTCGAGGTTCGGGATTGACTCACCACATTCGAACTGGAACTCGCCCAGCGCGACCGTCTCGGTCATATTGCTCCGTCGAGATCTGCGATGATGTCCTCTGCATCTTCGATACCAACCGATAAGCGGACCAGATCGGGTGTCACGCCGCTAGCGCGCTGTTCGTCCGGCGAAAGCTGTGCGTGCGTCGTGCTCGCTGGGTGGATAACAAGCGTCTTCGCGTCGCCGACGTTCGCCAAGAACTGCGCGAGATCAACAGACTCGCACAGACGCTTTCCGGCTTCGTAGCCTCCCTCCAACCCGAACGCGATCATTCCGCCGAAGCCGCCGTCGAGATACCGACGAGCATTGTCGTGCGTCTCGTGGGAAGCGAGTCCAGGATAGGTGACCCACGCGACTGACGGATGATCTTCGAGGAACGTCGCAACCGTACGTGCGTTCTCACAATGGCGTTCCATCCGGAGTGCAAGCGTCTCCAGACCTTGCATCGTGACCCACCCATCGAACGGCGACTGCTGGTCGCCGAGACTCCGCAGCGCCCGCTGGCGTGCTGCATGCGTGAACGCGCGCTCGCCGTAGCGCTCCGTGAAGTTGAGCCCGTGGAACGCGGGATTCTCACCGCCGATTTCTGGGTATTTCTCCGGATAGTCGCCCCACGGGAAGCGACCGCCATCGACGAGCACGCCACCGATGGTCGTCCCCGAGCCGTGAATCCATTTTGTCGTGGATTCCCAGACGAGGTCTGCTCCATGCTCGATTGGCCGACAGAGCGCAGGCGTTGCGAACGTATTGTCGACGAGCAGTGGAACACCGTGTTCGTGAGCGATCTCTGCGATACGACTGATATCGGGCGTCACAAGCGATGGGTTCCCGATCGTTTCGAGGTGAACGTACGCCGTGTTCTCATCGATCGCGTCGGCGTACTGCTCGTACTTCAGCGTGTCAACAAATCGTGCCTCGATACCGCGGCGTTTCGCAGTGTGGCTGAAATAGGCGTGCGTCCCACCGTAAATGGACGACGCAGAGACGATGTTGTCACCCACTTCTGCGAGCACAAACGTCGCGGCGTCGAGTGCAGCCATTCCTGAACCTGTCGTGAGCGCACCGACACCGCCTTCGAGATCCGCGAGCCGTTGTTCGAGCATTCGGTTCGTCGGATTGCTTATCCGCGAGTAAACGTCCCCCTCAGCCTCAAGCGCGTACAGATCAGCCGCGTGCGAAGCGTCGTCGAAGCTGTACGAGGACGTTTGATACAAAGGCGGTGCAGCCGCTCCGGTTTCCGGGTCCGACTCTTGCCCGGCGTGGACACAACGCGTCCCGAATCCGCGCGTGCGCCGCTCGTCAGTTCCCATGTTTGTGACTCATATATCTGGATGAAGTTATAACCAAGAGTTACGGCAATGTTTGCAGTTCGGGTGTGGTGTCTCAATACGGGTTTCGGGTACGAATGGCATGCAAAAACGGCGATTTCAGTCAGTCTGATTTGTTCTGTGAGAATAGCGTGCAACCGAACGTCAGAAAACTATATATCAGCAATAATCCGCGTGATATGTTTAATCGATCTTGGACGACAAAGCGCGTGAGACTCAGAAGTTTCGATCCGAGTACGCCATCACATAGGCGACAAAAAACGCGCTTCCAACGATGAATGGTCCGTTTTCGATGATCGATTGTGGCAAGATCGTTGGCAGTGGGGTGTATACGAATACCAACCCGACAGTAAGCATCGACATCACGCCGAGCCCAAGAGCATTGACATAATCTTTCCATGGAACAAAGGTGTCCGTGGTCATGGATAAGCCTCTATTCCATTTCTATATAAATTCCATCTCAATTCACATAGCTGAGAGATTAGTGAACTCTCTCTGTATGTCGTTATCTAGTACACTTTGGGCTCGCCCGTTGAACGTGTGGTTCAGCTCTCACACTTGGTTCCAACGGGGAGGACCGCTTTTCGAGGGGACGTCTCTCCATCGATTCCCACTTCGAGCGTCACGCACCGGGAGCTGGTGACGACAATTCCACCGTTGTACTGCCTCGGTGTATCGGACTCACACGCTTCGAATCGGACAGTCTGTTGAGCAGTGTCGAGAGGAGTGCCGTTGGTGTACCAGTTCGTCTGGTTGTAATCCAGCGCAACGTGCTCACGCTCTGCTTCCGGAACCGTGAGCGTTACGCCGGTTCCTGGATCGATGATGAGCCGGGCTTTCACGCTCTTGCCTCCTGATGCAACGTCGATCGTCGGGAGATAATCGAGTACGTTGGCGAACGTCAGGGGTCCGATGTCGATATGAGCGTCGTCATCGGGATTGAACTGTTCTGTAATCTGTGCCGAACACGGTCGAATGTAATCGAGCGCTCTACGCTCCGACATCGCGTCGGATGAATCTGTAATCGACGCAGTATTCATAGAATCATTACAGCCGGCGAGCACAGCAGTGCTCGCAAGAGCACCACCGCGAAGTACTTCGCGGCGAGTAAGGCCAATCATGTCCACTATGTGAGATTCTGGAACTATAAAGTTTCTCTGATGATATTTATTGAATCACAATTGGAGATCTAGATCTATTGTCGCTGTCAATGAAGAATATATCTCCCGGTTATCCACGAGTTACTATAACCCTCTATGCGCGAGTTGCTGTGTAGCGTCGTCCATTCGAGTCGAACGAGTTAAGCCCTCGGTGGAACGCCTGAGTGGTATGAGTATGAAGGCAACTGCTCGGGCGCATCCGATTCAGGGACTGATCAAATATCACGGAATGCGAGATCCGGAGCTGCGGCTCCCGTATCACGATTCCATCAGTGTTTGTACAGCTCCGAGCAATTCGACCACGACCGCCGAGTTCGACTCCTCGCTCGACGGTGACCGCATCGTTATCGATGGCGAAGACGTGTCGGGTCGCGCCGCAGAACGCGTCGAAAACGTCATCGATCACGTGCGTTCGCTCGCAGACCGTGAGGATCCCGTTCGTTTCGAGAGTGAGAGCTCATTCCCAACAAACATCGGCTTCGGTTCGTCGTCGTCCGGATTCGCTGCCGCCGCGATGGCACTCTGTGAAGCTGCCGGGTTGGATATGACTCGTCCCGAAATTTCGACCGTCGCCCGTCGCGGCTCATCGTCTGCGGCGCGGGCAGTCACGGGTGGATTCTCCCATCTCCGAACGGGACTGAACGACGAGGACTGTCGCTCAGAACGGATCGAAACCGAGCTTGATGACAAACTTCGGGTCATCGCATGCGAGGTTCCAGCGTACAAAGAAACTGAGGAAGCGCACAAAGAGGCCGCAGACAGCCACATGTTCGAGGCTCGGTTGGCGCACATCCACGGTCAGATCGCATCCATGCGCGATGCACTTCGACGCGGCGATTTCGATGCCGTGTTCGAACGCACCGAACACGATTCACTCTCGCTTGCCGCGACGACGATGACTGGTCCGGCGGGGTGGGTATACTGGCAGCCCTCCACGCTCTCCATCTTCGAGACAGTCCGAGATCTTCGGAACGACGGCATCCCTGTATTCTTCTCGACTGATACGGGTGCGAGCGTCTACGTCAACACGACAGAAGAACACGTCACGACGGTCGAAAATGCCGTCGGTAAACACGCACCGACACGTGTTTGGAGTGTCGGCGGACCGGCCCGGATTCTCGAAGAGAGCGAAGCACTCTTTTGAATCCAAACGACTGACCGACGCTGTTGCCCGCTCTGTGTGATCTCGTACTGTGATCGAGATAGCTGGCAAATTCAGCGTTAGAGTTAGAATTCGTTTTGTTGGTATAAGGACTGCAATTCAGCGATTAGTGTTCGTACTCGCACTCGTTGCAGGTGAGATCGAACTGTCCGCTTTCGAGTGCAACTCCATGGGAAGTCTCTTCTTCGCATTCTGGGCAGTAGACGATCGATTCGAGCGCGTCCCAATCGTGCATCGCCCCGGGTGCACCGAGTGCCAGTCCAGCGAGGAGTTCTTCGTTTCGGTTGTGGCCACACTGGTACTCACCCGGAGCAAAGCGGATCGCCTCCTGAGGGCCCACCTCAACCTCGTTACCGTCACGGCCCACCTCAAACGTTGCCGTCCCTTCCATGATGAAAAACACCTCCTCCTGATCGTGGTGGGTGTGGATGCCGCCGGAAAACGAATCACCGGTGTCGAGTTCGAAGTAGTTCATCGCGAAATCAGTTGTCCCGAGCACCATTGAGATCGGCTTTCGGACGTCGTGAACTTGCAATGGGTTCGGGACGTTCTGAACGTCGGATAATCCTACTTTTTTCATGACGTGTCGGAAACACAACTGGCTTCCGTAAAAACCCGCCGCCACCGGCAGGGCTTCGAGTATTGGCTCCGGCTAGAAGCTTCGAACGGTCCGGTACAGCCCGGCTGTGACGATCGAGATGAGGTAACTTCCGAAGAGGAAGGGTGCCCAGAACACCCAGAGTGCGAGGTTCGGAAAGAGATAGCTCCCGATCGAACTCCCGAGTGAGAGTGCGATGTATCCCGGGAGTGCAAGCGGTGTCATGAGATCGGTATCGAGTGCCCCGGCGACGATCGGGCCAACGAGTATCGCAAACACGGCGATAACGCTCCGTCCAGCGAAGATTCGTCGAAGATCTGTTAGTGTTAACGTCATTTGTTACGCTCCGTTTCGGTGGCTCGATTGATCCCGTGTAGCGAGAGCAGTTTTTCGGCGGCTCGCTTCGTCCATCGGGTACGTGTATCGAGATCGGTGAGAAATGTCGTTGTTTCGACGATGTACGCCGGCACCTGCAAATCACCACCGGCCTTGTGTGCGAGTAGCGGACTGGTGCCGTGCATGACGTTTCCTCGTTTGAAATCGTGATACGGCATGTACCACGGAACGACATCTGCGTTCAAGGACGCTATCGTGTCGACGGCGTTCGAGGGCGCGTCACCGACATCAGTAGGGTAGATCGCTTGCCCAACGAAACTCTCGTGAAATCTGTAGATCCCTTTCGAGCGGTGGAGGTCGAGGAGGAAGTCGGGCTCGGATCGCAAAACGACGTCGTTCCAGATGGCTTGTGCAAGCGTCGTCGTCGGTTCGTCGCCGGGTGGAAACTTCCGATTGAGATCGCCGCCGACACCGTGGCGCGTTTTTGCTTTGATGGCTGGTTGATTCGCCTGTGGGAGGACAACGACTCGACCAGCGTCGAACTGCCAGCGCGAGACTGCTGCTGCCGCGTGATAGCCGGATCGTTCATCACCATGCATGCCACCAATGACAACGCCGGTCGGTCCGGATTCAGGTGCGTCGATAACGTACACCTCCGTCTCGTACTTTGTTCCATCCAAGAGCGTGTATGCTGGCTCTGGATCAGTACTCGCGGCCCGACCGTTGCGAATGGCCTGCATCTCATTCTCGTTTTTGTTCCTATTCCTGATATGACCGTCCTTTCTCTCCCGACCACTTTCTCCGACGATTGGTATCGATAATCCAATACTCGCTGCTCCAACAATATACGTCCGACGTTTCATTGAAGAGACGTATGTGGTCTGTCGTTATCAGCTTCCCCTTCTTTCTCGGTGATACGTTTGCCTGTTCTCACTGGAGTATAGCATCGATTGCCCTGCTTAGATCTGCCTGAAGATCCTCGACGTGCTCGATTCCGACACTCACGCGAATCAGACCGTCGGTCAGTCCAGCCGCGATGCGTTCTTCTCTCGGGATGGACTGATGTGTCATCGCCGCCGGTTGTTCGATGAGACTCTCGACACCTCCAAGGCTTTCGGCGAGCGTGAAGACGTCAGTGTTCGAGACGACTGACCCTGCCTCTTCGAGCGTGGCATCGAGTTCGAAGCTGAACATTCCGCCGAAGTCATCCATCTGTGCCGCCGCGATCTGGTGGCTCGGATGGGAGTCGAGTCCCGGGTAGTAGACGCGTTCAACGGCGGAATGGTCGTCGAGCCACGCCGCAAGAATGTGTGCGTTCTCGCAGTGACGATCCATTCGCACGGGAAGCGTTTTCGTTCCCCGCAACACGAGAAAGCAGCCAAACGGGTCTGCTGTTGCACCGACACTGTTCTGATAAAATCCGATGCGTTCGTCTAATGCTGCGTCGTCGGTAATCAGCGCGCCGCCGACCACATCCGAATGGCCACCGAGATACTTCGTCAGCGAATGACAAACAATATCAGCGCCGTGATCGAGCGGTCGCTGGAGATACGGCGTTGCGAACGTATTATCGACCGCACACAGCGCATCGTACTCGTGGGCAATCTCTGCCATCGCTGCGATATCGATCACCCGCATCAGCGGGTTCGTCGGCGTTTCGACCCAGACGAGTTCCGTTTCGGGTCGCATGGCATCCGAAACGCTGTCGATGTCGGTCATATCGACGAAGTCGAACGAAAGATCGTACTGCTCGAACACTTGTGTGAACAAGCGGTGGGTCCCGCCGTACACGTCGTTGCTAGTGACGACGTGATCACCCGCCTCACACAAGTTGAGTACCGTGTTGATCGCGGCCATCCCGCTCGAAAACACACGTCCGTGTGCGCCACTCTCGAGACTCGCAAGATTCGCTTCGAGATCCGTTCGCGTCGGATTTCCGGTCCGGGAGTACTCGTATCCTCGGTGATCGCCCGGACCATCCTGTACGTACGTGGAGTTCGCGTAGATCGGTGTCATGACCGCACCCGTCTCGGAGTCTGGTTGCTGTCCCGCGTGGATCGCGCGCGTCTCGATTCGCTCCTCTGATTCGTTGTCCATGCCCGTATCACACGGTCGGTCCGTGTGACTCTTGCCGTTCCTGATCGCACAGGACCTGCAAAGTGAACGATTCTGTCACGTTTGCCTCCTCTTTTTCGTGGTATTCTCGTCCGGCGATCGAATGCGTGATCGAGAGTACAGCGTTCAGGACTGTTCGTCAGCCTCCGTCATCACATCTCGTGGAGAGTAACGCTGAGATCCTCATTGACAACTTCGACGGTCATCATCGTCGATCCTTCGGCCGGGCCAGCTCCAGTGGCTGATCCTGGATTCAAGACTCGAACACCGTCGTAAACCGTGTCCTCGACCTCGTGTGTATGGCCGCCGATCCCGATCATGGGCTCGTCAGCTCGCGTGCGTGTGGTATCCGTGACAGCGTTCAACCAATCATCCTGGTCGAAGACAACTCCTTCAGAACTCCAAACGGCTCTTTCCACAGGGTTGACGACGCCATGAATGACAACGAACGTCACCCCACCGATCTCGGTCGACGCCACTGACGGCAGATCAATGTCGTTGGGGTCTGCGTTTCCATGAACGGCAGTTAGATCCGAGGCGAGTTCCTGCACGTCGACGAGCGTCTCGTTCGAACCGAAATCACCAGCGTGGATGACGTGGTCGGCGTCCCGAATCTGCTCGCGGAACTCATCGGGGATTCGCTGTGCTTGGTCAGGAATGTGCGTATCGGATAGAATGGCTATTTTCATGCTAGCAGTACTCTCCTCGTTGCAGTAAAACGACTGTGGGGGTATGATGCATCTGTGGCTTCGTTTTGACAACGGGGAGATGCTCACAACCGTCTGCCGTATCTGCCACTGTCGATCTCATTGAATAGTTCTGAGAAAACTACTGTGCGCAATGGCTGTTCGAAAAGCAAGATTACGGGTCAGAGCGTACAACTCGGTAGATGACCGAGCGTCTCTCACTTCGACAGTACGCTTCCGACGATCGACCCCGAGTAGATGCAGTCATGGAAGCAGCGCTCCGTGATACTGGCGCTTATTTCGAGGAGGTCCCCCACGAGTCCACCGCTCCGATCGAGGAGGAGTACCTCGATTCTGGTGGGGAGTTTCTCGTCGGAGAAGTGGACAGCGAGATCGTCGCAATCGGGGCATTTCGTCCCGTCGGAGGACTCGTTAGCGAGTATCTCGACTCCATTGCTGACGGAACCGTCGAACTCAAACGCATACACGTTGTTCCCGAACAGCAACGCTCGGGCTACGGTCAGCAGATTCTCGACGAACTCCAACGACGCGCCCACAATCGCGGTTACACAGCACTGGTTTTGCTGACGACGAGTCTCCAGAAAGCGGCCCATCGATTCTACGAATCGAACGGATTCATCGAAATCGATCGAACACGCGTCACTGCTGCGGGAAAATCGTTCGATGATATTATCTATCGAAAATATTTGTAAGCGGATGGATTCCTCAAACATCTCGGACGCTGGATTCGAATCTCATGTCCACGTGTGGCGATATATCGACGAAAATTATAGGCTCAGTTGCGAGTCTCGACGGGTTTGCTCGTTCGTTCGCTCGCGCTCATTCGCATGGTCGAGTGTCTCAGAGAGATCGTGATCGATTTCGTGTGCAGTGTGGGCATTGGGTGTCTCGATCGCGTAGAGGAAATCCTTGTGCGCGCCTGGCGTCTCCAGGAGGTTCTCTTGTAGTGTATCGGCCGTTGTTGACGCCTCAACAGCGTTGTCTGTGGCTTTTTCAGCGGTGACGATATCCCCCATTGCAAATCCCTCACGGGCGCGCAGTTCGGCTGCCGCCGGCTTTTTGACAGCCCGTGGGAGCTCTCTCACGTCACGCACACCATCGATCTCTTCAGAAGCTGGCACGCCTTTCAGTGGATGGTCGATCCCACCGAATCGGTTGGGAAGGTTCGCCCGGAGTCGCGTGTGCAGTGGGAGTCGCTCGTAGGCGTCTTCTGCCCGTTTCGCGCTGAAATACGCCTCTCGGTTCCGTTTTACGTCTTTTCTGGTCGTGACGTGTTCGTCTCGATCGGCTTGTACGCTCTTCTTGAGGTGAGCGTGCGCGTCCGGCGTTGCTGTGAGCGTGTACCGAACATCTTCGACCGTTTCGCCGTTCGCAATCGCTGCATCCACGATCTCCTCGGTCGTCTCGACCATCATCGGTGCGGACTCAGCTATCCAGTCAGGCGTTTCTTCAGGCAAGTGGTCTGGGGTGAGTGCCACTATCTGTTCCGGTGAGACGTCGTGTTCCCGGCAGTAGTACTTCAGCGCGGCCAGATCAGCCGCGTTGGTTGTTTCGAGGTCAGTCGTTGGTTCTGGTCGGGCAGTCTCCGAATCCAGATCGGTCCGGAGTGTTCCATGGCCTGCCGTCCAGTAGACATCGATCTCTTGATCATTCAGACGCTTGAGTGTCGCATCGTGGGGATGGGCGTCGTGCTCGTTCGTACTTGTGTGTTTATTGTGTAGGCCACTCGAAATCACTGTTATATCTGGATCGACTCGATCGAGGAACTCCTCGCTGGTCGCGTTATCTGAACCGTGATGAGACAGGATGAGAGTGTCGGCACCAAGAGAAACGTCACTTTTTCCGCGATCATGCTGGTGTACCACCAGACTCTCGCCATTGAGTCCACCGGTATCCTCAACATCTCCTACGAACAACACCGACTGGTTGCCCTTTGCTTTGAGTGCGATGCTGTTTGCGTTCGCACCGGTTGGCTTGAGGGTATTTTTCCTCCCTGTTTCTGGACTGGTAAATGTGATCGTGCCTGATTCGTCGGGTGGTGCTAAGATCTGGCTGTCCACGTCTGATGAGAGGGAATCGCCTTCCGAGACCTGTCTAACGGTTTTTGGATCATGCTGTTCTAATTCACGTTCATATGTGTCCAGAACAAACGGACTCACACCCTTCTCTGGTTTTTCGGTATCTGGATCACGTAGTTCATATCGATTTGCGTCAGGCTCAACGACGTGCTGTATCTCATAGCCGTGATCGTATAATGCTCCGATCCCTCCTGTATGGTCGTCATGAAAATGCGTTATGACGAACGTGTCGATTGGGGTTTTTCCTGTCTCCGTCTCTGGCGTTGATCGTCCGGCTAAGACAGTATCGAGTTCGTTACCGACTGCTGCTTCATCTGCATCAACCAGATTGAGTGTACCGTCCTCCGTGATAATTGCATGTGCATCCGCCTGTCCAACATTCAGTGTGTAAATCTCCCGTCGTCCATTAGCCAGCGGCTCATCGGACATCCCTCAGTCCTCTTCTAACCGTTCCTCTTGGTGCCGCTGAATCGTGTCTTCGATCTCCTTTCGTTTCTTCTCAGTAAGCTCTTCGTCATAATGCATTGCGACGAGTTCACCGTCCCTGATTTCTGGTTGATATTGGTCCCCTATTGTTGCCCCATCTGGCAATTCCTCAGCATCTCTGTGAAAACGTTCAATGATTTCCTCGTTTTCGAACAAAATTAGTGTTGCAATACCGTTTTCACGATCCTGATATGAAAGCCGTCTTTCTTCCATTATCTGTGATCAATAGTAGTGTAGAACTTAATTATACCGGGGATAAACAGTGACCCAGATCAGTACAGCCGTACGCATGAAATGCGAACAAATCTATTAGCTCACCAGCGAAGAAATCATTCCTTCTTTCTAACTTGTAAATACACCGTACTGTGTTTCTCTCTGGCTTGAAGACTACGTAGTTCCCTGAATTTATTAAAATCGATCAGACATATCACCGATCCGGGGGACAGTCCGACGATATCTCACATCAAAGTATTTGTATATGTAGTACGGCTTCCAGATGTCTCTGAACGACGATTGATGAACGAAGATATATTAGCTATTAGCGCATAAAATTGCGTATGGTCGAGTTCGGTCCAACGCCATCTGATGAGGCGATCGAGCGTCAACGCGAGCAGTGGGTCGAAACACGCGATACCCGTCAACGAATCAAGGATGTCATCGTTGGTATCCATGAACCAACGCCTGTCGCTCAGATTGCAGAGCGGGCCGAGTGCTCTCCAAACGCTGCGCGAAAGCACCTGAAGGAACTCGCTGATCTCGGAGTCGCACGAACGTGGACTGGACAACACACACGGTACGCTCGCAACGACGAGTATTTCCGCTGGCGTCGGGCGAACGAACTCGCAACCAAGCACACGGATGAGGAGCTACTCGACCGACTGCAGTCATTAGAAGCAGCGGATACCGAGTTTCAAGAGAAATACGAAGTGTCGACACCTGATGCCGTACCATTTCCAGAGGATGTCGAACACGAGATGGTTCATGAACGATGGGAGACCGTTAACGAGTGGGCATCGATTCGACGCGACACCGGTGTCTATCACGATGCGATTCGAATCGCACAACGACGTCAGCACGACAGACTTTCCGCGTGATGGACAAACGGACACCCCCCGGCCCAATCGATACTGCTGTCCTTGAAATGTTTCATGAACGGGTCCGAACTCATCCTCTCATCGACCAAATCAACGGAGTACGCAAGAATGACGCGCTGACGACGCTCATTCTTGACCTTGATGACGATCGCTATCCGCAGATTATTTTATCGGCATCGCTCGAAATCCAGTGGTACGAGAACGACGAGTACAACTTTCACTACAGGGAAAAGAACGCCGATGGGACGGTTTGGCAGTGCCGATGGGATCGACATCCCAATCCACACGCATCGTACGCTCATTTTCATCGGCCACCCGACGCAGACGGGACGGATGTTGTCGATGATCCTGTCAAAGACATCTATTCTGCGGATATGTTGACACGGACGCTGGCGAATATTGATGACCGAATCGCATCACTCTGGGAGTGAACTAGTTCAGTCATTTCAAAACGAACGCTATACTACGTCCTCTCTCACCCGTCCCACTCTTCGAACGACTCGTAAATTCCTTTCGAGAGGTACCGTTCACTCGAATCGGGGAACACGGTCACAACAGTCGAGTACGGAACCGCAAGCGTCCCATCGCTGATCCGGTCTGCGACCTGTCGGGCGGCAACGCTTGCTGCTCCTGCGCTCGATGCGACGAGCTGGCCCTCCTCGCGGGCGAGTCGTTTCAATTCGTTGTGCGCGTCTCGGTCGCTCACTTGGATGATGTCATCGACGAGTTCCGGTTCGAACAGTTCGTTCGTCGCCGGGTCGCTCGTTCCGATGCCTTCCGTTTTGTACTCGCCGTGTTCAGGCTCTCGGTCGAGAAAGCGTCCATACACTGAGCCTTCTGGCTCGACAGCTCCAATGTACGTCTCGGAATGTCGTTCGCGGGCATAGCGGCCGATTCCCATGAGCGTTCCCGCGGTTCCACAGCCAGCGACGACAGCGCCCACCTCACCATCGAGGGCGTCGTAGATCTCAGGTCCTGTGGTCGCATAATGCGTTTCCGTATTGAGTGGGTTCGAGAACTGCTGTGGAACGACGCTGTTCTCGATTTCCGAAGAGAGTTCGTGTGCGTGCTCGACTGCACCCTGCATCTCGTCTTCCGTGGGCGTATTCACGACTTCTGCGCCGAGCGCGCGCATGAGCTGTTGTTTCTCACGGCTGAATCGCTCTGGAACGACGAAGATTGAATTGAGTCCAAGCTGTTGGGCCGCGATTGCGAACCCGATGCCCGTGTTGCCAGCCGTTGGTTCGATGATCGTCCCTCCGGGCTCGATCTCGCCCCGTTCGAGCAACTGTTCTGCCATGTAGGCACCAATACGATCTTTGACGCTCGCACCGGGGTTGAATGATTCCAGCTTAGCATAAACAGCAACGTCTGCCGGTGTGTCATGCACGGCGACGAGCGGCGTTTCCCCAACGGTGTCGAGGACCGACGACAACGGTTCCCGGTGTGTGGTCATTTCTCGGCAAAAATTGCGCACCGTTCGTAATAAGCTGGCTGGATTCGATCGACGATCGTCCTTATTTCGTCGATTCGACGAGTGATTTGACGCGCGATTCGGAAACAGGATTATTCGTCTTGCCATCCGCTTTCAGCGCCGAGCCAACAATCGCACCGTCGGCCATCGAGAGCAATTCGGACGCGGTTTCGTGGGTCATACCGCTGCCGATGTACGCTGGCACGCCGAGATCGTCGGTGACACGCGTGACGGTTTCGAGTCGCTCTCGGTCCACCGCACGACCGGTTCCGGCTCCAGAGACAACAACGGCGTCTGCAAGCCCTCGTTCGACGGCATCGCGCGTTTCTTGTTCGACATTTTCACTGCCGATCGGTTCGCTGTGTTTGACTGCGACGTCCGCGAGGATGCGAACATCTGCGTCCAACCGATCCCGCAGTCGGAGCGTTTCGTGGGCCTGTCCTTCGATGAGTCCCTGATCGGTCACTCTCGCACCCGAGTGAACGTTCACACGAATGAAGGATGCTCCCGTGCCAGCAGCGATCGAAAGTGCAGCACGTGCGTCGTTTCGGAGGACGTTCACCCCGACTGGGACTGTGACAGCCTCGCGGACATCTCTGACGAGACGCGTCATCTCAGCGACGAGGTGTTTCGGAACGTCGTCCGAATAAAAGGGGGCGTCGCCGAAGTTCTCGACGATCACACCATCGACGCCGCCCGCCATTAGCGCACGAGCATCCCGTACAGCCCGTTCGCGGATGAACTCCCGATCTCCATCGAAACGCGGTGCCCCCGGTAGCGGTTCGAGATGAACCATCCCGATGATCGGCTGTGTGTCAAATACGTCTTCCATACCAGGAGAGCGCTGTGAATGAACTTGTCAGTTGTGTCGCTTTACGAAAATGGAAATCAGTAGCGGCTCGTACGAGAGTGAATCGTGACGAGCTGAGGTGATCTATTGTCGTGATAGATGTCAGCGGATGGTTTTATGCTCGTGCTCGTCCCCGAACGGGTATGGTACTCCGTTCGTTTGACGGGACGACGCCGACCGTGCACGAATCTGCTTACGTTGACGAGACCGCAGTCGTGATCGGGGACGTAACGATCGAGAAGGATGCGAGCGTCTGGCCACAGACGACACTGCGTGGTGACTCGGGCGCTATCGTCGTCCGTGAGGGTGCAAACGTACAGGACAACGCCGTCTGCCACGAGGGCTGTGAAATCGGCCCGTACGCCACGATCGGCCACACGGCGATCGTTCACGCGGCAACCGTCGGTGAGCGCGCGACGGTCGGTATGAGCGCAACAGTGCTCGATGGGGCACACGTCGGTGAACGCAGCATCGTCGCTGCTGGCAGCGTCGTCACCGAGGAGACGCAGATCCCACCCAAAACGATCGCCGTCGGTACACCAGCAACAGTCCGCGACGAAGTCGAAGACTCACCGTGGGCCTACGCTGGTGATCATTACGTCGAGCTCGCGCGCCAACATCAACAAACGTCCGAACGGATCGATTGACGAGACAGAGAATGACTGCGCTGGGCACTCCTCTCCTCTCCTCTTTGTTTATAATGAGGGAACGAACCGAAAGAGCAGGAATGATGCGAGCGTTGCGAGCGCCGGGACGAGATTCTGCATGGCGATGACGCGTGCGCTTGCTCCCGGTTTGAAGAGATCCGCCGCCGAGGGAAGATCTCTCGCTTTCTCATCACCGATCGGTTTTGGATCAGTCGCTTCCGGAGCGGAAGTGCTGTCGCCCACGGTCGGACCGGGTCCGTCGGCTGCGAGCGCCCCAACCGACACCTCCGGTGACTCGCCGTGAATCGTATCGGAGATCGTGACCGTTCTGGTTGCGCGTCCCCAGCCGAGACCAACAATACTCATTGTCGAGATGATGACGACGCTCACGGGTACGCCGAGCCACGAGAGTCCCGTAACGAGCGTCGAGCTAACGACCGCAACGACCAGTGCTGCGAGCAACGGCATATCAGTGAGGTCGTTTCCCATCGTGTCGATCGTGCGCCGGGCGATCGTGAACGCACCCAGTCCGACTGCTGCTCCAGCGATCAAGATGCCACTGTTTATCGAGATCATCTCGCTGCCGACGAGCGGCGCAATCGCGTTCGCCATGTTCGATGCGCCCGCACTGAACGCCGTATAGCAGGCAACAGCGATCACCACGAGCGTCCCAACGGCTTCTCTCTGCGTGGTGTTTTCACCAAGCGCGGGCCGAGGGACTGGTCCAGAATGATCGAGCTTGAGTAACCGACCTTCCGTCTGGGTAACAGCGAACCATCGGGCCAACTGCGGGTAGAAATATCGACCGATGACGCCGCTCACCCAAAAGGCGATGACGGGTGAGACGATCCACCAAGCGACGATTCGGCCCATGACGGCCCAATCGAGCGCACCCGTTGCCAGTCCGAGCCCGGCGATTGAGCCGACGCCGGTCATCGATGTCGAAGCGGGCACGCCAACTACATTGGCGAGAAACAGCGCGAATCCAATAAAAAAGAGCACGACGATGCTCGCGGTGAGCGTAAAGTAGCTCGAAGGAACGATCTTTCCACCCATCGTCGCAACGACGTTCCGTCCAACCGTCGCTCCGCCGACGAAAAAGCAGACCGTCATCATCACCGCTGCTCCGCTCTTCGAGACCGACTTCGAGCCGACGGCTGGACCGAATGCAACGCCCGTGTTCGAGCCTCCGATGTTAAATCCGACGAAGACGACAACACCGAGGCCGACAAGAAGAAACAAATTGACCATACAAACGTACACGTTCCAACGGGCTTAAACGGACGTGGTTACGCGGCTATTCAATAGCCACAACCGAGCAGCGAATTGTTTGGTTGTTACATGATAACTTCTTTTACATCGCTCACACCTGCCCTGCGTACCACCGCCCGGACCGGGTTTCGAGCGCCAGCGAGGTTGTTGTTCCCGCCGTCGAGAATGAGCAATCGAGCGTCGCGTCCTTCTTCGATGAGACCGCAGTTCAGCCCAACAGCGTCTGCTCCTGCAATCGTCGCCATTCGAAGTGTTTCGCGTGCGCTCACCTCCGTGAGTTTAGAGACGAACTCCATTTCTCGGAACATCGAGGGGCTGTTCAACATCACATTGTCCGTGCCGAGCGCCACGGAAGTATGATCGAGCAATTTCCGGACAGGCGGGAGTCCAACACCGGTTACGAGATTCGATCGGGGACAGACCACGACCGGCGTTTGTGTCGTTTCGAGGCGTGCGAGGTGATCTGATTCGGCGTACACCATGTGAACGAGCATGTCGGGAGCGAGCGAAAGCGCAGGATCGATGTCCGCAGCGTCTCGCTCGCCAGCGTGAATGGCAAACAGCTTTCCTGCTTTTCGGGTCGCTTCTCGCTCACGACCGAACTCGCTGTCGCGTGCACCGCTTGCCCCAAATCCATCGCTTTCTTCCATCGCTGCAATCGACTCACGTCCGAAAACGACGGACTCGATGTCGAGTCCCTCTACCGCCCGCGAAAGCGCCCGAACGCCCGGAACGCCTCCTTCACGGAATTCGATGAACGCTCCGGTACCGCCTTGTTGCATGTATCGGAGCGAGCGCTCCATTGCCGCTGTCAACTCTTCATCGCTCGCAACTCTGAGGAGACGGTGTTTGAGACCATCTGGTGGGGCGACCAGTTCATCGAGCGTGAGTCCCGCGCCTGCTTCTTTTGCAATCGAGTCACCGAGATGCGTGTGTGCGTTGACGAACGCAGGAAGAATGAGATCTGTCGAATCCGCCTCGCTCGTTTCCTCGACCGCCGCTATCGTCCCGTCCTCGACGACGATACGGCCCTCGATCGGGTCGAACTCTCGTCCACGGAGGATCGTGCCGGTGAACTCTTGCGTCACGTTTGTCTCCCTCCGGTGAACTCATCGAGCGTCGCGGGTCGTCCCACTCGGTCACTGACGCGCGCATCGAGATCGAGACCGAGGACACGCTCGGTTGCGTGCCCGACACTGTCGATCGATTCTTGCGGGGTGTACACACCGAATCGCCACCGGTCTCGCTGGGCAGTCATCAGCGCACGGACCAGCGTCGAACTGTTCGCAAGCCGCCGAATTTCATCGTTAACGACGACGCGGCTCGTTGATTCGGGCATCGACGGTCCAGCCGGAACGTCGAAAATAACGTCATCTTCGTCGATATCAGCCGTATCAGCCACCGATCGTGTCAGCTCCTGTATTCGTTCGTGGTTCATCTTGGGCAACTCCTCTGGGACGTCCTCGAACTCCACCCACACCGCGCGTTTGTAGAGATCACGGTCGTCGAGACGGCGCGCGTATTCAACAGTCTGTTCACACGACCTGAGCGCGGCGATGAGATCGTGATCGTCCATTCGTCGCAGCGTTTCGGCGTCCGTTGCAGCAGACCGAAGAAGTTGCTCGGCTGCCTGTCGGAGCATCGCTTTCCCGATTCGGGCGACGGGATGATTGTAGACAGCTGGATTCATCAGCGCCCGTGCGAGTAGCAGACTTTCTGCTGTCTGGATATTCCCCGCTGCGAGAACGAGCTCGCCGTCGATGAACCGAAGCTCCCGAACGAATCGCTCGTGGTCGATCGTTCCGTACGGAACGCCGGTGTGGTGTGCATCACGAACGAGGTAATCCATCCGATCGACATCGAGTTCGCCCGAGATGAGTTGGCCGAGTCGTCCCTTACCGGCGATGAGGTCAGCAACAGCAGACGGATCAATATCGTGGTCATCGAGCACTGTCGCCATCGCTTCGCGCTCTAAAATGTCGTGCACCTCGTCGTGATATTTCCCCGTCTGTCGGTGGATGAGATCCTCGGTGTTGTGACTGTACGGCCCGTGGCCGACGTCGTGGAGCAGCGCAGCGGCGCGGATTCGGTCTGCGTTCTGGCCATCGATCCCGAGCTTCGAGAGCGCCTGATTCGCGATGTGGTAGACACCAAGACTGTGTTCGAACCGTGTGTGATTCGCCGACGGATACACGAGGTTGACAGTCCCGAGCTGCCCGATCCGACGCAGACGCTGGACCGGTGGCGTGTCGATCAGCGCAGCGGCGACGCCCTCGACTTCAATGTGGTCGTGGACGCTGTCCTTGATCGTGATCATTAGGGATGATTTGGTGTGATACGATAAAAGATCCGTGACGGCGAACATCACTCTCCTCGTCCAACGTGCTCGTATTCCCTCCGTGACGCAGTTCGATCCGCTTCGCCCCGCTTTGCTTCGCTCTGCGTTGCTTCGCGCTGTTGCGATGAGCACAAGCACTTAACCGCATTCACCTCTCGGATGGGAGTATGACGACGTTCCTTGCCGGCGGGACGGGCACGCCGAAACTCCTCGCCGGGAGCAGCGCGGTGTTTCCTCCCTCGGAGACGGTCGTCGTGGGGAATACCGGCGACGACATCGAACTCGGTGGCGTGCTCGTTTCGCCCGATCTCGACACCGTCCTCTTTCTGGATGGTGGCGTCCTCGACCAGGAGACGTGGTGGGGGATCGATTCGGACGAGAGCAGCACGCACGACGAACTCCACCGGCTTGCTGACAGTGCAGGTATCGATCCTGGCCCGCGTTATCTTCCTCCTGATGAGCAGACAGCGGGGCGTGAGATCGCCAGCTGGCGACGGTTTTCGGGCGTCGCGGAGTTCATGTTCATTGGCGACCGTGACCGCGCTGTCCACGTGACCCGGACGAGCCTGCTCGATGAGGGTCGCACGCTGACCGAAGCGACACAAATCCTCGCTGACGCCTTCGATCTGGAGCGAACTCTGCTACCGATGAGCGACGATCCAGTGACGTCAATCATTCACACGCCCGAGGGACCGATGCACTTTCAGGAGTTTTGGGTTGCACGTGACGGCGAATGTACCGTTGAAAACGTGGAATTTCGGGGTGCAGAACAGGCGACGCCGACCAATAGGGTGCTCGCTGCGCTCGATCGTCCAGTCGTTATTGGCCCATCAAATCCAGTGACGAGCATCGGACCGATGCTTTCGATGGAGCGCTTCGAACGCGCGTTGTTCGAGACGCCCGTCGTCGCTGTCTCTCCGTTCATCGGCGACCGCGTCTTCTCGGGTCCGGCGGCAACGCTCATGCGCGCAATGGGATTCGAAGCGAGTACTGCGGGTGTGGCCAAAGCGTATCCGTTCGCCGACGCGTTCGTTCTCGATACCGACGACCCGACTGACCTCGACCGACCAGTCGTGCGAACGGACACGACACTGGACTCTCCAACGGACGCAGAGCGTGTCGCGCGCGCAGTCCGCGAGGCGCTTGACCGTGCGAGCGAACGATTGGAAACCGTGGCTGATGGAGGTGCCTGATGGGTCATAGTCACGTTCCTGTTCGGTCTCATCCCCGCGTTGATTTCACCCCTCGTGTCGCCTTAGCGAGTCTGAGCGGTGCATCGGACGCCGCGTGGGCGCGCCGGGCGAGCGAGTACGCGGGCTGTGCGTTTCTGGGCGGAATCGCGGTCGACGGTCCCACGCGAGCGGCAGCGCGAGCACTCGTTGCCCGCGAGCGCGAGGAGTTTCTTCCGGCCGATCCGATCGCGTTCATCGACCGGGAGCTATCGGCACTTGAGGAGACGCCACTCGCCACTGGGTTCAACGTGCGGAGTACGACGATCGAGCCGATCCGAAGGGCTGCAGCGGTCTGTCGTGAGCACGACGCGATCATCGAGATCAACGCCCACTGCCGACAGGACGAACTATGCGCGGCAGGAGCGGGCGAGACGCTCTTAGCAGACACCGATCGGCTCTGTGCGTCCGTCCGTGCTGCAAGCGAGACAGGAGCGACCACAAGCGTAAAAGTTCGCGCGGAGGTTGCAAACGTTGATCTCCCGGAAACCGTTCGTCGGATGAGCGAGGCGGGAGCGAGCATCATTCACGTGGATGCGATGGATTCGGAGTCGATCATTCGAACGATCGCCGAGACGAGTGATGCGTTCATCATCGCCAACAACGGCGTCCGAGGGCGCGAGACAGTTCGTGAGTATCTCATGTACGGTGCAGACGCAGTGAGCGTCGGCCGACCGAGCGACGATCCCCGAATTCTCGAACGCGTTCGTGAGGCGACAACAGAGTGGTTCCAAAACGGAAGTCAAAGCGAGAGCGAGAATGAAAACGAGTGCGGATGCGAGGGAACAGCGTGAGGTCGCCGGCCCAGAACGCAGAGCTCGCGCTCTTGCTCGAAGTAACCGGGACGCCGAAGCCGGGAAACGTCGATCGACACAGAGAGTACGACGACCTTCGATTCGAGCATTTCATGGCTGGAGCTGTCGGGAGCATCCCCGGGCTGATTCTCGCACAGAACGGGGCGGCCGTCGGCCGCGCATTCGAGCGGAGTGTCGTCGGAATGGCCGAACAGTCCGCCGGGAACACTCAGTTCGGTGCGTTGTTGCTGCTCGTCCCGCTCGTTCGCGCTGCAAGCGCACACGATGATTTCTCCGCCGAGACCGCGAGCGAGATTGCTCGCTCGACAACGGTGGACGACGCCTGTGATTTCTACCGTGCGTTCGAGCACGTTGATGTCGCTGTCAACGACCCTCCTTCTGGGATGGACGCACTCGATGTCAGACTGGGATCGCGTGCGGAACCGACGCTCCGCGAGCGCGAACTCACACTCTTCGACGTGATGGAGCAAAGCGCCGAGATCGACGGTGTTGCGCGCGAGTGGACACAGGATTTCGATCGGTCGTTTGCGGCCGCTGATTGGATCGAGAAGAACGACGGACCCGTCTCCGAACGGGCTGCAGACGCTTTCATTCGGCTACTTGCAGCGAAGCCGGACACATTCATCGTGAAACAACACGACGAGGCGACGGCGACCGAGGTGAGCGAGCGAGCAGACAAAGCTCGCGCAGGTGCGATCGACCCAGCTGCGCTTGCCGAGGAGTTCATTCGGCGAGACATCAATCCCGGAACAACGGCCGATCTGACCGCAGCAGCGCTGTTCATCGCGCTCGAACGGGGGCTGTCGGTATGAGTGCACACGAGGACCCGTGGCCGATTGAGCTGTCTGGCGTCACCGAGTCAATCGTCACGACACACGGACCAAACGATCGGTGGAACGTCGCTGCCCTCGGACTGTTCTCCGAACACGAACAGAAAGCGCATCGTGTCACCGCACGAACGTGGGGACGCACGCGGACGTGGCGGAACTTCCACGCACGCGGCGAGGGGTATCTCCAGTTCACCCGCGATCCGCTCGATTTTGTCGAGGCAGCCTGCTCGATCCGCGAGGAAGACACCCCGATTCTCGATACGGCTGATGCGTGGGTCCGCGTCTCGGTTGAGTCGGTCGACGCGGGTGCGAACGGAGAGACGGAGTGGGAGCAGTGGGAGCTTTCGCCCATCGAATCGAGCGTCGAACGACGCGTCGTTCCGACCACCAATCGTGGATACTATGCGGTCGTCGAGGCGACAATCGCTGCTTCACGGCTCGACGTTCCTGAATACGACACTGATCAACTTCGAGAACGAATCGCGTACTTCGAACGCGTAGTCGATCGTTGCGGAAGCGAGCGCGAACAGACGGCGTGGACCCGATTCGAAGAGCTCATCGAGTGGCAGTGATCGATCGATCGCATTCGGTCTCTGCGCCAGAGAGCGAAACGAATCCTTTTAGCCTCGTCGTCGGGAATTTGTCCGTATGGCCATCAAACCCGCCTACGTCAAGAAAACGGCGACAGTGCTATTGGAGCGCTATTCGGACGCGTTCAACGATGATTTCGATCGCAACAAGGACCTCGTCACAGAGTTGACGAACATCGAATCGAAGGAAGTCCGCAATCGAATCGCTGGGTACATTACACGAAAAAAGGGCGTCACGCCTGAATAACGCTGTTCTTACCGCATCATAACGCGAGTCACGACACGCAGGACCACATTCCTTCCATCCGATCTAATCTACGTCACTCAGTGAGTCCTCGCGCGAGCGACGTGATGAGCACGTCCTGTACTTGCTTGTAGTACCCCGATTCGTACTCGTCGAACTCGTCTCTGTGGAGGGCCATGAGACCGACTGATCCACCCATTAAACCGAGCACTGTGCTCGGATCGACCTCCGCGAGT
The DNA here is from genome assembly GCF_025913575.1 of Halocatena marina. Lineage (NCBI taxonomy): Archaea > Methanobacteriati > Methanobacteriota > Halobacteria > Halobacteriales > Natronomonadaceae > Halocatena > Halocatena marina. Next base: position 3,016,739 of record NZ_CP109785.1, on the reverse strand, counting down.
GGTCCATTGCTGCGTGCTCGGAGATCTTCGATGAGTGGTAGGAGCTCAACGGGTCCTTCCTGCTGTACTGTCTCCAATTTCTCCGGATCGACACTACGAAAGGTCTCTTGGTAGTTGCCCTGAATGACCGTCTGCTGTACGAGCTGATTCTCTTCTGCAAACTCGGCGTAACACCTGAAGAGCCGCTCAAGCCCCTCTCGTGGATCATCCACCGTCGCCAGCTCTTGCTGTACGGTTTCGCCGAACTCTTCCATCTCTCGCCGGAATATCTGGAGATACAGAGCAGACTTAGAGTCGAAAAATCGATAGAATGTGCTCTTTGCAATCCCGATCGGCTCGGTGATGTCCGAAACAGTGGTCTTGCCCGGCCCGTAGGTGAGGAGCAACTCTCGCCCCGTCTCGATGAGCTGCTCTCGGATGCGTTCTCGCTCCTCGTCGCTGAATCCGTGCATACTTCATTTTTCATTCATGACCTTATAACCAAAACAGTTCTCGTTCATAAGTGCCTGACCAGAAAAGATATACAGTCATAGAATCGAGTTGGTGCATGGCAGCGATTGAGGTGAGCGGCCTGACGAAGGAATACGGGAGTGTGACTGGGATCGACTCGCTTACGTTCTCCGTTGAAGAGGGCGAGGTCTTCGGCTTTCTCGGGCCGAATGGGGCGGGAAAAACGACGACGATACGGACGCTCCTTGGTTTCCAGTCTCCAACAACGGGGACGGCGACCGTTCTCGGCTGCGATACGCGCAATGAACGTGATCTTCGCAGCGCCAAAGCTGACATCGGATATCTCCCGGCAACGCCAGCGTTCGATGAGAGCGTAACTGGGAGCGAGATCCTAGATCTCCACGCTCGCGTGAAGGGTGCTGAACGGCGCGAAGAACTGTTAGAACGATTCGATCCGCCCGTTGGTCGTCCTGTGCGCGAGTATTCGACCGGGAACGTCCAGAAGCTCGCTATCGTTCAGGCGTTCATGCACGATCCAACCCTCGTCATCATGGACGAACCGACCTCGGGTCTGGATCCGCTCGTACAGCAACGCTTCAACGATTTCATCCGAGCGGAACAGCGCCGCGGTGTAACCGTGTTTTTCTCATCACACGTGCTGAGCGAAGTCCGCAGGCTCTGTGATCGGGTAGCGATCCTGCGCGATGGACAGCTCGTCACGACGGAGTCGATCGAAGCACTCCTCCACCGGAGCGGAAAAGTCGTCCATCTTCGTATCATTGGCGAGGTCGACGAATCTGCGTTCGAATTCGACGGCGTTCACGATCTCGAAATCAGGGCTGTCTCCACCGCAGGTGGGATGAGTGATAGTGACAGCGAGCACGAGATCAACGGACACGCAGACGAACTCGCGTTTCGCTCGGTTCAGAGCGGCAGCGAGACCGAGGTTTCGTTTACGTTTACTGGGAACGTTAACGATCTCGTGGATGCTGTCGGACGGCACACGCTTCGTGAATTTGATATCGAGGAAGCGCCACTCGATGACGTCTTCATGCGGTTCTACGGAGGAGACGATGTTTGAGCTGACCGCTTACGAGGCACGCAAACGCGCAAAGAGCACTAGTGGACTAACGGTCCTCCTTTCGCTCGTCGCTGCTCTATTCGTCGCGATGTATCCCTCTTTCACCGAAAACTTAGACCCCGAACAGATTGAGCAGCTCACGGCTTCGTACCCGGCGGCGATGGCCGAGGCGTTCAATCTCCAGACGCTCGCGTCTATCGAGGGATTTCTCGCGGTCGAACTCTACACGACCGGGTGGATCTTACTGGTCGGTCTCTATTTTGCGTACTCCGGTGCGGGATTACTCTCAGACGATGTCGATCGTGGACGGATGGATCTCTTGCTGTCGCTCCCGATTTTGCGTGCGCGCCTCGTCGCGGAGAAGTTCGCGTCGTTGTTCGTTCCCCTCGTCGTCATCAACGCTGTCGTTCCCGTCGTGGTCTACGTGAGTGCCGATCTCGTTGGCTACCCTGTCGATGCCGTCAACCTGATGGTTATCCATCTGCTTTCGATCCCGTATCTCCTGTGCTGTGGCGCGATTGGACTCCTCGTGTCTGTCTTCGTCAACCGCGCTTCGATCGCTCAGCGCGGCGTGCTCGGCGGGCTGTTCGGTCTCTTCCTCGTCGAATCGTTGGTTACTGGCACCGATTACGAATGGCTCGGAAACATTGCGCCGATGCGGTATCTCGATCCGAACGCCGTTCTCATTCACAGCGAATACGACGTAACGAGCGCTGGCGTGTTGCTCGCTGGGACACTCGTGCTTGTCCTCATCAGTCAGCTCTGGTTCACCCGAAAAGATATTCCGTGAATACTCTCGGTTTGACGTGGTCTCGACCGTTCCTCTCGTAAATTTCTACCATATTTCTAACGAAAATGGTAATACATGATAAGAAACCGTTTCGTATAGTACGATAGTTAGTCGTGGCAGACGACCGCTTGCAATCGCTCGGAATGATAGTCGCGGTTGTGACGCTGCCACTCGGCATCTTAGCTGTCCTGTTTGTGGGTGCTAAAGTGGGGGCCAGCGTGTTCATCGTGGGGTGGTTGCTACTCGTGCCGTTACTGTTCATCATTGATGAGGAACTCCTCCCCACAGTCGCTGCGCACGACACACAGACTGACAGGACGGACTCACTCTCTGTACTCAAAGAGCGGTATGCACGTGGAGAACTCGATGACGAGGCGTTCGAACGTCGCGTCGAGACGCTGCTCGAAACTGAAGACAGCGAACGCAATCATGACACTCATTCGAATAGCCACGAACGTGAATTCGAGCGCGATCGATAGCTCACGACCGAGATGGACTGTTTACAACGTCTCACGGCTACTGCACGACTACCATCACCGACGGGTGCGCAGGATATGTATGTTCGTATATGTTCATTAATGGGCGGATATGGTTGCATGGACCACAACCGTTTTTGTGTCCCGTTGCCGACCTTCGACAATGACTGTCACTGCAGGAATTCTCGGTGCAACTGGTGCCGTCGGTCAGCGACTCATTCAGCTCCTCGAACCACACCCCGATTTCGAACTGGTAACGCTCACTGCGAGCGATGCGAGCGCGGGCCACCCCTACCGCGATGTCGCAAAATGGCGCATCGACGCTCCGATTCCAGAAACAATCGCTGAGATGACCGTCCGACGAACTGACCCGGATGACATCCCGGACGACATCGATCTCCTCTTTTCTTCGCTCCCATCCGACGTTGGCAAGCGCGTCGAACCGGAACTCTGTGAGGCGGGCTACGTCGTTTCCTCGAACTCTTCTAACGATCGGACCGCGCCCGACGTTCCCCTCACTATTCCCGAAGTGAACGCTGGGCATCTCGACGTACTGGAAGTCCAACGCGAGGAACGCGGCTGGGATGGAGCGCTCGTGAAAAATCCGAACTGCTCAACGATCACGATGGTTCCGACGCTCGCAGCGCTCGATTCATTCGGAATCGAACAAATACACGTCTCGACGCTTCAAGCGGTCTCGGGCGCGGGCTACTCCGGTGTCTCTTCGATGGAAATCATCGACAACGCCATCCCACACATCGGTGGCGAAGAGCAGAAAATGGAGGCAGAAGCGTGCAAACTCCTCGGTGCATTCGACGGCCGGGAGATCAACTGGCACGAAGCAGACGTCGCAGCATCGTGCAACCGCATCCCCACGATCGACGGACACCTCGAAAACGTCTGGGTGGAGACCCGCGATGAGATCACGACCGAAGACGCTGCGGCAGCGATGCGCTCGTACGAATCGCTTGATCTCCACAGTTCGCCCGATCCACTCATCCACGTCTTCGAGGAACCCGATCGTCCACAACCTCGCCTCGACCGACTGCACGGAAACGGCATGGCCGTCACTGCTGGTGGACTTCGTGAGACGTCGAACGGTGTTCAGTACAACTGCCTCGCGCACAATACGATCCGCGGTGCTGCGGGCGCAAGCGTGCTGAATGGAGAGCTGCTACTACGCGACGGCTGGTTGTAGCGTTCCACGAGATTTGTTTAACAACCCACCCCAACGACGGGGGTTGGTCTGTTATTCTGCTGCGTTCTGATCGACTTCTTCGTCAACGTCTTCGACTTCCTCGTCGATCTCGTCGAGAACTTCTTCAGCATCGATGTCTGCCTCTTCGAGCGCGTCCTCGATGTCGGCTCCACCGGCGCCGCCGCCCATCATACCGGGCATTCCCATACCGCCCATCGGATCGTCGAGGATCTCCTGCACGATGACACGGTCGATCCCAACCTGATCAATGATCTGCTGGGCGACCTGTTGTTTCTGGAAGAGCCACTGCTGGTTCATCGAGAGTTGCGGCGTCGATTCGATGTACAGCGTCTCCTTTTCGACGGTCACCGTCTCGTATTCAGGCTCTTCGTCTTCCTCTTCCTCACCGTCTTCGGCTTCGGCTTCGACGAGCTGTTCTTCTTCGACCTCGTCGGTTTTGATCTCCATCTCGAGATCAATATCGAAGAACATGTTCATGAGGCCGTTCGCGCGTTCGAGTTTGTCTTCGACGTGATCGACAATCTCGTACTCGTATTCGATATCCTCACCGGCAAGCGGGTGATTGAAATCGACGCGGGCGCGCCCGCCGATGATGGTTTCGAGGTAGCCCTGTTCATTCTCGATTTGGACCTGCGCACCGGGATAGCGGTCGTCTTCGGGAATCTTGTCCGCGCTGACGGTGCGTACTTCCTCTTGGTTGTACTCTCCGAACGCCTCGCTAGCAGGGACAACAACCGTTCCGCTGTCGCCGACATCTTTCGTCATGATGTCTTCTTCGACCTCCTCGAAGATGTGCCCGGAGCCGAGAACGATGACGCGCGGCTCGAAGGTGCCTTCTTCCGCGACACCTTCTTCTTCTGCCACTTCCTCGTCGGTCGTATCGACCAGCGCGTCTTCGTCTACCGTGCGAGCAGTGTAGGCAATCTGAATAAAATCGTCTTCTTGCAGTTCTCCCTCATCTGCCTGCTCGGCGGCCGCTTCGGCCGCGTCTTCCGACACTGGCTCTTCATCAGCGTCGTTACCCGTCGTGTTGGTCTCTTCTGGTTCTCCAGTCATACACAACACGTCTCTCGATACGCCCTTAACCGTCACGTTTCCGTTGACGGGGTGTGCTCAACTATCATGCATAGAAATGAACGCGTACATACTCAAAAAACAAGAGAATGTAAGCCGCTTTGGTTCGTGTGAATCTTCTAATGACATGTACGAGCTCGAAGTAAAAGTTAAAACCGACCACGATGCTGTTCGGTCCAAGCTCGCCGAGCTGGATGCAACACAGCTCTCGACGGTCGATCAGGTCGATACCTACTACGACGCACCTCATCGAACCTTCGCTGAAACCGACGAGGCGCTTCGTATTAGAGCGGAGACCGAATCGAATGAATCATCGTCAGCACCGGATCCTGTCACCCAACTCACGTACAAAGGTCCGCTCGTCGATGATGCCTCGAAAACCCGCACGGAGTCCGAAACCGAAGTCGAAAGCCGCGAAACGATGGAAGAAATCCTCGATCATCTTGGATTCTCACCGGCGGCTGTCGTCGAAAAAAGCAGGGAACGGTACGCGCTCGATGGATACACTGTGACACTGGATACCGTCTCCAATCTCGGGGAATTCGTCGAAGTCGAAACTGAAGTCGAAGCCGATCACACGAACGCTGATTTCGATACGGCACGCGAAGGAGCGTTTTCGATCCTCCGCGCGTTGGGACTCGATCCCGACGAACAGATCAGAACCTCGTATCTCGATCTCCTGATTAACGATAACTAAAGGTAATCAATTTTGGCGTGAACTTTTCCGTAAGTTATAGAACGAATCCAGGCTAAGAGCGTGGAAATGAGCAACCGGAATATTCAGGTCGAGCCGATGGTCGGTCACGCCGTCGAGGATCAGACCGTAGAGATCGTCGAACGGAAAGGGATTGGCCATCCCGATTCTATCTGTGATGGGATTGCAGAGCACGTTTCAGAGGCGCTCGCCCGAGAGTATATCGAGCGTGTCGGACGGGTGCTTCACTACAACACTGACGAAACGCAGCTCGTCGCCGGGTCGGCCGCCCCCGCGTTCGGTGGGGGTGAAGTGACTGCTCCGATCTATCTCCTCATCGTTGGTCGGGCGACAAGAGAGTACGAAGGAACGAAGATCCCGACCGAGCCCATCGCGCTGCGGGCCGCTCGTGAGTATCTTACCGAGCACATTCCGGAACTCAGCCTTGGCACCGACATCGTCATCGACGTGGAATTCGGGGAAGGAAGCGGTGACCTTCAGGAAGTGTTCGGTGACTCTGGGCGGATGGTTCCAATGGCCAACGACACGAGTTTCGGCGTCGGGCACGCTCCCCTCACGGAGACCGAACAGATCGTGCGATCGACAGAACACCGTCTGAACGGAGAGTACGCAGCCACCCATCCCGAGATTGGTGCCGACATCAAGGTGATGGGAAAGCGTGAGGACGATCATATTGACGTCACTGTCGCCGTTGCGATGGTCGATTCATACGTCGACAGCATGGACGACTACCGGCAATCCGTTCGTGATGTCCGTGAGTACGTCCACGATCTCGCAATGGAGTATACTGATCGGTCGGTGACAGTCCACGTCAACACCGCCGACGACTACGACGAAGGTGCGATCTATCTCACGACGACCGGTACCAGCGCAGAGCAGGGTGACGACGGCTCGGTCGGCCGTGGCAACCGTGCGAACGGGCTTATCACTCCCAACCGATCGATGAGTATGGAGGCGACAAGCGGGAAAAACCCGGTCAATCACATCGGCAAGATCTACAACCTCCTCTCGACGGAGATCGCACAGCGCGTGGTCCGTGAAGTGAGTGGTATCCGGCAGATTCGTATCCGACTGCTCTCGCAAATCGGACAGCCGATCGACCATCCGCACGTCGCTGACGCCGCGATCGTCACCGAATCTGACGTTCCGTTGGACACGATTGAGGACGACGTCGCCGCTATCATCGACGACGAACTAGCGAATGTGACTGGCATCACCGATCGTATCATCCACGGGGAATTAACCACGTTTTAGGCTATTGACGCTCTTTTTCTTCTTTTCATTTCCCTGAAGACGCCGTGTAGATGCGGTTCGATCTCTCTGGCGCCAACACACGGATTGTTTTGCCGGTAGATCCATTAGTCAACAAGAACGAGGCAAAAAGTACTTAGTACTGGACGGGAGTTACTCGCTCAGTGAGTAACTAATGGCGATCATTATCACAGGCGGCGACGGGTATATCGGGTGGCCCACTGGGCTTCGTATTGCGAGTAGAACGGACGAACGGTGCATCCTTGTCGATAATTTCGCTCGGCGCGAGTGGGTCGAGTCGATCGGATCGAAGAGTGCGGCTCCGGTCGCGGCAATGGACGAACGACTCACAGCGGCGCGGAATGTCCACGGTCTCTCGAATCTCTCGTTCGTCGAGGGCGACCTCACCGACCGAGGATTCGTCGACCAGCTGCTCACCGTCCACGAGCCACGCGCCATCGTTCATACGGCGGCACAGCCGTCCGCACCGTATTCGCAACTCAACGGCGAGCGGGCGAACTACACCCAGCACAACAACATGCAGGCAACGCGCAACCTTGTCTGGGGGCTGCACGAGCACGATATGGCCGACACCCACTTCGTCGAGACCACTACGACGGGGGTCTACGGCGCGCCTGAGTTCCCCATCCCGGAGGGTGGTGCTGTCATGGAACACGAGGGCCACCGCGATGCGGTCCCGTTTCCCGCGATGGCCGGGAGCTGGTATCACCTGACGAAATCCCACGACGCGGCCAACTTACGGCTCGCACACCGACAGTTCGGGATACCGATCAGTGACGTTCGAACCGCGATCACCTACGGAACCGAGACCGAAGAAACACGCGCAGACGAACGACTTCGAACCCGGTTCGATTTCGACTACTATTTCGGTGTGGTCGCACACCGGTTTTGCGCGCAGGCGATCGCAGGATATCCTCTCACCGTGTACGGAAAAGGAGAGCAGCGAAAGCCGTTCGTCAGCCTCGAAGACGCTGTAGAAGGACTGGCCCAACTCGTCGTTTCCGGACAGTCAGCTGAACACACCGTGTACAATCAGGTCACGAGACCCATCAGCATCGTCGAGATGGCGGAGACGATCGCTGACGTCGGGGCGGAGTTCGGGCTCGATGTAGACGTGACCCACGTCGAAAATCCCCGCGAAGAGGACGAAGAGCACGCGATGGAGATCGAAAATGACCGGTACATGGACCTTATCGGCGAACAGCGCCAGACCTTCGAGAGTGGGATGCGTGACATCTTGGAAACGCTGACAGCACACAGAGATACGATCGTGGCACACGAAGATCGCTTCCTTCCGGACGTTCTGGAGGAGTAATGAGCGACACCGTCTTCGTCACCGGTGGGTGCGGGTACATCGGGAGCGTGCTCGTCCCGCTGCTCGATTCGGACGATCGTATCGAGCGCGTCGTTGTTATGGACGATCTCTCGAGCGGATCGCCACGAGCACTGATGGGTTCGGTTACTGACTCGATCGCGTTCGTCCGCGGTGACGTGCGCGAGTACGGCGACGTCGAGAACGCGATGCGCGGGTGTGACACCGTGATTCATCTCGCGGCGATCACTGGCGCGGCAAGCACGCACGATCACCGCGAGGAGACGTTCGAGACAAACCTCACAGGGACGGAGAACGTCATCACTGCAGCGGGCAAGCTCGCTGTCGAAAACGTCGTGCTCGCATCCTCGTGCAATCTCTACGGACGAGCAACGAACCCAGATCTCGATGAGACGATCGACCCCGATCCAATCAACCCGTACGCAGCGTCGAAACTCGAAGCCGAGCACTTACTCCGCAGTGCTGGCGAGCGGTTCGGATTCGATCGAACAGCGCTGCGTCTGGCGACGAACTACGGCGCAGCACCGGGAATCCGGTTCAATCTCGTCGTGAACCAGTTCGTCTTCCGGGCGCTAACAGGGCGGCCGCTGACCGTCTACGGCGATGGCTCGAACTGGCGACCGTTCATCCACGTCCATGACGCTGCGCGGGCGTACGCTCATGCCGCAACCCAGCCCGAATCGTGGGATCATCCAATCTACAACATTGGAGACGAAGCAGAAAACTATCGGATCAGTGAGATTGCCACGCTCGTCAGCGAGGAAGTCGCCTCCGTCGATATGACGTATCTCAGAGACGAGCATCCCGGCCCGTCCTACCACGTTAATTTCGATCGACTCGAGGAAACGGGTTTTGAGACCAAATGGACGCTCCGCGAGGGTGTTCGGGATCTCGCAGCGAAGTTCAGTGATTACGGTAACCATCCGAGAACACATGAGTAACAGCACACCACACATCGCCGTCACAGGAGCGGCGGGGTACATCGGCAGTCGTGTCGTCGACCAGCTACAGAAAACACATCCGGAGTGGCGGGTCACCGCGCTCGATAACTTCTATCGAGGGCAGGTCCGTCGCGTGGGTGATATCGATATCGAACACGTCGATATTCGTCACCGCGAGGAGTTAGCGGCTGCCCTCGATGGTGCTGATGTCGTTCTTCACCTCGCGGCTGTCAGCGGTGTCGACGACTGTGATACGAACCCCGATTTGGCACACGATGTGAACGTGCAGGGGACGAACAACGTTGCGTGGTGGTGTCGAGCGTCTGGTGCTGCACTCGCGTTCCCGTTCAGCATGGCTGTTCTCGGTGATCCGACGGTGTTCCCGATAACCACAGACCTCCCACGCGCTCCATTGAACTGGTACGGCCGGTCGAAGGTACTCGGAGAACGCGCTATCGAAACGTTCGCAGAAGGAGCATTTCCCGCTCATCTGTTTATGATTTCGAACGTGTACGGTGAGCACACAATCGACGGAACGACTGTCTCGAAAGGAACGGTCATCAACTTCTTCCTGAATCGTGCCCTCGCGCGTGATCCGATCACAGTCTATGCCCCCGGGACGCAAGCGCGAAACTACGTCCACGTTACTGACGTAGCCCAAGTATACATACTGAGCGCAGAGCGCCTCGTACAGCAACTGAGTGACGGCATTACCGGTGTCGAGCGCTACGAGATCGGAACAGATGAAGACCTGAGCGTGATGGAAGTCGCCGAACTCGTCAAGACGATCGCCCACGAAGAACGGGGGATCGATGTCGATCTTGACGTGGTCGAAAATCCTCGGAGTGCCGAGACGCTCGTCGATACGTTTACCGTTGACACCACGGATGCCGCCGACGGCCTCGGTTGGCGACCGGCGCAATCGGTCGAAGACACCATTCGAACACGACTCCGCGAAACAGAGGGCTAATGTTCACCGCCTCACGATAGTGTTCTCGAATCGTTTCCCATACTCGATCTGTCACTGTACTTTTGATACACAGAGATCGGAACTCGTGTATAATGAATTGTTGTCTGATATTTGTCACAATGTCAGACATAACATCTATTACTGGCACTCTTGTTATGACAGGCATCCAGTCAACGGTTCGTGGCAAGTGATCGCCTCAACGACCGTTTGATGTTGTCAGGGACTATGCCAATACGTAACTCAAACACAACGCGACGTTCACTTCTTCAGAGTACGACACTTGCTCTCATCGGTACGGTTGCTGGTTGTCTCGGACAACCGGAACAAGAAAACTCGACTGGGAAGAGTACAGATGCTGTCAATACCACAGCGCAAACAAATACGACGAACACGTCGAATGCGACCCCGGACCGTTCTCTCTTGACAAACGCGACACCACGTCGACCGCGGATGCCTCCATCAACCGCAACAGTAACAGAGAACAATTCGTCAACACAAACTCTCCAGACGTCGACATCCACCACGACAGCAACACCAACCGGAACAGCAACAACAACAGATACGTCGACCCTGACTCCCACTCCGACGTCGACACCGACGCCAACTCCCACGCCGACACCGACGCCGACACCAACCCCGTCATTACAGTTCCCGTTTCTCGATTCGGTGTCGGGAACTGCAAAGTTCGGCGTCGATCTTGCGGCGAGTCCGGTGATGGGATTCGATGAAGCTCCCGTTATGGTTCTCTATTGGAGCGATTATCTCTGTCCGTTCTGTCAGCGATTTGCTCTCAAAATCCATCCGAAACTCGCCAAAAACGAGGTCAAGGATGGACTTGCTCGGTTTGCGTTTCTCGAGCTACCAAACATCGGGAAGAACTCGTGGCCTGCGGCGGTGCTAGCGAAAGCAGTCTGGACGACGGTGGCGGGTGATAATCCGAACCACTACTGGGATTGGCATCACGCTGTCTTCAAACAGCAGGGATCGAAAGGAAGCGGGTGGGCTGAGCGATCAAAGCTTCTCGATATCACAGAGCGTGTCGGCATCGACGTAAACAAAGTCAAATCGAACATCGATGCCCACCGCAAACAATTTGAACGGCAGGTCAGCAACGAGACTACTGCGGCGAATCAGGCGTCGATCCGTGGGACGCCCGCGTTCTACATCTACAATCGAAAGACGAAAAAGTCGAAGACAATCATCGGAGCACAGCCGTACTCACAGTATCGATCGGCGATTCGTTCGCTTGCAAAGTAGCTTTCGTCGATCGGTGGTTTCGAGGAGATTTCCCGATCGGGATCGTTTGATACTCGATAGTACGAATGCCCGCCACCGGTATCATACAGCCACACTTTCCCCCTTCACTGCGTCCATCTGAATTCATGTTGTGACACATCTCTCGCCCGTTTCTTACAGTAGTGCTGTCCCGACGGACGTATCACTGTTGGTGTGCCAGATCAGATATCTCATGCGACAGTTCATCGTTCTCGGGCACGATGCCCCGACGGCTGCGACTTTCTCGCTCGACGATATCGCGGGTGGAGCAGGGCGATTAGACGTGCTTTGCCGGTGTGTCAACTCTGCGTTCTTCCTCTCACACGCGATTCGGACGGATGTGCGCTGTCGGCTCGTGCTTGCCGATACGTTCACGATCCGTTTTGAGGGTCAAGAACTCCGACGGTTGAATCCTGACGAACGGAGCACGGCCGCTCTCGTTCGCAATGCGCTCGAACAGCGTGAGAATGCGATTGGGCATATGGAAACAGAGACTTCTCCTGGTGTCTATCTCTCCCGACTGGGAACCGAGGAGACGTTCGCAAACGCAGCCAAAGAGGGTACCGTGATCGAACTGCACGAAGACGGACAGCCGATCAGAGAGACAGAACCACCGGACGATCCGGTGTTCGTCCTCTCTGATCACAATGATTTCACGAGTGCCGAGACCGAGCTGTTGGAGAACACCGCCACAACTCGTGTCCGACTTGGACCCGAACGCCTGCACGCAGATCATGCGATCACTGTTGTGCAAAACTACCTCGACACAGCGGGCTACACAGCGTACTGAGTATACTCAGAAGATCGATCGAACCCGGAACCGTTAACACTACGCTGCTCTCATTCTGTGGTACGGGCCGGTGGGGTAGCTTGGTATCCTTCGGCCTTCGGGTGGCCGTAACCGCAGTTCGAATCTGCGCCGGCCCATCAACAGCATACCCCACTCTCTTTCACCTTTCTTCAATCCAACTTTCACTCTTGTAGTATAGTCCAGTCGAGTGCAGACGCACTGGTCTGTTCTGTATCGCGCTGTCGTTTGATTACGCAAACTGGTGGAGCGCAACCGGCTTGTACGAGCACAAAAAGTAGATGATATGAGCGACCGGAACGCCGCCGTCACGCGAGCGACCGCGGAGACGGAAGTCGAGGTGACGCTCGGTATCGATGGCGACGGTGAGACGACCATCGACACCGGCATTGGATTTTTCGATCACATGCTCGAATCGTTTGCCAAACACGGACTGTTTGACCTCACTGTCCGCTGTGATGGTGATCTCGATGTCGACGATCATCACACTATTGAGGATGTTGCCATCACGCTCGGGGAGGCACTGGAGGAGGCACTTGGTGATAAGCGGGGAATCGTTCGCTTCTCCGACCGGCGCATTCCATTGGACGAGGCCGTCGCAAGCGTCGTTCTCGATGTGAGTGGCCGTCCGTTGTTCCAGTTCGAGGGATCGTTCTCTCAATCTCAGGTTGGGGAGATGACGAGTCAGATGGCTAGTCATTTTGCTCGCTCGCTCGCGATGAACGGTGGGTTGACGCTGCACGCGAGTGTCGAAGGCGAGAACGCTCATCACGAGATCGAGTCGCTGTTCAAATGCCTCGGTCGCTCACTCGATGATGCGACGCGACTCGACGAGCGGCGGACGGACACGCCGAGCACGAAGGGAGAGCTTTGAGCATGTTCGATGAGATTATGGGAAAGTTCGAGAACAGCCCGAGCCAGCAGGCTGTCATTCGACTGTTGCTCGAACGGGGCTTCTCCGTGAACGATGAGGGCCGCGTCGTGTCGGGCGGCATCGAGATCCCGAACACGGGGATTGCCCGCGAGATCGATGTCGACCGTCGAGTGGTCGACGCGACGACCGATGCGATCCTCGAAGACGAGAATCTGCGGCGAATCTTCCAGAACATCTCTGCTGTGCCCTCGTTGAAAGCGCTCGCGCCAGTGCTCGATCTCACTGTCCTGACTGTGTACGTGATCGACGCCGACGCCCCCGGTATCGTCGCAACCGTGACGAATCTCATCGCCGAGCAGGACATCTCGATTCGACAGACCGTTAGTGAGGATCCCGAATTCACAGACGAACCAACGCTCTCGATCATCACCGACGCGACACTCCCCGGTGATCTCATCAACAACATCAGAATGCTCTCGTTCGTCCGGAAGATCGAAATCGAGTAACGATCGTTTGGACCGACAACAGAGCGCCGACGTGTTCGTCGGTAGGCTCAAGGACTGACCGACTGTGGATTGCCCATGAGCGACTCCAATCCCAACTCTATTCTCAGCCACGGCGAGCGCGTTGTTGCAGAGCTGCTCGCAGACGGACTATCGACAGAGGAAATCGCTGCTACCCGTGACGTCTCACACGAGGAAGTAGAGAAATCGATCGACCGCATCTACGAGAAGACCGAACGAGCGCTCGTAACGCTCGCGGAAAGTCCATTCACCACCGAGGTGGGAGTAAAAAACGAGGAAACGAGAGCCAATGTGGTGAAAGCATTCGACGACGATTCGGAGGGAGGCTCTTCCAAGCGAGCGGATTTGTAATTGCAATACTGACCGAGACGGCTCATCGCAAGTGGGCCCGTCTCGGGATTTTATAGCGGGAACGAGAAACATACTATACCTGCCCCCGTCCAGTCAGTACGTGCTGGCATGCATTCCAGAGCCTATCTATGAGATATATGACCGTCGTCGTGGACGTAGAAGAGGCACCCACCTCTCCGGATGCGCCTTCTGTGGCTGAACCGGGCGTGATTCGCGAGTGTCTGTATCACTTCAATGTCCTCTCAGACGGGACGATCGTCATGCTGTCTCAGTTCCGTGGCGATCTCGATCGCCTAAGGGAACGCTGTGACAGGGCCCCGAACGTGCTTCAGTACGATGTTCCCGAGCACGGAGATGGACTCGCGTACATTCATTGTGTGGTGCAAGAGCCTCTGAAGTCCTTTCTCCCGATCTTCCACGAAGCCGAGATCATTATTGATATGCCGATCGAATTTCTGACCGACAACCGCATTCGGATGACGTGTATCGGAGCGCACGAACCCTTGCGTCAGGCTCTCACCACAGCATCGGAGATTGTGTCGATCGAACTCGAACAGATGGGCGAATATCGGCCCGAACATCGTCGTCTCGGCTCGTTGTTGACTGAACGCCAGCGCGAGATTTTGAGCACAGCTGTCGAACTGGGCTACTACGAAGTTCCGCGAAACGCCGTCATCAACGATATCGCCGAAGCGATGGAGCTTAGTGTTGCAACAGTTGGTGAACATCTCCAGAAGATCGAAGCAACAGTGTTGTCGCGTATTGCACGCTAAGTGGGAGCTTCTGGAATCCGTCGAACACGAGTTCTCAGCCCCTAAACGCGGCACTGAGAACGATCGCACCGAAGAGCAACAACACGAGTGCCGTAACAGGTTGACCGCTGCCGACGATGCGATAGACGGCGTATCCGAGTCCAGCGATGACGGCAGCGGTTATCGTGCTGGCTGCGACGTGGACGACGAGCGCACGCGAGGTATCTGCCGTCCGACCGAGCGTCTCTCCGAGGTCAATTGCCTGCATTCCGGCGTCCCACGCGAGGACGGCCGCAGCCGTCGCAATCAACAGCGGTTCGGGTTCAACTCCCGCGAGCCCAGCGACGATGACGCCGATCACGAGTCCCCCCGCGCCGACCGTTACGATGGCTCTCGTCCCACGAACGGTGCCGGCAACGACGAGGAGCGTTCCGATCAGATTTGGAATGAGTGCGAGTGGGATCACGGTTGCGAGCACAGCCACGATAGCGAACAAGCCCGTGAGACCGATGCCGAGCCGCGTGGGACGCGTCTCGATCGCCGTTGCTGTCACGCCGACCACCGTTGTGCTGCCCCATCGATAGCAGTTTGGAGCGGCTCTGTGCCCCAATCGACAACGCGAATGCCATCGTCCCGCAGCGACGAACACCGAAGCGACCGATCGATTCGTCCGAGGGTCTGGCCGGCTGTTCGGTCCGTCTGGCCCATCGCTTCAGTTTCATCCACTTGTTCTGTGCGCTGGGCAGTTGGATCGGGACTGAGAACCGTCACGTGATGTCCGTGGGCGTTCAGTCGGCGAGCGACGATTGTGGCGTAGGCGTCGGACAGTGGTGTGCAGAACACGACTTGTGCATCAGTTGGCAGTAGACGGCGGAGGCGACGCAGCTTCATCATCTTGAAAAACGGCTCATCAGGAGCGGTTGGTGAGAGTGCTTCGTGTGTTGCAAGGAGGGTTTCCGCCCGTGCTCTGTGGGTGTTTCCACTCCCGGGAGCGAGCCAGCAGTCGGTTGGTGAGAGCCCAGCAACACCGACTCGGTCGTCGGAAGCAAGAAACCCATCAAACAGTGCGCCTGCGGCCGTAATCGAGCGCTCGATCACGGGTGAGTCATCGGAAGCGAGGGCGGTGTATGCCGATTCGCGCGCATCGATGAGAATCACGACTGTTGCGGATCGTTCGCGTTGAAACTCGATGGTGCTGAACTCGCCGGTTCGCGCGGCCCGATTCCAGTCGATTCGGTTCAGCGGATCGCCGTGACGATACTCTCGAACGGTGTGAAACACGACACCGCTCCCTCCGTCGTCGGTTACAACTCGACCGGCGCTTCCGGTTGTCTGTGCCGACAGCGGAAGCGATACTGGTTGCATCGTCGAAAGCGAGGGGACGCAGGTGATCGTGCTCTGGTCGCTTACTTCGAGCCGTCGCTCTGCCGTGCCGCTTGCGTCCCGTGCGATGGCTAACGACGGAGTGAACTGATGCACGCCACGAGACGCCCGAACAGCGTACTCGAACTCCGCGGCTTTTCCCGGTTTGAGTGCGGTTCCAAGCCGTGGCGATCCGCTTTCGACCGTGAGTGCTGGCGGAACGCCATCGATGAATCGGAGATCTGAGAGCAGGGAGTTCCCCGTGTTTTCCACTCGTACGGTGACACGGACAACCTCCCCGGAGTCCGGTGATCGATCAGAAAGCTGCCGATCAACAGAGAGGTCGATGGTCGGAGGCATGCCTGCGCGTGAGACGGCAGCGAAGGCGATGCCGATGACGCCCGCGAGGACAAGCCCCGGTTGGTTGGCGAGAATGCCAGCACCACTTACGACGAGCGCGACGGCGTTCACACCGCGCCACCGATCAGTCCGACGACGCTCACCGCTCATTGCTCACCGTCCTGCCTGGTTCAGTTCGATCTGCGAGCGCGGTGATTGCCCGGCGTGCTTGCTGTGAGAATGCAGCCTCGCGGATCACTGTCATCCGGAGCCGGTCGGTGAGCGGCAGGTGAAACGCATCGACAGAGGCGAAGAAGGCCGCCGCAACCGGGTCCGCTGTCCACGAACCATCCTGCAGCCGTTCACGCGCACGCTCGGGTGAATCACCGTCGTAGCGAACGAGAATTTCGATCGCAGTCTCGGTTAGCCGCTCGCGTATCCGCTTTCTGTCTCGGACCCCACCTGCCCGAGTACGGCGCGTAACGTCCGTGAGTTGGGTGTCTAACTCGGTACCGAGAACGGACGCGACCGATCTGCATTCTGGATCTGGAACGTTCGGATTGGTGATGGAACGAGTGAAACGGCTGTATCCGGCACGAACCGATTCTATAATCGCTATCCCTCCGATGACGACGACGAGCACGGACGGGAACGAAATTCCGATGCGGGCCAGCACACTCGGATCAGCAATCACGATGACACCGAAGAGAGCAGCGATAACTCCCGAAGCGAGAAAGAGGCGATTCATGGTACTGTCTGTATTATCCGTATGAGTGATGTTATTATTTTTCTGTATATTCTCGTTCGATTCGGCGGAGGGCTGCCAGTGCTCGCTGTTCGCGTTCCTCGCTAACGTCAACGTTTCCATACCGGGTTGCTTCGAAGAGCGTCGTTAGTTCCTCGACATCATCGCGCGCCATTCCGGCGGCGACGGCAGCGGAAGCGAATTCGCCGGGGGTGCTAGACTCGCTCTGCAGATCGAGTTGCTCTGTCATTTCCTGCCAAGCGCGATAGATCGCGTTCGAAAGCGAGGCGTCGGTTTCGATTCTGTCCGCTACTTGCCCTGCAACTTCCCCAATAGCAGCGGATTCTGCCGTTTCCGAGTCGTCGGACGTAGACTCATCGCCAGCAGTCAACGGGGTATTCGAAAGTGGACTATCACCCGTTGAACGGACAAGAAGAGTCAGGGCGACGATGATCGCAACCGCGAGAAGTCCAAACAGCAGGATCGACGGTTCGCTCACTACTGGATCGACGGCTTTCTCCGCACCTCCGGTCACACCGCTTGGAACGGATCGTTCGCTACCGATGAGTCCGTTCTGTGACGACGGTGTCGTGAACGACTGGAGAGCGTAGTACAGCCCGATGAGGAGCACCGACAAAACCACTATCATAGCGATAGCCGGGAGTAATGATCGCCAATCGCGTTGATAGATCATAATCGCGAGCCCAACGAGCCCAATCAGCAGAAGCACAGCGAACAGCAGTTGAAGGACCCCAGTCTGTGGCGAAGACGCTGTTGTGGACGTGTTGAGCGACGGTGACCCGAGATCGAACGTCGATCCATCACCCCCTGCGCCGATATCTTCGCTCGTTCCCCGGTTGCTGTCTTGGTTCACGGAGTTGAGCGTTGCAGCGGCTGCTCCGAGCGCCAACACAGCGAGAAGTGCAAGGGCAAGCGGCGCAATCTGATCTCTGTTCACACGGTGGTTACTTTCACTCCAGCAGTAAGGATGCTCCGGCTAGCACCGCAAAACGTTGAAGGAGTGACCGCTCTCATACCCAATATGCGCCTCGGTGTCATTTCTGACATCCACGCGAATCGGGTCGCGCTTGATGCCGTAATGGATGCGATGCCGAATGTCGAGTATCTCGTTTGTGCGGGCGACGTGATCGGCTACAATCCACAGCCCTCCGAGTGCGTCGAAGCGGTTCGTGATTCGATCCCGTGTGTACAGGGCAATCACGACCGAGCGATCGATGCGCCAGAACAGTATCGCTCGAACGAGATGGCCTACGAAGGACTGCGCTATGCGGCTGATCGTCTTAGCGAGGAGCAGCGTGAATGGCTTCGAACGCTCCCCGAATCGAGATCGCTGTTTGAGGGGCGTGTCCGAGTGATCCATAGCCATCCGTCAGACCGGGGTCAGTACGTCTGGCCAGCACGGTTTCCGTCGCTCGAGCCATACCTCACCGAGAATGCGGAAGACGTGCTGATTCTGGGCCACACTCATGTCCAGCATCACGCGATGGTCGGCGATACGCTCGTTGTCAATCCTGGAAGTGTCGGACAACCCCGTGACAACGATCCGCGTGCGGCATTCGCTGTCATCGAACTTGACGACCGGACGGTCGAGGAACACCGCACCGAGTACGATATCGAGTGCGTTAAAGACGCTATCGACAATGCGGAACTTCCGCAACGAACTGGACGTCGGCTCGAAGTCGGGTCGTAACCCCATTTGACGACACTGTTCACAACCGTTTCGGACCGTTTCATACAGTTTCAGAACGAGTATTCCTTGCCTGAAAAGCGCGCAAAGAACAGAAAAGGTCTATGTGTGGTGGCAGTGTGTGTTACGATATTGGTAACAGAATGTCGGGATACCCGCTTTCCGGGTCAAGAGTGTACCTGGTCATGCTCGCGTGTATGCTCGTTTTGAGTGCCGGCATTGTGAGCGCAGCACAAGTCGATATGTCGGTCGATGAATACACGCTCACAGGTGACAGCGTCCTCGAAACAGAAGAAGATATAACGTATGTTACGGGCTGGCAATCATACTCTGTTGAGGCGACTGTCGAGGGAGACCCGGGCGCATATCAAGCTTGCCTTGTGATGGGGGATGCGGTCGATGAACGCGAGATAGAGTGCAAGGTGGTCGGTGTGAATGCCAGCCAATCGGAGACTGTGAACTTCGAGAAGTCCGAGTGGCCAGAGAACATGAGTGGTCGGCAAACCGTCTCTCTTGTCGTCCGTGACACCAACGCAAGCGACGAACCCATCACAACATCGAGCAAGCAAGTGAACATTCTGGGCGAAAACGGTGATTACGATGGCGATGGTGCCAGCAACCGAGTGGAAATTCGTGAAGGGATCGAACCCAGAAACGATGACACAGACGGTGATGGACTGAGTGATGGTGAAGAGTTGAAATTACCAACTGCGCTCCCAAATAAGTCGGATACTGATGGAGACGGATTGAGTGACGGGATCGAGGTCAACAAATACGACTCTAGCCCAAACGAAATAGACACCGACAAAGACGGACTGAACGATCGAGTTGAAGTGAACGTCCACGGGACTAAGCCACACAAAGCAGACAGTGACAATGATGGGCTACTCGATAAAGCAGAGTTGAAGGAGCACGGATCAGATCCAACGACGAAACACTCTGACGATGATGGTATTCCGGATCAAAAAGAAGTAAACATATGGGGAACAGACCCCAACGACGTCGATTCCGATAGCGATGGACTTAACGACGATGTCGAGGTGAATGGGCCGACTCATCCGAATGTCCCGGACACAGATGGTGATGGACTCACTGATGGTGAGGAACGGAATCAGTACCATACCAGACCGGACAAAGTGGATACAGACGGGGATGGCGTCAATGACGCCGACGAAATAAAAGCAGGGACGGATCCAAACGGACAGAAACTCTTCTTGTTCTCCCCGATGGAGTATCCGATGGAGACAGCGGTTACTATTATTGGTGCATTTCTCGCTATCGGCATCGGTGGGAGATACTTGTGGCAGCGTCGCAACACTCCGGAATCGACACATCAGGTCGAAAGCGAGATACCGCCTACTGTCTCGAATCCGACGCCAATCAAAAATGTGAACTCCGACGGCGAAGCCACTGAAACAACAGTCGTCAATCGTGAGCCACTCACTGACGAGGACCGTATCCAGCAACTGCTCGATGAAAGCGGCGGCCGATTGCATCAATCGGAGATCGTCTCGCAAACCGGATGGTCGAAATCGAAGGTGAGTCGACTGCTCTCGCGGATGGAAGAGGATGGTCTGATCAGCAAAATCAGCGTCGGACGCGAAAATCTCATCGCTCGTTCGGGCGACGAACCGAGACACGCCGGTTCGGCGTTCGAGGACTGACCGTACTGTTTTATCTCATTTTTTCTGTGGCTATTGCGTGTTTCAGAAATTGTGTGACATCCCTACTGCGATGAATATCAACACTGATCGTCAGCGTACGGGAGACGATGGTTTACTGACCACAGACACAGGTGAGAAGCAGCTCATCCCATACCTGAATACCTACATAAAATAATAGCTTCATCAAACATTCGGTTTTGGCGAGCCAAAATCGAAGCCGTTTTGAACCTTTAGGTCAGCCTAAATAGCGATGACGGACTCAAATACCTCTCGTCGAGGATTTTTGCGCGTTGGTGTAACCGCGGCGGTCGGCAGCACGTTCCTCGCCGGGTGTTTAGATCAGATGAATGGTTCAGATGGATCGGAAAACGGATCAAAGACAACTGACGGGTCTGGTAGCTCTCAGTCGACTGATGGTTCGTCGAGTGGTTCGTATACGGTGTCCATCGAACCGATGGGTGAGGTTTCCTTCGATGGCGTACCGGAGACGTGGCTCGCAAACAACGGTAGTTGGGCTGATATGGGTATTGCTCTCGGCCAGAAACCACCAGAGGGAGTATGGCTCACCGATCGGTATCACACCCAACTCTACGACGAGATTCCCGGTGTCTCTGTCGATAAGAGCAACATGATTGACCTCTATACCGACGGTATCAGCAAGGAGGTGTTCTACAAGACCGCGGCCGACGTCCACGTGATGGATCCGAACTTCATTCTCAATCGATTCAAAGGTATGGATCGCAATGACATCGACGGGATCACGAAGAACGTCGGTCCGTTCTTCGGAAACAGTATTTTCTCGCAGGGGTACAAATGGCACGACTACCCCTACTACACGCTGTATGAGGCCTTCGAGAAACTTTCGAAGATGTTTCAGGAAGAACAGCGCTATTCAGCGTTTAAGAAACTCGACGAGGAACTTCAGCAGAAGATCAAGTCTAACCTCCCACCGAAGAAAGAGCGCCCGAGTGTTGCGCTCTTTTGGGCCTCTGGCAACGAACCCAAGGAATTCTCACCATACATCATTGACAAGGGGACGAGCTTCAAACAGTGGCGGGATCTCGGCGTACGCGATGCGCTCGCGGCGTCAAACGTGAAAAATTTCCACACTGCGCGCGGACACGTCGATTACGAGACGCTTTTGAAAGTCGATCCAGAGGTGCTGCTCTTCCGTGGACACGAAAGTCAGACGAAAACGGAGTTCGAGAACACCATCGTCAAATTCATGAAAGAACATCAGGTGGCGAGCCAACTCCAAGCTGTCAAGAACGACAAGGTGTACCGAGGCGGTCCCCTCTATCAAGGTCCGATCACGAATCTCGTGCTGACACGACGAGCCGCAAAACAAGTCTACCCTGATGTGTTCAAAGACGTGACGCTGTTCGATCCAAAACGAGTTGGAGACATTGTCAACGGCAACATAGCGCAGTAGTGTTTTAGTCATCGCTGGAGACGCACGCTGTCTTCGCAGTCAAACAGCGAGCTACCGAAGTTCAATTCAAGCTGACGACTATCATCAGAATATCGTCGGTACCGAGAACGAGACGAATTAGAGCGAAAATATGTGGCATTGATTCTGTTTACGATAAGGGGAACATCGGTCGACTAATATTTCCTGATTGAACGTATGCGAGTTTGACGCAGGATCGCACGTGGTGTCGTGTGCTTCATCTTTCGGAGATTGATTCCAAATCATACCGTGGATTTAAATCACTTACCTGTATAACGGGATATACGTTGAACAAGACCTTCAGGTCGACCTCGTCATTCTGCGTGCTGGTGTAGTGTCGCTACACGAGCATTACGCAGAGCGAAACAGGTTCGGCCGGCTCGCCAACTGTGTACGGTTCGACAACACGATTGAATCCGTGGTTGTCGGGACGTTTCGCTTTCTGGCACTTGGCTCTGCACGCTGTGCGTAGTGCGTGGGCCGTTTTCATCGGTTCTCTCTCACAATTCGTACGAGCGCAGCGTGTGGAATGGCTCCGATTTTCGACCGTCAGGCTATGAGCCGCCGATTCCACGTCGATGCGCAATACTACACCACGTCCGACCAACCGTCTCGAATCTCTCGTATCGAACAACCACCACTCTCGTCACTATCGCAGCCACCGCAACCATTGCTGGCACGACGACTGTCGCTGTCATCGCTACTGTCGTTACTGTCTGGACTGTCGCTACTGGGTGAATAATTCGGTTCGGTGGGGACGATGAAGCGAGCGCCCTATGAACTGACGCTCGCATCGCGGGTGTCCAGTGCCCGTTCTGAATATCGATTTCGGACTGCCGATGGTGTTGTTTCAAAGCAGTCGTTTCGGGAGGCAGAGTTATTATTGCTGGATGCTCTCTGGGACGTTCCGCTCGGCCATTTCCTCTGTCTGGAGGCGAACTACGGCGTCGTCGGAACTGTTCTTTCCGAACAGGCAGATTCGGTCGAGATGACAGAATCGAGTGCACGAGCAGCACAGCTGTGTGCGCACAACAGCCGGGAAAACGATGCTGGCGCGTCAGTTTCACTATCATCTGATCTCACGACACACGAGCGTGCGTTTGATTCAGTCGCGTATGCGCCCAGGCAGTACACGCCGCTCTCGATCGGGAAACAGCGGATCGCCAATGCGCTATCTGTGCTTCGACCGAACGGTTGTCTGTATCTCGCCGCGTCGAAGCAGACTGGCCTCACTCGATACGAGGCGTGTCTCAGCGAGATTGCGGCCGATGTCACTCTAGTTTCTGAACGAGGTGAGTATCAGCTTCTCGAAGCTCGTGGACACGTCTCCGATCCGCAGACCTACGTCACTCCACGACGAATTCACGCGACTGTGAACGGAATTGATCTCACTCTCCTTTCCGTTCCGGGCTTGTTCGCCGCAAACGCACTCGATAGCGGCTCTCGACTCCTTCTAGAAACAATCGAAAACGAGATCAAAGATCACGAGCGCGTTTTGGATCTCTGCTGTGGATACGGGGCATTTGGGGTGTATGCGGCCAGTGTTGCGGATTGTGATGTCTGGCTGAGTGATGACGATTGCCTCGCAACTGCGTGTGCAAAACGCAGCCTTCGGGCGTCTGGAGTGGTGGGAACCGTCGTCACTGCTGACTGCGTTGAGGATAGCGCAATTCCACGATCCGTCGATAGAATCCTTTGTAACCCGCCGACGCACGCTGGAACGGGTGTCCTCTCTGAACTCTTTGCTGGTGCTCGTGCCGTTCTCGCTCCCAACGGACGGCTCACGATGGTTCATCACCGCGAACTCGATTTACGAGAGCATCTTACTGGATTCGATGGAATCGAGATCAACCACACTGGCTCGGATCACGTCGTATTAAACGCTACTCTCTGATTGGTGAGCTACTCGCTTGATACGTTGTTTGAGAGACCAATCGATGTGATCTCTCACACGGTGGGAACGGGTATCTCGTCCAATACGTCTGCGAGAACGCTATCCTTTTGTACACCGTTGACGTGTGCGTCTGTCGTTAGGACGAGACGATGTGAGAGGACGGAGTCGGCGATCTGTTTGATATCATCTGGTGTGACGTATTCTCGTCCCTCAATGACTGCCTGTGCTCGTGCGGTTTCGAACAATTGCTGTGTCCCTCGTGGGCTGACACCGACAGAAACGCGGTGATCGTTCCGTGTTTCACGTGCGATGGCGGCGATATACTGGACGAGATCGTCGTCTACACGGACTGCTTCTGGAAGAGAGCGGATCGTATCTACCTCTTTGGACGTGAGTACCTGTTCTACGCTCGGGCTACGTTCGGTGCGATTCGCCCGCCGACGGAGGAGTTCAATCTCTCCATCGAGATCGGGATACCCCATGCTCGTTTTGACAGTAAAGCGGTCGATCTGTGCCTCGGGTAGCTCGAAGGTACCCTCCATCTCGATCGGATTCTGCGTCGCAATAACGAAAAACGGCTCTGGCAGCTGATGCGTCTCGCCATCGACCGTCACCTGTCGTTCTTCCATTGCCTCAAGGAGCGCGCTCTGCGTTTTGGGCGGTGCACGATTTATCTCGTCTGCAAGGACGACACTAGCAAAGATCGGGCCCGAGGAGAATTCGAACTCCTGTTGCTCTTCGTTATAGATGAACGTCCCTGTCACGTCGCTCGGAAGGAGATCTGGTGTGAATTGAATCCGCGAGAACGATAGCCCAAGCGCAGTGGCGATTGAACGAGCAGTGAGCGTCTTTCCTGTTCCCGGAACATCCTCTAACAGAATGTGTCCACGTGCGAGGATACCGAGCAAAACTCGCTCGACGAACGTTCGCTCGCAAACAACGCCTGAACCGACTGCATCGACGATCTGTTCACACACTGCACCGCCTTCGTCGATATCGATGTCCGCTCCCTCTGTTCCCGTGGTGTCTGTGTTGGTCTCCATGGCTTTCCTCGTGTCTCTATTCACACATCTTCCCCGCTAGTTAGACGTACCGATACAGAAAGCAGTCGGAACGTGATCACACCATTAAATGTGAAAATACTTGGATTCGAATTTGAACTTAGGTTCTTATTCGAGGCTCACGCTCGGACGCGTTCTGGATGACAAAGCGAGATTGCGTCTCGGACTGCTTCTTTTCGGCCGATAATCGTGAGATGGTCGCCTTTTTCGAGTTCGAAATTCGATGTCGGGACGACGTTGTCTCCATCTCGGCTCACGAGACCGATGATACAGCCGTTCGGAAGTTCATCTCCGATATCTTGGATTTGTTTTCCGACCAGCTTGTCGCTAGTGATTTCTACTTCTTGTACGTCTCCGCTTCGCCCGAGTTCGTTCATCCAGTGTGAGAGCGCGGGTCGTTCGATGGCGTTGTCCATCGCCCACGCGACTGAGAGGCCGGTGGAAATGGTACGGACACCGAGTTCTTCGAAGGCATCGACGTTCGAACGGTTATTCGATCGGGCGATGATGGTGTCGATTCCAAAGGACGTTCTTGCAAGTTGTGCAACGAGCAGATTCACGTCGTCGTCTCCAGCCGCTGCTGCAACGATCTTTGCGTGTTCCGCGCCCGCATCGCGCAACACTTCCAAATCCGTCGCGTCACCGCGCTGTACGGTGAATCCCATCGCACGGGCAGCTTCAATTGATTCGTTATCGTTATCGATAATAACGACGTTCTCGCCTCGATCATCCAAACGTTCTGCAAGCGCGCGGCCAACCCGGCCGCCGCCCACGATGATTGCACGCATAGGTATCACATTCAGGTATTCCGCGAGGTGTCTGGCTAGTCCTCCTTGGAAGACAATAGTAATGAGGATAACGAGGAACACGGTTCCCGCGAGCAGCGTCGCGGCGTCGGCCATGCCGTGGGCCCGTAGTTCGAGCGCGAACAGCGTCGCAACACTGGCGGGAATGATTCCGCGCGGTGCCACTGCAGACATCCAGATCCGTTCTCGCTTGGTTATCTGCGTTCCGTATGTTGCAGAAAGCACAATGAGCGGTCGAATCACGGCAACGACTGCGACCACGACCGCGAGACCACCGAATCCGGCCGAGAACAACGCATCGAACTGAATCAGCGTTCCCAGGACGATGAAGACGAACGAGAGGACGATCAGCGATAAATCGCCCTTGAACGCCTCGATTTCTTCCTCGTAGGATAGATTTACGTTACCCAGAATAATCCCAGCAGTCACGGCTGCTGCGATCCCTGCCTCTTCTGCTTCCGGTATTGCGTTTGCAGTAGTAAACGCGACGAGAGCACCGGCCAGCGTGAGCAAGCGGGCTTCTTGTGATGCGTCGCCCGAAGCGAATTCGACGTGTTCCAGAAGATACCAAACCAGCACCGCAACGACCAGTCCGATGAGGACGCCCGTACCGAGCCGTTTGATGAACGAACTGAAGATGGTGTTGATGTTGGTGTCTGGTGCGATGATGAAATGAAACACCGCGACTGCGAGTATAGACGCGGTAACATCGTTCGTTACTCCTTCTGTCTCAAGTGCTGCACCAACCCGATCGCGTAATCGAACCGTGTTCAAAATGGGGGTGATGACCGTCGGTCCCGTTGCTACCAGCAGTGCTCCGATGAGAAACGCCACCTGCCACGACGCATCGAGAAACACACGGACGGCGATGGCAGTCCCGACAAGGGCAATCACTGCACCGGTGGTAACGAGTCGAAACGTCGTCTTTGGGGCCTCTCGAAACTTCTCTATTTTGAGATGGAACGCCGCCTCGAACATGATGATCGCTACACTGAGTCCGATAATCGTCGTCCGAGACTCACCGAACGAATCGACTGCGACCAGTCCTAGTCCCTCTGGTCCAACGATGATTCCCGTGATGAGTAAAAAGAGAACACTCGGGACTTCGAATCGACTAGATAGTACCTGAGCGATGACACCGAGTGCAAGTATAAGGACGACGAGTACGTCCAATCCGAGCATGCTCACAACTCCCCCACTTCCAATTTGAACTGCGCCGACATTATCGCTGGTCCCTCTTGCTCACGTTGGTAAACCGAGGTAAAAAACAGGCCGATTTCGATCTTTGTGATAACACGATGATTTTGGTGTCTCCGATAACCTTCTAATGGGCTTATCTCTTTTATATCTTTAGAAATAATAATGTATTGCGGTTGTCGGTTAACTACTGTTTTATCACAAATCAAAAACTATCGATGCCAATGTTCACCAAAATCATTCGAATTGGATCAACTACTACTAAATCATACTTGCAATCTAATGTATTTAAATAATATATTATATTAAATATGAATAGATTTATGTGTTATTAATCCATCTGTTGGTTCGGGTATGCGAGGAAATGACACCTTAGACCGACGGACATTTTTACAATTGAGCGGACTCGCGGGGCTTGCAGGGCTCACTGGGTTCGCATCAGCGGTACCCGGGCGCACACCGGGACCGAAGACAAACGAGTTGTTGGTTGGTGTGAGCTCGACGGCGAGTGGTACGCGCACGGCGGTCACACCGCATCTTCCGAGCGGGGCACGCGTTGTTCACGAGAACGACAATCTGGGATACGCTGCTGTCGAACTGCCCGATCAGGCTAGCACACAGGCACAAACGTCCCTAGCACAGGCTGTAAAGAGTCGTGGCCCAGTCAAATACGTCGAGCCGAACGCGACGTATCACACACAGTATCAGCCAAACGACCCTCAGTACGGCGATCAGTACGCTGATCAGATGGTGAATGCCGCCACCGCGTGGGATGACACCTTAGGTGATGCTGGCGTGACCATCGCTGTGATTGATCAAGGCGTGAAGTACGATCACCCGGATCTTTCGGGGAACATGGCCAGTGATCCAGGCTATGACTTCGTTGATGACGATAGCGATCCGTATCCGGACAGCATGTCCGAAGAGTATCACGGGACGCACGTCGCGGGCATTGCGGCCGCAGGTGTCGACAACGGTACCGGGGTGACAGGGATCGGTAACTCGACGATTCTCTCTGGTCGCGTGCTAAGCGAGGCTGGCAGTGGGTCGACCAGCGACATTGCAGACGGAATCGAGTGGGCCGCCGACCAAGGCGCAGACGTGATCAATCTCTCGTTGGGTGGCGGTGGCTACACCCAAACGATGAAAAATGCGGTCTCCTACGCCACTAGCAATGGCGCGCTCGTGGTCGCCGCGGCAGGCAATTCAGGCACCCAGGGTGTCTCGTACCCAGCGGCATACAGCGAGTGTGTGGCGGTCTCGGCACTCGATTCCGACGGATCACTTGCATCGTATTCCCAGTATGGTAGCTCGGTCGAACTCGCAGCGCCGGGAACGGACGTTCTCTCGTCGTGGACCGACGACGGCTACAATACAATTTCGGGAACCTCGATGGCGACACCAGTGGTGGCCGGTGTCGCTGGACTCACGCTTGCCAAATGGGATCTCACGAACAGCGAACTCCGGAGCCATCTCAAGAACACTGCTGCTGATATTGGTCTCCCGAGCGATGAGCAGGGCAGTGGCCGCGTCGATGCTGGTAACGCTGTTACCACCCAACCTGGAGACGGCGGTGGTGGTGGCGGTGATCCGTATACAGAGACTCTCTCTGATTCGCTGTCAAGCTCTGCAGACAGCGATTGTTGGGAGTGGTCGTGGGAGTCGAGCGCACCGAGTCAGGTTGTCGTCGAACTCGATGGCCCATCGAGTGCTGACTTCGACCTCTTCGTGAACGAAGGAACTGGAACTTGTCCATCCACTTCGAGCTACACCCACCGCTCGTGGTCGAGCAACAGCCAAGAGTCGATCACCATCGACAATCCCGACAGTTCGACGCCGCTGCACATACTCGCTGATTCCTACAGCGGTAGCGGCGGATACTCGCTCACCATCACTGAGTATCCCTGAAAGGACACGACACGTCGTTCCAAACAACAGTTTTTTGTGTCTTTTAATGACGTCACTGCTGAGCTAATCGCTTTCTTCTTCTCTTATTCAATGATTGTGACTTTACAATCATATCGATAGTTTGAATCCAATGTGTGAGGAATTCGCTATGGATGCCCACTAACGAATTCGACACCAACAATCGATCGAACGCACAATCTGCCTCCTCGGAGTTGGACGGAGAGTCAGATAACAGGGGCAGTCAATCGGAAAAAACCGCGATTCCCGACGTACAGCCACAGCGACACCACGACGAGATCAGGTCATACGATGAGATCGGTGAGATTTTCAAAAAAGAGAGTACGGTACGACAGATCAAGTCGGTACTTGCACTCTTTTTCGTCACTGGTTTTGGAGTTGGTATCGCTGGCTATGCAGTGGTTGGCTCCCCGGATGTCCGGGGCATCTTCGAACCTGCAATCATCACACTCGTTCTGTTCGGTCCTGTCTTAGGAGTGATCGCGGGACTCCAGACCGGCTCTGTCCTCTCTGGAGAACCACCGTCACAGGTGTACGCGACAGCGGCTGCTTCGACGGCTGGCGGGCATCTCTTGTTCTTTATTGTTGCTTTCATTTTGATCACAGCCAACGTTGCTGCACCGGTCAGTTTTAGTAATTACTTCGTTCCCTGCCTCATCGGTGCAATTGGGACAGCAGCAGCGGGAAGTGCAGCTGTTTACACAACAAGAACTTGAGCCGCGGTTGCCGGAGATGTTTTATTTTGAGCAAGGTGAGTAACACCGCTATTGTCTGCAAAACTGACCGACACAGCAACCAGAACCGAAACCGACTAAGTGGAGGACGGAATAGATGGTAGTGTGCCGGAGTAGCCTAGCCTGGCCAAGGCGGCAGATTCGAAATCTGCTGTCCTCACGGACTCGGGAGTTCAAATCTCTCCTCCGGCGTTTTCATATCTTACTGCTGCCTAGTCTAGCGTTAGTTGGATGATATAATCAACGAGCATAATCTCTATTATAAAATATCAAACAAATCCACTTTTGAAGGCAATCCACGCGAGCGCCGAGATAAATAGGATCGGCGGGAGAATCATGACTCCCCAGAGTGGATTGAGTCCCCACTCTAACAGAAAGTACACGTCGGCAAGCCCCAAGAACAGAAACGGCAACACCGCAAGGAGCGCTCGTTTGCGCGATTTTTGAGCTTCGAGCTGTTTCATATCTCTCTTCGGAGAGCCAATGGCAAAAACAGCGCGTTCACGCGGCGATTTTATTTCACGAACACAGAGCGGTTGTAGCGAGCGATTTTGTAACGATGGTGTCGACACATCTCAGCCGATGATCATCGTCCGACAGCACTATTGAACCGTCACTGATACAGAAGCAAAAAAATTGATCAAATGTCTTCGACGAGTCGTCCAAACTGATCCGACGGGATGATCTCCATCGTCTGCATGTCGAGTCCGCGACGTTCGATAATCAGTGCGATTTGGAACGCGTGGTAGCGGTCTTGGGCTTCAAACAAGACGAGAAAATCATATTCACCAAGAATCGCGTACGAATCGAACAGTTCACCGTCGTGGTTCTGAATCTCGTTTTGGATGTCTCCCCAAATCGTCGCTAACTTCTGAACGTTCTGAATACGCGCTTCGTTCACCTTGACGAGCGACATGTACATCCCCATACTGTGAGCTTTGGTAACAAACATTAAAACAGTTGTGGCCTTTTTCGAACAAACCGAAGTGTTGACCGATTTTCGAGGATTCAACGTGGATAGCGCTCTCTCTTCCGGGGTAGTTTTTCATACCTGCTTGCCGAATACTAGGGTATGGTACAGACCGCCACCGTCCATGGGATCGGCGTGAGTATGTTTGAAGGTGGGCAAGAGGTCCCTGTCGTGCTGCTTGACGCGAACGATCAGATCGTTCCGATCTTTATCAGCCCCGATCAAGCGCAGTCGATACGGCTGGCACTCAACGGCGAGTCGTTCGATCGTCCACTCACACAGGATCTTCTCGTGGATATGGTTACGGAGTTCGGGGCGGCCATCGATAGCGTCCGCATCGACGACCTCGCCGGCGGAACGTTCTACGCGAAAATAAACGCCGAACAGTACCGCGACGGTGAACGACGTACGAGAACGTTCGACGCCCGCCCGAGTGATGGTATCGCCATCGCACTCCGAGTCGACTGCCCGATCGAACTTGAAGACACCGTGGTCGAAGAAGCAGGACAACCGCACTCGTCGTACGAATCATCTGTCGAATAACCGTTTTTTTCATCCCATTCTATTCTGTCTCCTCGTCTTCGCTCTTTGGAACGCGTTGTTTGATACGCCAGAGAATATCTCGACAGCGTTCGGACAGCTCCCGTGATTTGAGGTCTGTCGGTTGGTACCCGTAGTTTCTGTTTGATGAACGCTACGCTCGATGGGGATCACATCCATCGGTGTGCTTAGCCGTCGGTGTCAGCCGGAATCTCTCTTCATTAGGTTCTGATAATGTAACACAACACACACGAACTCAGACAGATTAGGCAGACATGATCGTGATTTCGCGTCGATCGTCAATAGCGCGCTCTAGTTCTTCTGCGATGGCGCTGCCGCGTGATACCTGCACTTCGCCGCCCCGGCTCACCGTGGCTGTGAACAGATATTCGCCGTCAGCTTGTACCTCGACGGTCTCGCCAGCGTGGTCTTCAAGCGGGATGACGACATGCCTGGAGGTAATTTCGGGGGTAACAACGTCTTTCTGTGATGTCGTCTCGCTGGTTGTCTCTCCGCTCGCGTGGCTCTGCGGTTGATCATCAAGTGATCGGACATCGATATCGATGCCGAGCCGGTTTTCGATCTGTGAGATGCGACCACCGCCCTTGCCGATGACATACGAGATATCGTCGTCTTCGACGTAGACGACGGCTCGATTTTGTCCTTGTAGTTCGACCTGCACGTGTCCCCGAGCGACAGAGCGGATCTCGCGTTCGATTTCCTGCTTGGCGATTCGACCGACGCCTGATTCTCGGCGTTCGCTCTCGTCGACTGGAACGGTGACGACCTGCCGATTGAACGTGTACATCTCGTAGACGGGTCGCTCGGTCTCGTAATCTCGAACGACGATAACGGGTCGAGCGAGATCTTCTTCCATCAGTCCCTCGGGCACTTTGACTTGGGTGGAGACATCATAGACTGTGTCCACGTCACCCGCGTCGACGTAGGCGACAGTGTCGACGACCTGTGGTATTAGCCCGAGCTCGACTCGCCCAACGAGCCGCTGGAGCGCATCGATGGCCCGAGTAGCGTGGACGACACCAACCATACCGACACCAGCGAGACGCATATCTGCGAACGTGCGGAAATCACTGGTCTTTCTCACTTCGTCGTAGATGGTGTAGTCAGGACGGACCATGAGCAACGAGTCTGCCGTCTTGTCCATCTGTCCACCGAGCTCTGTGTACTGGGTGATCTCTGGGCCGACCTGCAAATCCCGCGGCTTTTCCATCGTCTTCACGGAGTAATCGCTCTCTGAGAGGAACTCTGCGACTGCTTGTGCGAGAGTTGATTTACCTGCGCCGGGTGATCCGGCGATGAGAACACCACGCTGGCGGTCGAGGAGGCGCTCTTTCAACTCGTCGGCGTACTCGTAATCCTCCATCTCAGTCTTGACGAGCGGCCGAACAGCGGTGATCTCGATCCCATCAGAGAACGGCGGCTCCGCGATTGCGATGCGGTAATTACGGAACTGGATGATAGTCATTCCCTGTTCCGAGAGCTCGGTGAATCCTTCGTCGGACGTTTGTGCGGCGTTACGAATTTCGGTACTGTATTCTCGGAGTGCCTCGTCATCGAGCGGCGTTTCTCCGACTGGTTCGTAGATTACCTCCGTGACATCACCACGCTTTGCCATCGGCTTGACGCCCGATTTTAAGTGAACACTCAGTGTTGTTTCATCGAAGTACGACTCGATACCGAGCGCTCCAACGGTGGTTTCGTATGGTTCGAGATAGAGCGTATCGATGCCTTTGGCCTCTGCAATCTCGCTCTGAACGATATCGCTCGTCACGAGCGTTGCGTCGTATTCTTCGGCCACATCGCGGATGATGGCGTCGATCTCACCACGAGCAGCACGCCCAATCTCCTCGTCCGTCGCTCGCCGACCGACGTAATTAACAGTGATAGATCCGTCCCTGTCGAGGTCAGCGAGGCGCTTTAACTCATCAAGCCCGCGCCACCCGATCGAGCGACCGACGTTGGCCTGTGATTCCAACTCGCCGACGACCGTCTCCGGTATGTAGATTTCGGCTTCGGTGAAATCGATGTCACCAACACTATCTCGCTGTTCTCCAGACTCCGACTCGATACGTTCGGACACGCGGCCATCAATGACCACGCTCGTGTCCGGAACGACATTCATACCTCCGTTAGGACCGCGCTGGGCTATAAGGGTGTTTACCCGCGATATTGTCGAATTGTATAACTATATGGAGCCCGTTGTTTGTTCTGTATCTTCTATCAGCTGTGACAGCACGCACGAGAAGGGCGCATGCGTACTCTTCCTCTACGGATGCGCTTGGCCATCACCAGATGGGACAAAGTATTTGCCGCGCCGCTCGCTACGTTCGCCGTATCACTCATGAGGAATCGTCTTCTTCTCGCTATTGTCGTTCTATCGAGCATTTTTAGCGGGTGTCAGGGATTCGCTCCAGTCGATCAATCGAAAAATGAGGCGATCTCTTCATCGGTCGGGAATTCGATGGAGTGCGAAAATGTGTCAGTGAGCTATTGGAGGCTTAATGACACGAACCGAACGCAAACTTGGTCTCCAGACACACTTCGGCTCGGATACGGACTGCCAGCGAACATGAGTGTCTTCTTCGTTGCTTACGAGAACGACACCATTCTCGGTGTTAACCACGTCACCACGGATGAGGCTGTTGTCGCCGACGGAAGCACACTCCGGCTAAACTCGGAGCTATCGGGATCGCATAAAGTCCACGTCAAGGTGTATCACGATACGAATGAGAACGGGGACTTTGACTCACAGTTGGACGCTGTTTGTCATCTCGACGGGAAAGAAATTCGGACAAGGACTGCGACTCTCAATTTCAGCGAATTCAATTCGAGTAGCGAGTCATAACCGAAACTCCGCCGTCGCTGCTCTGCTTCTCACGCTAACTGCGATTTCTTGACTATCAACGTCAAACAATATTTCACGCTGCGCGTCTTCGGTCGGACCATGGCTGCTGTACGCGGTTCACGTCCGAACAATCGGTTTGTCTCTGGAGGTGTTCGTTTGAGGTGATCAGCTCGTGACCACAACTGTCGCCGAACTCACGCGCAAGCTCGTTTCGATTCCCAGTCACGAAGATGAAGACAAAGCGGGCGAATTCATCGCCGAGTGGTTCCGTCGTGAAACAGATGCGACTGTCGAGCACACCAAGGCTGGGGTAATTGCTCGACGAGGGAATGAATTGAGTGCCGGGAACAGGGATACACTTGCGTTGGTCGGTCACCACGATGTCG
Source organism: Halocatena marina (assembly GCF_025913575.1). Taxonomy (NCBI): domain Archaea; kingdom Methanobacteriati; phylum Methanobacteriota; class Halobacteria; order Halobacteriales; family Natronomonadaceae; genus Halocatena; species Halocatena marina. Next base: position 2,982,186 of record NZ_CP109785.1, on the reverse strand, counting down.
TCCCGCCCGCCGACTCACAGCAAGACGGCGAGACGTACGTTCTCGAAGAGCGGGACGGTCGGCTGTACGGCCGGGGGAGCGCTGACATGAAGGGTTCCCTTGCGGCCGCCATGTATGCGTTTCGTGACACCGACGCGTCCTGCACCGTTGCCAGCTTTCGCGGCGAAGAGCAAGGCGGAGTTGGTGTCCGCAACGCCATCGAGGATGGATTTGCACCCGAGTATGCGGTCATCGGTGAAGGATCGACTGGCTACTCGGCCGATGGGGTGACCGATGTCGCTGTCGCGCACAAAGGCCGTCGTGCGAGTACCGTCCGTGCTCGTGGTCAGGCAGCGCACGCGAGTGAACCAGAGAGCGGGGAGAACGCTGTCTACCGTGCGGCGGATGCACTTGATGTGCTCCGCGCTCTCGTTCCTCCCGAAGCGACGGTGCTCGACCACGAACTCCGCGGGAGCATCTGCGTTACAGGAATCGAAGGCGGAAGCGCGTGGAACGTCGTTCCCGAGTCGTGTGAAATCACCATCGACGAACGAACGGTTCCCGGCGAACGGTGCGACATCGAAGCAGCGACAGCCAATGGGGCTGTAGAATGGGAGATCGACCAAGATCTTCCACCGATGGCATGCGATGACGATGCGTTCGCACAGTCGGTCCTCGACGCTGCGGCAGACGCACAGCCTGAATCATCAGAACCAGCGTTCGTTACGAAACCCCACGCGACTGATGCAGGGTGGCTCGCACAGGAAGGAACGACGTGTGTCGTCTGTGGGGCAGCCGAGCCTGGAGAGGCCCACACCGAAAATGAGAGCGTCTCCCTGCCCGTTCTCGATCGGTGTTACCGGATTTATCGATCGGTCATAGAGCGTGTAGGCGTGGATTGATAGCCCTCGGGTTCCTGCCACCGGTATGGCAACTGATCAGCAATCTGTCTACGATGAATTCGTCGATCACGTGCGCCGTCTTTCGAACATCAATTATGCGAACGGAATACTCAGTTGGGATCAACAGGTGATGATGCCCGAAGGGGGCACGCCTGCGCGCTCACAGCAGATGTCGACGCTCTCGACGCTCCATCACGACCTGCTGACGGGTGAGGAGACCGACGACTACCTCTCGTCACTCGATACGATGGACCTGAGCGAAGAGCAATCGGCAGTCGTTCGAGAGGTCCGGAGACAGTACGAGCGTGCTAATCGGGTCCCAGCGGAGCTTGTCGAGGAAATTTCACAGACGACGAGCGAAGCGCTCCCTGTCTGGAAAGAGGCGAAAGCAAACGACGACTTCGAGACGTTCGCCCCGACGCTCTCTCATCTCGTCGAACTCAAGCGAGAGTATGCAGAGCACATCGATCCCGACGCCGATCCGTATGCTGTGTTGTTCGCCGATTACGAGCCGTATCTGGATTTAGAAACCGCAGAGCGCGTTCTCGAACGGCTCCGTGACCGTCTCGTCCCGCTCATCGAGAACATTGGAAACAAGGCAGACGGAGCGGCTCTCTCGACCGACGCCTTCTCTGGGACGTATGACTCCGAGACGCAGGAAGAGCTGTGTCGAGCGGTGCTCGACCGACTCGGCTACCCGTGGGAACACGGCCGACTCGACGTTGCACCGCACCCATTCTCACTCGGCTCACAGTTCGACGCTCGGGTGACGACTCGGTTCAACGAGGCTGATCCGATCGACGCGTTCACATCGACGGTCCACGAGTTCGGTCACGCAACGTACACACTCGGACTCCCGCGCGAACACTACGGTACACCACTCGGTAGCTCTCGCAATCTCTCTGTTCACGAGTCTCAATCTCGGCTGTGGGAGAACCACGTCGGCCGTTCACAACCGTTCTGGGAACAGTTCCTTCCAACGATGACAGAGCATTTCCCACAGACGAGCGACGTGACCGCTCGTGAAGCGTACGAAGCCGCGAATCAGGTCTACGACGACAATCTGATCCGGGTTGAGGCGGACGAACTGACCTACCACATGCACATCATCCTCCGGTTCGAAATCGAACGTCAACTCATCGACGGCGAACTCGACGTAGCGGAGGTTCCACAGGTCTGGAACGACAAGATGGAGGAGTATCTCGGTGTTCGTCCCGAAACCGACAGCACTGGCTGTCTTCAGGACATCCACTGGTCACACGCCAGCTTCGGGTATTTCCCCACTTACTCGCTCGGAAGCGTGCTGGCTGCACAGCTGTTCGCAGCGGCAACCGAGGACATTCCCGACATCGAAGACCAGATACGATCTGGCGAGTTCGACGCGCTTCACGATTGGCTCACCGAGAACGTCCACCAACACGGCCAACGCTACACCACCCCCGATCTAGTGCGTGAAGCGACCGGCGAAGACTACACTGCCGATTACTTCCTCGACTACGTCGAAGAAAAGTACAGCGAGCTGTACAACCTCTGAGCGAATTGCTTGGTAAGGAATTCAGCCACAACGCCCCTTGATTCCTGGACCGCACTCGTTCTGTTTCATCACGTTCTGTTTCAGCCGCTCGATCTGTCCTCTCCTCTCGTTGGCTGTTCGATCCAGTGTCGGAGGATTTCCAGCCGGGAAGCGCTGCTCTCAGTCGGAGAGCAGTTTGAGCCGTATGAATGACGGATATACTGTGCTGTCCGAGATCGCTGGACGGCGAATAGATCGTATATACCGTCCTTGAGTATACATGCGGTGTGTTCAATGAGCGAGCCGATGTTCATTGTCCATGGAGCAACACACGTCAGTCTGTCCGGTCTGTAAGCAGTCGACACAAATCAAGCAGACGTGGCGAGCGGGGTATCAGTATGCGTGTGAGGACTGTGACGTGCTGTTCAACACGTTCGGCGGCGATGTGACGCTGTTCCCCCCTCGAAGGCCCAGACAACACACGTGACACACGGTGACGGAGACGACAGAGATTCGGTCTCGATGCTCTATAGTATGGCTCTAATCGCGGCGTAGACACCGTAGCTGCCAACTGTTGCGATCGTGAGAGAGATGATCCACGCAAACACCGTATTGAGCATCTTCTCTTGGCTTACGCTGCTACTCCCACCAGCCGCGTAGCCACTCCCAACGATTGCGCTGAGGATGATCTCGTTGAACGAGACTGGGATCCCAAAGAACACCGCTGTCTGTGCGAGTGCGAAAGAAGGAACGAGTGCAGCGATCGACCGTCGGGGACCGAGCGATGAGTAATCTTGTGAGAGCGCTTTGATCATCCGGGGGGCACCCATCCAGGAACCAGCAAGCAGGCCGAGTCCGCCTCCGACGAGTAGCGCCAACAGCGTGATCGGAAGATCATCGAGCAACGGTATCAACGGACCGACCGCAAGACCGACCTGACTTGCCCCTGCAGAGAACGCGACAAGCCCACCGAGGACGAGTAGAAAGTGGCTCAGTCCCCGGTCTTCGTCCTTGGCCATATCCCACGCAAGCAGTAGCGTTGCGATGAAAGCCACCACGAGCGTAATCCCGATTTGGGCGACCATGATGCCGACAGCATCTGAGAGCGGGAGCCAGTTCGCACCTGCAACGGCAATAGACTGTCCGCTGAGGAACACAAACGACATGTTGGCGATGATCGCTCCGACGATGCCACCGAGTGCCGGCACGCTCATCCGCTCTGGGATGTCTTCGTGGCGAAGGAACCGGGCCGTTGCGTACGCGACTCCACTCCCAACGAACGGAACGAGCACCCACATCGCACCAATTTGCTTATACGTCCCCCACGCGGGTAAGCCGCCGAGTGCGATCCCAACGCCAATAACAGCCCCCGTTGCGGTGAAGCCAGTCGGGATCGGATAGCCCGTAAAAATGCCGATTGAGACGAGTAATGCTGCCATGAACAGTCCTGTGGCAACTGCACCGGGTGTCAAGGTCACTCCGTAGATCAGTCCTGTACCGACGGTTCCAGCGACGTTTGCCCCTTGAAAGACTGCTCCAGCAAATCCAAGCAGTCCGACGAGAAAGCCCGCCCGCATCACCGAGATAACGTTCGCCCCGGCTGCCGGAGCAAATGGGGTAGAACCACTGGATCCAGCGCCGATCGTCCACGCCATGAACAGACTGGCGATCGACGCGATCAGGACGACCGCCAAAAAGTCCAAGGCAACCATTGATTCTGCTTCTGCTGGATTCTATAATATCCTGTCGTCTTCGCATGACCATCGTCCCAAGCAAAGTCGCGTGCGACGATGGATCTAAGTACTCGCCGTCTCCAATTTGCTCATAATGGTCACTTCCCGTGACATCGATTGCTGGCGTTGGCGATGGCAGTGACGACGGGAAGTGACTAGTATCGCGGTCGGGTTGGACGAATATCTCTCGCTCGGACCGACCGCGGTGCTCACTCGCTTTTTCGATTTGATTCGTATAATGGTCCCTGCTCCACACGATCACGACCACAATCACCAGCACCTCCACTCATCAACAGACAATGCCAGAAGAAGACGACTTCACCGTAACGCCCTATGCTGTCGAAGGCGACATTGACTACGATCGACTGCTCGATCGGTTCGGAGCCGATGCCCTCACCGAAGAACAGATTGCTGCGTTCCCGGACCCGGTTCATCCGCTCGTAGAGCGAAGCGTATTCTACGCAGAACGCGACGTCGAGCCGTTTCTCGATGCCGTGAGCGAGGGCAGCACCCACTCCATCGTTACTGGGCGTGGTCCCTCCGGACCGCTCCATATCGGTCACGTTGTCCCGCTATATTTCGCCAAACATCTCCAAGATCAAACCGGAGCACTCGTTTATATCCCGTTCTCTGACGACGAGAAATCATTTCTCAAAGACGTATCGATCGAAACGATAAGCGACAGGTCCCGTGAGAACCTGCTCGATCTTCTCGCCATCGGGTTTGATCCCGATCGCACCCGTATTGTTGTGGACACTGCAGACGCTGATGTAATCTACCCGCTCGCCGTCGCCTTCGCTCGGGAGATAACCCAATCGACCGTCGATGCGACTTACGGCGACCCGGAGAACGTCGGTCTCTCGTTCTATCCCGCCGTTCAAGCCACCCATCTGCTCTTGCCACAGCTTGTCCGGGGCCGTCATCCGACGCTCGTTCCGATCGGAATCGATCAAGATCCCCACGTTCGTGTCTGTCGGGACGTTGCGGCCAAACAACGGTACGACGTGGACAAGCCCGGTGCCCTGCTCTCGAAGTTCCTCCCGAGTCTTGGTGGCCCGGGTAAGATGAGTTCCTCGGACGAAGCGCCCAGTATCCTCCTCTCTGACGATCGTGAGACTGTCTTCGAAAAAATCAGAACGCACGCGTACTCCGGTGGGCAATCGAGCGTTGAAGCGCACCGAAAACAGGGCGGCGACCCAGCAGTTGACGTGTCGTATCAGCTTCTGTATTATTTTTTCGAAGGGAACAACGAGCGGATGGAGCAACTTGCCAGCGAGTACCGGAATGGGTCGCTGTTGAGCGGTGAGCTCAAGGATATCGCCGCAGAAAAAATCGCAGATTTCCTCGACGAACACCAGCAACGTCGTCAACAGTTAGGACCGCTCGAAGACGAGCTACAACAGTATCGACTCACACAACTCGAGCGCGAAACTGCCCGAAACCGAGCCGGATACCCGGATAATTCATTGACACAACAATAACGACATGATTGAGCAAGCAGCACGTACAGGTGGCTTTCGTTGCAAGCACTGGGTGCCGGGTGCTGGTGACATATCCGTTCGTGTGCCGAGACGGGACGGGGCGTGGCCATTCAATGGCCACTAAAGCACACGCGTTCCCGGCAGCTGCTCTCATTATGATCTCGGCTCGGGGCGTTTGATTGCTCCGTGCTCCGGGAACTCCGTCTGTGATCTGGATCATCGACACACCGTGATTGCATCATTGAACGGATGAGTTGACGATTGATTACACAGTTGTTGTGGTTTTCGGACCCGACCGATGGAGCGGAAGATTTACCCGAATCAGCGGCACATATCATCCTAATGGCCTTCGAGGAGTTATTGAACGACCCCGTCATTCAGAAGTATCTCCACGAACTCGTCGGTCCGACGGGTATGCCGGTTGCTGCTGCGCCGCCGGACGGCGAAGTAACCGATGAAGAACTCGCGGAGGATCTCGGTCTCGAACTTAATGACGTTCGTCGGGCGCTGTTTATTTTGTACGAGAACGATCTCGCGAGCTACCGTCGGCTCCGCGATGAGGACTCAGGCTGGCTTACCTATCTCTGGACGTTCCATTACGAGAACGTTCCTGAGCAGCTCGAAGAGGAGATGTACCGTCTCCTTGACGCGCTCGAAGACCGCCGAGAGTACGAAACTGACCACGAGTTCTACCTTTGCCCCGAGGAATCGATTCGGTTCGAATTCGAGGAAGCAATCGAATTTGGCTTCGAATGCCCCCAATGTGGTGCCGAACTAGAACCGATGAGTAACGATGTCCTCGTCGAAGCGATGGACGATCGCATCGACAAACTCCGTGCTGAACTAAATGTGGAAGCCTAATGGTCGTTCTCGCAACCAAAATCTACGTCGAAGGGACTGCTCAAAAGCGCACGATCGACTCGCTGGGTTCGCTCATCGAGAACGATCTCGGTGAAATTGATGTCGAGTGGACGATCGGTCTGCGTGAGGATGGGTTTCCCTCGGTCACAATCGACGGCCCCGACGCGGTCGTCGCGCGCAACGTTCTCCGCGAGCGGTGGGGTTCAATCACGCCCACGTTCGAGGAAGGAACCGAATACGTCGGAACGCTCGAAGCGTGGGACGATGAGGGACTCACGCTCGACGCTGGAACGGACAAGCACATTCGCATTCCGAGCGACCGTCTCGGATTGGGAGCAGGAACGCCAAAACAGATCAGAACGCGGTTTGGGCTGGTTCAGCACCTCCCGCTCCGATTCGTCTACGGAGAGCAGCCTCGGTTGGCTGACGAAGAGCGCGATCGTCTGTACGAATGGACGCGCGGAACCGGTCGCGTGAACGTAAACAGCGCAACACGGGCGGAAGTGCGTGCCACAGTGAACCGGGCGGGGCACGCCCAAGACATTGTCACTGTCGAGCGACTCGGGCTTCTCGAACAGAGCATCGTTTGTCATGAGACTACTGATCCGCCTGGAATCCTCTCTGCTATCGGGCAACATCTCCCGTCAGAGTTGCTCTGTGTAATTCCATGAAACGCCTACTCGCTATCGTCGGTTGCCTCGTGCTGTTGACCGTCAGTGCTGGCTGCACATCCATGACTGGGATGGATTTCGGTGGCGGGGAGAAGGAAAAAAAGAACGTACAGTTCAACTGGGATACCGATGCAGACGCCACACTCACACTCAACGCTGACCAGTATCAGTCGGTGTACAAAGTCAATCAGCGACAGCTCGATGTATACACTCACGACTCACTTGGTCAGGAGCGATCTCTCGATCTGAGCGCTGTGACGTATCGCTATCCGAATGAGTCTGAGATCACCCCCAGCGAGAAAAAGTCGTTCTATATCGATAAATCGTCCAAGCGTACGACGATCCACGTCCCAAAACCAGACGGCAAAGTCGCTTTCGTCGCGGATAAGCAGAGTCGGTCGATTACCATGCCGGTGTTCTTAGACTCGGGGGAACTCGACGGCCCATCCTACGAGGTCATCCTGCCATCGGGTATGGACGTTTCCATGCCGCTTCTCGGCAGTGTCCAGCCCAATAACTACAAAACTGAATCGGTCGATGGTCGTGTTCACGTCACGTGGCGGTCGGTCGAATCGGACAGCCTCTCGGTCCGCTACTACCTCAACCAAGATCTCTTCATTTTCGGTGGTATCGCTGGAATACTAGCTGTCGGTGGACTCATTGGGGCAGGCTATTACCTCATGCAGATTCGCAAGCTCGAACGAATACGGAAGAACATCGGATTCGATATCGATACCCAGGACGAGCAGCCGTAAGGGGGAACTTTTAGCCGACCCCGTCATACAGGATCTCATGCAGGTCGCCCTCGTCACGGTCGGTGATGAACTTCTCGCCGGTGAGACGGTCAATACGAACGCTACGTGGCTTGCCGAACAGCTCGTGGCCCGTGGGGTCGACATCGAGCGAATCACGACTGTTCCTGACCGCGTTGCTGACATCGCCCGCGTCGTCAACGAATACCACGCCGAGTACGATGCGGTTGTCGTCACCGGTGGTCTCGGGCCGACGCACGACGACCTGACGATGGAGGGCATCGCAGCCGCATTCGGACGGACACTCGAACAAAACGACGAGGCGCTAGCGTGGCTCGAAACACACGGTGGATACGCACGAGAGGACCTCACCGACGGAACCGCGGAGATTCCTGCCGGTGCACAACCGCTCCACAACGACGCGGGCGTTGCACCGGGCTGCATCATCAGCTCAACGTACGTTCTTCCCGGTGTGCCAGCAGAGATGAAAGCGATGTTCGAGCGAATCGAAGACGAATTTTCAGGAACTATCGAGCACGTCACGACAGTGGCAGTCGACGAACCAGAGAGCGCGCTGCTCGATCGATTCGAGGAACTCAGAGCGCGATTCGACGTGGCTGTGGGAAGCTATCCCGGTGAACTCGTCCGGGTGAAGATCAGCGGAACGGACGCATCCGTCGTGGAAGCAGCAACAGAGTGGTTCATAGAACGCGTCACAACGGCCTGAGTGAACGGTCTACGACCGCGCCGAATGTGCCATCTGTCCATCTTTCGAACGATCCCAAAAAGACATAGCTAGTCTGGTGTTCAACCAAGCGCATGAACGAACCCGCCGTTCACGCCTTGATGGATCAAGAAACCGTCCGACACCGGGTCGCGTCCGAGAAACTGCCCGAGTGGGGGATCGCCCACTACGAGAACTTCCGTGAGACTGTGTTGGGAGACCGAAACGGAACTCCTTTTCCGTGTTACTTTGGCATCGACACCGAACGAAACGGCACAGCGCTGTACACCTTCTGTGCGTCGCTCACCGACAAAGACGCGCTCTTTGCACTCGGAGAAACCATCATCGAGTATCTCGATATCTACGAAGAATATAGCGAGCGAGCGCCACTCACCGTCTTCTTCAAACCATCGACGCGGACAGCTACTGAAGCCGACTATCACGAAGCCCTCTGGCACATTCTCCAGTTTCTTCACATCCACGATCCGGAACCGTGGCCCACCGACATCCCGACAGATCCGGATACCCCACACTGGGAGTTCTGTTTCGGCGGTGAGCCCATGTTTCCAACGTCGCGTGCCCCATTTTACGAGGAGCGAATGAGCCGCTACTGTTCGGTTGGTCTCGAAGTGACCTTCCAGCCACGGGGCGTCTTCCACGGCGTGACCGCCGATACCGACGCGGGCCAAACTGCTCGAACGGTCATCCAAGACCGGTTAGAAGCGTATGATGGGGTCTGCCCGCACGCGAACCTCGGCGATTGGGGGATCGAAGGCGACCGGGAGTGGCACCAGTACTTGCTTCCGGAAGATTCCGAGCAAGCACCACCGAAATGTCCACTTCGAGTCACTCGTGAGCACCCAAAAAGCTCGGTCAGCATCGGACAAGGACAATGAGATCGACGCTTCCCACCAATTCGGTGCTTCTCCTCGTCGACTTCCAACGAGGATTCGATGATCGATCGTGGGGAAAGCGCAACAACCCGTATGCAGAACACCGGGCCAGAGACCTCCTTGAGACGTGGCGAGAAACAAAACGCCCGGTTGTCCACGTCCGCCACGATTCACAAGAGGAATCGTCTCCGCTCAAGGGTGAGCAACCAGGGTTTGCTTTCAAACCAGAGCTAGCACCGAAAAATGATGAGGCTGTCTTTGTAAAGCAGGTCAACAGCGCGTTCATCGGCACGGAACTCGAATCGTGGCTGCACGAACACGAGTACGAGACGCTCATCATCGCAGGCCTGACGACGGATCACTGTGTCTCGACGACTACACGCATGGCGGAAAATCTCGGCTTTCACGCGATTGTCGTTTCCGATGCAACCGCAACGTTCGATCGAGTGGCTCCCAACGGAACTGCGATCGCTGCGGATGATAATCATCAGGCAGCACTCGCTCACCTCCGAGATGAGTTCGCCACGATCGCAGACAGTGAACAGGTGCTATCGAATCTCTCGTGAATACATAACGAGGAATAACGACGTCTCTCACCGGCTTATATGGAAATTGGTGCTACTGCTGTCGTGTGATGACTCCACAGACGTGCTCTAGCGGTTGTTGGCTGAATGAACCATTTATTCTATCGGTGCAGAGTGTCAACGGTGTTTTCTAATGACATCGGCGCGTTCGTTTCGTCCTAGTTGATCATACGCCTGTGCCTCGTATTGGAGTGATAATACTGGTATTTGCATCCCTTCGACCGAGATGATGTCGCGGTGTTCGGCGATAGCAACTGGTGATGTCCACGTTCCATCCTCACGGCGCTTCTGGACAGCTCCCATGATTTCAACGAGCGTGTCTTCCAATACGAGCTTTCCAAAGTGAGACCGAATCTGCTCCGATGATACGAACGATACTGGCTCAACCATACATTCCGTGAATTGTTCTTCGATCGAGTACGCTCCCTCTCCAGTTGTTTGAACGTCAATGTCGTTGGGAGCAAGTGGCAGGTCCTGTAACGCAAGGCTCGTGCTTCCAGTCAGTGCCCAACTCACTGACGTTCCCTTGAGTGTCGTGTAGAGCAACCGGACAGCGTCGAGGTGGTGGGAATCGAGACGTGCCATCTCTGTATGGTATGATATGGTATGGTTCTTTTCGAGTCTATTCCGATTGCTGTTCTGTTATACATCTCTCAAAAGCCCACGCCACTACTGTGTTCTGCGACATCCAACAAGAACATCACCGAGGCAGGGCCTCTATTGCGTCACTCTGCGTGTGTGGCTAGTGCTACTGCGTAAGGTGCGATACCCAAACGGCGATCAGTGCGAGGCCACCGAAAAAGAGGATGTAGCCTGCAATATTGACGAGCTCTGGCTGGGCCATTGTCTGAAGTAGGACGTACATGTTCAGGGGTTCGTCGTCGGGAGCATAAAGCGGTCTGGTTCGGATCGCTTTTCATTCGTCCGATAGTACGTGAGTGTGTGAGAAAAATCGGTGTCGTCGTGAATCCGATTGCGGGTATGGGTGGGCGCGTCGGATTGAAAGGAACCGACGATAGCGTCGAAGAAGCTCGCTCGCGGGGTGCCGAACCACGAGCGCCCCATCGGGCCCGAGCAGCCCTCGAATCGCTCTCGACACACGCATCCGACGTCCACATTGTGACTGTTGGGGGCATCATGGGTGAAGACGAAGTCCGCAGTGCCGATTTCGATTCAGCTCCGACCGTCGTCCACGAGACACCAGCAGAGACGACTGCCGAAGACACACAGAGAGCCGTCGAGGCGTTTCTCGAACACGATGTCGATCTCGTGGTGTTTGTCGGTGGCGACGGTACGGCAGCCGACGTCGCAGAGACGATCTCCCGAGCAGAGCGCGACACCCCGATACTCGGGGTGCCTGCTGGTGTGAAGATCTATTCGTCGGTGTTTGCGGTAACACCTCGTGCGGCAGGACGGATCGCCGCGACCTACGAACGCACCGAACGACGCGAGGTGAACGACATCGACGAAGCGGCATACCGCGAGGGATCGGTTCAGTCTGAACTCAAAGCAGTCGTGAACGTCCCTGTTGCCGAAGCAGTCCAATCGAACAAACAGCTCAGTGGTGGAAGCGTCGAGACCCTCGCTGCAGGGTTTGCAAGCGATGTGGAACCGGGGACGACGTACGTCCTCGGTCCGGGCAGTACACTCGGAGCGATCAAACAGCAACTCGGATTCGAAGGCTCACCGCTGGGAGTCGACGTATGGCGCACTGATTCAGATGTGTCACCAACATCGGACTCCGATGAGGGAGTAGGATCTCCTGCTGGTGAGATACTCGTGTGGGATGGAAGCGAGTCGGACATTCTCGCCGCGCTGGGTGATCGGAACGTCGTCGTCGTTTCGCCGATCGGTGGTCAAGGCTTTATTTTTGGACGCGGTAACCAGCAGCTGTCCCCTGCGGTGCTTCGCCAATCCGAGCTTGTCGTTGTCGCCTCGAACGCAAAGCTCGACGAGATTGGCGAGCTTCGCGTCGATATCGACGACCCTGATCTCGAAAGCTCGCTACGCGGCTGGCAGAAGGTTCGTGTTGGTCGGTTCGAACACCGACTTCTTCGAATCGTGTGAATTAGTATCGGTAATATATATGAATATGTACCTTCCTTTAGTATAAAACTCTATGAGGTATTCTCTGACATTGAGACATCCTTAAGGTCGTGGAGAGAGGATGTACGATATGGAGACGCGAAAGGTCCAGCGCTTGGGACCGTCCACATTAGCGATGACGTTGCCCGCAGAATGGGCAAAGGAGTACGACGTCAATAAGGGCGATGAAGTCTCTCTGCGCATGGGTGGAAAAGGAATGCTGGCGGTGATGCCCGAATCCGTCCAGCAGGAAGAATCGGAGGCTATTATCCACTCGGAGAATCTCGCTGCAGACGCTGTCGAACGTGCTATTCTTGCACAGTATGTTCTTGGTCGCCGGATCATCCAAGTCGAGACCGAAGAGAACGAAACATTGGAGAGTGAGACGATCAACGCCGTCTACAACGCCGAAACGCAGCTCATGGGGCTTGGCGTCATTGAGGAAACGCCAGAGCGTATCACGATTCGTTGTTCAGTCGATCCAGAGGACTTCACCCTTGCCGACCTGATCGAACGGCTCGAATCGACTGGCCGAACCATGCGCGACGAAGCCATCAGGTCACTTGCTCACGGAAATCCCGATCTCGCACAGCGGGCACTGAACCGCGAGCGACAAGCAAACAAGATTTTCGTCCTTCTGCTCCGTCTCATTTTCACCGCTTACCAGAATCCGAATCTGACGCAAGCGCTCGAACTCGACGACGGCTTCGCGCTCATCGGGTATCGATCGATCGCGAAAAATCTCGAACTAACCGCGGACAACGCAGAAGATATCGCCGAAATCGCACTTGATGCCGAGGGTCACATGCTCGAAGTGGATACTACGACGATGCGGCGTATCCGTGAATACACCGATCAGGTGAACGAAATCACTGAGAAAGGTGTCCTGTGTGCCGTCAACCGCGATTACGAGATGGCTCTCGATGTTAGACGGCTCTTCACTGAAATCAAAGACCGCGAAAAGGAAATCCTCAACGACATCGACGAGATGCCCAACCGCGATCTTCTTCGGATGCGGGAGGTGCTCGTGAGCCTCCAACAAACTGCACAGTATGCCGTTCGAAACGCAGAAATCGCAACGAATCTCGCACTCAACGAGGAATCTGAGTACACCACTATCAAGTGAATATCCACCGCCGGGTGATGATTCCGTGGTCACTGCTCGGACGATTGTTGGTTCGTCTCCGCTACTGTTGGATTGTCGTTGTTATTTTTTCGCTCGTAGCGGATTTTCACAGATCAGTTCGCACGTGAACTCGGCTGATTCGGCGAAGTGACGAACGAGCAAGTGTCGTCGAGAGCCAGTGATTCCCTCATACTCGACGTCAGCCGCACCGAACGTGTCTGGCAGATCGTCGAAGCAGTCCTGCACAGCTTCGAGAGAATCGAACGCGATTTGATTACCGCTTGAGGCGGCTCGTCGGCGTTCGATTACGTACCGCCCATCGACGTGTCGGACACTGGCCGTGTGGACAAACGACTGTCGTTCGGTCAGTGCGTCGTGAAGATCGACGTGTAAGCTACGAGCAACGTCGAGCGAGAGTGCGTAGCGCTCACCAGCGATCCGCAGTACAACGACGTCTTCCGTACGCTTTGCACGGGGATCCGAGAACGCGATCAGGAGCGGATGAACTCCGGGCCATGGCCCTTCCTTTGGAGGAAGAGAATAAAAACACTCGCCCTCATGATTGGAGTGCGCCGTTTTCTTACACGACGCGTTCGTAGACCGCTTCAAGCTGATCGACCGACTGTTCGACGCTGATATCCCCACGACGGTCGAGACAAGAGGAGCTGAGTGATTTGCGCTTTTCGAGGGCGCGCAAAATGGCCGTCCGGAATTCGTCGATGTCACATGGAGGGAAGTGATACCCGGTCTGCCCATCGATGATCGTATCGGCCAGTGCTCCTTGCTCGACACCAACAACGGGCGTTCCGCAGGCATTCGCTTCGAGCGCGACGAGACCTTGCGTTTCGACGGGACTCGGGAACGCGAACACATCGAGCACGGAATAAAAGGCTGGAAGATCTTCGCGGTCGAGAAATCCGAGGAACTGAACGTCAACGTTCGTCGTCTCTGCGCGTGCTTCGAGCCTCGAACGCGCTGGGCCGTCACCCGCGAAGACGACCGTCACGTCCAGTCCTGCCGTCGCATCGAGGATGTCACACAACCGCTTTTCGTAGCCGTGACGGCCAGTGTAGCCGACGAGCGGACCGTCGGGAAGGTCAAACCGATCGCGGAACTCGTCGGTGTCGGTCGGTGTGAATCGTTCGACGTCGATTCCGTTTGGAACGACCGAGATCGGTGGATTGACGCGGTCTGTGAGTCGGTCGCGCGTGTTTTCGCTCGGTGTGATGATGTGATCGGCGTGGTTGAGATACCAATTTTCGTAGGCCGTCGATACGTGGACGACATACCTCGCTATTGACCGTTCGGTGAGATATGCAGCATACTCCTCAGTCGGTGTGTGGTAGGATACGACGAGTGGTTTTTCTGTCTTCTTGTTCGCCAACCGGAGACCGCCAACACCAAGCCCGAATGGAGTGTGTGCGTGAACGATGTCGACATCGCTGACGGCGTCGGGAATTCGCGGGAATCCGATTCGAAATCCGTTGTAGAAGGGAAATGGAGCACTCGTGACGGGATATTCACCCGCTGCAGGTGTATGCTCACTCCGGGGATAGACAATATCCATCCGTCCCCCCCGGGACTCCCAGCGGTCCCGCCACGTCTTGACTGTATATGTCACTCCGTTAACCGTTGGGAGATATGTGTCCGTGAACGCAGCGACCGTCGAGCGCATCTGATCGTTTTGAAACGTGGGGATGGTTAAACGGTTGTGACTTTCTGGTACGCATCTACCAGCTTGTCCGCCACTCGGTCGAGGCTGTGGGTGGCAGCTGTCTCGCGAGCGTTCTCGCCCAGTCGCTCGCGGAGCTCTGGGTTCGATGCGAGTTCTGCGAGTGCGTCCTCGAATTCGTCCATCGTCGCGCACATGAGGCAATCCTCGCCATGCGTGTAGTACTCCTCGAAGACCGGGATGTCTCGAAGGATGACGGCTTTCCCACACGCCATCGCTTCGAGAACAACGAGTCCCTGATTCTCTACTTTCGACGGAAATAAGTAGATATCGCCGGCAGCGAACGCGCCGCGTTTATCGTCGATCCAACCGGTGAACGTTACGTTCTCTGGTGGATGCTTCGTCCACCGTCGGACGGTTGAGGAGGCCTGTGGTCCGGTGTCGTACGTCCCGAACCACGCGAATTCGTAGTCCGTTGCTTGTGCGAGCTCACAGAACGTCGTCAGTCCCTTGCGTTCGAAAACGCTTCCGACAGCGAATACAACCGTTCCGTCGAGATCGAATCGTGTCCGGTACTCCTCACGGAGGGATTCGAACCCGGAGAGTGAGTCGATATCGATTCCGTTCGTGATCGGCCGAATCGGTGCATCGATCGGATAGGATTCGAGGACTTGTTTTGTGTATTGGCTCGGACAGAGCACGAGATCTGCTTGCGAGTAGAACCACCGAAGATACCGTTCGAGGGGCTTCCCGACGGCGCTCGATCCACGAAAGCTCTCGGCGAAGTCCTCACGAGTGACGTGTGCGTGGAGAATCAGCGGAATGTCTTGACGATGGGCATACTGAGCAATAGCAACCGATGAGGGCCCAATCATGTTACAGTGTGCGAGGTCGATCGAAGCGAAAAGATCACCATTACTGTGGCTGGGCTGACTAGTATCGAGTCTGCCTCCGAGCGCGTTTTCGATCGCCCGAACGGGCGTCTCACCGTTCCACAGGGACGTACAGACCGAAACGTCCGTCTTAGCGAGTGCCGCGCGCTGATGGCTGACAGACGTTCCGATACCGCTCCGATCGAGATGAGATTCGAGTTCGAGGTGGTTGAGAACGCGCACGTCCGCAGGAACGCGATCCCGAATAAAAATGGCTATCGACTCGGAGAGCGATCAACGAACACCACTCGATCGTTGACCGAATTCTCGTACTACGATTGTTCCCTTGCTGATTTGATTACGGGACGCCGATAGCACCCAATCCGACGAAACCGAGCAGACTGAGTACATAGAGGATGGCGAACGTGACGATCCACGCGACGAATCCGATCCCTACAGCGGTCCCCCAACCGCCGGGATACTGCCAGTTGATGAAGCCAATCCACACAACGAGCGTGAGGAGCGGTCCGATGATGGGGATCCATCCGACAAAGAGAGCAACCAACGCCCAGATGATCGCTCCGACGAACGCTGTCACGATCGCTCGTCTGAAACCAGTGTCTCGGTCGATCAGCAGCCGTGCCCCAGCGTAGATTCCGACAGCACCAATGAGCAGGCTGACGACAAACACGAAGAGAGCGTTGATGAACGACCCACCCATCTGCGCGATTACGATATCAGCTGTCATCTCACAGTCCTCCCTGTCGATGTCCCGTGGTCTGTCCTGTGAGCGTTTCACGGTCGTGTTTGATTGTTAACATCATTCGAATCACGCAGACAAAGATACGCCTTTGTAGACGGTAAACCCTCGGTCAGTTCGGATACACTATAGTTCTGTTACTCATCGTTTATTTTCCAAATGCAGAATCATAACCCCATGATTGAACGAAGTAGTGACGACTGACCTTCAAAAACGCATCGCGTCAGAGCTGGCATAGCCACTGACCGACAGTATCTGTTGTACCAAACCATATCGTATTACGGGTGGTAATTCACACTTATTTTTCTGTGACACTGAGGACTTTGCCGGCGGCGATGGTCTGGCCCATGTCGCGGATGGCGAAGCTCCCGAGTTCGGGGATTTCCGAGGATGGTTCGATCGAGAGCGGTTTCTGCGGACGGATGGTGACGACAGCAGCGTCGCCGCTTTTGATGAAGTCGGGATTTTCTTCTTTGACATCACCGCTTGCGGGGTCGAGTTTGGTATCGATCGATTCGATGGTACACGCGACCTGTGCGGTGTGTGCGTGGAAGACAGGGGTGTAGCCGGCGGTGATGACGCTCGGGTGCTGCATCACGACGACCTGCGCTTGGAAGGTTTCGGCGACCGTCGGTGGCTCCTCAGCTGGGCCACAGACGTCACCGCGACGGATGTCGTCCTTGCCGATGCCGCGGACGTTGAATCCAACGTTGTCGCCCGGATTAGCCCGTGGCACCTCTTCGTGGTGCATTTCGACCGACTTGACCTCGCCTGCAGCGTCACTTGGCTGGAATGAAACCGTGGTGTTGACTTCGAGGACACCAGTTTCGACGCGTCCGACGGGGACAGTGCCGATGCCTGAGATGGTGTAGACGTCTTGGATGGGGACGCGCAGCGGCGCGTCGGTCGGTGGCTCGACCTCCGGCAGGTCGTTGAGTGCATCCAACAGCGTCGGTCCATCGTACCACGAGGTCTCGTCCGAGCGGTCCGAAATGTTGTCGCCCTCGAACGCCGAGATCGGAATGAAACTCGTATCTGCAGCAGAGAACCGAACCCGTCCGAGGAGCTGTTCCACTTCGTCTCTCACTTCTTCGAATCGATCCTCGTCGTAATCGACGAGGTCCATTTTGTTGACGGCGATGATGAGTTCGCCGATGCCGAGGGTTCGCGAGAGGAAGACGTGCTCTTGTGTCTGAGGCTGGACGCCGTCATCAGCCGCGACGACGAGCACAGCGTTGTCGGCTTGGCTCGCGCCGGTGATCATGTTCTTCACGAAGTCGCGGTGACCCGGCGTGTCCACGATCGTGAAATAATACTCGTCCGTGTCGAACTCTTGGTGGGCGATGTCAATCGTGAGCCCGCGCTCGCGTTCTTCGGCGAGATTATCCATCACGTAGGCGAACTCGAAGCCGCCTTTGCCCTTCTCTTCTGCTTCTTCACGATACTGCTCGATGACGTGCTCGGGGACGCTCCCCGTCTCGAACAGCAATCGACCGACGAGCGTACTTTTCCCGTGATCGACGTGACCGATAATCGCTAGGTTTTGGTGCGGTTTGTCTGCCATGGGTGTCTTTGTCGCAGTATCGTTCGGTTGCCTGTACAATCGTGTCAATAGGTAACTAATGGCTAAAGATGTTGTGCTGGCAGGACTACGTCGTAAATGGTGGATACCAGCCGTATCTATTCTCTGTTAGTGTACATCGGACCGAAACAACAGCTCAGACGTCGACTGTGCCAGTATGGATGATCACGAGCTGGTCGCTGCGGTCGTTCACGGAGATACGGACGTCAGAGTTGCGTTCGCCGAATCGATTTGACGGCCAAACGGACAGACAATGATCTGTTGTTATCGGATTTGTTCGTCTTGGTCACCTGTAAACTGCGCTAGCTCAGAGCGCGTGGGGAGGCCTTCGATATCTCCCGTGACGGTCGTTGCAAGCGCACCCACCGCGTTCGCTCGGTCGGTCGCACGAACGGGATCGAGTCCCTCAAGCCGTCCGGAGAGATATCCGGCAGCGAACCCATCGCCCGCGCCAACGGGATCGACGACGCGCTCGACCTCGTAGCCAGTAACGGTTTCTGCGACGGCATCACTCGCGACGAACGCACCGTCAGCCCCGAGCTTCACGACAACTTCGTCCGCACCGAGGGCCCGAAACTCCGTTGCGATGCGTTCGGGATCGTCCGTCCCGAGCAGCACCGCACCCTCTTCGATACCAGGGAGAACGACGTCGCACTCTTCGACGAGTGAAAGGAGCGTCTCGCGCATCATCGTCTCGTCCCAGAGCTTGAACCTGAGATTCGGGTCGAGCGAGACGGTGACGCCGTGCTCTTGTGCTCGTCGCGTCGCATCAAAGACCAGCTCTCGACAGGATTCGCTCAGCGCGGGAGTAATCCCCGTCAGGTGGAGATAGCGTGCGTTAGCGAGGGCTTCATCGGGGAGATCGTCGGGAGCCATTCGACTCGCTGCGGAGTCGTCCCGATAGTAGTAGACGCGACTCTCTGCGAGTTCGCGGCGTTCCTTGAACATCAGTCCTGTGGGTGCTTCGGCGTCGAACGTGACGTACTGTGTATCGACCCCCGCACCGCGAATCGTATCCCGTACGTACTGACCGTGTGGATCCGAACCGAGACGGCTTATCCACGCTGCGTCGTGATCCAAGCGTGCGAGACCGACCGCCATATTGCTCTCTGCCCCGCCAATCCGTTTTCGAAAGTCGACGACGTGGCGCATTGGACCCGACTCGTGTGGGTTCAACAGCACCATCGTCTCCCCGATCGTAAGCACGTCTATCTCATCGTTCATCGGTCTCGTGATTCACTTCGTTCCAGTTCTACTACTCATGTCACAGTAAACATTTTTGTTTGCTGGTTCTGTTGTGGGAGCACCGTGTGGATGTGAGCTGCCGTTTAAACCCACCTGTCTCTGTTAATCAGCGACCGACAGAGTGATGCTGTTGGCTGTATAATCGGTGGGTAGGACGGTTGAATCGTCGCTTCTGCTATCGACTCTCGATTAACTGATAGATTACTTCGGAACTCAGTAAATATTTTATCTGCTGGTCTGAAATCCTTTCATAATGAATACGGACGATCTTCGGCGTCAGATGGAGCAAGTTGGAGACCGGTTCGATTTCGGTGAGTATGAGATCGAAGCGTATCTCGCTGTGCTTGATCACGGTGAGCTGACGGCGAGTGAGATCGCAGACCGTACGTCCATTCCACAACCGCGCGTCTACGATACAGTGCGGAAACTGAGCGATCGGGGCGTCGTTGAGCTTCGTGAATCTCGCCCGATGCGAGTCGTCGCACTCGATCCCGAGGGGATATTCCCACAGATTCAATCATCGCTCGATGAGATGATCACGGGGCTAGCCGATCGGTATACGACCCCTTCCCGGGAAACGGAGGCTGTCTCCCTTGTCAAATCGAGACCAAGTATTCTCCGGTACTTCGAGGCCGTCATCGACAGTGCAGAATACGAACTCGTGCTCTCGCTCACACCGGAACTGCTTTCCCGCTTTGAGGAGCAGTTGGCGGCGGTGTGTGACGCCGGAACCGCCGTTGAGTTGCTCGTGACGCCCGCTTCTGCGGCACCTTCCCCGGAAGAGTACGATTACACGAACATCTCGACGATCGTACGGGCGCGGCGCGGTATCACGACGCCAGTGATGGCCGTCGCAGACGGGACACGGTCGGTGTATGCAACACAGGACGCACTCACGAGCGATACAGAACATTATGGAGTCATCTTCAATCGCTCTGCACTCGGCTTTCTCGTCTCCGGATTCTTCAATACGGTGCTGTGGACGACAGCCACCCCACTCGCAACGGACGGCCACGACCGTCCGTTCCCCCGACGATACGCGTCTATCCGTCGTTGCCTGAAGGATATCCGTGAATTGGACAGAGAGTTTTACGTGAAAGTCAAAGGACGTGATGTCGAAACTGGTGACGACCGGGACGTCACTGGTCGCATCACAAACGTTGCAGTGGAACCGACTGGTGAGGTCGCTACGCTCACCATCGACACCGACACCGGATCGGTCACCGTCGGCGGCCGCGTCGCCGCACTCGAAGATATCGAAGCCCACGAAATCCACATCGATACGACACCGTTCGGGTGAGTGAGTATGAACGTAAACGTGAACGTGAATGTACGTGTGAATGTGGGGGTGAGGTGGACTTACCACGCACTGATGTGAATACCTACCATGAATCGATACAACAGTCTCTACAGATTGTACGACGAGTTCGATGCCGAAACGCTCCGTGAGTACCAGACGGTTGTCGGTCTCTTTCCGGCACTTGGCTCGCGCGTTGCGCTTGAACTCTGGCAGGAGACCAGTGACGAACTTGATCAGCGACGCGCTGACATCCGACGGGCGTTTCCGGCTGGGGAGACGTTTGCCGACATCGCTGCCCACGCTTCCCGTGATGAGGCGTTTACGGCTCTCGATCTCAACACCAAATATGGTCGGGCGGTGAACGTCCTCGTTCTCGATGTTGATGAAACGCTTCGTTCGGCGGGACGGACGGACAACGAAATCCCTCGTGAAACGCTGTATCTTCTGACGTGCTTACACGAGGAAGGGATACCGATCGTTATCTGCACTGGTCAGACCCTAGAGAACGTCAAGGGGTTCATAACGCAAGGGTTGGGTAACGAGCTGGTCCATTCGGGGACGCTGAGTATCGTCTACGAGGCCGGCAACGGTGTATTCACTCCCGGCTACGGTGAATCAACCAAGACCCTCCTCTACGACGACCTCGACAGCGAGATACGGGCTATCTTCGATGACGTTCGATCGCGCGTGCTTTCTGAGGCAGCCGAACCGATCACGCGTGGTTGTCATCTTCAGGGGAATGAGTTCAATATCACGCTCAAGCCGAATTTCCAGACCGGGAGCGACAACGCTGTCGAGATCATCGACGACGCGCTGTGTCACCTGATCGATCTGCTTGCCGGAGCGATTGACGGTGCTGACAGCGACATGGCGCGTGCGTACTACGCTGACGCCGACCCTGAGATCTGCGGCGTGCTCGAACGGCACGGAGGAGTGCCTGAGACTGATCTCGAAGAGATTCCAACGGTGATCGAGTCCATCTTCGAGCGCATCGATATCGCCTACTACAAAGGCGATGCGGCGGAGATGGGAAGCTTAGAGCTCGATAAAGTTGCCGGGGTACAGACAGCCTTCGACGTGCTCGGTATCGACGATCCATTTGCGCTCGTGATGGGTGATTCAAAGAGCGATCTCCGGGTCATGGAGTGGGTCGAAGCAAACGATTGTGGGATCGCTGCCGCGCCAGAACACGCCTCGCGGGTCGTTTCAGAGCACGTTTTGAACACCGACGAACTCGTGTTTGGCCGCGACGGAAGCGCCTCGATGCTTCGGATCATGTACGCTCTCGATCGGCTCGCGGGACTGAATTAGCGTTTGACGACCTCTATTTCGTGTCCGTCGTTCGTTTTCGTGAACGCATAGCGGTTGTCGCAGCTCTCGGGGTCACGGTAGTCCTCGGCGCGACGGTCCATGAGTGTGTCCCATGCTTCATCGAGGTCGTCTGTGCGGACCGCGACGTGTCCCCACGCGTCGCCTATCTCGTATGAACGTCCGTCGTAGTTGTATGTCAGCTCCATCGACATCGCTTCCTCGGCCGCATCAGGTTTCATGAAGTACAGCGCGAAGTCGTCCATCTCGGAGCGACGGACCAGATCGTACTCCAGCTTGCGGGCGTACCACCCAATTGTAGCGTCAGCGTCTTCAACGCGGACCATCGTGTGATCGAGACTCCAGCGTGCACCGTGGTCGCGTTGGACGATCTCGATCTCGTGGCCGTCGGGATCTTTCACGAAGGCGTACCGCCCACCACAGGAGTCGGGATCGCGGTAGTCCTCGACACCAGCATCCATCAACTCCTCGTAGGCATCGTACACGTCGTCGACGCGTACAGCGATGTGTCCCCACGCATCACCCATCTCGTACGAGCGCCCGTCGTGGTTGTACGTCAGTTCCAACTGCGCGCTGTCCTCGTGTCGATCCTCGGGAGCGAGAAACACGTTGGTGAACGTATCAGCCTCCCACCGACCCGTCTCCTCGTAGTCGAAGTGGGTCTGATACCAATCGAGGGCGGCTTCCAAATCCTCAACGCGCATCATCACGTGATCGAGTACGGCGTTCATACCAGTTGGCACTAGTGGAGAAGGTAAAAAGATTGCTCGGCAGCACAGGGAACGACTCGATGAATAGCCGCGTTGTTTTGAATTCCGTGCTGCGATGGACTACAGGCGTTCTCTCGGATCAGCGTCCAAAATCGGTATTTACTAACCAGCAGATCATGGTATCAATATATGGACAATATTCAGATATATGATAACAGACTCGCGCATCAAATGGAAGCTGGAGACACCGTTTTGGCTGTTGTAACTGCCACCAAGCCGGATTTTTACAAACAGGCGCCCATTGTCATGGCCGCCCAGCGTCGAGGAGTTCCGTGTTTTGTTCTTCATACTGGTCAACATCACGATGATCTTTTGGGGCACGGATTAACCGAGTATGGACTCGATGAACGCATCGCAGTCGATCTCGGTATCCGGGGGGATCTCTCTCAGAAGGCAGCCGAATTGATAGCGCTGATCAAGGAGTTTTCAAACCATATATCTGATGTTTACCCAGACACAACGGTCATGCCGATCGTCCACGGTGATACGCTTGCTGCGGGTATCGTTCCCCAGGCATGGATGTTCGCAACAAACCAGCTTGTCGCACACAATGAGGCAGGCCTCCGTGGAATGTCTCCATCGTTCACAAACGAAGCCGACCCAGCAGCGTTTATCGACGATCAGTGGGAGGGTAAGTGGTCGCTTAATCGGACCGAACCGTTTCCCGAACAGTACGACACGTTCATTGGATCTGCAGCCTCTCTCTACCAGTTTGCACCAACTGAACTGAATCGTGAGCATCTCGTTCGTGAAGGCTATCCTGCTGAGGTTGCCGGCCGTACTCGAATACCGGTCGTCGGAAATTCCGTGGTCGATACGATCGCTATGAAGGCTGATGAGAATCTGTCCGAATCGGTATTTGATGTCTTTCCAGTGTTGGAGGCTCGGGACGACTGGATTCGGGTTGACATTCACCGTCGAGCGAACTTACTCCCCGACCGGTTTCGTTCCATCATCGACTGTGTTGTTCGCCTCGTGAAAACTGGATACAACGTCGCATTCGTCGAACTCACGGCAACTCGAGCTGCGCTCGAAAACTACGGTCTCCGTGATCGACTCGTCGGTCTTGCCGACGATCGTGAGAACTTCTTGTTCACACCGCTTTGGCAAAAGCACGCTCACGTGTATGAGTTCCTACGGTCCGGGCAGTGCTTCGCTGAGTTGACGGACTCTGGGAGTATGCAAGAGGAGCTAAACCACATTGATGAGACTTTCTGTCTCACCGTGCGATACAACACCGATCGTCCAGAGACGGTGTTCGATGCACAGACGAATCTGCTTGTACCACCGACGTCCGGTGAGGCCATGTACGATCTGCTGACTCATGTATACGAATCCGATTCAATCCGTCAACGCATGTCCGATGGTCCATCTCTCTACGGAGAGAACGTCGGGGATTCGATCGTGGAGTTCCTGATGGAACACCGCGACGAGAATCCGTTCGATTGGGCACACGAACGGTTGGGTTTTGAAGCGAATACGCAGCGCTTCGAGTATCTGTGAAGATCACGTTTTTAGACGCCAAAGAAACGCAACGCGATACGTCCACTTATCCTGACGATGCTCGCACCATCGGCCAGTAGCACCACCACGCGGCGGCGAGCATCAGAACGATTCCAACAGGAATCGCTGTGTAGCCAAATCGTTGCGAGAGTCCGAAAACGAATGGGAGCTGTCCGACGGCGGTAAGCGCTAGAAATCCTCCCGTCAGCCGGGGATCCTCACGTCCGAACACGCCACCGATGGCGCTCACGAGCGTTCCGGCGTACAGGAACACGCTGAGCGGCCACGCTTCGATAAACGGCGCGACCCGCCCACCAGAAAGACGGAGATACTCGGGCAGTGTGAGGAGACGCCACGATTGTGCGTCAATCAACCCGAATGGGAGGACGAGCGTCACGGTTCCGGATACCGTCACGACTGTCCACGGAATGAGACCGAGGAGCAAAACGATCAGTAATCGTCGTTTCGCCGTCGTGCTCATCGACGGACGGTGAGCCGGAGCACGTCTTCGTCCGCGAGCTCGTGATCCAACCCGACTTGTTGTTCGTCGTGTTTCGCACTCGGTCCAGTGACCCGTGCAAAGCGGAATCGCTCGCGGAAATCGCCACCAAGTTTCTTGCAGGCGTCTTCGACGGTGTCACCCTCTCGGAGAATGAGCGGCTCCTCGTAGTCGACGCCCCGGCCGGGCTTGTCCATGTAAATGCGGATGAGTCCGATCGCGTTCTGAATCGATTCCTTCAGGCTCTCCAGTCCTTTCTCCTCATGAGCACTGATGAACACGGCCTGCTCAGGGTCGATGTCGTGCTCGCGCAGCTGTTCGTTTACGGTTTCGAGATAGTCATGGTCGATGAGGTCGGCTTTGTTGACAGTGACAATCGATGGAAGATAAATTCGGTTGTGCATCAGCCCATCGATGAGCTGATCAACACTGATGGGCTCGCGGATCGTCACATCCGCGTTCACGTAGCCGTGTTCTCTGAGGACCTCTGCGATCGTCGCATCTTCGAGTCCAACATCACCGTTGGTGGTCACTTTAATTCCACCTTTGTGCTTTTTTGTGACGTTCATGCTCGGTGGCCGCGTGTCGAGCCGGATCTTGTTGTGGTATAGCTCCTCACGCAGACGCTCGTACTGTTCGATCTCGAACACCGACAGAACGAACAGCACGACATCAGCAGTTCGAACAACCGAGAGCACTTCTCTGCCACCGCCACGCCCACCCGCTGCCCCCTCGATGAGCCCGGGAACGTCGAGCAACTGAATGTTCGCTCCGTTGTATTCGAGTATTCCAGGATTGACATCCAGCGTTGTGAACTCGTACGCAGCGGTCTCGCTCTCTGCATTCGTCAGTGCATTGAGGAGCGTTGACTTTCCAACACTCGGAAATCCGACGAGTGCTACCGTCGCATCCCCAGTTTTCTCGACCGCATACCCCTGACCACCTCCCGCTGATGAACGGTTTTCAAGTGTTTCTTTTTTCTGTGCGAGCTTTGCTTTCAAGCGACCGATGTGGGCCTCAGTAGACTTGTTGTACGGAGTACTGGCTATCTCTTCTTCAATCTCATCGATTTCCTCCTCAAGACCCATTGGATGCTCGTCGGAGATGGGTGACGAAAAAAGTGTCCGTTGAAAGCGACCCGCGTCACTCACTATCAGATTATTGTCTGTGGCTGTCGTGATGGTACTACTGACGTACTCGACGAACAGACTCTGTGACAAAACGAAGACCGATGAATCATGCGATGACGTCCTCTCGAACGAAGCAGTATCGATCAGAAAAGTGGAACACGAATGTCTCAGCCGACTTTCTTCGATGTATTTTTACTATACAAATCCATACTAGTGATGTCATCTATTAATAAGGTTGGAGAAATACACACACAGAATCACACCTAGATTAGATCGAGTATTTTTCGAAAGATTCACCTTGAAGGCAACAGAATCATCGTACAGGTGACTAAAACACCCCGTGATGAATACATACTTGGAGGATGTGTGTTGTAGTATTCAAAAAATGTTGGTGGGACGAGAATATGATAAACATAGATAGATTCCGCGACAGTACACAGATCATCTTGCCCACGGAAGCGTTGGCCGGTCTCCGAGCGGATCTGAAACGAGAATTCATGCTCTCGTTCGTCGAAGAAGAGACGAAAACCCGCATTATTGGGAGCCCCGTCGAAATCAAAGAGGCGAGCAATTGGCTCACGCGACACGGCGTGACAGTTGCGTGAATCGGATTTTCCCGCTCGCCTATCTTATTGTACGTACACGTTGCTAAGTTATTATCAGATAAAATATACTCTCCGCCAGTGTCGAATCCATCCAGAGACAATCAAACGCTTTGACAGCGTCCCGGTCGGTCGATCGTGGGACCAGCACACTCGCTACGGTCGATACGATAACGCTTAAACCGACGAAGGCGGTGATTCAGGATATGGCTGGAACGATTGAGGTACTCGTCTCTGGCGGACAGGCTACTCCTGGTTCGCCGCTTGGGCCTGAACTCGGCCCGACACCGGTAGATGTGCAGGCGGTCGTCAACGCTATCAATGAACAGACAGCTGCGTTCGACGGCACAGAAGTCCCCGTCACCATCTCCTATGAGGACGACGGAAGCTTCGAGATTGAAGTGGGTGTCCCGCCAACGGCGGCACTCATTAAAGACGAACTCGGTTTCGAGACCGGAAGTGGTCGGCCGAATACAGAGTTTGTCGCAGATATGTCTATCGACCAACTAAAACAGGTCGCAGAGCAGAAACAATCTGATCTTCTCGCTTATGACACCAAGAACGCAGCAAAAGAGGTCGCAGGCACGTGTGTTTCACTTGGCGTCACTGTCGAAGGTGAGAACGCTCGAACGTTCAAAGAGCGCATTGACGCGGGCGACTACGACGACTATTTCGAGACAGCAGCGTAGCCCCCATTTCGAGTCGAGCGTTCGCATTCCAGCGCTGAGAAACGGAGAGAGGGACGAGACTAGCGTTCCTACTGTCGGCGCTTCTGCGAGATGAGAATCATTGCTGGTCACGGTCATTATCATGATCATGATCACGATCGGGGGCGTCCGATTGTTGAGGTTCAGAGAGACATTGGTGGTACTGAGGACGCTACTTCGACGTGCTTAAGTTTGTGATGCTAGTGAGTAGAGACGAGGCAGGTTTAGCGCCTGTTTCACGCCGTAGCAGCCACTGGCGTACTACGGAGGTGAACAATGGCAAATCAGGAAATAGAGGATATAGTCTCTCGCGCACTTGATGAGGCACCGCCACGGAATTTCTCCGAGACGGTCGATATCGCCATCAACCTGCGCGATTTGGATCTCAATGACCCTAATAACCGCGTCGATGAAGGCATCGTCCTTCCGAGCGGAACGGGGCAAGACACACGTATCGTCGTATTCGCCGAGGGTGAGACAGCCCTTCGCGCAGAAGAAGTTGCCGACGAGGTACTCGACAGTGACGCGCTGTCGGACCTCGGTGACGACAACAACGCTGCGAAGGATCTCGCAAGCGAGACGGACTTCTTCGTCGCAGAAGCGGGTATGATGCAGGACATCGGTCGTTACCTCGGGACCGTACTCGGTCCGCGGGGCAAGATGCCGACACCCCTACAGCCCGATGATGATGTTGTCGAAGTTGTTAACAGGATGAAAAACACTGTGCAGCTTCGAAGCGGCGAACGGCGTACGTTTCACACTCGCGTCGGCTCGGCCGAGATGTCGGCTGAGGATATCGCCGACAACATCGATGTCATCATCCGTCGTCTTGAGGCCAATCTGGAAAAGGGGCCGCTCAACATCGACTCGATCTACGTAAAGACAACGATGGGCCCAACGATGGAGGTCGTCTAAGATGTCTGCCGGAACTGATCTCGAACGCAAGACTGAGGTCATTCCCGAGTGGAAACGCGAGGAGGTCGATGCACTCGTAGAGCTTTTAGAGCAGTACGAGAGCGTCGGTATCGTGAATATCGCGGGCATCCCGAGCAAGCAGCTACAGGAGATGCGTCGTGATCTACACGGCAATGCTGAACTCCGCGTGAGCCGAAATACGCTCATTGCCCGCTCGCTCGAAAACGCAGAAGGTGGGCTCGATGAGCTAACTGACCTCGTGACCGGTCAGATCGGCATTATCGGAACGGATGACAATCCGTTCGGTCTGTACAAGGAACTCGAAGCATCGAAAACGCCTGCACCAATCAATCCAGGCGAGGTCGCACCGAACGAAATCGTTATCGCTGAGGGAGATACGGGAATCGATCCCGGTCCTTTCGTGGGAGAGCTACAGCAGGTCGGCGCGAACGCGCGCATCGAGGACGGCTCGATCCGTGTTCTCGAAGATTCTCAAGTGCTTGATGCTGGCGAGGAAGTGGACGCACAGCTCGCCAACGTGTTGAGCGAACTCGGAATCGAGCCAAAGGAGGTCGGACTCGACCTTCGTGGTGTCTATTCCGAAGGCGTATTCTTCGACCCAGAAGAGCTCGCCATCGATATCGAGCAGTACCGGACGGACATCCAGTCCGCCGCGGCTGCCGGACGGAATCTCTCGATCAACGCTGTCTACCCGACGACGCAAACCGCCGACGGGTTGCTCTCGAAGGCGAGCACCGAGGCTCGCAGTCTCGGTCTGTTCGCAGCAATCGAAAGCCCCGATATCGCAGACGATCTCGTCAGCAAGGCCGACGCGCAAATGCGCGCGCTTGCAGCGGTCATCGACGACGACGAGGCACTGCCGGAAGAGTTGCGCGGCGTCGAAGTAGCGCCTGCGCCCACTGAATCCGAATCGTCCGACGATGACGATGACTCGGTAGACGAACAGGAAACCGAGACCGAAGACGTCGACGATGACGATGACGACGACGATGGCGCCGAGGGTCTCGGCGCGATGTTCGGATAATGGAATTGATCGAATCACAAACCAAAGCTAAACCAAACGAAATATCATGGAGTACATTTACGCAGCACTCATCCTGAACGAAACGGACGAAGAGATCACTGAAGACAACGTTACCAGCGTTCTTGAGACCGCTGGTGCTGACATCGAAGAATCTCGTGTGAAGGCACTCATCGCCGCACTCGACGATGTTGACATCGAGGAAGCCGTCGAGCAGGCGGCTGCTGTTCCCGCGGGAGGGGCAGGCGGTGCGGCCGCAGAGCCAGCAGACGAGACTGAGGAAGTCGAAGAAGAAGACGAAGCCGAAGAAGCTGAAGCCGAAGAAGAAGACGAAGAGGACGACGAGGCAGACGGTGAGGGTCTCGGTCAGCTGTTCGGTTAATCGGAGCTGGAACGCGACGACTACGATTTTCCGATTTTATTGAACATCACCAGTACCACTTGGTATGGTGGGAAATAGCATCAATTGAATTATAGTAGTTCTACGAAGGTTTAGGTTAGATACCGCATCCACCCGTACGTGATGGCATTCAGTGCTCACGTCGTATTCGCCCCCGATCGGACGGTAGCGGTGTTCGCGTTCGTGCTTGCTGGTGTCGTACTCGGTACTGTGAGTGGTCTCATTCCGGGGATTCACGCGAACAACATGGCGTTCGTGCTGGCTGCGGTTGCTCCCTCGATTCCTGGTCCACCGACGCTCGTTGGTTCGGCGATGCTCGCTGCCGGTGTCGTCCATACATTTCTCGACATTATTCCCGCACTCGCACTCGGTGTACCCGATCCGGCGATGGCTGCGAGCGCACTGCCTGGTCATCGCCTCGTCCTTGAGGGACGCGGTGGCGAGGCGCTCCGACTATCCGCGCTTGGAAGTGGACTCGCGATTGTCCTTGCCGTGCCACTTTCGATTCCCGTCACAGAGGCGATGGTGACCGTATATCCTACGATCAGTGCTCATCTCTCGATCGTTCTCGGCTCAGCAGCGTTGCTGTTGATCTGGACGGAATCGACCCAGCGTGGGCGGGTCGGTGGTGTTGTTGCGTTCGCGTCGAGCACCGGACTCGGTCTCCTGACACTTGATCTCTCGGTGCAGGCGCCGCTCGACGTCGGTAGTATGCTTACACCGCTCTTCACTGGGTTGTTCGGAGCCCCTGTCCTCCTTGAAGCCATGGGGGGAAATGGTGTTCCCGAACAGGTTGGAGACGAAATAACGCTCTCTCGTCGGATCGTTGGTGGACTTGGTACGATCGGAACGGTCTGTGGCGCAGTTGTCGGATACATCCCCGGCGTGTCGAGTGCGATTGCAGCGACGCTCGCACTGGTCGCCGTTCCCGGTCGGTACGGTGGCCGTGGATTTATTGTCGCCACCAGCGGTGTCAACACCGCAAACACTGTTTTCGCTCTCTTCGCTTTGGTTGCTCTGGGTTCACCGAGAACTGGCGTGCTGGTTGCACTCGAACGAGCAAACGTTCCACTCGATTTACCGATCTTGCTCGTCGCCGTCGGATTTGCCGCCGTTGCTGGCTTTTCATTCGTACTCCTGATCGGGGATGCGTATCTCAGTGTCATCGGATCCGTCGGGTACACGAAGCTCTCGATCTGTGTTTTCGCGCTGTTGTGCGTCGTCTCGTATCTTTTCGCTGGGCTGCTCGGTGTCGGGGTCTTCGCCGCAAGCACTGTCGTTGGACTCGTTCCCGCACGGTTCGGCGCACAACGCGCGCATCTCATGGGAGTGCTGATGGGACCGCTGATAGTTGGTGGATACGTATGACAATTTGGAAATGTGAACTGTCGCTTTCTCCGCACCGGCCAGTGGATAACTCTTCCCTACCTCGTACAGTGTCGTACCGGTGCAACTTCAGGATGGTGGCTATGTAAAACAATTCAAAAATTCAGACTGTGATAAATTTCGGGTTACTATTTCCGAGAGAATTTCTTAGGGATGCTATGAAGATCAAGTCAGCCTACAAGAGTATCGATAACTGGATACGGAGCTTCTCAACGAGCCAGTATGCGCTTCTTGTCTGGTTGGTTGGGGTCAGTGTCGGGACGCTCGCCGGTCTTGCTTTACCGGGGATTAATCCCGTCAACTCAGCAACGCACGCTATGGGGGCCGCTACAGGTGTTGCGATTGTCTTCTACCTCGCAGGGATGCCAGAAAATTGAAATTGTGGATCACACTGTTCTCGACCCAGTTGTCGATCAATTTCTATTTCAAATATTCCACGATATTGTTGTGTAATTTGTAATCTACAACGTATCGAGATCCCTCACCGCGTCGTGACGTACGTCAACGACACGAGCGCAACGGTTTGGAGCGCCCTGAGAATGGTTACTGCGCTGTCAATGCCGGGATCACCGGAGTAGAGCATCTTCGTGCTGAAGAAGAAATAGACGGCGGCAACGTTCTCGATGAGCAACACCGCACCGAAGATCAGCAGTCCAAGTATCAGCGGTGTTCTGAACGTCCGGTAGTTTCGCCCCCAAATAAACGTGAGAGCAGCCAACAGGACGATGTTCACCACGCTCAACATGGTGGCGACCAGCATCAGGGTACTCA
Organism: Halocatena marina; assembly: GCF_025913575.1. Classification (NCBI taxonomy): domain Archaea; kingdom Methanobacteriati; phylum Methanobacteriota; class Halobacteria; order Halobacteriales; family Natronomonadaceae; genus Halocatena; species Halocatena marina. Next base: position 2,950,397 of record NZ_CP109785.1, on the reverse strand, counting down.
TCTGTGCCATTAATCTCAATCCTCTTGCTCTGTGGGTTCTGGTTCCCCCCATCCCACGGGATCGGTTTCGAAGTCCATTCGTTCGACAACACGTTCGAACTCCTCGTAGTGGTGCTCGAACTGATCGGTGAAAAAGTAGAGCTTACCGTAGTCGTCGCCTCCCGTTTCTAAGATACCGTGGTCAATCAGCATATCGAGGTGATAGCGAATTGTGTTGTACTCGAGTTCAAGTCGGGATGCAAGCTGGTTGGCGTTGAACGGCCGTCCGGCGAGCGCGCGAATAATGCGAGCGCGATTCTCCCCGCCACGAGTCCCTGCGATGAGATACCACAGTACCTTTTCCATCCCTGCACTATGTACCCATTCGTGACTGACTGTATAAGTCTACTTTGCTGTTTTTTTGCATTTGTCCGGTTGTGGTCACAATCATCTGCTCGGGAGATCGTCTGTCGAGCGAGCGGATCGCGTTCGAATTCACCCATTGTGCGGCGACACGGTCACATTGAGGACATCGGTGGCGTCCGGGTAGGTGTAGCCGTTGACCTCGCTGATCGGGACGATAGACTCGCGTTCGACGAGATCGATCCCTGGACCACGCTGGCGCTGTGGCTGATGCCCCCCGACGCCAGGCTCTTCGTTGATCTCAGTTCCAGCGTCCCACAACCCGATCCGATCTGTCACATCGCCGTCGATCGGTTCACCACTCGTGAACAGATCGATGCCCATCTCGTCTGGACTGTAGAACAGATCGTTCGAGGGCACGAACATTGTCACAAACGAGAGCCTGTCCCCTGATTTGGCCTCAAATTCAAACTCGTACGCGCTACCGGGCGTCAGCGGAGCAGGTGCAGGTGCAGATGCATCCATCCCGACAGGCGTGGTGAACGCACCAGACTGTGAGACGCCGTTCTGTTCGGCCAGCCATTTGGCGAGTCGTGTCGGTATACCGTCTTCGGCAATCTCTTCGAGACCGTTATCGCGTTCTGGCTCGTCCGACGTGAAGATCGGAGCTTTTCCATTGTGTACTGCAAACGCACCAGGAGAGAGCGGAACGGGTTGTTCTTTCAGTTCGTCATCCACTGCGGTCGTTTCGAGTGTCATCGCAGTCGAGACGTTCTCGATCCGGACGGAGTAGGTCGCTTTCGTCGCTTTTGTGCCCGAACTATCTGTGGTGCTACACATAACCGAGTCATCGCTCTTCGCACGTGCCGACCCTACTGTCGAGATGTTCGCAACGCCAACGGCACCAACACCAACCGTGGCTATCTCCGCTAGTACGGTCCGTCGGCTAAAAAACGACGTTTCGGCTGCTTTTCTTTCTGATTTCTGGCTACTTTTGATGTCCTCTGTCATGTTTAGCAGCGCTCTTACACAAGAAATCGATACTTATCCTTCAATTAAATCAGTTCTCGAATATTTATGGTGAATCATTCGAAATTCCCTCTAGAATTTCTCTCAGTCGGGGGGTATCACCGTCGCGGAGGGAAACGGCGAGCCAGCGGATTCAGCCTGCTTGTTTACTGCAGCGCCTGGTAGCTACAATCGGAGACAGAAGATTACACGCGGTCACCTGAATACTGCTCTTGCTCTCGCTCTCGGTCGTGAAGAACAGATAAATCAGTGTAGTGATACTTATACCGGATGTTCGAGTTCTTCGAGGAACGTATCAATATTTGGCTGCTCGTCTAGCTGCTTCGGGTACAGGGCAAGGATTGTGATGTAGTCATCTTTGTGAGCGAACGTCGCAGTGTGTAAGGTAACGGGGATTTCCACGTCTTGTGTAACCTGTGCTGTCGCTTCGTACGTAGCGACCGTGCGCTCTTCGCCGAGTGACGTGACAGATCTATTTTTGACGAATTCGACGGACTTGATGCCATCGTACGACTGTAGTAGCCGATTGACGAGCTGATCGTTAGAACGATCTCCAATTGGATTGAGCGGCTCACCGGCGACTTCCGCTTTGGGTGTCGAGAGTGCTACGAAACGAGCCGCAGTCATATCGGAACTGAGAATGTCGAAATCTCGCCCGTATTCGCGAAAGTGGCTCTTTGCTTCGACGGTTCGTTCCTGATCAGCAACAGAGACTGAGGCATCCACGGTGATTGTCTTATCACGAACTACTTCGTAATTCGCCTCTGAAACCGTGCTATTGCTCACGGCAACGGGCTCCGATTCGACCGACAGTGGACCATCACCCGTGATGAATCCGAGACAACCAGTCGTCATGACGAGAGCGACGAGTAGTAACGTTGCAAGCGTGGTTCGGGACGGTATCGTGATCGAGTATCGAGAATCCATGATCGTGAGTCGTGACTGAGTTCAAGGGGCACCGGGAGTCCGATGCTAGTGTAAAGGCAGTACTCTGACGCCGGAAGTGGGCTGTCTATCGCGTTTCGGGATATTGTGTTGCTTTGATCGACCCAGCCGACGCACCGAGAGAGAAACCTTCCTCTCTGTTCATTTCGGTTACCGCATGCATACCGCTGGTTGTGCTAATAGTTTGTGGTCGATCGTGCAAAGAACAACATGTGTCTCCGAGAGAAAGATTTATGATGAATAATATCTTCATACAATAATTGTGGCTGGCAATACCGCAAATCAAAATAGTATCGACCCGAAACGAACGGGGGAATTTTCACGTCGGCGATTGCTGAAAGGACTCGGTGTCCTCGGGACTGTCGGCTTGACACCATCGGTAGCAGATTCAGCACGAGCTGCACCAGGTGAACCCGTTGCACTCCAGTATTTCCACGAGACGTGGGGCACGATCACGAACAACCTTCCAACAGTCGCAGACAGGGGGTACGATATCATCTGGATTCAGGCACCCCAGAAGAGTCGGTTGACGTGGGCGGATCAGGGCGGACGCAACGACCCACCGTTAGGATATCAGCCGGTTGATTTTCGCGATTTCAACAGTGCGTTCGGCACTGCATCGGAGCTGCAAACACTCATCGATACGGCACACAGTCACGGAATCGAGGTCTATCTCGATTGCGTGATGAACCACATGGCAGACGGGAGGGGATACGACTTTCCGGCGTTCAGCAATCCTGATTTCCATCACTGCTGTGGCCAGATCGACGACTGGAACGACGAACACGAAGTCAAAAACGGCGAGCTTCTCGGACTTCCGGATCTCGAACAGGAATCCAGCTACGTCCGAGGCGAGCTGTACAACTACATGAAGAAAATATCGGATTTCGGAGCAGACGGCTACCGATACGACGCAGCCAAGCACATGCCCCACTGGTTCTTCCAGGACTACGCAAACCAGTGGGCCGACGAGTTCGGTTTAGAGCGTGTCGGGGAGGTGTACGACGGGGGTGTCTCGTACGTACAAGCGTACATCGACACAGGAATGAACGCGTTCGATTACCCGTTGTTTTACACAATATCGGACGTCTTCAGCGGCGGCGATATGAGCAAGCTTCAGGGGGCGGGCGTCAGGGCACAAGATCCATTTCACGCGTGGCCATTCGTCGACAACCACGATCAGGACGGTCCGAGCCAGTACGAACTCGCACACGCACACATCCTGACCTCAGAGGGCTATCCAATCCTGTACAATATCTATCCGGACTGGCTCCTCGACAACGACACGATCAACAACATGATTTGGGTTCGCAAGAACCTCTCTGGCGGAGAAACGTACTGGCGGTACACGGACAGCAACCTCGTGGTCTACGAACGAGACAGCAATTTGCTCGTCGGATTGAACAACAGCAGCAGCCAGCAAAGCGCATCGGTTACTACCTCATGGGCTAACACGACGCTGCACGATCACAGCGGCAACGCTGGTGATGTTAGTGTCGCAGGCGACGGCTCGGTGCAGATAGCAGTGCCTGCTGAGGGATGGGTGTTCTACGCACCAACCTGAACTAACGGAACGATGCGGATATCGGCCGCCGATTCGGTGACGGACTGCTGACTGAGTGTCCTCTACGGCAACCGGTAGGTGGGTCCGTCGTCAGTGTCTTCGATTTCGACACCGATATCAGAGAGTGCGTCGCGGAGTGTATCAGCCTGTTCGTAGTTCCCCTTTTCTCGTTCCTCTTCGCGGAGATTGAGGACGAGTTCGACCGCTTCTTCGGCAAGCGTGACTGTTCCATCCCCGCTCTCTTCGAATGTGAATCCGAGCGCATCACCACCGAGGGATTCGAACGCTTCGATTGCTTCTTTGAGCCCGACGTAATCGTACTCTTCGCTGTCCGTGTGGCGATTGACGGCAGCAGCGATGTCAAGCAGCGCAGCGATCGCTTCGCGCGTGTTGAAGTCCTCGTCCATCGCGTTCTCGAACGCCGTTCGGGCGTCGATCACAGCGTCCCGGAGATCGTCGTCCGCAACGGTTGTCGATGCGTCGGGACTGTCGAGTGCCTCGACTGCACGCTCGTAGGACCGTTCTAACCGGTCCCAGCGCTCGGTTGCCTCATACAGAGCCTCCTCAGAGAATGCTTGCCGACTGTTGTAGGATGTCGAGATGAGAAACGTTCGGACACTGTTTGCGCCGACTGAGTCGACAGCATCACTGACTGTCGAGAAATTCCCGAGGCTCGAACTCATCTTCTCATCGCCGATTTCGAGCAGTCGGACGTGAAGCCAGTAGCGCGCAAACTGCGCGCCGGTCGCCGCCTCGCTCTGGGCGATCTCGTTCTCGTGGTGCGGGAACACGAGATCCTGCCCGCCCATATGAATGTCAATCGTCTCGTCGAGATGGGCCATCGACATGGCCGAGCATTCGATATGCCACCCCGGTCGGCCCTCTTCCCATGGTGAGTCCCACGTGAGACTGGTCTCCGCCGCCGCTTCAGCCGCGGCCGATCCCTCGTGACGATGTGTTTCGACTTCTTCGGGGGTGACACCGCCAGCCTTCCAGAGCGCGAAATCGGTCGAATTGCGTTTTTCTGACTGCTCGTCCTCGGGACCTTGTGCTTCGAGATCCTCGATCGACTGGTTCGAGAGCTTTCCGTATTCCTCAAACTGTGTCGTATCGAAGTAGACCGATCCGTTCGATTCGTAGGCGTATCCGCGCTCAATCAGCGTCTCGATGAGGTCGATGATTTCGGGGACGTGTTGGCTCACGCGAGGATAGACCTCAGCTCGCTTCAGGTTGAGAGAGCGCATATCGTCGATAGTTCGCTCGATGTACGAGCGAGCAACTGCTGCTTCTGAATCACCTCCTTCGCCAACACGGGCGACAATCTTCTCGTTTACGTCTGTAAAGTTCTCTACGTGGCGAACGTCGTAGCCTCGGTATTCGAGCCAGCGATGGACCACGTCGGCGTGTACCCAAAGCCGCGCGTGACCAAGATGAACGGGATCCGATGTGGTGAGACCACAGACATAGAGGAGGACGTTGTCTCCGTTCGGCTCGAACTCCTCGCGTTCGCCCGTCAGTGTGTTCGACACACGAATCGTCATTACGTGGCGATACCACAGGGGAACGTTTCAAGCCGTCGGAGCTGTGGAACTGTCTCTCACGACAATAACGAAGACGATAACCGCCATCCGAACATAGCCAGCGTATGTCTCAGGCGTTAGTCATCGTCGCTCACGGCTCGCATCTGAACCCGGATTCGAGCACGCCGACGTTCGCGCACGCCGACACCATTCGAGAATCGGGTGCGTTCGATGAAGTGCGCGAGGCGTTCTGGAAGGAAGAGCCCTCGTTTCGTGAGGTGCTCCGGACGGTCGAGGCCACGGAGGTGTTTGTCGTCCCGCTGTTCATCAGTGAGGGGTATTTCACCGAACAGGTCATTCCGCGCGAACTGCGTCTCGAAGGCTGGAACGTTGCCGACTGGGACTCCGACGGAACGAGCGCAGATCACGCGACGCTCGAAGCACGAGACGTGGGTAAAACTGTCCACTACTGTGGTCCGGTTGGCACACACGACTCGATGGCTGATGTCATCATCCAACGCGCACAGAGTGTGACCGATGATCCGGCTGTCGGATCGGGCTTCGGGCTAGCGGTCGTTGGTCACGGGACCGAGCGCAACGCAAACAGCGCGAAAGCGATCCATTACCACGCCAACTGTATCCGCGAACAAGGTCGGTTCGACGAGGTGCAAGCGCTGTTCATGGATGAATCCCCGGAGGTCGACGACGTCACCGACCACTTCGAGAGTGACGATGTTGTCGTTGTTCCGCTGTTCGTCGCGGACGGCTTTCACACACAGGAGGACATTCCCGCGGATATGGGACTCACGGACGAGACCGGCACGTATTCTGTCCCGGGAACGGTCGATGGAACACGCATCTGGTACTCGGGGGCAGTCGGCACGGAACCACTGCTTGCTGACGTCATTCTTGAACGGGCGAACGACGCTGGTGCCGACATCGAGAGCGCGATTGAGCGAGTTAAGGAACTGACCGGCGGTGTCGTGACCGCGTGAGTTTCTGTCCCGTGTCTGTGTGGTCCAGAGCGATTGAATACGCCTTTACCAACAATCGACCATGGATGTCAAACTAATCGAGGACGAGAACAAACCATGAGACGGCACCGCTTCTCACCGAATAGACGAATGAAGGTAACGGATGGGTGGTTAGTGTGAGCGAGCATGAAGACAGCGACGAAAACGGAAGTGAGGACACGAGTGTGAATGTAATCGTGACCAACACGCAGGTCGTGACGCTTCGGGAGGCAGCCAGCGATGAGGGTGGTGTTTCCTTCGATGGTCTCGTCGTTACGCGTGACGATAACTCTGGGACCTACACCGTAACTACACCCGAGGCATCCCACGGACCACTTGAAACTGACGAACTCATGGCAGTTGCAAAGAGCAACGCTGCCTACGTCACCAACTGGTACTACTGGACACAGTCGGATCTAACCGAGGATGAGTGGGCATTCCTCCGGTGGCTCGAACGAGCGGCGGAGAACGATGTGCGTGACCGGTACGAAGCACTGGACAACGGTATCGAGCGCGCGTGGGGAGAGATCAGCGTCACGACGACCATTAGCGAAACAGGTCAACGGCAGTACTCGTTGTGTAATGTGGCGGATCGGGAACACACAGCGCTCAACGAGCACACCGACCCACTCGATGCTCGCCAGATTGCAAAGTACGACGATGACGGTCACTATCGTCCGCTCAAGACTGCTCCAACGCTTCAGACAGGATGGCAGTTCACCGATCTCACTGGAACAGAAGTGCTCCAGACGATCGACTTCATCTACCCAGCGACGGTCCAAAATTGGTATCTCGAACGACAAGACGAACTCGACATCTCACACTGGCGCGAGACTGCAGAGCGACAGACTGGCATCTACGACATCATCGACGAACTTGATCCAGAAGCTGTCGAATGGCTCGCAACGGCGTGTTGTGTCGATTCGCAGTGTCTCAAACGACGACAGTGGGATGAGAGTGAGGACTCACCACTCGATGTCCCTCGAGGCGATGGAGCGTTCCCATGCCGCGAGCCGTGTTCACTTGTAATCGCTGCCGCGCGCAAGTGGACCCGTCTCGAACGCGAGGAAACACGCGAATACACGTTCGAACTCACCCCGAGCGAAAAAGCTCAGATAGAGGACCTCATCGATGCCGTCTCGGACGGTCGTACCGATGATATCCGTGAAGCCGACATGAAGGATGGGGCAAACCGATATCGAGCCCGATATCTCAGAGCAAAACGATTCGACGAGAATGGACAGCTCTGCGGTGTCACCACTGATGCAACCGATCCTGACTCATGAATAAGTCTGTTAGACAACGGCGAGATACACCACTAAAATAATCCCAGCGAGCAGTGCGAGTGCACCGAGCAGGATTCGGGACGCACCAGAGACGAGCAGGGACGAGAACGCGAGAATGATAGCGACGATGCCGAATACGAATGCGGGAAGCGTACGATGGATGATACGCTCGTCGATGGATGCTGGCGTGGACCGGGACGGCGAGGGAGGTATTGACCGAGATGAGGGAGACGACGTTGCTTTTATCGTTGACTGAGGAGACCGTATTGTGCGATTCGATGCTACCGATGCGCTAATATTTTTGGTGTGTTGGCCTTGTTCGCTCGGCTCGATGGTCACTGAGACAAATCGTTTCTCACTACCGTAGGCGGTTGCAACCGTCAGATCACCACTGATTTCTGTATTTGATGAGGTCGTGATCGGGATTGGGAGTGTTTCCCCCTGTTCGACGTAGTAATTAGTTGCCTCAAGCGTTGCTGCATCGGAAAGATCGTCGTCGAGATTGAGATACACATGCGTCGGCTCACCGTGGTTCTTCAGGACAACATCGAACGCTCCTTCGGCCCCAAAGCGCTCGGGAACGGTAAGCGTGTGCATCCCGTCCGGGTTGACGTCAACGGTGAGTGTTTCCTGCACAGATTACTTAAGCGTAGGGGAGAGCAAAAAAGTACAGGTTCAGGAATTTCACTCGCGCATGTCAGGTGGGAGAAGATTTGGGATACCATCATTAATGGGGTATTCCGTGCCACATTCGGTACAAGTCAGCTGTCCTTCTAGAACTTCCCCATCGTCTTCTCTAATTTCTTTCAATTCTAATTCCTGTTTATCGAGTGGGCAGCAAAGGATGTCCATTAGTGTCTCTTTCATACATCTCTCCTTGGTGTATCGACGCAAAAATGTGCCGGGTCTGGTTGGCCTCGGTCGCAGCTTCAAATTGTGGTTTTGGTTCCCGTGGGCCGTTCAAAACGGCGCTTCGAGGACAATCGTCTGGTCACGTCCCGGTCCAACACCGATCGCGTATATCGGCGTCGATAGTTCCTCGCTGATGTAATTGAGGTACGTCTGTGCAGCTCCGGGAAGTGCGTCGTAGCCTTCTTCGGCGACAGCGTTCCAATCGGTGTCAGACCAGCCGTCGAACGTCCGCTCAATCGCTTCACACTCACCCCACCGTTCGGTCGTCGTCGGCAGCGAGAGCAGTTCTTCGCCGTCGAGTTCGTACGCGTGACCGACCTTGAGCTCGTCCAGTCCTGCAAGTGCATCGAGGTGATTCACAGCAAGGCCAGTGAAGCCGTTCGCACGTGCCGCGTGTCGGAGCATGGGCATATCGAGCCAGCCGACGCGGCGTGGTCGACCTGTAACAGTGCCGTACTCGCCTCCAGCGTCCCGAATGTACGTTGCGATGTCGTCCGCTTCGGGATTACCACCATCGGCGGGTGTCTGTCCTTCGACGCGCCCGAGTTCGGTCGGAAGTGGACCGGTGCCAACACGAGAGAGATACGCTTTTACGATGCCAACGACCTCTCCTCGTCCGACAACTGATGGTCCGAGACCGGTCCCTGTTGCTGCACCACCGGCTGTCGTATTCGAAGAGGTGACGTACGGATAGATTCCGTGATCGATGTCGATAGATGTTCCCTGTGCGCCTTCCAGCATGATGTTCGCATCGGCGTCGAGCTGTGAGGAGAGAAATTCGCCGCAGTTGACGACCATATTTTCTGCAGCGAGCCGCTGTGCGAACGTATGGTAGGTGTCATAAAGATGGTCGATATCGAACGCTTCGCCGGGATCGAGTCCGTACACCTCCGTCGCAAGCGCCCGTTTCTGGGGAACAACGTATTCGAGCCGCTTCCGGAGCACCTCACTGTCGAGGAGATCACCGACGCGGATTCCACGACGTCCCGCCTTATCCTCGTAGGTCGGTCCGATTCCTCGTCCGGTCGTGCCTGCCGCGAGATCCTCTTTTGCCTCCTCCTCGATCCCGTCGAGGACCCGGTGATACGGGAAAATAACGTGTGCACGCGCTGCGACACGAACGTCCGGCTCAAGGCCGCGTTCACGGAGCGTGTCGATCTCTTCGAACAGCGTTTTCGGGTTAACAACACAGCCGTTACCGAGAACACCTACCTTTCCACGGACGGCACCGCTGGGAACGAGAGAGAGTTTGTACGTCTCACCGTCGTGGACGACAGTGTGGCCCGCGTTGTCTCCGCCCTGATAGCGAACAACAATATCGACGGAACCGCCGTACAGATCGACGATACCACCCTTCCCCTCGTCGCCTAATTGTGAGCCGACGATGGTTACAGTCATACGCTGACGTTCCTCCCACCGCGCTAAACAGATTTCGATACCTGCGTCTGATGTGGCGTGTTCGACTCGAACGCTCTGGAAAGAACGTAGAAACCGTTCGAAGCGAACCGTGCACCGATTGACGCTCAGATCAAGAAGCATCTCTCCGTAAACCGAACTGATCCATCACTGTCGCAGACGAGGGCCACGAGATGCCCGCCGTGCGATCGGGTCTCTTCGGCGGACGACGAGTACGGCTTGGACAGCCTGATACACCGTACTCTGCTCTTGAGACCACGTGAACCACCAGCCCATGGCCATATACTGAACTCTTTACAGAAGTAATAGAAACGACGACTGGTCAAATGAAATCACGGTATATCAGTAATATTTTTGATGAATAATGGAGATTAATCACAGTCTACGACCACACAGAGTCGTTATCGGTAGTATCTGGTACTCTTCGGCCATCAGCCACAAGCGTTAAGCTGTCGCATGGATAATCCACAGACAGCTAGCTTTTTCGAGAAGACAGCAACATTTAAAAGGTCCAAACACAAGTTAACAATTGCCATGATAGATCGACTGGAGAAGGAAGTCGACATGCTAGAACGGCACTTACAGGTGCTGAAGATGGTTATCGGAAACGAACCGATCGGTATCGTGAAGATGTCCAACGAAACTGGGTATCCTCACCATAAGGTTCGGTATTCGCTTCGCGTTCTCGAAGAAGAAGATTTGATTGAACCGTCGAGTCAGGGTGCGATCACCACCGAGCAGACTGACGAGTTCGTCAGTGATCTCGACGGGAAGGTTGATGAGATTATATCGAAACTCGAAGCGATGAAAATCGACGAAGTAGCAGAGGTAGAAAACTGAATCACAGTTTCGGCGCAGCGACGTGGAACTGACGCTGACGCGCCTCGACAAGGCAGAGGTGGAATCCGTGTTTTCTCGATAGTCGGACGTAACTCGAACGATTGCCGCTACTGAACAATCCACCGCCACCGGTCGTGGCATCTGCCGCCGTATCGAGTGCGCTTGCTTCGAAGTAACTGGTCGTAACGAGCAGCGCTGCTGTGAGTGGCCATTGGTCAGCAGCTGCGCTCGCATCATCAAGCAGTGTTTCAGTCTCACGTGCAGTCGTTGGTTCCCGTGAATCGTCGATTTGGACCACGATGAGCGGATCGCCACGCTGGTCGAAGCACACCACATCGAAGGAGACGGGAACACCGTCATCAGTAGTGTTATGTGCGTGAAGAGCAGCCCGGTCAATGTCGGGGATGTAATCATAGAGATCAGCGAGATCGTCCTCGTACCCCGCGTCGTAGATGTCATAGAGAAGATCACGAACAATCCACGAGACAACTGCATATTCGAAGGATTCTGTGAGGAACTGATCGAACGGAGTACCATCAACAACGGTGTTTTCGGCGTCAAACGTCGTGTAGTGTTCCAGAATGAGGTTCTCGTTCACTTCCTCAGGAGTTGCATCACCGTGATACGCATCAGTAAGCGTCGAATGATTTTGCGTGTGATAGCGAACGAACAGCGATGTCCCCGAGAGGGCATCATCCACAGACATCTCATTACTGTCGTCGGACGCTGACGTCGAATCTGATGTTGATGCTGATGCTGAATCTGACGGTGAGGTTGAGGTCGAAGCTGCTGTCGATTCCAGCTCTTTGATTCGTTTTTTCAGCTCGCTGATTCTTGCTTCGAGGCGATCTCGTTCGGCAAGCAGATCGTCCCGCTCCGTTTGGAGTGCGTCGCGTTCGCGTTCAAGTGCGGCGATGCGGCTTCGGAGATGCTCGACACTCTCGTTCGACCCGTCCGCAATCAATTCCGGTTTAGAATCATTTGCGTCAGTGCCTCTGTTGGTGTGGACATCAACGCTCTCCTTGCCCGGAGGAAGTCCGCTCGGCACTTGTTGTGTTGTTGATTCTGAATTTGTGACATCGACGGGATCGATTGGAACGACCGAAACGGTGTACTCACCGGAGATCGTATCACCCATGTCGTCGGCTTGTTCACCCATCAGTATCCGTTTCTCCGGACCAACAAACGCGATACTCGTCGTCCCGGCATCTCCATAAACAACGTAGTATTCGTCGGTATCCGTGGTCAATTCGAGGTATCCAATGTAGTCTCGGTCCCGATCCCAGTTTTCGAGCGCGCTCCTCGCTTCGTCAATTGGCGTCGTATCGGTGTCATAGCGCGTATTCTGTGTCGGTTCTTGTTCCATCATAGATAAGAGCACCGGAAGGATCGGTTCGGGACTGACGTAAATCGTCCCACCGGTGGTGATCTCCTCGACGGAACCGTCGAAAACACCGACGCTGCGTCCATTACACATTAATATCCATGCGTTCGCATGTACAGCGCCGCTGAATCCTGAGCTGGCAAGATCATGCAGTTTGACATCACCCTCCGTGAACTGACGGGAGGACCAGTCTTCGATTCGTTCGACCGTGCACCTCTGCATACCGAGTCCATTTAGCGGCCGGGGACAAATAGCTTACAAAACAAGCCGGAAAATCGATACCACTATCTACCCCGGTTATCGATGAACGCCGACGGCCGACAGCGGTACTGTAATTCGTGTTCGATTTCTTCCGGCAGGTCGTCCCACACCGCCTTTGATGCCAACGCGCGCTCACCAACGGCGACAACCCATTCTGTGATGCTCGTTCGTCGTCCTTCCATCATCAATGGGTAGTCTTCGATGCGGAGGATCCGATCAACAGGGAATTTCCGATATCCGTTGCCAACATCAATTTTGATGTGGCCGTTCTCGAAGCCAGAGTAAAAATCGTCCTCCGAGTCAACGAGAATGTGGTACACATAAAGCTGGTAGCTCTCTCCCTGAGTGAATACCGACGTGCTATCTCGTCCGATCTCGATGATCTGACAGGCCTGTCCGTTCAACTGTATCTGCTTCGTCTCCTTCGTACTCTTTTTCGACGGGTTTGTGTGTTGGTTGGTGCTCATTCCCAACATTCAAATGACGAGCCGAAATGCTCGGATAATACTCTGTCTACTCCCTCTATAATAGTCTACCGATATTTCATTGAAAGCGGTACTACTCGTTCGCGTTGAGTAACCGCTCGATCCGATGGAGCTCAATGGTGTGGTCGGTGGTGCCATTGACGACGAAATCGGCCAACACATCGCCGATAACGGCGGTGAACTTGAAGCCGTGGCCGGTGAAACCGGCAGCGACGTGGACACCGTCACGGTTTGGATGCGAGCCGAGGACGAAGTGTCCGTCCGTAGACGCCGTGTACACACAGGTGCGCAGTCGCAGTGTTGGCCCACCTCCGTCTGGAAAGTACGCATCGGCAAATTCACGGTGAAGTTCTTCCTCGGCTGCTGTCGGCTCCGGTGGCATCTCGTCCGGATCTACGGCGTTTGGAAGGGCTGGTTCGCGCCCGAACTTGAATCCCGGAACGTCGTGGACCGGGAAGCCGTATCCGTTGCCTCGTTCGCCAGCGAGGCTGAACACAGGGAGCGTCTCCGGTTGGAACCAATCCGGCTTTTTTGGTTGGAACCACGCCATAATCCGCCGCACGGGTGTGAGTTCGTGAGCAATCTCGGGAAGAATGTCGCCCGTCCATGCCCCCGTCGTGAACACCACGTCGTCGGCCTCGTAGACGCCTTTGTCTGTTTTCAACCGTACGCCATTTCTAGTCTCACGCCAATCGAGGACGCGTTCTCGCGCCCGGACGGTCGCTCCTGCTTCGTGTGCCGCCTCGACGTGGGCGATTACTGCCTGCTCACAGTCGACGAAACCACCGTCGGGCTGATAGACTGCCCGATACTCTGATGGAAGATCGTATCCGGGGAAGCGTTCGTTCACCGTCGCGCCGGTGAGTATCTCGTGTTCGATGCCGTGCGTTTCGACCGACTGACGGGCGTCCGTGAACAATTCGGCTTCAGGAGCACTAGCGTGGATCGAGCCTGTCCTCGTAATGAGCGTGCGGCCAGTCTGTCGTTCGAGTTCTGCCCAATTGTCGTAGGCCGCTCTCGCCAATGGAACGTACGAGGGATCTTCAGGCTGTGTAAGACGAACGATACGGGTACTTCCGTGGCTCGACCCGTGCGTGTGCGGTACGTCGAACCGCTCGATCCCAAGCACATCGAGCCCCCGTTCAGCGAGTCGGTAAACAGTCGCACTACCCATGCCGCCGACACCAACAACGATCGCGTCGTATCGATCGGGGGTTATATTCATATTGTTAGGTAGTTCTAATGGATTGTAAATATGGTTCTAATGGGTTGTAATATTATTCACACTAGCGAGGAGAGAATAGACGTATCACTCTCTAATGAGCCGAGCAATCGTGCCTGAATCCGCAAAAAGGAGGTTACTGGTTCTCTTCCTGTCCGCGCTTCCAAACTCGGTCGACGGATTCTCCGTTTGGCGGTGTATGACTAACGTCCTCTAACGTTTCTTTTTCGTTCATCGTGCTATGGTTTAGCTCCACACTGATATTTAAAACCTCCCTGAAAGAAGAATATATTCATTAAACACTGCTGGTCTGTATAGAAGTCCTAGCTGATGGAGATAGACGCGTCGATCAGTCGAGGAATCGTTCCAATCGGTCCATCGCAGTGCGAAGATCAGACAGCCCCGTTGCGTACGAGACGCGGAGGTGGCCCGCTCCGCATTCTCCGAAGGCGCTACCGGGAACCATAGCGACTTTTTCAGCTTCGAGGAGTGCTTCGGCGAACGCACTCGCGTCCTCCCACGGACACTCAGGGAAGACGTAGAACGCGCCGGTCGCCTCGAAACAATCGATGCCCATATCTTCGAACCGCGAGAGGACGAACTTCCGTCGGCGGTCGTACTGTGTGCGCATCTCTTCGACCGACTCGTCACACGATTCGAGCGCTTCGATGGCAGCGTACTGGGGAGTCGTCGGCGCGGATAACATCGTGTACTGGTGGATGCGATTCATTGCCCCGATGACGTTGCTCGGCCCGAGCGCGTACCCGAGTCGGAGACCAGTCATTGCGTACGCCTTCGAGAATCCGTTGTAGACGATCGTACGATCGCGCATTCCATCGAAGCTCGCAATCGAGGTATGGCTCCGAGTGTAGGTGAGATCGGCGTAGATCTCGTCTGAGATCACCGTAAGGTCGTGTTCGCACGCGAACTCGGCCACGCGAGCGAGTTCATCGCGCGTCATTGTCGCACCGGTCGGATTATTCGGATAACACAGCACGAGCATGTCAGCTCGATCGGCTCCCGCATCAGCCAGTGCCTCTGGTGTGAGGACGAAATCGTCCTCTGCTCGTGTCGGTACGGGAAGCGCTGTACCACCGGCGAACATAACGTCTGGAATGTACGACACGTAGGAGGGCTGTACGACGGCAACAACATCTCCCGGGTCGACGAGCGCACGGAATGTTAGATCGAGTGCCTCGCTCGCGCCCGCTGTGACGAGAATCTCGTCGTCAGGATCATACGTGAGATCCCACTTTTCGACGTGTGAGGCGATGGCTTCACGGAGCGCTTTCATCCCCCGGTTAGCGGTGTATGAGGTTTGACCTAATTCGAGCGATTCGATCGCCTTCTCACGGGCTCGCCACGGAGCGGTGAAATCTGGTTCACCGACGCCGAGTGAGATGACATCATCCATCTCCTCTGCGAGTTCGAAGAACCGACGAATGCCCGACGGTGGAACTTCTCGCACGCGCTCTGCGATCGAGGGGCCCGTCATGGCGTGACTGACAGGCGATCGTCGTCGTACCCGTCGTCGAACTCGATCCCGCGTTCCTTGTAGCTCTCCATGATGTAGTGGGTGACCGTTTGGGTGACCTCGGGGACGGGGGCCACCCGCTCGCTAACGAACCGCGAGACCGCCCCCATCGAGTCGGCTTCAACATCGAGTGCGAAGTCGTAATCTCCACTTACGAGCCTGAGTGATTGGATCTCGTCGAACTTTGCGAGTCGTCGCGCAATATCCTCGTAGCTCGTCTCTCGATCGAGCGCCACGTTGAGCTCGACGAACGCCCGGACGCTCTCTGACTCGACTCGACGCCAGTCAACGACGGCTTGGTATCCGCACAGAACACCGTCACGTTCGAGCGCAGCGATGGTTTCTTCGACAGCACTTTCTTCGAGCCCGCTGAGACGAGCGAGATCTTCTACCGAGTATCGAGCGTTCTCACGCAGGAGATCGATCAGTTCGGCTCGTGCGTCCATGTCAGATACCCGATGACGCCAGCAAAAAACCTTGCTACACAATGAAACACACTCGCACGACACGAATATAATGACATATTATCTCACGATATGCTTATAGGGCAATAGGATGCATGAAAGAGTATGCGCCAGGACGTGGTCGCAACGGCAATATCGTTGTACCAGGCGAAAACCTTGACGCTTGAACAGGCAGCTCGATACGTGGGCATCACTCCCGGAATGATGCGCGAGCGCCTCCGCCTCAAGAACATTGAAATCCGCGACGAATCAGTCTCTGCGGACGAAGAGTTTGCCGTCGCTGACTAGTCGTCGCTGCTGAAATCCTGCTGTGGCTGTTCAGGGGTTCAGGCTGCAGCGCTTTCGTGTGTCTGTACTAGAGACGTCCGAACCATCGAATTCGTTCTGATTCTATAACCTACTTTATACGAATATACATGTCGCTTGGATCCATCGTCCCGATATGGCACTCGAAAAATCCACACAAGAGCTTGAACAGGGCGACGTTGCACCGGATTTCGACCTTCCTGGGACCGACGGTGAGCAGTATTCGCTCGCGGATTTTCGTGAATACGACGCGGTGCTCGTCGTATTCACGTGCAACCACTGCCCGTATGCAAAGGCGAAAATAGACGCACTGAACGGAATTGCCTCTGATTACGAAGCGGTCGCAGTCGTCGGAATCAACTCGAACGACGCAACAACGTATCCGGAGGACTCGTTCGAACGAATGGCCGAACTCGCAGACGATGTCATCGAGTACGATGCGTATCTCCGCGATGAGAGCCAAGACGTTGCTCGTGCGTACGATGCGGCGTGTACCCCCGATCCGTTCTTGTTCTCGAACGAGGATGATGCCTTCCGGCTCGCCTATCACGGCCGACTCGATGACGCGGCGAATCCCGATGACGAACCGTCGGGCGAACCGGGATTCGAGATGCGCGCCATTATCGACACAGTCCTCGCGGGAGAAACCGTCGAACAGGAGTTCCGGCCAGCGCGTGGCTGCTCGATCAAGTGGAAGTGAACTTGTTCGGGGATACACAAATCTGAATATTATCTAACAGTTGTGGGTCTGATATATCTACGGCGTGCAGCTGTTCGTCTCCGCACTCCTGTTTCACTCACTTTCCCCGTATCGTGCGTTGTGCAGCGCATCACAGACTGCTCCTTGTCCCGCCATGTTCGTCTTGGCTGCTCGGGTACGGTGGTGGACCCGATCGAACGCCTCGGGTGCGATCGGTTCTCCGTCAGCGGTGACGAACAGACGCTCGTCGGGAGCGGACAGAACGCCCGTTTCGCGGGCTTTCTCGACGTACTCTGCGAGCGGCGCGAGAGGGGCGTAGATGGTGAGTCCGTCAGCGACTGAAATCGCTGCTCGTTCGGCTGCGTCGTCGAACGCGATGTCATTCCGGGTGAGTGCGACGATTTGTGTCGGTTCGAGACCCGCATCGAGCAGTGTGTTGACAGCGTGGTACTGGCGGGCGAGTCGGGCTTTCGAATCGAGCATCGCGCGCGCTGCTTCGACGCCCTCAGTAGCGTCTTCGAACACGGCCTCGAACGGGCGTTCTTCGTTTACGCCACGGGTGATCTCCGCTGCATGCATGTGATCGACGAGCTTGACGGTGACGCGATCGACATCTGACACCTCTTGCACTTCCTCGCGGATGTCGGTCGCCATCATCCACGCGAACGCCGGTGAACACCACGCGGTCGGGAGCTTGAACTGGACGAAGACGGACGAATCGACGCGAAGCTCGTCGATGTAGTCCAACTCGACAATCGATCGATCGAGTTCGGGATCCGTAACACGGTCGAGTCGGTCGAGCACCGCGCGCTCGCCGCTTGATACGCTCTGGGACATCAGTCTGCAACAGCCCCCTCACCGAGATCGAACCGTTCACTGATAGCGTCGTTCTGAAGTGTTTCTTTTCGCTCTTCGATATCGATGTCGTAGAGGCGCGCAGCATTCTCACCCATGATCTTCTTTTTAACATCGGTCGTGAGAGCGACACCGAACTCATCACGCTGTTCCTGTGTGAGTTCGGCGTTCATCACGGTGGGAACGAGCCAGTCGGGTTCCCAGAGCGCGTAGTCCGACCCGAACAGCACCCGGTCCTCGCCGAGCCAGAACAGCAGCTCACCCATGATCTCACCGAACTTCCGCGGGCGATTCTGCGCGAACGGCGCAGCAACCGCAAGCCCACCGTACACGTTCGGTTCTTGTGCAGCGATGAAACAGAAGTCGTCCAGCCGAGGCAATCCGACGTGCTCGACGATAAAGTTCAGCTCTGGGAATGACGTCGCGGCGTCGTCCACATCGGCCACATCGAACGCATCACGATTGAGCGGTCGAATCGTCGGTCCCTTGTGTGGGTGGATGTTCGTAATCCCGAGCTCCTTGCACTTTTCCAGATACTCGAACGCTTCGGGCGAATCGAGCCGCCAGCCTTTCGAGTCGCCACGCCACTCTGCCGTGTAGAGTTTCACTCCCTGAATTCCGTATTCCTCTTTCATTCGCTCCAGTTCTTCCAGCCCCTCCTCGCCGTCACGAGGATCGAACTGCCCGTTGAGGATGAACCGCTCTGGATACTCAGTGGCGAGTTCAGCGTTCTGATCCGTCGTGTTGAATCCGTCCTCGTAGAAGTCTGTGAGATACGTGGGCTGGAAAATCCCCATATCAACGTATCCATCACGGAACAGATCCTCGACCATCTTCTCTGAGCCGTACTTTCGGTACGTTTCGAGATCCCACTGGTGCTCTTCCGGCGTGAACGCCGTGTGGTAATCGTAAAAGCACTGGATGAACTGTTCGCCTCCCTCGTGGACGATGTTCTCTTCGCTCGCGTCCCACAGGTGTATGTGCGAATCGATGACAAACACGTCCTCTCCCTCGTGTCGGTACATACGCACACTAGTGTGTGGTGCGATAACAAATGACTTTCGGCGAGTGCATTAGTATTCAGAGAGACAATACCTTTTACTCGTTCTAATTGGTATATGCTATCATGCAAGCAGCGCGTCTCCACGAGTACACGGACGACATGAGCACTGCGCTCAGTATCGACGAGCTCGACCGCCCTGCGGCGACCGCTCCTGACGAGGTCGTAATCGAGATTGAGGGGGCGGGCTGGTGTCAGACAGACAATCACGTCATCGAAGGAATGTGGACGGAGTATATGCCCCAAGACCTACCGATGACGCTCGGACACGAGAACAGCGGAACCGTTGCTGAGGTCGGCGACAGCGTGACGATGGTCTCTGAGGGAGATCAGGTTATCTGTCACCCTGTTCGAACCTGCGGGGTGTGCAGGGCCTGTCGAATGGGTGAGGATATGTACTGCGAAAACGTCGCCTTCCCGGGGTTGAACACCGATGGCGGCTTCGCAGAGTATCTGCTCACCAACGAGCGTGCGGTGATCACCCTTCCAGACGGTGTTGATCCGGTCGATATCGCACCGCACGCCGATGCTGGGATCACGGCTTATCACGCCGCAAAGAAGGCAGCAACCGAACTCGTCCCTGGGTCGTATGCCATCGTCATTGGGATCGGTGGACTCGGTCATATTGGGCTGCAATGTCTTTCGGCCATGTCCGCCGCCACGCTCGTTGCAGTCGACATCAAAGACGAAGCACTCGATCTGGCTGAGCGCCTCGGGACAGACCACACGATCAACTCCACAACAGATGATCTCGCCGCCGAGATCGAATCGTTGACCGATGGCGTGGGAGCAGAACAGGTGCTCGATTTCGTCGGCAGTGATGAAACGACAGCCGTCGCCCCCGATGTCCTTGCCCCCGGTGGTGACCATCACATCGTCGGATATGGTGGGCATGTTCACGAGCCTTCACAAGCGTTCGTCAACGGAGAATTCGCCTACCGCGGAACGCTCGTCGGGAAATACACCGAACTGCAGGAACTCGTTGCGCTCGTCGAGCAGGGAGACGTCGAACTCCACACTTCGCGCTACTCGCTCGATGAGATCAACACCGTCGCAGAGAAACTCGAACACCGCGAGATTGAGGGCAGAGCTGTCATCACACCGTAACCGAAGAGCGAAGTGGTGCGATCCGCGCACAATATACCGCTCGTCTCGGGATCATTACACATGGATATTTCTACTGACCGGCTTCGGACGGATATCGAGACGACCGCCACGTTTGGCACACTTGATGGCGATGGTCACGGACGAACCGTCCTCACCGGAAGCGACGCAAACCAAAAAGCACGCGAATACTTCCTTGAGCGGTTAGACGACGCTGGGTTATCGATTCGTATCGATAGCGTCGGAAACATCGTCGGAAGATGGGTGCCTGAGGGAGCAAGCGGTGCTCCTGTCGCATCTGGGAGCCATCTCGATTCGGTACCCGAGGGTGGAATCTTTGACGGGCCATTGGGGGTGTACGCAGCCCTCGAAAGCGTTCGTGCCATGCAGGACGCTGACCGCAGCCCCGAGCGTCCCATCGACGTTGTCTCGTTCACCGAAGAGGAGGGAACGACGTTCAGTTCCGGCTTGCTCGGATCATCGGTTGCGTGCGGTCAGCGGTCAATTGAGGAAGCTCTCTCACTGAGTGATGACACCGGTCAGACGCTCGAAACGGCCCTCGAAGAGATCGGTTTTTGTGGAACGGGACGCCTCGACGCCAGCACGTGGGACGCGTGGCTCGAACTCCACATCGAACAGCACATCGCGCTCGAACGAGCCAATCCTCCGGCGGGAGTTGTCACCGACATCACGGGGATTACACACTGTGATGTCCACATCGAAGGAGAGGCAAATCACGCCGGATCGACGCCAATGGACGAACGTACCGATGCGCTTGCGGCGGCAGGCGAGTTCGTGACGGCCGTCGAAAACGCGGCGCGGGCTGCCTCCGAACGCGCGCCAGCGGTTGGAACCGTCGGTCGGCTCACCGTCGAACCGAACGCGACGAACGTCATCCCCGAACGCGTTTCGATGGGTGTCGATATCCGAAGCACGGAGTACGAATCGATGAACGCGATCGTCGAGCAGATGCGACAAACGCTCGAACAACTCACCGAAACACGCGGCGTCAACACGACCTGCAAGCGCCATTTCGATCTCGAACCGGTAGCAATGAGCGAACGGTGCCAGCGAGTGCTCCACGACGCAGGCGAGCGGGCAACCATCGAAACGATGACGCTGCACTCGGGGGCAGCCCACGATACGATGCACATCGCACGCGTCACCGACAGCGGGATGCTCTTTGCTCCCTCCTGTGCAGGCATCTCGCACAGTCCACAGGAATGGACCGACTGGGACGATTGTGCGAGCGCAACAACCGTCCTCGCAGGTGCACTCGCCGAGTTGGCAGGTGCCACGTGAGGGACAAGAATAAAGAATGAGAGTCATAGACGAGATGCACGAGTGTGCCGAGCGATCCATTGGCCAAACCTAACAATTTCGTCATCGGAAAGGACACGACGAACTGTCCAAAAAAGGCCACTCCTGAGACACCTCGGCTGAAACACGATCCTCTCTCAGCCAGACTCGGTTGGGTGTAAACTGTCTTAAAAAAAGTATCCTCTCTTCGGGCCACTGAGACCTCACGGCTTCGAAATCCTTTTAGTCGTTTCGGGGGCAAGTAACGGTACCATGGACATCGAGATCATCGCCGAAGAGGGTAACCCGATGTTACACCGCTCTGATGTACGATTTCGAGTGACTCACGAGGAAGCGACACCATCGCGGCTCTCCGTCCGCGACAGTCTCGCAGCCAAGTTGAACAAGGACGCGGACGAGGTCGTCATCCACAAACTCGATACAAAGTACGGGATGCGAAAGACCATCGGGTACGCAAAAGTGTACCAGAGCGCCCAGCGCGCCCGCGATGTCGAGCAGTCGTACATGCTCGAACGGAACAAGATCGGCGTCGAGACGGAGAACGCAGACACTGAGAGTGAGGCCGAAGAGGCCTGAATCGACGGACAGGAGTAGAGGGATGCGCGTTCTCGGTATCGAGGGCACCGCGTGGGCTGCGAGCGCAGCCATCTACGATACAGAGACCAATCGAACGACGATTTTCACCGACGCATACCAGCCCGAAAGCGGTGGCATTCACCCCCGTGAGGCCGCAGAGCACATGCGCGAGGCCATTCCCGAAGTCGTTGGTGATGCGCGTGACGCCACCGACCAGATCGACGCCGTCGCGTTCTCCCGTGGTCCGGGGCTTGGGCCGTGCTTGCGAATCGTCGGGACAGCGGCACGGGCGCTCGCGGGAACACTAGACGTTCCGCTTGTCGGCGTCAATCACATGCTCGCACATCTCGAAATCGGCAGACATCATTCGGGCTTTGAATCACCGGTCTGTCTGAACGCGAGCGGAGCAAATGCCCATTTGCTCGGATTCCACAACGGCCGCTACCGGATGCTCGGTGAGACGATGGACACCGGCGTCGGCAACGCGATCGATAAGTTTACCCGCCACGTCGGGTGGTCTCATCCCGGTGGTCCGAAAGTCGAAGCAGCTGCCACGGATGGCGAGTACATCGACCTCCCGTACGTGGTCAAGGGGATGGATTTCTCATTCTCTGGCATCATGAGCGCGGCAAAAGAAGCCTACGACGACGGTGAAGCACTCGAAGACATCTGCTTCTCGCTTCAGGAAACGATCTTTGCCATGCTCGCGGAAGTCTCAGAGCGTGCGCTCTCGCTCACGGGGTCTAACGAACTCGTTCTCGGTGGGGGCGTCGGCCAGAATCACCGTCTGCAGGAGATGCTCGAAACGATGTGTGAGGATCGCGGAGCATCGTTTTACGCGCCTGAGGCACGGTTCCTGCGGGATAACGCCGCTATGATCGCTGTTCTCGGTGCGAAAATGGCCGCTGTCGATGATACCATCGCCATCGAAGACTCGCGGGTCCGTCCGAAGTTCCGCCCTGATGAAGTCGGAGTGACGTGGCGGTCCACACAGTCCCCTCCGACCCATTCGATTAGCGATGAACCCCAGCGCGGCGCAGAGGCGACAGTCGAACACGTCGGAGAGACGATGGTGAAAACGCGCGTTCCAAAGCGCTACCGCCATCCTGCACTCGACGAGCGTCTACGTCGAGAACGGATCCGTTCTGAAGCGCGGGTAACGAGCGACAGTCGGCGCGCTGGCGTGCCGACGCCAGTTCTCCGTGACGTGGATGTTCCTGAGCATCGACTCGTCTTCGAGCACGTCGGGAATGCTGATCTCCGAGATGACCTCACCGAAGCACACGTTCGAGATGTTGCTCGCTCGCTCGCAACGCTTCACGACGTCGGAATCGTTCACGGCGATCCAACGACCCGAAACGTCCGCGTCGAGGGACAGACGTGGCTCATCGACTTCGGCCTCGCGTACTACAGCGATACAGTCGAAGACTACGCGATGGACCTCCACGTGTTTCACCAGAGTCTCGATGGGACCGCAGAAGATCCCGAACCACTCGCTACTGCGTTTGAGGATGCATACCGCGAGATCGGTGACGAGACGGCCATCAGTCAACTGCGCGAGATTGAAGGACGCGGTCGATATCAATCGTAAGCGCTCGCTAAACTAATTTTAGCTATACTCTACTGATCTGAATTTCTTCTGCTGTAACTCGACTGTGGTAAACGGTTTAACTGTGCCCGACATACCACGTTGCATGGTCGATAAACCGCAATCCGGTGAATTGTTCGGTATCCCGTACAATTTCGAGCGTCCAAGCGTTGGACGGATGCTGTCCTCGTACTGGCGGCCCGACGAAGGAATGCTCGTCGAGAAGCCCTTCGGAATCGGCTACACGCTGAATCTCGCCAACTGGCGGTCGTGGATCGTTCTCGCTATCGCTGGCGTTCTCTTCTATCACCAACGCCACAGCGAGGAGTCGGAAATGCTCGACGAGGACGAACCGGTTGAGGTCATCGTCGACTGACGCGATTCTCCAACGACAACAGACGTAACATCTGAATCGACGGTTCTTTTCTCGTCACCGCCGCATGGATACCATGCTCCATTACGTGACGACGAACGCTGGCAAGGTTCGAGAGGCACGCGAATACCTCGATCAAGTAACGCCGTTGGATTACGACTATCAGGAAATCCAGTCGGAGACGCTCGCACCGATCGCAGCCTACGGCGCACGCGCCGCGTTCGAGCACGTCGGTGAACCAGTGATCGTCGATGACGCGGGTCTATTCATCGACGCGCTCGATGGGTTTCCTGGCCCGTACTCGGCGTTCGTCGAAGAGACACTGGGCGTCGAACAGGTTGGTCAGATCGCCCGCGCCCAGCAAACGGATTCGGATCGGGCGTCGGCATCTTTCCGATGTGTCATCGCCTACTGCGACGGTGAATCGTTTGGAGCGACACCGGAACCGGTTGATCGTGGCCGACGAGGGCAGGACCTCGCGGCAGACGAGCGTGCAACGGCAACAACGGACGACACCGTCGACTCCGGCACTGTTCCTGTTAAACTGTTTGAGGGAACTGTCCTCGGTCGTATCGTCGAACCACGCGGCGAGGGAGGCTTTGGCTACGATCCCATCTTCGAACACAATGGAACGACGTTCGCGGAGATGACTGCAGAAGAGAAGAATGCGATCTCTCATCGAGGCCGAGCACTCGCTAAATTCGGCGACTGGTTCGCCAAACGGTAGCCTTCATTCTGTTTACGAATGATCCGTTCGGTCATCTATGCAGAGCTGTTCGAAACAAGTCGCCCGTACCGATCTCACGGCACACGATCTGGGCCCGGATATGGTTCATCGAACACGATTTCGTGGAGCTGTTCTGGATCGAACAGGCGAACGAACGCGTCGGGATGCTTGACGCTTGTATCTACGTGTTGTTTGAGTGCTACGCCTGCTTTCGCACTCTGGAGCCGTTCGTCGAATGAGAGAATGTGTGCGGCTTCACCTCGGTAGGCAGACGCGAGCGCGGGATGGTCATCCGGTGGATGCTCGACTGCGACCCGCTCTCGTTCGATTGTTTCACGCCAATCGTCCGCGAGCTCATCGGTGGTCAGTGCAGCGATGATCGCTTTAGCGTCCACGAGCAGCGGGTCACTTGCGATGAGCTCGATCCACGAGTGTGACCGAACGAGAGTGAGCGCATCACGAGCGCTCCCACCGACAAGGAGATCGGCGGCGAGCACGTCGGCGTCTGCGACAATGCGCGTTATTTCAGTCATTGCGTCGCTCAGAGAGCGCGGTTTCGATTTCTTCGATGGTTACCTCATACTCTGTCGCCCGCTCGAACAACGTTGTCCAGTCCATGCTCTATCTGCACTCTCTGTGAGCAAACATCCACTGGTCCAGTAAAACGATCGTGCTCACTCGTGCTGTCGGTCCGAATCGATGCCCACGAAATATACGTCCCTCTGTTCAAAACGCTGATACCGATGGCACCTGAGGAGGGAGATGTCTACACGTACGAACGGACGTTCACCGAAGAGACCGTCAGGCAGTTCGGTGAACTGTCGGGAGATCAGCAGGCGATACACACCGAGCCAGACGAGCAGAACCGGCTCGTCGTTCAGGGGCTGCTCACGGCAACCCTTCCGACGAAAATCGGAGGCGATCTCGGCTGTCTGGCCCGTGCGATGGAATTCGACTTCCACAGCCCGGTGTACACAGGCGAGACGGTCACGTGTGAGTGGACGAACGAACACGTCGATGAACGCGAGGATAGATACGATCTGAAGGCTTCGATCGTCTGTCACACGACGAACGAACTGGTGATGAGCGCCACTGTCGACGGGCTCGTCTGGAAATGATTGGAGTCAACCAGCAATGAGAGCGGTTGTGAACACACGCTATAACCAATACTGGGGTATGACGGATGTCTGACGTGGCTTTAAGCAGCAGTACGTCAATTAAACAATGGGCGCGCGCTGCGGTCTCGTCCCCATCCTCCCCACCGTGCGCCCGGCCTTTTCCTATCGACCGCCGAGCAGTGTGCGGACTTCGGTGACAGTACTTGGATCCGCCATGAATGCGATTTCATCACCCGATTCGATCGTCGTCTGTGGGAGTGGGATGGTCATCGGCTCGCCTTGCCGTCCGTGTGCGTAGATGAGCGCTTCGTTCGGAAGATCGATTCCAACAACTCTGTTTCCGATTACGTCTGCATTCTCTTGGACGGTAACGCTGCCTGCAGAGAGACTCTCTGTTAAATCCCCAAGTACGTCGAAATCTCCACCGAGAATGGCAGTCTTCGCACCCGCTGCTCCGAGACGTTCGGGATAAATAACTTCGTCTACCTCAGCTGCATACTTCTCATAGATATCTGCGTGATAGTCGTCGTCGATCCGTAACACTGTTCGACAGTCGTACTTGTCTGCAATGACACATGCGCTGAGGTTCACGTTCAGATCCCCAGTTAGGCCACCGACCGCATCAGCGGTTTTGACGCCAGCTTCGACGAGTATCTCTTCGTCGTCACCGCTTCCTTCATGCGCCTCGAATCCTGCCTCGTTAGCGCGTTCGACCTTTTCCGGATCGTTATCGATGATCACAACTGAATGACCCTCCGATCGGAGAATGTCTGCCGTTCTAATGCCAACCCGTCCGTACCCGACAATTACGGACATCATATTGGGGAAAAGAACAACAGGAGATAAAAACGTTCGTCTCTCGTGAGCAGTTCGAATCGGGTCGAAAAGAAACATCAACTGTAGGAAGTATATATTATCTGTCTATATCACGTGGGATTATTCATCCACCGAGCGGCGGTCTATTCATAGCTCTACAACCAATAGTAGGTGCGTCCGTCTTTTATTTCATGATTAGTAGCGCTTGATGGGTGTGAATCGGTTTGAGAGCGATTCGCCAAATCGTGTGAGTGGCACTTATTCAGGGTGAGGTGGTATGAAAAAACATAACGTACAAAATGGTGTGGCCCGAGGTAGAGCTATGGCCATTAACGGGTCTAATAAATCGGTGGAGACGAAACACCGATGCAGTTGCGGTGAGACGTTCGATACGGCCGAGGAACTTAGAGACCATGCTCGGGAGGAACATGGTGCTATCGTCTAGCGTCTCTTCGTAGCGACTCGCGGCTTTGCCAACGGATTGATGCGTACGGCGTTGCTCCGACGTATGTCTCTCTGTAAATTGTAGCAGCAACTCGCTGTCTCGGGCTCTTCTGGAACCTTTCGATGCTGTCTTTGATGGTCTTGACTAAGAACGCTGACTCGGAAGCGAAAAGGTGTCAGCGCGAGTGTTTCCATTAATGGATCTTCTTGAACTCACTCGAGTGGCGCTTGACACCGGTCCACTCTGTGACTCCTGTCTCGGACGCCTCGTGGCCGACCGGAGCTTTGGTCTCACCAATGCAGCGCGTGGTCGATCACTTCGCACCACGCTGGCGCTCGCAGACGATCGTCCCTACGACTCTGTTTCGGATGATGCTGTCTGTTGGGTCTGTGAGGGTGAGTCTGCGCGGGTCGATACGTTCGCCGAGAATGCACTCGCATCACTCGAAGAGTGGGAATTCGGCACGTATCAGGTCGGGACGCGCGTTCCACCACTGCTGGAAGAGAACGATCACTTGTTGCGAACGGATGTCGATCTTCCAAAAGATGCGGGTGAGCCGTTAAAACGGGAACTCAACCGTGAGGTTGGAAAGCGTATCGGCGAGGAGACCGGAACCGATGTCGATCTCGGTCGTCCTGACGTTCTCATTCTCATTGACCTTGCGACGGACGAGATTGAAATACAAGTGAACTCAGCGTTCGTCTACGGTCGATATCAGAAATTGGAGCGAGATATCCCCCAGACCCGATGGCCCTGCTCGGACTGTGGCGGAATCGGTATGCGTCGAGGCGCTCCCTGCGAGGGATGTGACGGAACCGGTTATCGGTACGGAACGAGCGTCGAACAGCAGACAGCGCCGATACTCCGCGACGCAATGGACGGGAGTGACGCTGTTTTCCACGGTGCAGGTCGTGAGGATGTCGATGCGCGGATGCTCGGCGACGGTCGTCCATTCGTAATCGAAGTTGAAAATCCACATCGACGGTCAGTTGATCTTGAACCACTTGAGCGAGAGATCAACGAGCACGCAGACGGCTCGGTCGAAGTAGCGGGACTTCGACACGCTACCCACGAGATGGTTGAGCGCGTAAAGCGACATGAGGCCTCGAAAACCTACCGCATGGACGTTGAGTTCGGGTCGCCTGTCAGTGCGGACTCACTACAAGAGGCGATCGAGTCAATCGAAGGAGCGACGATCGAACAGCGGACGCCACAGCGTGTCGACCATCGCAGGGCCGACATCGAACGCACCCGTACCGTCTACTCCATCAGCGGTGAGCTGAACGACGAACACCACGGGACCATCGAACTCCACGGAGAGGGCGGACTGTACGTGAAAGAACTCATCAGCAGCGATAAGGGGCGAACAGAACCGAGTCTTTCCGGTCTGCTCGGGGTTGGGAGTAGCGTTACTGCGCTCGATGTCCTCAGCGTCGAGGGTGAAGACGAGCCGTTCGAACGCCCGGAGTTCTTCGCCGATCTGTAGGCTGCTGTCGTTTTAGAGCGGGAGAACGGAACGATTTTGCTGGCCCACATCAGTAACGGGGACGTGCAACAGTTCGGTGTGGATGAGGCGGGGAAGGGTCCGGTTCTCGGCCCAATGATTGCGGCGTGCGTCGTCGCTCCTCCTGCCCGTATCCCGGATACAATCGACGATTCGAAGAAGCTCTCTCCCGATCGCCGGGAGACGCTCGCACAGCAACTGCACAGCGATCCGGACGTAGACGTTAGCGTTGCCCGTGTGTCTCCCGATCGAATCGACGACCCGGCGACGGACATGAACACGCTCACTGTCGATGCCCACGCAGAAGCACTCGCGCAAATTGTCTCAGAGGGCCTCTCGGGCGTTGTCGACGGCGCTGATACGGACGCCGACCGCTTTGCTCGTCGGGTCAAACAGCGGGTCGACGCATCGATCGAGATACGCGCAGAACATGGTGCCGACGAGATGTACCCGCTCGTCGGCGCGGCGAGCGTCATTGCGAAAGTCGAGCGCGATGCGGCTGTTGACGCTCTCTGTGAGAAGTACGGCGATGTAGGGAGTGGCTATCCGAGTGATCCGACGACTCGCGCGTTCCTCGCTGACTACGTTCGTGAACACGGACACCTCCCGACTTGTGCGCGTGCCTCGTGGAAAACCAGCCGTGATGTGCTCGCTCGTGCCGAACAATCAGCGCTCGATTCGTTTTAACTTCGATCCATGATCAGGTTGCGGAGGATGTCACCGTAGGCCGGGCGAGTGACGAGCACGCCAATGAGGACACCGACGATGGTGACGAAGGCGAATCCTTGGAGATCTCCGAGTGAGAGCACGGAGAGCGGCAACATAGCGACGATTGTCGTCGCTGCTGCCGCGCCGATAACCCAAAACGCCTTCCGGAACCGCGAGCGGAACACGCGTCCGGTCGAGACATCGCCCTGTTGGAGGATTTCATCGGCGATGATGACGAGATCGTCCACCCCTGTTCCGATGACAGCGATGAATCCGGCGATGTGTGAGAGATCGAGCGCGAGACCGATGGCCGCTGAAAATCCGAGAAGGATGAACACCTCCGCAGCGGCGGTCAGAACCATCGGCAAGACGACCTGTGGCTCACGATACCGGAATCCTACCATCCCACCAACCGCGAACATAGCGATGATCCCTGTCACGAGTGAGTACGTCTTGAACTTCTGCGCTAAGCTCGGCTGAATGAAGGTGGACGTCCCACTGCTGATGTCGAGCTCTGCTGGGAGTGCACCGGCCTGCAGGTTCAACAGGAGATTCTGTGCTTCGGAGGCGTTCGACGTAGTGATTCTGAAGTCCGGGTTCTGTACGAATTCTCGGTTGTTTATGATTGGAGCGAGATCTCTTCCCATTCCTGCTGCGGAAACGATCCGCCCTTCAGTGATCGTCCCATTGACGACTCGTCCGTTGGAGACGGTGTAGAGACAGTGCCCCGAATTGTTCGGCTTTTCATAATAAAAGCACTGTTGGATCCCCCTTCGTTCTGTGAAGCCGTAGGTCCGCATCGCGTGCGAGAAGTTCCTTGCAGCAGCGTCGGTGAGCGTCAGTGGAACCCACGTTTCTCCGCCCCGTTGCTCTACTGGTCCACTATTTGCGATGCCCTCCTGTGAGAACAGAGGAATGTCTCGATACTCTCTCGTGTCGTTTCTATTCTCTGGGAAGTGTGCAACGACCTGTACAGTCCCGCGCTCGTCGATGAGTTCGACGACTTCTTGGGGTTGCTTGTTCGGCACCTCGACGACGATGAACGACTCTCCTCCGGTCGCAGAGGTGACGATAGCGGCATCGCCACCTGATAGTCCTGCACCCTTGATCTTCCGATCGAGCACCCGTACGGCATTTTCACGCGTCTTCTGAGTGACGCCGTCACGAATATCGGATTGTTGAACGTCTACTCCCGACGCTTGTAGTGCCGTTGCGAACTCTTCTTTCGTTACGTTTGGATTGAATATCTCGACAGTGCCACCATCCTGTGACTGGACCTGAACGGTCACGTCTTGGCGCGATACTGAAAGATTCGTTGCGATGTTCTGTTCGATGTTGCTGTTGTTGATGTCGAACTGAGCGTTTTCAGCGGTCAGTCCGATGAGTGGTGCTCGGATGCGTGTACCACCGGAGAGTTCGAGACCGAACTGCAAGTTCGTCGGCCCCTGCGTCGCCCCTGCTGTGGAGTTCACGTCTGTTGTCGTGTTGTTCGCGCCGCTTGACCCGCCACCTTCGGGTGCGAACAGCGCGACACCGCTCAGGACGACGAAAAGAACAAGTAATAGGATGCGCCAGTTCTCGCGGATACTCATGCGATCGCCTCGTATTTGTAGTAGCGCAGAAGGCTCACGTTGAGCAGATAGGTGTTCATCAGATCCGCAGCCAGTCCGAAGACGAGCACGATGCCGATGTACGGCATGAGGGGAATGTCGAACACAAACGGTGAGGAGACGATCGTCATGACGATCATCGCGGCGAGTGAGGTGAGCGTCATCGTCACACCAGTTCGTCTCGCGCGGTAGGTCGATTCGTAGAAATCACCGCGCCGCCGGAGGACGCTGTTGTTGAGCAGTATATCAGAGTCGACACTGTATCCGATGAGCATCAGAAGAGCAGCGACGGTCCCGAGCGAGAGCTTGATTCCAAAAATGTTCATCAAAGCAATCGGGATGACGATGTCGGAGAATGCACTGAGAACGATGGCAATCGATGGAATGAACGTTCGAAAGAGCACGAACGCGAGCAAGCTCATTCCACCGAATGCGACGAGCACACCGACAAAGGCCTGTTGTTGTGCCCTCGCACTGAACGCTGGTGAGCGTGACTGCGCTGATTCAACAGTGTAGCCTGCCTCACGGGCAGTACTGGTGATCTCCTGTACTTGACTACTCTCTGTTGCTTGAAACGTGACGAGATACGTGGAGCCGCCACTGCGTGCGATCGTATCAACCTCATACGGTAAGTCCGAGAACGTCTGTCGAACCTCGTCGGACGAATCGGTCGTCGTAATCTGTAGTTCCGTGCCCCCTGTGAAATCGATTCCTGGCGTTACGGGTGCTCCGGTGGTGACGTACCATCCTGCAATAATGAGAAGAGCGATCGCCAGCACAGCAATCGGGAGAGCGGCAAGCTGACGGTTGGTGTACCGGGAGTAATCTAAATCCACATCCGGTACCTCAAACTGGGCCATGACTGGCGGTGTGTGACCACAGCGGATAAGTTTTTTTATACTATTTCAAACCCCCGTGATTTTTGGGCTTCTCACGGGAGATACCGGACGCTCACGACACCAGTGTCTGCATCGGAGCGAACCTCTACACGCGTTGCTCCCAACCGTGCTGCGCGGACGAGCGTTGCATCATCATCTAACACATCCTGAATGATCTGATCGATTTTATTCATTTCTTCGTTTTCGTTCTGCTCGCTCGCCTCGTTTGTGCTGCTTTCGTCACTCGTGTCCTCATCTTCGTGAGGAACCGTGATGACGTGTATCTCTCCGTCTCCGGCTCGTTCTTCTCGAGTAATGTCACCGACTTCCTGTTGTGAAGCAAGGGTGCGTTCTCGCGTTGTGGGTAATTCATCACTCTGTTCGAGCGTGATCGAGCGACGCTCGTCTACGGAAATGAGCGTCCATGTCACGTCGAGGGGTGGTTCAGTTGTGATCGTTCCAGTCAGGACGTCACCCGTTTCCACACCAGGATTCTCAGAAAGGGTGTGTACTTGGCCGCTCTCAACGTTCTTGAGCACTGCAGAATCCTCTTCGGCGTGTGTGATACAGAATGTGCCCTCCGTTTCCATAGCACCGATTCGTGACGAGTGGGTTTCATTGCACCGCTCTGTGCATGCTGCCCAGCGGGTTAGTCGCCAGCTCGCAGGCGGTGGACGATCACTATGATCAACGCGGCCAGCAGCGGTGGAGCGATTCCCACGATTCGTGGCAGTCCGTAGAGAAACTGGATGACTGTGGCGAGGAGTCCGGACTGGACGGTCGCCTCTTGGCTCGTTGGCGTCGAGATGATCGCTGCGAGATAGAGTGCTATCATAAAAACGAATCCAGCGAGTGCGATTGACCGATCGTAGCGGCTGTCCCCGTTTCCGAGTCGGTGTCGGCGCGCAACGAGCAAAACAGGAGCAGCGATAGGAGCAACAGTGAACAGCCACACGAGGAGATACAGTGCGGGCTGAAAGGTGAGGACCCCCGCTGGTGTCCCGGAAAGCCGTCCCAGCAGTGAGATGATCCCGAGCAAGAAAATGAGTGATCCACCAAGCGCTATCAGCCCACCAATAACAGCATACAGTTTGAATGCGCGAGAATTACTCGTTCTGAAAGCGTACGGAAATGCTGTTATGGCCCCCGAGTAGCTGTCCTCCTCGCTCGTGCTCACGCTCATCGTCGTGGATACGCGTTCGTCCCGATTAAGCGACGCGATACAGCGACACCGTGTCGGCCGACTTATAGTACAGGCCACCGACGATCTGGGCATGGACGTCGATATCGGAAACGCCCTCGATCGGGTCGCACAGCCCGGAGTCTCTCGTGATTCACTCGATCGACTCGACGATCGCGTCGGCCGTGCGCACGAACGGATTGAGCGTGGGATCGCTGCAGAGGAGTTTGGCTACGCTGCGCTCTCTCTCCCCGAAACGACGGATGCACACGCGATCCGTGAGACCGTCGCTCCGCTTGCAGACAGCGAGTACGTGCTCACCGTCGGTATCGGTGGAAGCGCGCTTGGGGCGGCAACTCTTGCTTCGGCACTTGGCGTGAATGAACACGCGCCAGTTCTCGATAACGTCGATCCAGAACACCTCCGTGCGACGCTCGATTCCCTCCCTCTCTCGGAGACAGCGGTTCACGTCGTCTCGCGCTCGGGAACGACGGCTGAGACGCTTGCGAACTTCCTCCTCGTCCGCGATGCGATGGCCGACAGCGGAGTCGACTGGACCGACCGGACGATCGTCACGACCGGCGATGAGGGACCGCTCCGTGCGCTCGCCGACGAACACGCATTACCCACTCTGTCGGTTCCCTCTGGTGTCCCTGGGCGGTTCTCTGTCCTTTCGCCCACCGGACTCGTCCCGGCAGCGATCCTCGGTCTCGATATCGAGGCAATACTCGACGGTGGCCGAACCGGACTCCAGAAACTACAACCGAGCCTGTTTGACAGTCCTGCATACGCCTACGGGGCCGTGGCGTACGCACTCGAAAAGCGCGGTGCGCACGTGAACGCGTTCATGCCGTACGCAGAGCGCCTCGAATATTTCGCCGAGTGGTTCGCGCAGCTGTGGGCAGAGAGCCTCGGGAAAGAGGGGATGGGCCAAACACCCGCACGGTCGCTCGGTGCGACCGATCAGCACTCACAGCTGCAACTTTACCGCGCTGGCCGACACGACAAGATTATCACGCTTGTTCGCCCGCGAGAGCGACCTGAACTCACCATTCCCACCACTGAATTCGAGTCTCTCGAATATCTCGGTGACACCAGAGCGGGAGCGCTACTCGATGCAGAGTTTGAAGCGACAGAAGCGAGCCTCGCGGCAGCGGGTCAGCCGAACGTCCGCGTCGAAATCGACCGTCTCGACGAAGCGAATCTCGGTGAACTACTCCACGGGATGGAAGCCGCCTGCATCCTCGCGGGCGAACTGATGGGTGTCGAAACGTTCACGCAACCCGCTGTTGAGTGGGGAAAACGCGCTGCACATGGACTTCTCGGCGGCAGTGATACCGCTGAAGCCAAGGCTGTCTCTGGCAAAGAGCGGCTCGTGATAGAATAAGACAAACGTACTTGTACCTCAAACATCGTACGATGGAGTGTCTCTGTACTTGGATTCGTGCTGTTGGTGACAGAATTCCAACAAGTATCGAACACCTGTCCTGTCACAACAGATCGGACGACACACTCGCAAGATCTATTCGGCGTGCAGCCGTACAGTTACTAATGAATCGA
Source organism: Halocatena marina (assembly GCF_025913575.1). Taxonomy (NCBI): domain Archaea; kingdom Methanobacteriati; phylum Methanobacteriota; class Halobacteria; order Halobacteriales; family Natronomonadaceae; genus Halocatena; species Halocatena marina. The sequence continues at coordinate 2,915,752 of NZ_CP109785.1, read as the reverse complement.
CTCGACAGCGACAAACTGTGGGTGGTCGAGTAACGATGGAGGAAGCGACTGTCAAGCACGAAACTGATGATCAGCTTCGGGTGATTGGCGGGATGATCGCGCTCGCACTCGGTGCCTATGTAGCGGGCAACGTCATTGCATTTCTCGTCATTATGGCACTTCAGTTGGTGGGAATTCCCGTTACTGACTATCCAGAGCGACTCGCGTTGATAAGTGCGTTTTCGCTACAGGGCCTCGGATTCGGTGGTGTCGGACTCGTCTACCTCATGTACTCTAAGGATGGCTCTGATCTCATTCGAGCCCGTATTCCTAATCTGAGCGGAATCAGCTATCTCATTGGTGGCATTATCGCTGTTCTTATCGGATGGGGAGGCGTCACATTCGTCATTACGCAACTCGGTGTCGATCCTGCTCAGAGTGAACTCATCGAAAGTGGTCTCCAAAATCCCGCATTGTTGTTGCTGTTGGTCCCAGTATCGATCCTTCTCGTTGGACCGGCAGAAGAACTGCTGTACCGGGGGATCGTTCAAGGAACGATCAAACGCGTGATTGGTCCTGTCCCGGCGATCATCATTGCGAGTGCTGTCTTCGCCTCGATTCACGTGTTTGGACTGATCGGGTCGCCAACAGAGATGCTCGTGACCCTGACCGTTATCTTCGTCCTTGCCCTGATTCTCGGAAGTCTCTATGAGCTCTCTGGCAATCTCGTCATTCCAGCGATTGTTCACGGACTGTTCAACGCTATCCAATTCCTCATCGCCTACTCGCAAGTGATGGGAATCGCCGCCCCCTGAAGGCACTCACTCTCTTTTGCACGCTTTTGTTCGCTTTTATTGCAACGCTCACGTGAGACGTTGGCTGTTTCTGGTAGCCGTAACACTCACGAACGGTTCCGACGAACTGTTATCTCCGAGTTAGCCGTGCTGTGGACGGTCAACCGTCTCGGAGAGTATGACAAGAATTCTTATGGTTCAATTACCTATGGGTTTTTTCTCGAACAGTCACTTCCGCAGATTGGACAGCGGTCAGGATCGTCGTCGTAGATGCGTCCACAGCCCACGCACTGGAATTGCCAGTCGCGTTCTTCGGTGATCCCGTCGTGTTCGATCGCTTCGACCGAGACGGAGAGGCGTTCTGCGACGTTCTGCATCGCATAATCGTCAGTGACCAGCGTCGCATCGAGTTCGAATGCGGCAGCGAGAAGGCGCACGTCAGTCTCGGAGAGTTCGTTTAGGTCGCCGCTATTGCGTGCAGCACGTTCGACGTGCTCAATCGCATTCGCGTCGGGGACGTGAACGTGCATTCCGCTTCCTTCGAGCGCGTCAAATCGGTATCCGCTTTCGGCTGTGAGTTCCTCTCGAACCCGTGGAACTGTGGCAGTCTGTCCGTCTGTGTTATACTCCCGGATAAACGCCGAGGCGTCGAGAACGTGCATCTATCGGCGGATAATGACGTGGTCTTTGACCGCCGTCACACGGTCGACTGGGATGAGATAGTGCCCGAGGTCGTTGGTTGGGAAATTCTCGTTATTCCCCTTCGTTGTCGGGTCGACAACGAGGTGTTTGAGCTTACCGTTCTTGACGTTCATCGTGATGTTGTACAGCATTCCTATCTGTGTGCCGTCCGAGCCAGTGATGGCCTTTCCAGAGAGGTTCTCTGCGAGAATTCTGGGCATATATCCGTTCTATCGGAGGGTAGCATATAAATACGTGGGGCCATCCGAGACGAGGTGAACGATGTCCCGCGGACTCACCGCTTCTTAAGACTTAACCTTACCGACGGACAGACTCGAACAAGGAGTTCTCTCCGGGTGAGACCCATGTCTGATACGGATACTAATACGGACACGCATTCTGGTTCTGATGGATTGCGGACCCCCATCGTCGCCGTTCTCGGTCACGTCGACCACGGGAAAACAAGCCTGCTCGATACGATCCGAGGATCGGCAGTCACACAGGGTGAATCTGGGGCAATCACCCAGCACATCGGCGCAACAGCCGTTCCGCTCGATGTGATCTCTGATATCGCCGGACGGTTGGTCGATCCCGATGATTTCGACCTTCCCGGTCTTCTATTCATCGATACTCCAGGGCATCATTCGTTTTCGACGCTTCGATCGCGTGGCGGCGCGCTCGCTGACATCGCTATTCTCGTCATCGACGTGAATGACGGCTTTCAGCCACAAACGATCGAAGCACTCGATATACTGAAACGCACACAGACGCCGTTCGTCGTCGCAGCCAATAAGATCGATACGGTTCCGGGCTGGAAGTCACGAGAATCCGGCCCGATTCAGACCAGCCTCGACGCTCAGAATGATCGTACGCGCTCGCGGGTTGACGAACAACTCTATTCGCTCATCGGTGAGCTGAGCGACAACGACATTTCGTCGGATATGTACTGGCAGGTCCGGAACTTCCAGCGCAACGCTGGCGTTGTCCCGCTCAGCGCGCTCACTGGAGAGGGGGTTCCCGATCTCCTCACCGTCCTCATGGGCCTCTCACAGCGATACATGAAGGAGGCGATGGAAATAAACACGGCCGGACCGGGGGCGGGAACGGTCCTTGAGGTGACCGAGGAACGAGGATTCGGTACGACCCTCGATGTTGTCCTCTACGATGGGACGATCCGAACTGACGACACGATCGTGATTGGGGCGAAGAACAACCCGATCGTTACAGAGGTTCGTGCGCTCCTCCAACCGCGTGCGCTGGCGGAAATCCGGACCGAAAAGCAGTTCGAACAGGTCGAGGAGGTCGTCGCTGCGGCGGGTGTGAAGATCGCCGCACCAGAACTCGACAACGCTATCGCGGGTGCTCCAGTCCGCGTTGTCCGTGATCAAGATGTAGCGGAGGTCACCGCGGCTGTCGAAGCAGAACTCGCGGATATCACGGTCGAAACCGACGAGCAAGGTGTCGTCGTCAAAGCAGACACGCTCGGAAGTCTCGAAGCGATCGCAAACGCCTTGCAGGAAGCTGAAGTCCCGATCGTTCGTGCAGAGGTCGGTGATGTCGCGCCACGTGATGTGGCTGTCGCGTCCACTGCCGAAGAAGCACAGCACGAAGTCATTCTCGCGTTCAACGTCGAAATCCACTCGGATGCAAACGAACGAGCGGAAGAACAGAACATCGAAATCTTCAGAAACGAGGTTATCTACCAGCTCGTTGAGGAGTACGAGGAGTTCGTCACCGAAATCGAACGCGCCCAGCAAGACACCGTCCTCGAAAACATCATGCATCCGTGTTCGTTTCGCATCCTCGAAGACCACGTCTTCCGGCAGTCGAATCCCGCCGTCGTCGGCATCGAGATTCTATCGGGCACTCTCTATCGAAACTCGCCAATCGCAGCGTTCGAAGGGAATAATCCTGAACGCGTCGGCGTTCTCAAAGGGATCCAATCACAGGGTGAGGATCTCGATAAAGCTCGCGCGGGCGAACGTGTTAGCGTTTCCATCGATGGACCCACCGTTGGCCGACAGATTGACGAGGGAGACGAACTCTGGACCGAACTTCCAGAGAAGCACGCCAAGATCCTCGAACAGGAACTCCGCGAAGATATTCCTGCAGACGAACGAGAAACACTCAGCCGATATCTCGACAAACGACGGAAGGTCGACCCGTTCTGGGGCAAATAATCACGTCGATCCTGAACCGACCGATCGGTAATAACTATTAATTAGGTGGGGGACGTTACTTTGGACTGCCATGATCGATGTCCCGTTGTCCTCTCACGACGTGGTGCTTGCTGCGATAGCGTTATCTGTCGTACTCGGGATGGTCGTCAGTTTCGTTTCGTCCGTCTCGGCAACACTCGGACTTGCGGGTGGGTGCGTGCCAGCGGGCGGTCTCCTCGGCTATGCACTCTTTATCAATCCGCCAACTGACGTTGGCGAGTAAATACTTCCCAATAGGAAACTTCAGTGTGCCCAGATCGGCGCTTGCGCACGATAACGCCGACGAACTGTATTCAAATACGAGTAAGCGGAGGTGGAATTGCTATCCTGCGGTCGGCTCGATATCGTTGACGGCACGTTTCACCTGTAGTGCTGCTCCGGCGGCAAGTTCGCGGGCCAATCTGCTGTGATCCTTATCCGTCGCATCGGTCGGGACGCCAGTCGAGATGACTCGTCCGACAGGCGGCTGAACGGCGACAGTTGCCAGTGTCCCGTCGTTTCCCTCACGCAGCTCCGATCCGACGACGAATTCATCGGGAAGAAGCGCGCGTGTTTGTTTGGTCACATTTGCGATGTCGCTCCGGAGTGATCTGATTTGCTCAGCGGAGAGTTCAGGAGTATCCGCCGGTCGACCCGCATATGGTGTGTTACCGTGCATTCGAGCGTCCAAGGAGTAGCATGTATATAAATGATGCGTGATTAGATCAACGGCGTGCTATCGCCGTAAACTGCGAGGACAACCGCCGTCGTGTACCCCGATGTTGATTGCTCGGACACTGTTTTTGCCCCGGTTTCGCTCCGGTCGCTGCTCTTGCTCTCGTCGTTGTTGGCTGTCACGATCTTGCGACCTTCGTCGGTGAACTGCCAGTCTCTCAGCGTGCGCCCCGCAGTGAGTCCGCGTTCGATTCGAGTCTCAACATCATCGGGATCGGTTCCACCCGCTTCGTAGAAAATCCCCCGTCCGGATGGTTCGCTTGCCCATCCGAGCCCGGCAACGGCCAGACCCTCCGAGACGGTTTCCCGGCTTTCGACGACCGTCAATTGTTCTCCGACAGGTCCGAGATTCGGTGCCGTTCCCACCGCCTCGACAGTCGCGTTGGATGGTATTACTGATGAGACGTGCACGAGGTTGTAGTTGTGGACGTTCGCTTCTGCGAGTGCTGCGTCGTAGGACGCCATCGCTGTCGGTGCGTGAGCGGCTCCCCACACAATACGGATCATCCCCATTATCCGAAAACAGTCGACGGATGCGCTAATGGGTTTGCATTCGTTCGAACTGAGGTCGATCGAATGACCCTTTTACAGATTAATTACCATTGTAAATTCATCGATCGTCCACTGGATCGAACTCGCGGACGTTCCTGAGATTTGGGCTGTGCTTGAATCAGTCGGTGTGACCTCCCGGTCGGCCGGTGGTGATACAATGCGGAATATCCCTGATTGTCCTGTCGCCGGAAAAGACCGCCACGAGTACATCGAGATGCATGCGCAACTCGATGAGATTCAAGTGAGCATTCGTAACGACGCCTTTGTAACATGCCCCGGAAGTTCAACATTAGTGTAACGGGCTGTCGAGAGGAATGCGCGCAGGATTCGATCAACGATGTGGCGTTGGAGCCAGCACGGAAACGGCGAGATAACACGGAAATCAAAGGATTCAATATCCGCGTCGGCGGCGGACTCGGCGGCCGTGAACCACGGCGAGCCCGCTCACTCGACATCTTCGTCGAACCCACTCACGCTACTGAAATTGTCCGTGCATTCATCGAACTGTACCACGACGAAGGGAATAGGCAGAATCGGAATAAGAACCGGGCTCGCTTCTTCGTCGACGATTGGGGAACTGATGTCATCAGAGAGGAACTCGAAGGACACGTCGATTTCCCGGTGGAGCCTGCAGGGACGAATCTCCGTACTGATTACACGTACAACGCGGGAAAACCTCCCACCGCCGGAAAACACGACCATATCGGGGTTCACGAGCAACAGGACGGGCGCTACTACGTTGGTTTGAACGTCGCTGTTGGTCGATTGAGCGCTGAGGATGCGATCACGCTAGCGGATCTCGCCGATCAAATCGACCGGCTTACCCTCCAGCACTGTATCGAGGACGATGCTGGTATCTCCTGTCCGAATTGTAGTGTCCGTCAGTATCGATTTGATCTGCTCATTCATCGATACAGTGTCGGTGTATTTCCCGATTGCAAGGAGGTCAAACTTACCAGTGACCTCATAGATACTGATGATGTGCGGTTCTTCTCGGAGCTCATTCACGAACCGCTCGGTCGCATCGCCGTTCAGGTCGAGCTTGAAGATCGCGGTCAGTTCGTAGCCGAACTGTGAGTAGTCGATTCGAGATTCGTAGCCGCTGATGACACCGTTCTCGTGCAGTTGACTCAGCCGCTTTTGGACGGTCGTCGCTGGAATAGCAGTCTGCTCTGCGACAGCAAGGATCGTTGCTCGACCGTCGCGTAACAACGCATCTATGATACGTCTGTCGAGATCATCACATTTATTTGTCATAAAAAGGATAAACCGTTTCGATTAGACTGCGTCGCGGCCGGTTTTTCCGGTGCGTACCTGATATGCCTCTTCGACAGGGAGAATGAACACCTTTCCGTCGCCAGGGTCCTCCGTTCGGGCCGCCTCACAGATCGCCTCAGCAACCGCTTCGGCAGAGATGTCTGCAACGATACATTCTATTTTCACCTTTTGGTGGAGATCGACAGTGTACTCCTCACCTCTCCATTGACCTTTTTTCGCGGGTTGTGAACCACGTCCGGAGACGTTCGTCACAGTCAGCGACGGGGCTCCGGTTTCGGCCAGCGCCCGTTTGACCGCAGCGAGTTTGTCCGGCCGGACGTAGGCCATGACCATTTTGATCTCGCCGTTGTTTGTGAGTCCACCATCGGCACGGAGTGTATCGTCGTCCGAGGGTGGGATACCTCCACCGTCGGTTGCTGTCGTATCGTCTAATCCGAACTCCGGATAGGTCTCGACGCCGTGTTCACTGATGTCGAGTCCGTCGAATTCGTGTCCTTCGGAAACACGGATCTGTCCGATGGCCTTCAGCGCACCGAAGATGACTGCCGTAGCGAAGATCGTCCATCCAGCGATGACGACGACTCCGATCAGTTGATCGACGAAGCTCACACCCGCATCTGGGATGGTGAACAGCGGAACGCCGAGCAAGAGCGCACCAATGACGCCCGCACTGCCGTGGACCGAGAACACCGCACACACGTCATCGATCTGTAGCCGCTTTTCGATCATTTCGAACACAATCGGTAGCTGTGCTCCTGCGATGAGGCCGATGAAGAGCGCACCGTACCACGTGATGAGATCCGTATTACTCGTGATGCCAACGAGTCCAGCGAGCATTCCGTTTGCAACGTACAGCGTATCGACTTTCTTCGTTTTCACGAGCGAAACGACGCCTGCTCCGATGGCACCCGCAGCCATCCCGAGCGTCGTCGTTAGCGCCACTCGTCCGACGCTTTGGAAGGCGGCAAGTCCCGTTGCCCCTTCTGCGAGCGGTGTGGCTGCAGTGCCGACGTTGAAGCCGTACCACCCAAAGCAGAGAATCAGGGTTCCCAATACCGCAAAGGTAATCGAGTGACCCGGAATGACGTTCGCGGTTCCATCGCTGTTGAACCGGTTGAGTCGGGGTCCGACGATCCACGCGGCGGTGAGCCCCGCGATGCCTCCCATCCCGTGGACAATCATCCCGCCAGCGAAATCAGTAAAACCGATCGTGTCGAGCCAGCCACCGGCCCACGTCAGTCCCGTCACGACGGGATAGATCACTGCTGCCAGTAGGATGGTGTAGGTAACGTACGCACGAAGCTTCATGCGCCCTGCGACTGCCCCACTAACGATGGTCGCAGCAGTCATCGCGAACACCGCTCCGAACAGCCAGTCGACCCACACCAGCGATTGATCTGGAGAGAGGATGGCGAAGAAGTTTCCGTACTCACCACCTGCCGTGAGGGCTGCAGTGAACGCCTCAACCCCCGAGCCGACGAGGAAGAACACAATGACTCCCACACTCCACGTGAGCATGTTCTTCGTCAACTGGTTAGCAACGTTCTTCGAGCGCACCTGCCCTGCTTCTAACATCGCAAAGCCGGCGTGCATGAAGAAGATGAGGAAGGTTACGACGAGCACCCAGACGTAGTTGATTGCCTCCGTAATTGCTGTTGGATCCATCTGTAATAGCACAGACTCACTCATCTAACCACCTGAAAACCATACTCTGATATATATTGATGTTTGTCCACCTTTTCCCCAAACAGCCGTTCATTCGGATAGTACTTCACGTCGGAATAGGATGGAATGGACATATATAAACGTTGAGTTGAAAATATCCAATTTTAATGGGTGTAAGTTATGGATTGTAGTATTTACAGTAGAATGTAGACAATATAAGGTTGTATTTTGTCCAAGAAGTAAACGATTGGGAAGTCGGTTTTGGACACTTGTAAAGCGTCATACTTGCCACATGGTTCACCAATACTCACGCGCAGCAGGGATTGGTCTATCTTCCAATTGATTTCCTCACACTTCCAGTATAGTCGGGTTAGATAATTGAAGCCAATGGTGGTTTCACAAAATAAAGAAGAGCGAGTACGTTCGTCGACCCGTCAGTACATCCCAGCTTCGTCAGCTTGTCGCATGATGTTGGCGGCCATTTTGCGGGTCGCCTCATCGACCATCTCGCCATCAATTTTAACCGCACCGGCACCACCTTCGGTGGCCGCTTCGTACTCTTCGACGATGCGCTTTGCTCGGTCGGCCTCCTCTCGGCTCGGTGCGAAGACCTCGTTTGCCGGTTCGATCTGGCTCGGGTGGATGGCCCACTTACCATCACAGCCAAGCCGTGCGGCATTTCGACAGGAATCACGGAATCCTTCCCCGTCGTCGATATCGGAGAATGGTCCGTCGATGACCTGCATCCCGTGTGATTTTGCGACGTGGGCAATGCGAGAGAGTTGATAATGCCAGTAGTGACCAGGGTACCCTTCTCCGGAACCGATGGTCAGACCGGCGGCATCAACGCTAGCAGTGTAATCACCAGGGCCGAACACGAGCGATTCGATCCGATCGGAGGCGGTTGCGACTTCCGATATTTTGGTCATTCCTTCAGCGTGTTCGATCTGGCACTGAAGGCCAATCTCACCAACAGGAAGATCGTTGTTCTCCTCGACAGCAGTAAGGAGGTTGTCGACAGATTCGACGACTCCCGGGTTGTTCGCCATCGGCACCATGATGGTGTCGACGTACTCGCCTGCCTCGCCGATGACTTCGATGATGTCTCCGTACCACCACTTCGTATCGACGCCGTTCATCCGGTAGCACGGTAAGGTGTTGCTCCAATCGTGCTCGATGAGTCCCTCGATCACGTTGTCGCGCGATTCGACTTTTTTATTCGGTGCAACGCTGTCCTCAAGGTCGAGGAACGCCTCGTCAGCGCCAGATGTCGGTGCTTTCGCGATGAAGTCCGGGTTACTCCCCGGGACTGCAAGCTGTGACCGTCGGAGCTTGATTTCCTCACTCATTTTCGTATTTGTTAATGATGTATGTGATTATGTAGATTGTGGTGCTCGCTATCTTGTAGCGTGGTATATTTGGACAGATCGGTTAGTCGTCATCCGACGAGATTGGATCTGATTTCTCTTCGCTGAAGCCCTCTGAGGCCTCCATTCTGGCCTTCGCTTCGGGATCGAACTCGGCCTCGATGTCTTGATATCGGCTGACGAACGAGAGTTCGTGGTGACTCTCGGTTTCGTGGTCGAGATAGCGACCTTCGAGGTCGAACTGAGCTTCTTCGTCGCTCTCTGCGAGCTTCGAAAAGTCCTCGTAGACAGAATGTGCGCCCGAATGAAGTCCAAAGAGAGTGATAAAGATGTACTTGTATCCAAGATCACCCAGCTCTTCGAAGGTGAGCGGGTCTTCCTCTTGGGACCACGCGAAGCTCGATGAGTAATTGAACGCGAGCTTCTGATCCGGGTGCGTCTCATGGATCGTTTCGGCGTAGTTGACGGCGTCCTCGCGCGAGGGGTCGGGCATTTCTGGCCACACGAGATCAACGCCAGCGTCGGAGTAGAGTCGGCCACGAGCGAGGTGTTCGTCCCAGTCGCCGTTGGCCGAGCCGTAGGCGTCCGTGCGGGCGATAATGACCGTATCGTCGGACTGCTTTGCGTCCACTGCAGCGGAGAAACGGGCTTCAGCTTTCTCTCGGGAGACAATCTGCTTTCCGGCGATGTGACCACAGCGCTTTGGCGTGGTCTGGTCTTCGATGTGAACTGCAGCGACGCCCGCCTTCTCGTACTCGCGAACGGCCCGACGGACGTTGTGAATACCACCGTAGCCAGTGTCACAGTCCGCGATAACGGGAAGGTTCGTCGCTTCCACGATCCGCTTTGCGTTCTCGACCATCTCGGTCATCGTGACCATTTCGAGATCCGGAAATCCGAACTGTCCGAGCACGGTCGAGTAGCCGCTCATGTACGCTGCGTCGAGCCCGGCCATCTCTGCCAAACGGGCATCGAGTGCGTGATACAGTCCTGGTGCGAACACGAAATTCTGCGAATCGAGTAACTCGCGGAACTCACGACCTGCGGTGTTGTCAATCTCTCGAATGCTTGCTTCCCTGTTGTTCACGAGCTTTTCGACCTGATCGTCGCCGGTAGATTCGGTCATGGTTGTGCTGTGATCCGATGTATCCCGTCGGATCGAGCGGGTCCTTAGACAGCGGTGTCCGCCGCTGCTAATGCGCATTAGACGATGCCGCAGCCGTAGTAAAAACTGTTATGATTTATAATGATAATACTCTTTAATGGCTTTTCAGGCACTAAATGCAGTCAATGGGTTAAAGGGAAAGTGAGTATCTAGCAAGGGCTCAGGCGGTTGATGTCGGAGGATTAGAGCATTCAGCAATCGAACGGCTACGCGGCGTATTAGTCGGTTTCTGGGTGTACTCAGTGAGTATGGATTTGGTTTGGCTTCACCAAAACCAGCGAGTAGCTAGAGCATACGATTGATCATTGGGATCTCTGTTTCTGGGTCTGTCGGGTAGTTCTTCTTTAGAAGTGAGTAGGTTCACAGAAATTGAAACGTAAGGCACTCAATCCTCGTTATATCATTTTTAATATTCTTCAGAGTGGGTGAATCGGATCTACTCAATCAGAATTTGTCACAATCTTGCTCTCGAAGTGCGGACTGTCGCGGATACCTCGTTTTACAGACGTTCGAATACGGGTTTGAGAACTAATCGTCGTCTTTCGTCTTCGATTACGATTGCAGATGGTGGCGCGCTGCTTTTTCCAACTTCTCTGCGGCTTCCACTGCCTTCGTTCCTTCTTCTACGAACTGCGGATTCTGTCCAACTCCTGTGAGACAGCTTTCGACGCTTCGGCATTTCTGTGCGGTTTCGTATATCATCGTTACAAATTCGGGTGGCACCTCGTTCGCAGTCACGTTTGACGCATTTCTATCGAGCTTGTCCGCCAACAATCCCATTTCTCCCTTCACCTCGTCTATCGAATAGGCTTCTCCACGGGATTCTGGTTCGACGTACTTACTCTCCCAAACCCATTGGACCTCCTTTGCGACGATGACGATTTTTCTCTGCCAATCTGGACCGTCAGCACTAGTTGTCTCTTCGCGTGATCGCTTGTATCCGTACAACAGAACGTATCTAACGAAGACAACAACGAACACGAGAACAGCCATCACTGTCACGCCTGAAAGAAGTGGATGTCCACGCAGGAAATGTAGGACGCTGTCGAGAATCGCCATAATCAGAGGTTGTCAAGCTCTTTTTGTAGATTCTTTACTTCTTTCTCGAAGCTGTTGAGTGGCTCTTGTATTTTGTTCAGCTCAGATTTGGACAGGGTGATATTGATCCGGCTATCACATTCTCTGCAAATCGCGGCTCCTTCGGGTGTCCCGTTCGCAGTCGTCCACACGCGAACATCGAATGCCCTGCCCTCGCATCTATCGGCTGGACACTCGATATCATCCCTTCGAATGCGATTCTCTGTGTGGTCTCGCAGAACATCGGCAATATCTAACATGGTCGCTGTAATTGCTGCATTTCTAAATAAGTTGGCACGAGTGCGGTGGCGAACGTCTTGCTGGTGGTTTCATCGACCGTCTTTTCCAGCTGATTTGGTAGAAATAGAACGTACTCCTCGATGGTTTGGACATTAAGAACCTACGCAGGGCTCATCTTTCAAAGAACAACAGTGATCGACGTTAATAAGCTAAGCCTAGGCCGGGATGTGCACCACATGTTCATAATCCCAACGCTATATGACTTAAAGGTATGTCTTCGAGGGAACCCAAGCGGGAAGTCGAAGTAATTCGGGAGCAACTCGAAACGGATGAACGCGGCGGATCCGATTCCGACCGTGAGGCGCTGCTTGAATTCTCCGACCGACTCAGTTTGCTGCGAGAAACGTACTCCTGGCACCGTCATGTGAAACTGCTCCGTCATTGTGTTCGAATGTCTGAGCTCTGTCCTGTCTCGATCGCTGAGGCCCTTGATGACCGAGACGCTGCAGAAGAGATCGTCCGTTGGATCCACAGCGAGTACGACCTCGATGAGACGCCAGAAACGAACCACAGTTACCGCGTTGCCATCCGCATCTTCGGCAAACGACTGGCGGACGATGATGAGATCCCGGACTCGCTGAGCTGGATCTCTACGACCCTGCCATCGAGCTATGATCCCATGCCCGATCCGTCGAAGATGTTGGCGTGGGATGATGAAGTCCAGGCGATGCTTGAGGAGTGTCACAATCCCCGCGATCGAGCCGCTATCGCTCTCCAGTTCGATGCTGGCTTGCGTGGTGGTGAGCTCGAAGGTCTGAAGATTGGGGACGTCTCCGATACTGACACCGGCCTTATCGTTAGTGTCGATGGTAAGACCGGACAGCGATCGATCGACCTCATCCCTTCTGTTCCGTTCGTAAAGCGGTGGTTGGTCGAACACCCACGCCGCACTGACCACACTGCACCGTTGTGGTGCAAACTTTCCGATGGCTCTGAGATGAGCTATCGAAGCTATCTCAAGATGTTCAAGGAGCCTGCGAAACGCGCCGGAATTACCAAACCAGTCACGCCGACCGCATTCAGGAAGTCGAACGCCTGCTGGCTGGCCCGACAGGGTGCCAGCCAGACGCTTATCGAAGACCGTCAAGGGCGCGCGCGTGGCAGCGATCACACCGCACGCTACATCTCTAGATTCGGGCGTGAATCTGCGAACCGACAATACCGCAAACTCCACGGAATAGAAGTCGAGGAGACCGAAGAGGAGGATATTGCGCCCCATGATTGCCCCCGCTGCGAGAAGCCGACGCCCAAACACGAACCACTGTGTGTGTGGTGTGGCCAAGCCCTCGATCCCGAGGCTGCGAAACGGTCCAGAGACCTCAATAAATTCCTCCGCGATGCCTTGGCGCGAACCGACGATCCCGATAAGATCCAAGCGATTCTCGAGGTTGGGGATCTCGCCGACGACCGCGCAGACTTCCGCACACAGCTCGTCGAGCAGCTTAGTTCCTGACTTACTCATCGTCATCCTCCCTATCTGGTAGTTCGTCGATCAATTCGAGCGGAAATTCTCCGAGCAGTTCCGCAATCTCACCATCGTCGTGTTCGGCCAGCGTTTCGAAGGCCTCGCGATGCTTGAGAAGTGATGAGCGGAGATCGGTCTCGATGTGAATCAACAGACTCATCGGTCGTCCTCCAGCCAAACATGACCGAACTCCTCACCGCCCTGCTCCTGCACCGACAGGATGTGTCCGCCCTCGTAACTGTTTTGTCCGTGATTTGGATCGTCACGTCGGTCTATTCCGGTTGAGAAAAACCTTATGAGGGTGGTCAGAGTCATGGCCATCGCACCTCTGCAGGAACGGCTTCCGTCCCATCTTGTGCCCGTCGAAGCATCCGAGGAGCACAGTCCTCGCAGACACTGCCCCTAGCGATCTGCGCGCCATCTAGAGGACGTGAGAATCGGACGATGAGTGCCTCGCGGCATTCCTCGCCACAGCCGACACACAGGGTGGTCGCTCGGTTGTAGTCGGTGCTGCTATCTGTCTGAGTGGTATAGGTCATAGTGGCCTCTATTTCCGAGGTCAGCCGTGCGGACGTGCCCTGCTCCAACATGACGCGCCTGCGCGGCACTTTTTCGTTAACTATAATCTGTAGTTATCGTAAAACGAATCTCTGTCGAATCAGAGAGGTCACGTATAATGCTCCAACCATGCATCCAAGGCCATTTATGTTGTAGTAGGGTTAGATCTCGTTCATTCATACGTTGCATGTCTATAGCTATATCTGAACGATAATAGGTTTATTGGGGGGGAAGAGCGGTTCTAGCCGCTGATTTCGACAAATTTGTCGAAGTCGTCATCCGTGCCAATAGAATGTAATAAGTCTATTGGATTTAAAGTGAACATAAAAATATAATCAATTTACACTTACTGCTACAAAACATATATTCTCTATATAGAAAAATAATTTATGCCTACTACGGAGGCAGACGCGGACGAGGTACTCCGATTACTACACAAATACGGCGATGTGATTACCCAACTACTTTCAGATGAATTAACCGTCCATGAACTAGCTCTCCTTCTCGATCCATCTCAACGAACAATTAGACGAGTGCTCGAGACATTCGACGAGCAAGGACTCGTCGTTCAGGAGAAAAACGCCTACCGATTGACACAATATGGTCGGCAGGTCGCATGGTTGCAGTGTCAGCATAATCGCCGGATATCGGAGGTTATAGATGCTTCAGAGGTGCTCGCCAATCTTCCGGGAGACGCTGCGATTGGATGTGAGATGATGCGGGGGGTTGAGGCAAAGACGTACCCGAGTTCGATGCGGGACGTCGCATTCGATCCAGTCGAGGACTCGATGGAGAGTGCTGATCGCATTCGCGGGATCTCGCCAGAAGTGAGGGATCGATATGTCCAGCTATTCACTCGGCATATATTCAATTATGAAACTGAAGTCGAACTCATTCTAGAGATGGAGATGATCCAGGGTCTGAACAATTTCTATTCAACTGAGTTGCGTGAAGCGATTTCCGCGCATAACTGCTCGATTTGGCCCGCTGAGACGGTCCCAGCGTATGGCTTGATTATCGTCGACGAGGCTGAGGTCTGGATCGGAGTGTATCGAAATGGAGGTGAACTAATGGGAACGCTCTACAATGACTCCAGTCAAGCGGTCGCGTGGGCTATCGATCTCTTCGATAGCTATCGCGAGCAGGCGGATAGAGTCCTTAACCCGTAATTATCGAATGTAAAATATAATGCTTGTGCTCCGACCGCTCGATTAGTCTCCTCTGATGGGAGTTGGTGGTTCGCCCAGTCGCTTCAAGAGGCGATCGCGATCACTGTCTTCACGATCGAGTTCGAGCGTGATTGCCGTCGTACCGGTGTGGATGTACAGGAAGAGTCTGCCACCAGAGCCTTCGAACAGGTTAAACTTCGTCGCTGATCCCGGGTTGTCTGCGCTCATCGGTCACTCTCTCTGTTTTGGTCCGCCACTTGGTTGTACCGCCATGCGGCGCTTTCGTCGGTGACACAGTCCTCACAGATGTCCGCCTTTGCGACGTATTTGCCATCCCATCGCCGGACATACAGCGAGTAGTCGCTCTGGAGTTTATACTCCGAGCACACGATGCAGTCTGCTCGGTTTGGAGAATCATGGTCGTCGCTCTGTTCGTCAGTGTTACGTCGCTGGGTCGCATTTGCTGTCATGCTGTTTCACCACTGAAACAGCCAGCGTCGGGTGTTGCAACCACCCGGCGCGATTCCTTACTGAATCACGCCCGAGGACGCCGTCTGTCTCTACCACGTACTACGTAGTACTTGGTAATAAGTCTTCTCCATGTACTTCAAGGGAACAGGGTTAAGACGGGGGCGTACCAACGGAAAATATGGAGCGTGATCGAAACGACAAGGGTCAGTTCACCGGCTCGGTGACCGACGAACAGGTCCTTGATGCCGTTCGAACGGTCGCACCGGAGCCAGCGACCGCCACCGAGGTGGGCGAGGAGCTTGGCGTGACACGGAAGGCCGCGTGGGAACACCTGACGGCTTTGCACGAGGACGGACGGGTCGAACGTAAGAAAGTCGGTGGGCGGTCGGTCGTGTGGTGGCTTGACGACGATCGTACGACTGCTGGCATTAATCCCGACGATGCGTTCTGGAGCGCTACCCCTGGCAGTTCGGAGACACCGACAGACGCCGCAAAGGCCGACGAATATCTCGCTGACGCACTTTCGAATGAGTAGGACAGACGCACGGGCCACCTCCGACGCTGCCGTCGAAACTCACGCCGATCCGCTGTTCATCGACACAGGCGCCTTCTTCGCTTATTACAATGACCGCGACAAACACCACGAGCGCACGCGCACGGTGTTTCAGGCCATTCAGTCCGGCGAGCTCGCGTACGAACCGCTGTACACGACCCGATTCGTCCTCGCGGAGCTGACGACACTATTACTCTACAAGGTCGACCATCAGACCGCCTCACAAGCACTCGGAGAGATCCTCACCGCCGACAGTATCAACGTGATTCGAGTCGATGCCTCGACATTTACGGAGGCACGCACTGCGTTCGACCAGTATGACGATCAGACGATCACGCTCGTCAATCACCTCACCGCGGTGCTCGCTGGGGAGTATGACACGGAATACGTCTTCGCGTTTGATAGTGACTTCTCGACGCTTGGCTTGACGCGCGTCCCCGTCGATACCAGCCTGCTCGAGCCCTAACTAGGAAGTGCCGGTGACAATATCTCTCTCATGAGAGCGATCTCTTTCAAAGTACTGTCGAGTGACGCAGCTCATGGAAGCAGAGCGTCTCTCCGTCAAGAGTGTCTATGAGGGTAAAAGAGCAGTCATACAGGCTCGGCGCGGTCAGCTGCCTCGATGATGGCATCGGTATAGAACTCCCGTTCGTACTCCGAAAGTCCCCGACTGTTGATCAGACCTGCAACACCTCGTGCGAGGGTTGCAACTCGATAGAGCGGTTCTATGCGCTCGAACCGGTCAGTAATTGAGCGCCTTGAACAGTATCCGTCATAGAAATCATCTCGAACCGTCCACTTCCCACCAGGGTCATGCATCCAAAATGCCGTTGCACTGACTGTGAGATCCCATAAAGCGTGGCCGACATACGACCGGTCGAAATCAAGCACGCCAACAACATTTTCGCCACGGAAGAGGACATTGTCCGGTGAAAAATCGCCATGACAGAGTACCGGCGTGAACGTCGCAGGAATCACCGAAAGTATACCGTCGAGTCTCTGTGCAATGGCATCCCTCGCGGGAGTGAGCCCAGCATCTAGGAGGATGGTTATCTTCGCGCGCATCTGCCGTTCGATTCGGTCGCACCAGTCTCCTTCGCAGAACGGTTCGACAACCGAATCGAGTCCGTCGAAGCTGAGGGTTCCGGGCTGGTCGAAGTCGAGACTGTTGTGAATCTGTGCGAGTCTTTGCCCCGCGTTGTGGACTCTCTGTGGTGAAATATCCAGCTTGCCGGTCGTCCCTGTAAGTCGTTCGACAACGGTGTATCGACGACCATCGAGTTCGTGAACCGTCTCGGTTACTGGCGTCGGAACTGGCACGCCGCTGTCGGCCAGAAGCCGATAACAACTCAGTCCACGTGCGAGCGAGTCGTCGTGCTCGTCGCGGTCACCAAGAAACTGAACAATGTATCCTGTGTCGTCGTAGGTGAGCGTGTATGTCTCGTGGAGTCCCTCAGGGGGGCGTCCGATCTCTACCGAGGGTCCTCCTAGTTCTTGTTGGGCAATGTGCTCAATCGTTCTGTCCATATATACAAGGCTTGGCTATGAAGCACATAAATGCTATTTGAGTCAACACAGTTTTGTCGTGAGCGCCTACGTCAGGGCTTCTGAAGCTGCGTCAGCAAGCTCTACGCTGACAGAAAAGCACGCATCAAACCATCTTCCGAGCTTGTGGACACTCGCACCTCCCATTGCCGTGCCCCGCCTTTCAATCGACGAAACAGAGGTCCACAGGCGGGGCTTCCCAGGAGAGGGATTCGACATCGATGCAGTCCATTTCACGAAGAGAGATTGCAATTCGCTTCCACAGTGACTGAAGTGCCTGAACCCGCCGATGAACATCATCAGGGGTCCGTTCCCGGATGCACGTTGCGTCCCAGACGAGAGTCCGTGTCTCCTTGTCGGTCTGGGCCAACGTCTCGAGTCCCGTGATCACCCACTTGTCATACGGGACGAACTCGTGTTCTCGAAGGTACAAGAGTGTAAGCGCTGCGTCGGTTGCCTGGGTTGCAGCTCGGTGAGCCGCGTGGAACGATCCTCTGAGGCAGGCCTTTTGGACCTTCCACTGTGCATCAAAGAGCATGGTGTCGGCATACTGCTCTATCAACTTGGCCAGCTCCCCATCGCTGAACGGCACTTCGTGACAGAGCCGGGCGGTCACCCGTCCCGTCGGATCAACCAGCACCTCGGCGTTGTCGTACTCCCATCGCGTTTCGAGATCCCAGTCCGATCCTCGGAGGTCCTCGTAACGGACGACGTCCACATCGAAATGGTGGGCCTTCCAGTCGAAGGAGTACCGCCTCACCGATTCCCGCCACTGGACGGCTGTCGCTTCGTCGGGGATCAGCTCTTTCCCAATATCGGCGAGATTGGCGTCGGTGCCGTCGTTGTCTACGACGACCATGAGATCAATATCTGAGTATTCGTCGGCGAACTCAGTGGCGAGGCTGCCCGTGAGACAGACCCCAACGATATCTGGGAGTGTCGCTGGGTCGATCGTATCAAGATAGCGGTCGAGATGTCGGCGGAGTGTGGGCGCTGGATCACTCATGCTGGCCACCTGACTAGAGACAACCGGGTAACATAGAGGTTCGACGGAATGAATCGTTGGAGAACAATCGAGCTGCGACCCCCACAGTGCATACCTACCACCAGTGCATTACCATCGAGGTTTGAAACAGTCTCTGAGATTGTGTTCCCTCAGAATCATCGGCTTCGTTCGATAGACATATCAACACTATATTGAATCACGACCAAAGCCACCGAGAGAAAGTATATCAATAGTCCATTAGTACCGAAGACCACTGTGTCATCAGACGAGGAGTCCCCAATTTCCCAAGCCGTGTACGATCAACTCGCGACGAGCTACGATGATATCACCACCAGTGCTGTCCGAGAACAGTACGAGTGGCCGGCTGTTCAATCGTTGCTTCCATCCCTTGACGGCATCCACGTGCTTGATGCAGCCTGTGGGAACGGTTTCTACACCGAGCGGATTGTCGAGTGTGGAGCGACCGCAGTCGGTGTTGATGCCAGCCCCGAAATGCTCAGCCACGCACAGGAGCGATTCGCCGATGATGATCGGGTGGAGGTGAATCAAGCCGATCTCACTGATGGGCTTCCGTGTCTCGAGGACGACGCGTTTGATCTCGTGCTCTGTCAGCTCGCACTCGAACACATCGAAGCGTGGGAGGCCGTATTCGCTGGCTTCAATCGCATTCTCATGCCCGGTGGGCAGGTCGTGGTGTCGACCAGTCATCCTGTACGGGACTACATAGAAGCGGAATATCCTGTCCGGGAGCAGATCCTTGCCGAGGAGGCCTCCTATCCAGAAATCGAACAGGTGGACCGGGACTGGGGCGACGAAGACAGCGAATGTGTCGTCCCGTTCTATCGACGACCGCTTGCGGGGATGTTCGATCCAGCGCTCAATAACGGGTTTGTCGTCGAGCAAGTTGTCGAACCGGTAGTGACTGACGCTTTCAGCGAGGCCACTCCCAAGTTTGCGACCGTACTCCGTGACGGCCCGCCACTGTTTATCTGTGTTCGATATTTAAAACCAAGATAACCAGAGCTAGTCAGCCTTCTGTTTGGTTGGTGATTTCGTTGGCTCTGTTGCTCCCTTCCGGACCACATCTAATATGAAACGATGGGTATCGGTGACCGACTGATAGTAGTACGGTAGCCATCTCAGAGTTGTTTTTCCATGATGATTTCGTCATACCTGCGATATTCCAGCGGATACAGCCCTGTCTTCTCGTATCCGCGCCGACGATACACCTCGGGAAGATACGGATGGTCTTGCGGTGTCGTCAGCCAGATAGTAGCATATCCCGACGCTCGCATCGCGTTCTCGGCATACTCTATTAATCGACTCCCGACGCCTTTGCCTTTCCACTGATCGTGGACGCCCAGACGACTGAGCTTCACTCGCTCTGACGCGGTCTCTTCGAGACGAACACCTCCAATAACGTCACCGTCGACAGTGGCGACGTACACCCGGTATTCGTCGATCCACTCTGCGACAGTACGTTCGTTGACGGACTCCATCTTCGCAGAGAACCCACGGTCACGATTCTCGCGATACGCGCTCTGATAGACCGTCACGAGGTCGCTAGCATCGGCTGCGACAGCCTCCCGAATTTCACCCGTTGGCATACGTGTCGATGTGTTTGTGGGAGAGTAGCTCCAGTGAACCGCTAGTCCACGTATCTCGCTGGAACTGAGAGGCCAAACTGTTCGGCTGTCTCAGCCACGATTCCCTTCGCGGTATAGATATCAGGCTTGTAGTACAGTTCGTGAGTAACGTCGCGTTCGTTTCGGAGATGAGTTCTGACTCGGTTGACATCGTGGCGCTCGAAATAGTTGGGTGTGTAGACCGTGAGGAGATAGTCATCGTACATCGAGAGTTCCTCATACCCGAACGCAGTCATGGCTTTCACTGCCCAGATGAGACCTGCCTCTGCATCTGCAACGAGTGTGGGCCACAACTCTTCGATCCGTTCTGCTGACCCAGTGACCTGCCACTTGCCGATGGTTTCCTGCTGGTCAAGCGCTTCGAGGTCGATAGTCCGTATCGCCTCATTGTCCGCTGATGGGACGTCAGCAACCGTGACGTCCTCGGGGCGTGTCACGTTGTAGTCCGAAAAGTAGTGGTCGCCCCCGATGTTCGGAGAATCACTCACATCTCGATTACGGAGCTAATACTGCTCTGAGGTATTGATTTCGAGCGGCGACTGCATGGGAAGTACCGTGCTCACGTACGAGGAGGGTAGGAGTCAATACTCGCCAGATGGAGTGAAAGTGAAACCGTGAACGTCTGACAAGAATATCAACAACGGAATGTTTTTGGAAATTGCTGACTACACGCTCTATATCCAGCAACCGGTCGTTCTTAGAAGCACAGAATTTCGCGACTCCTCGTTCAAGACAGCGAGAGTTCGTCCGGTGTCGTGGGCGCACACTTTGAGTACGAACTCACGGAACTGCTTCCACTAGATGCATGACCGCACTGAACTTCTGTTTGATAGCACCGTTAATCGTCTCGTTGTTTAGTTACCTCTCTTAGTCACATTCAACTTGTGAGGACGATATCCTATTGACAGATATGGCGGCACTTTCCGACACCAGTAGCTCTTTTCAACGTTGTGAATAACCAGCGTGCATGGGAAGGGTAGAATATATTACCTTTGCTTGTACTGATGCAGCTCGACTGGCTGAGTTCTGGTCGGCAGCCCTTGGTGGTGAACGAAGGGACCTCTCTGCCTCGCTTGATTCGGAAATCGTCGACCGACCAGGAGAGGGACCAGATCTATTATTTAAAGAACAACCGAAAGGAACGGAACGAGACCTCCCGATCCATCTGGATTTATCAACCAAGAACCATGAGATGACTGTCGAGCAACTCTCGCCGCGCGAGGGCAGTCAGGTAGTCCACAGCATCCACCAGAAACTCGGCGTCGGAGACATCGTGTTTCTCACCGAGTCGATGTAGGAACGCCGCTGCGGGATCGATCCCGCGACGACTCCGCCGTCGTCGGGTCGCTCTGAGTGTCTGACAGCGTATGTGTTCAATTCCAGACCGCTCCCTTCGATGAGACGGTCATTTATTCAGTGTAATCGGGGCACTCGACGTACCCAATCGAATCCTGCTCGCTGAGGTTCTGGAATGCCTGAAGCCGAAATGCACAGGCGTCACAAGTTCCACACGCAGGTCCCTCCTTTCGATAACAACTCCAAGTAAGCTCGTATGGGACATCTAGTCCGAGTCCGCATTCGACGATATCTGTCTTCGACCACTCGACAAATGGCGCCTCGATACTGAGTTGTGTTTCGTCTTTCGTGCCAGCGTTCACAACCTGCTGGAATGCGTCGAAGAACTGCGGCCTGCAATCCGGATATCCTGAGAAATCCTCAGAATGAGCACCTATGAACACTGCGTCACAGTCATTAGCCTCGGCATACGAAACGGCCATCGAAAGCAGATTCGCATTCCGGAAGGGAACATACGAGTTCGGTATTTCGTCACTCTCAAGATCGGCTTCAGCCACATCCAGCTTTTCGTCGGTCAGGCTGGATGCACCGATCTTCGAGAGGTGATCCGTCGTGAGGTATAAAAAATCGGCAGCGTCGTAGTGTTTAGCCTGTGCTTTTGCACACTCGTATTCCTTTGATTCTGTCCGTTGACCGTAGGAAGTGTGGAGCATATATAGTTCGTAGCCTTCATCTTGTGCAACTGCCGCAGCGGTTGCACTGTCCATTCCCCCAGAGGCAAGGATAACTGCGCGCTTTTCGTTCATCGTTCTCCCTCTCCACGGACAACAGCAGTCTGGAACTGCTCGCGTTCTTCTTCTGTCGGTTCACCGATAGTCGCTCTGGTTGTGGTCATACTTTTAGTCTCGATGCCACGCATGGCTTCACAGAGATGAGTTGCGTTCAACTCCACAAGGACCATTGCAGCATCAAGTTCCTCCGCTAACCCCGACGCGATATCTGTTGTCAGTTGTTCCTGCATCGTGAGTCGGCGTGATTGCCAGCGAACGTACCGCGTGAGTTTTGAGAGTCCAACAACCTGACCGTTCGGCCGATACGCGAGGTGAATCGTACCGAAAAACGGCAGTAAATGATGCTCACAGAGTGAATACACTGGAATCCCCGTCTTGACTACGATGTCATCCGATGTGGCATCGAACGTCCGCATGGTCGGCTTCGATGAGATACAGTCACCTTCAGTTAGCGTCGCGAATGTTTCGGGCACTCGGCGTTGCCACGTCTCGGTTAGTCCAGTGCTATCGGCATCTTGTCCGACTACTCCTTGAAGCAGTCGGACACCACGTTGTGCTTTCTCCCAGTCGATACGTTCTTCGGCGTCATTGTTTCTATCCGTTAATCGGGAGTGATTACTCGTCATATTACGTGCCAGGAGCGTCGTTCCAGAGGTCAACATGGAGTCGAGGAGTATATTGATACCCGTACTGCATCGCGAGTTCGGCAACCTCGTTGCGTCGTTCATCTAGTTCCTCCTGAGTGGCTCCTTCCGGCATCAACAGCACATCAGAATTTGAGACAGTTGTCGTCGCCGCGTCCCGCACCCGGTTGACAATCCGCTCAATTTCCTGTAGATCCGCAGGTCCCGTTACAACAAATTTGAGTTGTGACTCGTAGGCGTCGACCAATGCTGACAGCACGTGTATATCCACGCGCTGTTTTTCATGCCGTTCAGCCCACTCACCCTCGCCCTTTGGATCTTTCTCGTGGGTCGGAGTACTGGACGATAGTTTTGGACTGATACTCGCTAGGTCGATTGGTGCGTCATGATAGATCGTGCCGTTCGTTTCGACCGTTGTGTGATATCCTAATTCGTTCAATCGCTCTAGCAGTGAGACCGATTCATCGTGTATGAGTGGCTCTCCACCGGTGAGAACGACGTGTTTGGCTTTCTCGTACGTCCGAATTTCCTCGATGATATCGTCAAGAACCATTCGTGCGTGTGTCGGCTCCCATGAGGTGTGATACGAATCGCAGAACCAACACCGAAGGTTACAACCGCTGGTGCGAACGAAGATGCTCGGTACGCCAGCGAGCTTGCCTTCTCCCTGCAGCGAATAGAACAACTCGTTGATTGGTAGTGTCTTTCCTTCAGCAATCTCTTCAGAGTCGGTACTAGTGGTGTTAACTGGCATCTCAGTATGTTGCTCCAGCGCAGAGTTCAGACGTTTCGCGTACCTGAACCGAGACCTCGGAGACAGTATCAGGTAGCTCATCTAAAAGCCGCTTCTCCAGAAGTACACTCATCACTTCTGCAGTCGGGGGATGTTCGAGGACCACGATACTATCACCATCACCACTTTGTTCGAAAGCGTTGATGAGAGGGTCACCTTCTTCAAGAAGGAATCGATGGTCCCACCTAGATATGATCGAAGTAATATCTCCTTTATCAACGATCCAGCCCTTGTCGGTAAGTATACCCGTGACTTTTACCGAAATCTCGTAATTGTGACCGTGTGGACGGCTACACTTCCCATCGTGATGGAGGATTCGATGACCCGAACTAATACGGATTGGTCGATCTGCCCCTACCTCAAGAGTCCGTTCCCTAGCGTTTTGGAGAGAATCTGTGGAGCGCCGTTTCAAAGACATACTATTGGAGTCTCCAGGTATTCACTAAGTATTATCGATAGAGTACCATCGCCATCAAGAGCATTTCGAGTGGAATGAGAAAGGGACATTCATATGCCGGAACCAAGTAACCATAAGATGGTGAATATGATCTGTGAGGTTCTACGTTCCTGAATGGGATGATGCAGTTGATGCTCACTACGACTTCAAGCACGACGAACTCTCTAGTCTCAACCGTCAGGAGCGTGAGTTGGATTACATTTGGGATATCTTTGAACGGGACACGACACCTATCGACGGCGTTCTCATCTCTCGTGAACAAGTAGAGGAATCGAAGAGAAAGTCCAATCGACTCGCTCAACACGGTGTCTACGACGATCCGGTCCTTTCTATTCCCGATTGGCTCCCAACGATTAGCGACTGTGGAGCGTGGGGCTACAAATCGCTCCCATTTCCTCCATATGGAAATGCGGAGATGCTCGAGTTCTATGAGACTCTTGAGGTTACAATTGGTGTTACCATCGATCACCTCGTATTGGGATCTGGTAAGGACAAGGGGCGGTTGTATCTCGATGAGCGTGCATTCGGTGAAGAATTCAAAAAGAGTGACATCCCAGATCATATTTCGGATGCCGTAGATCTGATGATTGACGAATGGCCCGATGAATGGCCAGATTATATCGATAAATACGAACCAACGATCCGAAATGGAACGGTGGAAGAGATCGAACAATTTGCTGCTGAGGACTTTCAAGGCGATCTCGACACTATACTTACAGAGTTCGCACGTGATTCGCGGGCAGTCTATCGTGAGAACGACAAGGAGTTCCGATACAAGCTAACACTGCAGAACGCCCAAGAGATGTATGATCTGTACGAGAGTGGCGACTACCCATTCCGATTGATGGTCGCCATTCAAGGGTGGACTCCTGAGTCGTACATCGAGGCAACCGAAGACGTTCTCAATATCGGGTATGATTACCTTGGTATCGGTGGAGTTGCTGGCAGTCCTATTCACGAGGTTCGGAAGATCGTCAAAGGTGTCGGAAAGACAGTCAAGGCATTTGAGCGAGAGTACGAAACTCGTATCGACTCACACGTCTTTGGCTTCGCAAAGACTGATGGATTTGAGACCGTCGGCCGGTCTGGCATGGCCAGTTTCGACAGTGCGAGTATGTTACGCTCTGCGTGGACTGGCGGTAAGAACTACCGGCTCGATAAGAACGACCGATACGATGCTATTCGGGTTCGGTATCCCTCGTATCGTGATGGCCTTGACATGGGCATAGAGAAGTCATTGCGCGGTAGGGAGGTATTAGTAGCACTACGGGCCTACGCCGCTGAGGGTTCGATTGTCGATGCTCTTGAGGATTGGCACCAGCAGACCGAACCGGTTCTGCCCGCGACACTAGAGTATCTCCGTGAACATCGTCACAACGATCAGTTCGATGCTTCGCGCCTACGAGAAATTGAGTCGATCTTCAGAGACCATTTCGAATATGGGCAGGAACTGCAGGCGAATTTCAGCGATAACCTACGGAACAAACTCATCAAACTGCTTCGTAAAGACGACCCCGAAGATCCAGTCGACGTAAGCGAATATGAGGATCTCCTTGAGACTGCCGAGCGAGTGTTCGAATCATTCCCTCGGATGACAGAAATTCTCCGTGAAGAGGCTGCATCAACCTCTTATGAAGAGATCTGGACCGTCGTTCGTGACTACGCAGAATGGATTGGCGATGATGATCTATTAGAGGAATATCAGGAAACCCTCAAGAGTCGACCGTGGGAGAAATGTGACTGCCCCGTTTGCACTGAAAACGGTGTCGAAGTTTGTATATTCCGAGGTAATGATCGAAATCGACGTCGTGGATTCCACAACACGCGTCGTTTCTACGATGAATTTGCTCGAGAGCTCCCGAAAACGCTGATCGTAACGCCAGCTACAGCGTCTGGGAACAACTATAGCTCCGTCGAGGAGTATCTGAGTAAGAAACATTCTGATTTTTGGCGCCATGTCCATGACTTACCTGTAGCAGAGATTGGTATGCTCAATGCCGGTGGAGTACTCGAATGGTGGAAAGCAACGCCTTCAACAATCTCTCTTGGGCCGGAAGAGATGGCAGCGAATCTCAAAAAACAAGTTGGACGGTATCAACGTCTCTATGTCCATACACCAAACGGAGTTCTTGAAGATACCGTAAGCACAGCAGTCGAAGATACAGATTGTGAACTACGTTGTTTTGAACGTGCCAAAGATCTACGGGAAACTGTTCTCCACGACTTCGGTGAGGATTACTCAGCGGGATCAGATTTCCTTCCGTGCCCTCCACAGATAGATGTTGACGACGATCTTGATATTCTCGTTATTGACCAATGTTCCGGAGTGAAGGAAGCACCGGAGAGTGCTCCCGTATTCGACATAAATGAGTTAGACGGAGTCAGCAGAAAGGAGCTTCTGAATCAAAAGAACGTGCCTGAAATCGCCGCTCGTGATCTCTACACGGGTCGGCAACAGAAATATATCAAGCAAGCAGTGCGACGGCTTTCCTCGGAGGGATATAATGTAACTAGATATTTCATTAGTGCTGGTTTCGGTCTTGTGTCCGAAAACGAGGCACTCCCACCTTACGAAGTTACATTCAACTCAATGAGGGTCAATGAGATTCGAGAGCGATCTGCGCGCCTGAATATAAAGGAAGACGTCGAGAAGGTGTTGTCTGAATATGATTATGATCTTGTCTTTTTCGCACTGGGAAGTGACTACTACACCAGTATCGACATTGATCAGATGGTGCAAAAGATCCCTCCTAACAGGATAGGTGTCGTGTTTAATCGCGAGATTGTCGATGAACAGTTCGACAATATTGTGTCAGTACCTGCCCGAACGGAGGACGCCAAAGAACACAGCACAATTGTCATTGGTTTGAAAGGTAGATACCTACAGAATTTTGCACGATATCTCAACAATACCGGTGATCTGACTCCTAAAAAAATAGAACAGCTTTGCCGTCATGTCGAAGAAGAGCCGACACAAGTAGCATTTGAGAAATATTAAATTTAGTTATAATATAGAATATGTTATTTAAGTGATGTCCCGGAACTTTTAAATTACATATTTATAGAATGTCCAATATCTCAATCATATATATGATAGGACATTCAATCCGATTGTGAGTTATGTTGTACAGACGACGAGAACTTGATTTACCCCACGGAGAGTTACAGACACCTGTTCTCTTTCCAGTTCGGAACATCGGCAAGCGATCGAGTGATAATACACCATCATATGTTACCACTATACCAGATTTTTCAGCAGCGATGATCAACGCTCGATCGATCCGGAATCGAAAACCGATGTGGAATCGACTAATGAACGGCGTCAGCCTGCGAGAAGAGCTAGATGTACCAGAAAATACTATAGTGTTTGCAGATAGTGGTGGATTCGATTTCGTCAGCGAAGAACTGGACACCACTCCGGCAGATACGCTAGAGACTCAGCACCAACTGAAAGCCGATATCTACGGGACAGTCGACATACCGATCACTCGTGAAAACCGCACAACAGTAAACCAACGACGGATCAATCAGAATATCCAATTTGCGTTGGAGGCGAGTGATCATCATGACTGCGATGCCCATCTTCTAGCGAGTGTTCACGGGTATGATCCAGAAACTATCCGTAACAATATTCGGTACCTAGAGAAACACGGCACATTCGATGGGTATGCGCTCGGCAGTCTAGTCCCGATTCGAACAGACTATAAAAAAGTCACAAAATTAGTTATCGCAGCTCGACAGGCCACAGACAAACACTTACACGTATATGGTTTAGGTGGGCTCGTATATCAACCGCTGTTACTGTATCTCGGTGTAGATAGCTTCGACTCATCGGCATTCATCAGAAGTGCTGGGAACAGGAACTACCTCATACCAGGCTTCGGTGGTGAAGAGTTACAGAATATTGAAGACATGGATATGCTCCCTTGTCCTTGCCCGGTATGTGGTCAGCGGAAACTAGATGATATCAGAGAAGATCGCAACGCTCTCACACAACATAACCTCTGGGCACTCGCCACTGAACTTCGTCGGTTTCGCTATATCGTAGAATCCGGTCGTGATGTCGAGCACTATCTTGATCTCCGCTTTCAGGGGAACGAGGTGACTCAACGAGCATACAAAATCGCGAAGCAACAAGTTCGAGGACTTGCATGAGCGACGAACGTGCCACCGTCCGTCCGGTTACTCTTAGTCGACTTGTCGAACTTACGCATATCTGTGAAAGTGGAAAGAAATCAACAGAAGAGATCGAAAAGGCACTCGACGTGACATACCGTCGCGCTCGTGAGGCTATCCTGGAGGCAAATCGAATCGGTTTGTTACAGGAGGATGAGGAGGGTGATGATCTGCTCTATTCCACAACCAGCATCGGTGGATCCTTCTTGGAGGCGATACGGGATGAAGACTGGGCTCACGTGAGTACCATCCTTACGACTAGAAGCCCCCACTACAGTGCCTTTCTGGACGTGCTAGCAGAGGTAGAACCAGCCGACTTAGAGTCAATACTGGAACGGCTTGAAGAGAACTCGCAGTACACACCCTATTCGTATAATCAGACCAGTATCGAAGTTCTTGGCGACTGGGCTGAGCGATTAGGTCACGTTCAGCGCAACGCCTTCACCGGGAATTACTATCTATCGCTACAAGCCGATGTTCCGAGCAACTTCGCCTACGTACTGCTCAGTGTATACGACGACTTGGAGCAAACTGCGGGAGTTAGTCTACGGCAGCGGTACCTGTCAATCCCCCGTCTCCGTGAAGAAGTATGTGAGCGAACGCGATGTCCACGTAGTGGGTTCGATCATGCATTGGTGGCGCTCTGCCAACAGAATGTCGGGAAACTCGAATTATCAGGGGCTCCGATAGATACAGCGGCTAAGGATGCCACGCTCGGAATCAAGCGAATCGAACTTGCTGACGACGGGGAATTGGTCTCGACATTCCAGTCGAGTCAGCAAGTGATGGCCGGTGTAGAATCGTTTAGTAAACAATTCTATTATCTCGCGGTTCACGACCGCGGTATCACCTTCGATCAGGAGGATACCTAATGTCCGATGGATTCACTATCACCGATGAGCAGCGCGACTACTCACAGTACAACCTCGAAGCAAATCCGTTCCCCTACAGCCCTGTACCAGCTGAGAACCCGGAAATCTTCTGCGGTCAACAGCACGTTACCACATCGATCAGCTCGACTGTCTCATCGGTCCTTTCAACAGGAAAGTCCAAACATCTCGTGATCACTGGGAAATATGGCAATGGAAAGTCCCATACTCTCAAATATACCCGATCACTACTGCGGGACCGCGAAGACGTGGTCGTTGGTTACGTCGCCCAACCGGGGGAGGGATTCCTCGATATCTATCACGAATTCGTATATGATATCGGGTTCAACCGCCTTCAAAACGTGGCATACGAGTACCTCGCATCGATTACACGCGAGGTCACTGATGTCAATCCGACAGGTCCAGAAGCGATGCGGTCGCTCATTGATGAGGGGGATGTCCTACTCTCCGAAATTGTACCAGAAGCGATTCGGCAGTTGAGCAATATCACGAAGTTTGCTGATTTCGCGCGTGCGATCATCCATATGGTGTACGAGGATACCAATCTCTACGCCTGGCAGTGGCTCACCGCAGAGGGGATCAGATACGAACAGCGCAAAGAGATGGAGATCCATAGCGCACTTGATGACGACACGATGGGTGTGCGAGCATTCACCGCGCTCAAGAACACGTTGCTCGCTCTCGGCTACACCGGAGTATTCGTTTTTGTCGATGAATTTGAGAGTATTGCACGCCTTTCGCCAAAGAACGAACAGGGTACGCTCAACAGCATTCGCCATCTAATGGACCAAAATAGTTCAGGCCTGTGTATGCTATTCGGCTGCGCACCAGAGGTTTGGCAGGACGTAATGAGCGAGTACCATGCATTTAGCGAGCGTATCGGCCGAGAAGTAGCGCTTCGTCCGTTAACCAGCGAGCACCTCTATGAGCTGGTAAATGAGTATCTAGATCGCGAGCGGACAGGCAATACTAGTGACGATACGGTGCAACCGTTTACTGAAGGGAGTCTCGATCACATACTACAGCGTTCACAGGGGAACATTAGACAAGTGCTCTCCATCTGTAGCAGGATACTGGACTCAGCAGTGGACGAAAAACAATCCCATATCACAGCCGATTTCACCAGAGAACTATTGATTTTGTAGATTATACCCAGAAGACCTTCACCAACTAAAATTTTTATGCTAAAAGGTGGAGGTGTTTTTCGATGAAACCCACGTGAGGGATGACTCGTTCGTCACGAGTTGCTGCATCCTCGATCTACTGCGATTTGATTCATATATTGTAACATTTAAATTTCTGTTATAAACATGGCATAGTGGTGATCAGCCGTTCATCGTGGTCAATGACCGTACGGTGATTTGCGCGACGTGAGCTCGCTTTTCTCAACAAGCCTTTATTCAACCGTCGTATTGACATGCGAGTAGCATTGGATGTTAGAGATCGTGATTTCAGTTCGGTATTGGGTTCGCTGCCGGTTGTGAGTCCTCGCATACCACTATTCGAAGCTTCTCAAACGAGATGAATAACTGACACTAATACTCAGCGAGACGAGTACGTTTTCGCAGTCAACGGTCTATGACGATCTTCGAACCTTACGTCAGATCTCACTCGATGTGGTTCAAGATTTAGATATAAATCATCATAATCATTTACCTCAATCTTTTGGATTAGCGGATCTATTCAACAACATATAATATTAAACAAGATTTGAATAATTCACTTAAGGCGAAATTTTGATTGCAGACCTGATACTGATAGTATACATGGATCGAGCTTGGGTCACCACTGCAAGTACGAATGTTGAATCAGTGGTCAACCCGTTACTAGCTGCATGTGAAGAAGGATATATTCCAGACCGAGTCTATATGTTGAATACACCAAAGGTAACTGATACAATGGCTGTTGTTGAGACACTTGTCACCGAAATCTTAACATCATATGGTCATAGCGACCCAGATATCCAAATCTCGCCACTGAACTCCGAGGATGATTTCGACGCGATTTACGCGCACGTGAAGGGAGGAATTGAAGATACAAAAGCAGCTGACGCGGCGGTCGCTGTTGATGTGACTCCCGGACGGAAATTCATGACTGCAATTGCGTTCGCGGCAGGTCTGCGGTACGATGCTGACCATGTTTATTATCTTTATCTCAACCTGCGTCGGCGGGGTCACTTGTTCTTCGAACTTCCACGAACCAGCACTACTCTCTATGATTTTAAGGAGATGATTTGATGAAGATTAAGCGTCGACAACTCTCGGTACTCCTGAATGCACTTCACAATGAAGGTCTAAATAGGATTTTCATCACACATCCAAGTGACCACTTTGGACCATTGGTTGAATTTTCACTGACTGATCCGACTGAAAGTGAAATCTATTTTAAAACTAGAAATGATGAATACAGTACTTATCGAGGTGATGTTGACAGGGAACACGGATCTCCCGCCGTGGATGATCTTCCAAGCGTCCATGCGTATCGAAATTGCTTCGTTGCTGCGGGTGTTTTAGGACTCGTAAATCGTGAGGAGGTGAATACATTTCTGGATCGTCACGGGACGCCTGATCTGAATGCTGGACACAGACCTGTGTTTGCCGGGTTTGATACAAACTTGCTTCCGTGGCGGATTGCTGACGTACTCAGTATCCGTCAACGAGGATATTGGGGTTACAAACCGACAGTAAACGGGTTCGCTCTTGCTACGGGCGTCCGTGATGAATTAGATTGGGACTACAAACACAGCAATACCCGTCCGCTGGAAAAGGCATTCGGATCTGCGTTCAGTCGAGTGTTCAACCAACCTTCCGGCGCGAATCGACAAGGGCGTCTTGGTATGATACATTATCGTCAAATTCGTGATCACCAATATGCCGATGAGTTAGTGACTGAGAAAGGAGATGAGGCAATTGTCACTGGCTACGAAGAATACCAACAATCTGAGCGTAAGGATGTGATCCTCTTCAGTAATGACCGCAATTTTATTGAACGAGCTCAGTCATGTCGAATATTAGCACAACATATCGAGTTTCCTCACACACTCCCACGAAAAACAACAGCCTCCTGGGATGAACTTGCGGACATGATTTATATGCTCGCAATCCTCTTTGGCGTCATCAAACTACCAAAAGTATCTGTTTATGGAATTTGGGCTGGGAAGGAGGGCCAAGATTGGCGAAATGAACGACTCAAACTTGAATGTCGGAGTCCAAACGTCGAACCCTATCTCGAACGGTCCTTATCTATCATTAGCCAATATGTCGAACTCAAAGAAGAAATGAATAAATAGAAATTGAATAAATTCATTCGTGGAATTACAGACGTATTGAAAAATGGGAGCTCCGGACGAAATAACGGTCGGCATACTGTGACGCCTCGACGAATGCGCTCGGAGCAATCCCAAAATAGCGGTGACATTGAATCTTAAAAAAAGCCTCTTGATTTCTTCATAGAGGACTAAATCATACTCACCTTCCGGGACTTCCCGTTCGAATGTGAGGTCTGCGAGGTGCTCACGAAATTCTATAGTGCTTTGACTATCAGCCCATTCGTTTGTACGGATCTCTTCTTTGATGACTGTAGGAAGCGCCTTCTCAAGAAAGTCATTCAACTTATGTATTATATTATTATATTCTAACATATGAATAGGGACTCGCCAATAGATTTCTCGTATAGGCACAGTCGAGTTAAGCCAATTTGAGAAGCGATCAGGTTATTGGAATTCGATCGGTGTAGAGTACTGTATTCTTCATTTGCCTAAATATTGATAGAGAACAGTCAGATCTGTTATAAACAGAGAATATCTTTGTACCTCGGTCTCCTAGCCGACAGTGGACGGCGGACTCGCCACGTAGTGGGATGCGTGGTGAATCCTGATCGATTTCGTCGTCCGAACTGGGAGGCTTGGGAGTTGCCATCCTCCATCGGTGGTAATCGAGTCCTCCCTTCTGAAAACTGTAAGAGAGCCATCTGTGGAAATAGTGAACTACCCCACCCTACTCGCTCGCTCGTTGAGGAAGGGGCCTTAACGCCTCAATTCAGGTAATCGAATACATTTCCTAAGCTAACTGTAATAGGTTGGTACTAACTGTCGGTCTGGAATCTCCTGTAACCGTTCGATTGAGAGCTCGTCAGCTTCAGAAACGTTCCAGACAATGTCGAAAAATTCGATGGCGGCGTCAACGAATTGGGTTCGTTCAGTGTAAACGCCACACTCTGGATTCCAGTCGTAACTGTTCTCCATGAAGTTCGCCGAACCGAGAAGCGCGGCCCCTTCTTCTGGCTGCCCGATCGTCTGCAGTTTCCCATGAATTCCGAATTCACCGAGGTTCTGGAAGTCCATCTCGGGACGGACTCGTTGATACTCTTTGAACCGTGAGTAGGTGTGAACAGTAACACGATTACGATGATCCTTTATCTCGCTCAGGAGATTGCGCTGGAGGCGTCGCCATTCCCATTCCTCCTTCGTATGGCGCGTGAGTAAGCGCAGTTCGAAGCCTTGTTCGAGGAGTCGCCGAATCTGAGAGACGTACTCGTTGAAGGTATCGTCATCGAACGGGGTCATGATCCGCAGTATCTTGCTATCGAGCTCCCGTTCCAGTCCAAGGCTGAACAGTCGATCGGTCATCGCCGTATACGAACGCAATCCTGGCGGTTGATTTTTGTGCCAGCGGCGGAGTTGAGCCCGTTCCCGACCCAGTCCGCGGGAATCGTCCACATAGGCGTCCATCTTCTTCTCACCGAGAACATCTGGATCTACGAGCGTATAGGTGAAGTACGCCGGAGCGACGTCTCCGTTGTCAAGGGAAGCATAGTCCTCAGCCACGATCCTGTTCAGAGCGACTGGTTCAGGAGACGTCGACACTGAAACGTCTGACAGCGCATTGATCCGTTGTTGCACTTTCGAACATCGGGTCAGGAGATGAGATGTATATTCCTCTCGAAGGTCGTCTCCGTCGACCGTCAATGGAACCGAGTCGAACTCGATCACTCCCTCATCACGTACTTTACAGTTGACGCCTGGTATTGCCGACAGGGTCCGGTAAACTGCGTACGGCGTCATCGAGAGTCTGTCGGTGAGGAATTGAACGTCGAACATTTCGAACTCAGAGTGAGCGGAAATCGTGGCGAGGACGTTGACGAGAAATTTGCTACCATCGTCAGCCTGTACGTTTGCAACTGCCGACTCATCAACCGAATTAGACGTATCAACACGCCTGAGAGTGGACTCACTCGTTGGTGCGAGAAGCGGCCGGAGAACCTGAAATTCCTGGTCGTATTTCTTACGCTGTCCATCGATCGCATCATCGAGTTCGTCGGGATCGACAAATACCGTCGGTGCGTCGACGAGCGCTGCAACGATCTCCATCGCCTCCGTGTCCTCGCTCAGAGCGACCCCCGTCACTTGTTCCACGATGTCTTCGAGACACTGCTCTTCCTCAACGTCCACGAGCTGAGGGAGAATCCGCCTGTAGGCCTCTGCAATCGCTGTGTCCTCGGAGATCTCATCCTGTGCGTTCAGTGCTGATTCGATTCGCTCGTGGTGCGGTTCGACGCTATCGGGATAGCTCGTTACGAACCCCAGTGATCCGAGCAACGACCCGAGGACGGTTTCTTCCCAGTCGTCGGCAAGGAGACTATCGAACTCTCGTCGCGGGAGCGATTCCTCGATGTCATTGCAGGACCGAAGCACCACCTCAGCCATTCGAAGGCAGTTCACAGCAATCGCTCTCACGAGCTGTTGGGGCTCTTCGGCTGCAAGAATGACCATACCCAGCAGCGTGGGTTCGCCGTTATTAACGAGGTCGAACTCCTTCAGAATCCAGTCGTGGATCCTGGCAACATCTTCCGGGTCGCGTTCACCGTTTGTCCGAAGCATCTCGGCCCTAACATGTGTCGAGAGCCGGTCAGTGAGAGAATCGTTCGCTGACCTTGCGGCAAGTGCGGTGTAGACACTCTCCGGGGAGAGTCCCCAGAGACGCTTAGGGGATCTCGTTCGCAGGCGTTCGGCTACGGTAGTGAGTTCTCCATCAGTCATCACTTCTCACTTCCAGGTGCAGATCGTGGCTTAGCAGTTCGAGCAGTTCCTCCTTATCGAACGAGTCGGGGTCGTTCTGTTCGACACAACCGTACTGGTAGATGCAGTGCGGACAGCCGTTCTCGCAGTTGCACTTCGACTCGCCGGGCGAAAACATCTCGCGCATGATTCGCGTCGCGCGTTCGAACTTCGCGCCGTCGTCCTGGGTAAGGAGGACGGTGATCCCGCTGCCCCCCTCGTCCGAGTCGTACACCAACGTCCCCTCATCCTCAATCGACTCGGGAACCTGCCGGACACTGACGCCCCCGATATACTGGAGTGCAACCCTGAGCCCGTGTGAGAAGCCGTGTTCGAGTTCCTCGCTATCGAATCGGACGCGGGCGGCCTTGGTTGAGAACTTCGTCGCGGGTCGTACCGCGATGCTATCCTCAATCGCGTGCTCGACATTACTCGTGCAGTACGCAGAGTTTCCGACACTCGCGATGACACCGTTGCATCCTTTAACACCACACATTTCGAAGACGTTCGGCAACGGATCAGAGCCACCGTTCTTGTAGGTGGCCCAGTATTGCTTGGTCGAAGCGACGAGAGTCACGTCACCGTATTCGAACCGTCCGTGGACGGCTCCGTCTTCGTCGATGATGTCGTAGGACACTTCGGGATCAAACGAATCGCCAGCGTCTGTCTCGACTGGGGCATACGTGCTCTGGATTTCCTCGTCGGCCTGGTAGACGCTCGACGGCCGAAGTTGCCGTGCGTTTGGCGTCAAACTCATCGGGAGGTCGTACCGGTAGGCCGTCACCCGCTCTGGGACCTCTGTTACGAGTCGTTTCAGCCGGGTACCGCACGACTCGCAGTTGGCCGTATCTGTGTCGTACTCACTTCCGCATGTCGTACAGATCGCGGTATCTTCGAACTGCTCGCTGATGCGTTCCGTTTCACGGGGTTCCCAAGAAATGCGGGTGACGACGTACGTCTCGCTGTCGTGCAAATACGCTGCGCCGGGGTGGAGTTCCGAGAGCGCAATCCGCCTGGCACGAGATCCATCGCTAATCCTCTCGAATTCCTCACCAATGAGTTGGTAATCGACGGAATCGCCGACAGAACGGAGACCGAACGCCGACGGGCTTTCTCGGTCCAGATATCGACCGAAGTCCATCTTTTCGAGTCGCCAGAGGTAGTCGTCCAACTGGTCGGCACGGCGACGTACCTGCTGCTTTCGCTCACGGAGTTCCCGTTTCCGTTCACGGTCACGGGTTCGCCGCTCTTCTCGTCGAATATCAGCGAGTTCCTGGTCAATTTCTTCGAGGTCCTTGTCGATGTCGCGCTGTTGAACGTGATACAGGTCGACGATAGATTCCTCGAAGCTCTGGTGGTCTTCAGTACCCCACAGCGCCCCATCGATCGCCTCGCCGTGTCGTTGCACCACCGATTCGACGGTCCCATTGCATCCGTCCCGGTGACATGTGCCTTCATAGCCGTCAGCGTGTTTCCGCCCACAAGCCGAACAGACGCCGAATGAAAGCAGGTCCTGTAACCACGCCCGGACCTCATCTTTGTTCTCTTCAACCAGCGTGCGTAACGCTTCGAGCGGAGCATCGTCGTCATCGAACTGGAGTTCGAAGTTCGATGTCGAAAGTAACTCGGTGAACCTGAGTACGTCGTTCGGTGGCGGTTCGGTACGGGGCGTTGGATCATCCTGACAGACGACGAAGTCATCGAGGCCACTGGGATCACGACGCCACGGAACCCAGCGAGTCGTCGCAGCCCAATCGAGGATCGCCCATGTGAGCGATTGATGCAGCACTTCCCGATTCACCTCATTGAGCGGGACTTGCTGCGGGTCGGAGGATATGAGTTCCTCGGGATGTTCGTGGTAGTAGTAGTCGATGGGGTTACGCTGGCTCACCGAGTGAACCAGCGAGCTTCCGGACGCCCGTCCGGCTCGTCCAACTCGCTGTAGGTAAGAGTTTGCGTTCGGTGGCGTCCCATACAGTAGAAGCGTGTTGAGATCGCCGATGTCGACGCCGAGTTCCATCGCCGGGCCAGACGAGAGGAAGTGGGGGTAACGACCCTGTCGGAACTGGTACTCCAGCTTCCGCCGCTCGTCCCGGTCGGTCTGTCCGTAGTACGCCCGAGCGAGCAACAGCATCGGATCCGACGTTGCCACCTGCTGAGCGGTCAGCGAGAAGTGCGAGTGCGAAAAGTCGGCACGTTCTTCGGGAGTCGCGGTGAACGCCACAGCTTCGTCTGAAACGTCACCGAGATCCGCCAGCAGCGAGGTGACGAACTTCTCCCGTCCGGGGACGTAGTGTACCGGCGTTTCGTCGTCGACGACCGTACACTCGATCGCCGATTCCTCGACCAGCACGTATCGGCTTCCATCCTCATCGACGCGGCGCAGCAGTCCCTGGTCGATAAGAGACTCTAGGTGGTCGTGGCCACTGTCGACCTCGTCAATTAGGCTCGGTTCGTACCGATGGTTTTGCCCAACGCTTTCGGATAGGAGCTTCCATTCTCCTGGCGTGAGGTTCTCGATGTCTGCATTCAATTTGACATCGATCAAGCCCTCCTTGGTGAGTTGAGTGGTGCGATAGCGCGTGCTGTACTTTCCGGGGAGAACCCGTGAAACGAGTTCCTCGGTCAGGTACTCGGTGACCGACTGGTCGTAGCCAGTCAGTCTCTCGAAGATCTTCGGATCCTTCCCGGTCTCACCTTTCAGGTCTGCTTCGTAGGCCTCGGCGTCGCTCCTACCGGCGTCAACAACTTCGGCGAGTGAGGTCCACCCTGTCCCGTCGGCTGTCGATCTGACGCTATCGACGAACAACTGGTCGAAGAAGAACGACTCCTCAGGTTCGCGGAAGTTTCGCTCAAGTTCCTTCATGTCGGATTGACTGTCCGCGAACGAGAGCATCTTCGATTCGCCGAACGTCGCCGAATCGTCCCGCTCGGCCAGCGAGCGAAGCAGGTAGCGCGCCGTCGTCACGGCCGCGTTAGCCGGACCACGGAGCATCGAGTCATACCGTCCGCTCTTCGAGTAGGTTTCTCGCCGGTCCTCGTGGTAGCACGGGAGTCCGCCGGGGAAGTCGCTCGCCCCGCGCAGGCGGCCGTTGTCATCAACCATCCGGTAGTTGCTGTATCCCTTCGCTCGCCGGGCGAGGTTGAGTTCCTCACAGTCGCAGTCGTGCTCACCGTTCGGCAGGAAGGTCTGTTCGCAGGACTGACATTCATCTACCATCCGAACATCGAACAGTGAAGATCGAACGAATCGACGCTTACCACAACCACAACTCGACGGAGGACGACCGAAATACACCTCGCCACAATCCGGATCGCTGCAGGTCCATCCGAGGAACCGCTTGGGTTGCAGGTCGCCGTCGCAATCTGCGGCAGTACACTCCTGGCCTTCCGGATCTTCGTAATATTCCCCGCACTCGGTGCAGTATTGGATGTGTTCGTCCGCCAGGGGTTCTAAGGCGGTGGAATCACAGGAGTGGCAGGCCGGATCCCGAGCATCTTCAACGAGCACCGTCTCGCTACACTCTGGATTCGAGCAGACGTGGTTCTCCATGGCGTCATCGAGAACCATCGGCGTCTCACACGAGGGACACTCCTGCTGACGGTCGATCTTCTGGCGTTCACCACAGTCAATGCACTCGTAGAATGGCCGCCAGTAGACCCGCACCATCTCAGGGGTCTCGCCCTTCATGGTTTCACACTGGCACTCTCTCCGTTGGAAGTATTCGAACCGGCCCTCCTCGGACGTGACGGTGTGGGGGACGAGGCGCTCGCAGTTCGGGCAGAACCAAGATTCGAGGGATTCCTCGCCACACTGGTTGCATAGCGAGAGTTTGGTGACAAAGTGGTGGCCGCACTCGGTGCAAGACGACTGTGGCGTGTCGTAGACTGTACCGCAGTTGAGACATGAGTAATAGCCGTCGAGTGGCCAACTGAAGAGATGGGCGCGGCGTTCCAAGATACCCGAGACCTCGCCGATAGTCATGAAATTCGCCAATACCGTCTCGGCCTCTGACTCGGTAAGATTCGAGGTTTCGATCAATTGCTCCTGGAGTTCGTCCGGTCGGAGCGGTGTCTCGTGTAACGTTGCGTAGATGCCCCTAACGAACTCTAGGGGCCCACCGTTTTCTTCTACAAGATGTTCGTAGAGGGCGTCGCTGACGCTTTCTTCTTTGGAACCTGAATCCACGGCAGCGGCCTCCAGAACTTGCCGTGCGACATCGATCTTTCCCCCAATCAAGTCGTCGTCGGTCAGTACCTCCGCAGTGAACGCCGACGGAATGGTTTCGGGGAAGGCTGCCTCAAGCGTGAGTTTGTCTTCCTCAACGACCGCGGTATCGGGGTCGACGAACGGGTTGATGCGCTGGAAGACAGCGAGTTTGTTTTCGACAGTCGCACTCGCACCGATGATCGTGAGGTCATCCTCGGCCTCGCTATCGTAGCCGTTGAGTTCCTGACGCTCCCGCACGTACCGTCGCATCAGCGCCGAGGTGAATGATCCGAACAGTTCGGAGTACTCGTGGATCTCGTCGAAGACAAAATATTTCGGTTCGGCGACGAAACGCTGCTGTTCTTCGTGTTCGTTGACGTTGAACAACCGGTAGTTGATCGTGTCGGGATTGGTCAAGAGGATGTCCGCTGGTGCCTCAACGATAGCGTCACGGGTGACCTTGATGAAATCGAAGGCGAGGTCATCCTCGTGATCGGCCAACGGTTCGACGACAAACGAGTCGTCCGAGCGCCGGCGGACGGTCAGCGACGAGTCACACTCGCCACAGGGGCAGTCGAAGTACTGGAACGTAGTCTGGAGGTACGACAGCTCATCCGGATCGCGGCGTTTCGTGTCACCATCGTAGATACCGACCGTGATTTTCTTGTTGGGTGACCGATCACGATTGAGCGTGAAGAGGTAGTCGATCAGGCGCTTGAGTTGGTCTTGAGCAAGTGCTTTGGTCGGGTAGGTCAGTACGCATTTGACGCTGTCTGGTGGATGTGCCTCGTGCTGGTCGGCCTTTGCTTCACAGATAAACTGGAGAATCGGGATGAGCCAACCTTCGGTCTTGCCACGACCTGTCCCAGCCGTCAGGAGAGTGTGGTGATCGTCCATCACCGCCTCGATTGCATCTTCCTGAAACTCGAACAGTGATCGGAAGCCCGCTTCGGTGAACGTCTGGGTGACGTCCTCATGGAATCCGTGATTGGCAGCGAACGTCTTCCAAGGCGTGTCGCTCATCCGAGCCAGATCGAGCGCTTGGAGATAGGGGCCCTCCGTCCGTATGAACTCCGGTAGGTCGACGGAAAGCGACTCTCCCGCTCCTTCGTGGTACCGGGAGATGAGTTCCTTTACGGCTCGCTGGGAGGGCGAGCTGGCGTAGTGTTCTGCGTACGATTCTCGCATCGTGTCCGCGAGTTCGAGTGGGTCAAATTCCATCGGTGGTAATGTAGGATATTTGGGATGTCGTTAGTCGGTAAGCTGTTCCTCTACTGTTCGTTCCTCGAGCGGTTGGATTGAGAGGCCATGTCTCTTCAGAATCGCCCAGAGACCGTCCCGATCGAACGACCGCTGGTCGTTCCAGACGTCACACCCATACTGGTAAAGGCACGAGGGACACCCGTTCTCGCAGTCGCAGCCGAACTGCTTCCGCATAAGTTCAACGCCGCGGTCGAAGGCCCGGAAATCTCCGTCCGACCGCTCGAAGAAAAGACGGGCGACGTCGGACCCGCCTTCTTGTGACTCAAAGACATCGATCCGATCCTCACCGACGTGTTCGGCGAGTTCGCGGATGGTGACGCCGCCGAGGTACTGGAGTGCGACTCGGAAGCCGTGTGCCATTGTGTGTGAAAGCTCGCGGTCATCCAGGTCGATCCGGATCCCTTGCGTGTCGTAGCGGTAGCCCAACCGGACGAACTCCGAGTCCGCTCCACGGCCGTCCGGAAAGTGTTCGGAATCAGCGCTACACCGACGTTCGTCGTCGCTGTCTCGGTAGATGACACCGGGGCAGTTCTCTTCACCGCACACCTCGAATAGTGTCTCACGGGCGTCCACTTCCCCAGACTTGTACTTCGTGCGGTAGCCGTCCGTGTGCAGGAGCACTGAGTAATCACCATATTCCAACGTCCCGAGTCGCTCTTGGTCATCGGTTCGGACTTCGAACGTTCGGGTGGGACTAAAGTCAAGTATCGATGTCTCACGTTCTGTGTAGGTATTCTGAACCCCCAGATTCGGGTTGTCGTGCAGGTATCGGGTCTCGTCGCCTTCCGAAGTCAACTGAAGATTGTCGTGGTAGGCGTCGACCGAATCCAGCACGGCGAGTCGTCGCCGTTTCAGTGGCACGTCGGCTTCGCAGTCACAACCGACTGCGGCGTGACCGTAGGTGGAGTGACACGCGGGACAGACCAGTTCCTCGGCCAAGTGATTCTCGCCGTCCGAGGTCGCGTTCACCGCCTCTCGCAGGTCCGATCCCGACTTCTCGTCGAAACGGACACGAG
The DNA here is from genome assembly GCF_025913575.1 of Halocatena marina. Lineage (NCBI taxonomy): Archaea > Methanobacteriati > Methanobacteriota > Halobacteria > Halobacteriales > Natronomonadaceae > Halocatena > Halocatena marina. The sequence continues at coordinate 2,873,957 of NZ_CP109785.1, read as the reverse complement.
CGACAGTGTAAGTTTCCCTACCATCGAGGTACGCCGCGCCGGGGTGGAGTTCAGAGAGCGCCATTCGCATCGCCCGGCCACTATCCTGATCGCCGACCGTCCGGCGGTCATACCCCTCGTCGACCAGCGTCAGTCCAGCTGTCGTCGCTACGCTACGCATCGAAAAGTCGTATTTTGACTCTCTGGATTCCCGGAGGAAGTCGAAATAACTCGAATGCCCGAGATCAGAAAGGTACTCACCGAGGATGTTGATCCTGTTCTGGAGACCACGCCGATCGCGCATGATCTGACCACGTTCGTTAGGGCCAGCACGCTGCTGCTCGCTCCGGAGCTGTCTATTACGCCGGCGCAGGCTAGCCAGTTCGTCCTCTAGCGACCGCTCGTACTCAGAGAAGTGGGTGATGTACCGCTCCTCGAAATGATCGAGGACGTCGTCGACAAGGTGTCCGAACTGGGCACCGGCATGCAGGATCCGACCGCCACAGTCGTCACGCTCGCAAATAGAACGCTCGGCGTTTGCCACGTACCGGCGCTCGCAGTCCTCGCAGTACCGGTAGTCCAGTAGGGCGGCGAGGTGGTCGCCGATGTTAGATCTGTAGTCGTCGACGACTTCGGCCAGGACTGCCAGTTTCGAGCCGTCGTCCCCCAGCGACAAGGTATTCGCCGTCAGGGACATGACGTGAGTCAATTTGCTGGCTTCCTCGCGATCGACCGGATCGCGGGTGCTGCGTCGGTGGTAGGTATCTCCCCCGTCGATCGACCGGGCCCGGCCGTGGTGGCTGACGTCCCAAGGGATTGAGAAGTGGGCTGCCACGTAGTCGAAGACGGCCCAGGACAACGAAACGCGCAGGACCTCCTCGTTGTGTTCATTCAGGGGCACAGGCGTCGGGTCGGTGTCGATGAGCTCGTCGGGGTTGTCGTAGTAGTAGTAATCGATCGGATTGCGATGACTTACCGAGTGGACCATCGACGAGTGCGAGCTGCGGCCAGCCCGCCCGATCCGTTGAAGGTAAGCGTTCATGTTTGGTGGTGTCCCATATAGCAAGAGAGCGTCCAGCGCCCCGATGTCGACACCAAGCTCCATCGTCGGCCCTGAGGAGAGGTGGTGCGGGTAGTTTTCCTCACGGAAGAGGAACTCCAGTTCCCGCCGCTTTCGCTTGTCAGTCGTCCCTAGGTACTCCTCGGAGATGAGAATCCTAGTTCCGGAATATCCGATCCGGTGGGCGCGCTGGGTGAAACGGGGGTGCGACGGCGAGGCCCGCTCTACGAGCGAGGCGTCGGACGGTACCGTCGCCGCGCTATCCAGTCCGAACTGGTGCTGGAGCGTCGTGTAATACCGTTCGGTGTCGGGATCAAACCCGATTCCGTCGGCTCTGCCTGCGACTGTGACCGAGAGCGCCGATGGATCGAACGAGATGTATTCATCGGAGTGGCCGTAAGCGAGGATATCCCGGTCGACGAGTTTCTCGACCACTGTTTCGGCATAACGATCGGATCCCGGGTCGTCGAAGTTCTCAACGCGATAGCCGTTGCCCCCATCGACGAGTTCCCGAACGATTACCCGCTCGTCAGCAGAGAGTGCGTCCAAGCCGGACGCGAACCGTACGTCGAGGAGGCCGACCGCCGACAGCGGATCGTCGCGCTCGCCCATCCGCTGACTGTAAACGTGCGAGAGCGCACGCCGGGTAAGCCGGTCTCGGAGAGCATCGTCATCATCCCACCGCTTACGGGGCTGGTTCTTCAATCGGGACTTGAGGTCGAACTCGACACTCCGGGCCACTTGTGGCGGTTCAAGCGTTTCGTTGAGATCCTCGATCGTGTCGTCAGCATACTCCAGAACGTCGTTGAACGGAACCCACGGATCTTCGTCGTCGCCGGCGGCGGTGCCCCGGATCAGCAACTGGTCCAGCAGTGTCTCGGCCTCCGGTTCCGAGAAATCCCGGCTGAGTTCCTTCATGTTGCGGTGGGAATCCGCGAACGAAAGGAGTTTGGCCGCCTGCTGACCCTCGTCATCGGCAACCGCCCGCAACAGATACTGCGAAGTCGTCGCCGCCAGGTTATTCGGGCTTCGCATCAGTTCGTCGAACCGACGATCAATCTCGTATCGCGCGTACGAATGGGGGCAGGGGACCGCCGACGGTTGATCGCTCATCGTACGAATCCACCCCTGCGTGTCGATGGTCTTGTACGCCTGATGGGAACCGGTCCGTGAATGAACATCGGGATCCTCACAATTACATCCTTCATCACCGAGGAACATGGTGTCACATAACTGGCAGTGCTGGTCGTGACGTACCTCGAATAGTCCCCGTTTCACGAACTGGTTAGCACCGCAGTCACACTGCTCGGGTTCGGCCTCGAAATGGATCCGACTACATCCATCGTTCGTACAGACCCAAGGGACGTATCGACTCGGACTCAGGGCCAAACCACACTGGACGCATTGGTCGGGAGCCTCGTCGGGTTGCTCGTAGGTTGTCCCACAGTCAGGGCAGTCGAATCGGGCGTCACAGCTAACAACACGGAAGTCGGTTCCGTTACAAGACGGGCACATGCGCTCGGCCTGATGGGCCAACTCGCACGCTGGGTTGACGCAGGTATAGATCTCCGGATCCGTCCTGACGGTTCGTGCTTCACAATCGTCGCACTCGCGGGTCGTCGTCCGCTCAGTAACCCGGTCGCAATTGCGACATTGGAGGAAAGGTCGGAACGTCGATCGGACCATTCCCACCTCTTCTTCGCGGGTAGCCTCGCAGCGCTGGCATACGTGAACCTCATCCCGACCGACCGATCCATGTTCGGTAGGGGTGTACGGCTCCAGTTGGTCGCACTCCGGACAATACCAAGCGACGAGGTGCTCGTCGCTACAGTGTCGGCAGTAGGTCGATCGGGTGACGAAACCGAAGCCACACTCGCGACAGTCATCCTGCGGCGACCGGTAGACTGCGTCGCAGGCCGAACACGCGTAGAAGCCGTCGATAGGCCAAGAGAACACGTGACTCCGGTTCTCAAGAATCCCCGAAAACTCCCCTAGGGTGCGAACGTTAGCGAGCAGCGTCTCCGTCTCGTCCTCGTCGAGACTCAGTGTGGTCGCCAATGTGTTGTGGAGTTCCTGCCGAGTCAACGGTTCGTCGCACAACAACTGGTGGACGTACTGGACCAACTGTACAGTGGGATCGTCGCTCTCGTCGGTCAGGTGACCGAAAAGGGCGTCGGTCACGAGCGTCTCACGCCGGTCGCGGTCGTACTGTGACGCATTCTCCAACGCGTAGTCGAACGAATTCAGCCCTGGAACGCCGTCGTTGGGGTCAGCCGTTGCCTTGAGGATTCGCTCGACTGATAGCGTGTCGGTGAGCAATAGATCCGGCACGGTTGAGGGTATCACTCTCTCAAGTTCCCGTGGCGACTCGCTGACTTGCGTGACATCCACTGCGCCGCTCACCTTCTGGAACAACTCGACGTCGTTCTCGACGGTCGCGCTGCTCGCGACGAGTTGCAGGTCGTCGGTCCCGCGGGCTTCGCGTAACTCCTGCACTCGCTTCATCAGCATCGACGTATAACTCCCAAACAGACCGTCGTAGGTGTGAACCTCATCGAACACGAGGAATTCAGGTTCGTAGACGAAGCGCTCGTGTTCGTCCTCCGCGTTGGTGTTGATGAGTCGGTAGTTGATCGTGTCTGGATTCGTGAGCAGAATGTCGACACCGTTCTCGAGGATGTCGTGTTTCGTCAACCGGAGGAAGTCCAGGGGCACGTCGTTGGGGGTGTCATCCTCGCAGTCAGCCTTCTCCGGAATCAGTTTGAAGCGAGTACCCATGTTCCGAATCCGGACTCCGCCACCGCAGTCCCGGCACTTCGCCAAGTCGTCGTTGTACCCGGGACACTCGAAGTGGCGGAACGTGGCATTGAGGTATCCCTCAGCTCCGGACTCGCTGACGTTACGCGGGGTGTCACCGTCGTAGATCCCGACGGTGATACGGTGTTTGGACTTCAGTTGCTTGTTGATGAGGTAGAGGTACTGTAGAAGTCGCTTCAACTGATCCTGTGCGAGGGCCTTCGTCGGGTAGATGAGTGTGGCCTTGACGCTAAGGTCTTCCTCATCGTCGCCACGACGCTTCGTCTCCAGAATCCGATTGAGAATCGGAATTAGCCATGCCTCAGTTTTACCCCGCCCAGTCGCGGCAGTAATAACGGTGTCGTCACCTTCGAGGATCGCCTCGATACTTCGCTCCTGAAAATCGTAGAGCCGCTCAAAGCCGATCTGTGAGAACGCACGCCGGATGTGAGGTTCCAGCCGAGACGACTGGGCGAACGTGTCCCACGATCGGTCGCTCCAATTCGGGATATCGAGCGCCTGGAGGTACGGGCCACGCATTCCCGTTATGCCGTCCTCACCGTTTGCGAGTCGGTTCTCAATGCTCCGTGCGGCACGCCCACCGCGGCCGATGAAGTAGTCGCGGTAGGCCGCCTTCATCTCCTCCGCGCGGGTGACAGGATCATCCATGTTTAGAGGCTGAGCTTGACCGCTGATTCGAGTTCGTCGACGCTCTTCATCTCCTCTAGGGAGTCAAGTGCAACATCGGCCAGCGTGACTTGCTCCGACTTGCTGAGCTTTCGGATTTCTTCGACTGTCGAGTCCGAGAGATCATGTTCCTCCTGAAATGCGTCAAAACTCTGTAGTGATTGGTGTTTTTCCCAATTGCTGGTGGCTCGCTCCCATTGGTGGACGAACTTCGTCGCCCTATCGCTCGAATCCATCAAGTCCCGGTTGAGCAACCGCCGGATTTGATTGAGCGTCTGGTTGAATTTCTTGTTCTGGCTGCCGAGGATCGACTGGAGTTCTTCGGCGGCGCGTACCTTCTCCTTCCACTCGTTGCTATTACGCCAACTCGTGTCTTCGTCTCCGTTTTCGATCAGCGTCTGGATCTTGTCAGTCGCCATTTTGATCTGGCGTTTCGCCGTCTTGATCTGGGAGATTTGTGTTTCGACTTCGGCGGTCAGTTGCACCTCTACTCGACCACTGCTGTCAACACCCGTCTCGTCGAGAACAGGCTCTTCTTGGCTAACGTCGTCACTCTGAACGTTTTCCAGTAGATCGTCTTGAGTGACGTCGGTGGCCTTTTCCGCCATCTGTATGGCATCGACAGTCATCGTTGGGGTCGAGCCGCCGAAGGCCTGCTCCAGTACCGTCTTATAATACCGTAGGTCGCGAAGACGGTCTGCAAGCTCATCGAGTTCCCCATTCAGCTCGCGGATATTGAACTCTGCAATCGAGAGGTGATGCTGGGTGTTTTGTGCTTGCTTGTGTTCTTTTGCCTTCCCTTCAAGTGCCTCGACAGCTGTCGGTAGCGATTGTGAACGGGACATATTAGAGATCCTCCGTTAAAGAGCGGATCGTCTGACGTTTCTCCTCGTAGTTGCTGTACTCCTCAAGTTGCTTGATGCGGTGTTCGAGGTTTACCCCGGTGGCGTGTTCGCCGTCCTGAAGGTCGTCGATGAGTTCATCGAACGCTTCGTAGACTTTCCAAGCGGCCTGCTCGTGACGACTTCGTGCAAAATCGTGGAGCGTGGCGAGGAGTGTCACTCCATTCGTGTCATCGATGTCCCGGAACTGCTCGACATCCTCGCGGAACAAGGCGAGACCCAGATCTCTCGGAGAGCCATCGACCTCCTCGAGACCGAGCAGTTCGCGGGCTTCCTCGTAGGATTTCTTGTCGCCAACGTCCATCACGCCGCGACAGGCCTCCAGCGTCTCGAACCAGTCGACTAAGTCGGCGGCAGTGTGGACGCTGTCGTACCACCTTCCGACGGGGGCAAGTGACCTATGGATGTGGTCAGCGTCTTCATCGGTGGTGAGCCGCTGGAGTTCGGTCGCATAGTCGGAGATGCGGTCGAAAAGCGTTGCGACCGTAATCCCTCTACTAGCCTTGTTTCTGGTCGTTCCAATCTTGTAGGCATCGGCGAGGTCGCCCATGTCGATCATCATAGCAGCGTCGACATGGGTCTCGAGGTTCTCTGCCACTGCACTGCGAGCCTTCGATAGGCGTTCGTAGTCGACGACACCTGATTTGAGGAGGAAAAATCCTTGAACAAGTTCATCGATATGGCTTGATGACATCGCCAGCTTCGCGAACGCTTCCCCGAATGAACTGTTCGAGTCGAAGTGGTCGATGAGTGGCTTTCCGTAGGACTGGTCGCTGTTGTACTCCTCGAAGACGACTTCAGTTGGAATCGACTCGTCCTTGACTTCGTACCCGCGAGCGGCATTCACGAGGAAGAATTGCGCCAGCACGAGGGTCTTTTCGATGGTAAGTTCTTCGGGGAGGCATGCCTCGATCTCCCCCCGCATCTCTCGCTTGAACGTGGTGACGTTGGTATCCGTCCACGCCCGAAGTTGGTCGAAGTTCGTCGTCTCGGAATCGAAAACGTCGAATAGTCCATACTCCAGCATGGGAGTGTAGAGGTCTTCGTGCTCCATCCCCCACTCGAGTTCGATGTCTACGCTTGCCTGACGTTGCTGATCTCCCTGAATTGATACAGGAATATTGTCACCACTCGTATAGTAGATTGCCCCGGCCGCTCTGTCTTCCGATGAATCAACTGGAGCTTCGTGATTACTGAGCCGGGTGGGCTCGTGCCAGCGTTCGAGGACCGTAACAGCTCCATCGTGAAGTGTGTCCGAACTGGGATATTCTTCGCCACTGGTCACCCAGTCCTGAAATTCCTGATACTTACGCTGTTGTTCACGTTCTTTCTCGGAGAGATCAGGATACTTGAATACAGCAACATCATCTACCTCCTCCCCGGTCTGACCTACTCCCTCTTCCTCCTCGCTCTCATCGATTTCGTTGTCTTCCTCAGCTTCCTCATCGTCCGTGTCGACATCTCGATTCGGGGTCGGAGGATTCTTGATCTTGTCCAAGACAGCGCTTCCCCTACCCCTGTCAAACACGACGTACTCGCCCTTTACGGATGCGTCGTCGCTATCGGGGAGGCCGATACCGAACGTCTCGAATATACCGAGCTTCACGCCAATTCCGCCTTCGACTGGAACGCCGTACCAGCGGCTGACGTCTTGGTAGATCTGGTCGTACTTCATGTCGATATCGAAGGTTGGCGTGTTGACGAACGAGTTCGACTTCATCGCCTCGAATGGTGGCCAGGTTGACTTGAGGCAATGTTTCACCACCCGCAAGAGGAGCAGTCGTGGCGTCTTTCGATTACTGCCCTCATCGCTCAACTGTCTATAGGCGACGTGGACGAAGCGTTCGTTGAACGGGTACAGACCGTCAAACGCCGCCTCAACCTCTTCGGTAATACGGTTTGTTTCGGAGTTTCGCTTAATAGCGTCCAGATACGAGCGAGCGAGAGCGACTGAGGCGTCATCATCGAGGAAGTACGCCTCACCGTCCTCGTTGGACATCGTCAGATACCCTTCCGAGCGACCTTTCATGTACGTCGCCGCGTCACTACGTGCGAGCGCGTCGTCGATGTTGTCCTGCTCCCAGCCGATTGTCCACCCAAGGACGATATCGTAGTTGCTGCTGCCGAGCTCGAAGATGTGGTCCAAGAGTTGCTCCTTCAGGACGCTGAACGTTGTAAGATCCTCACAGATGAGCACCGGACGGATACCTTGTTCCAGATACAGATCCGAGTATTCCTGGAGTTGCTCCTGGAAGTCGCCAACGAGGTTACGAGAAAGGTACTCGTGGGCCTCGTTTTTAAGGACCGGGTAGAGTAGGTCTTTGTTCTCGGTGAGTTTGGTACTGAAACTCAACTGGAGTCGCAGGGCGCGAAAGTCGCTGCGTGTCAGAAGATTGAAGTCTGGATTCTGATCCCGGGAGTTGAGCGCTTCCTGGTACTCCCAAATGTTTTTGGCGAAAATCTCCCGCAAGTCGCTTGAGTCTCCACGCGGTTCCGTCAGTTCCCGTATCTCGTAGTCGGTGAAGTGTTCTGTCGACCAGATGCCACGCAGGTACTCTACGATAGCGCTGGCAGCATCCTTGGGATTCAGATCGTCAATATTTCCGACATCGGGGTCGACGTCTAGGGGTTCGGTCAGGGTCTTAACGATCTGATCCATCCGGGTCTGGCTTCGTGAGACGTGTAGAGCTACGTAGTCTTCAATTCCGTCATCCGCACCGTAGCCGTTGATCTGGTACTTTGTCCACTCGCACAGTTGGCTCTTCCCCGAACCGGGTTCACCGCGCAGGATGAAAATCCGATTCGGATCCGGGTCATCTTCGCTATCAGGACCGCCAACCGTTGAGGCCGTGATGGAGTCAAGAACATTCTCCTGCGTGACGAAGCTGCCCGAGACACCGAGCGGCGTCAGCGTGTCGGCGTAGATCCGGTCGATGTCGACGTGAGTCTCCTTGAATTGCTCAGGCGTCTTCTTCTTTGTATGGGCTTCCGAGGTGATGAAGTGGTCAACTTGGTCGTCATCCCAGTAACGGGGCATGTCACCGGGGGCCGCCGATGTAGTGGTTTGCTGGTTCATTGATGGGTCGAGGACTGATTGAGTGGGTATTGGTACGCCATTGCATGTGGACGCGGGCGGAGAGAGACGTGGGTTACGCTCCGCCGGTTCCCACGGTTGTCCTCGCCGAGGTTCGCCGGGGGCAGTTTCACCTCGTTTTTCGCGTCACCGAGAGCTAAAAGGGACAAGACTTTGTCATCCTCCATGTTCCGGAGGACGTCTGCAATCGCAGGATGTACCCGCGGGGTTCCGGACCGGTTCAAGTAGACGGTGAACAGGTTCTCGTGGATCCAGTCGAGTGCGAAACGGAATTCGCCATCGTCGAGCGTCGCGTCGCCGTAGCTGGGATCATCACTCGAACTCATCGGCGCGAGCACAAGTGCATCGTGTACCAAGACTCGGCAGGGACTCAGCACGATCCCGTCTTCGGTTTCGGATATAAGGCCCAGTCCTTCGCACATGATAACCCACATATCTATCTTCTCGTCGGTCCAGCTGAAGTCATACTCCGTCTCACGCTTCAGAATTGTCCGAAGGTCGTCACGGCTGGAGTCGACAGTTCGACTCTCCTCACTCATCAGGACTCGGTGGACGTCAGCAAAGTGGCGCTGGCGGTCTTCCTGCTGGTTGCAGTGGTACAGCAAGCGAATTTCGAACGGGAGGTTCTCGAAGTGACTCTCGTTTATTCGCTCGACTGTGTCCCTGATGTCGCCGCTTGGGCTCTCTATGAGGTCGACTGCGTTGAGGAAGCGAATCGTGTCCTCGACATGTTCCGTCTTCAACCCCTTCGCTGTCGGGCGTCCGAACTTACCCGTGACTTCGGAGACGCTGGTCGCTCCTTGGAGGGAACGATAGACGTGTTTGAGTTCCGGTGCTCGCACCGAGATAAACCCGGTGAGTAACTTGTCCGGCTTATTGTTTGCCGGCGTGTATGTGGTGTTCATTTATCCTCCTGATGGCGGTAGCGATAGTTGTCGAGTCGTTCTCCCTCGAATTCCACCAACTCAAGCATGTCTAGCATGCGATTGGCGACCTGCTGGGTCGGGCCGCTTTCGGTCCACGACCGGAGTGCTTCCCTGATACGCTCAGAGTAATCTTCGAGGACGTTTTCGACGTCCTCACGGATGAGATAGTACAGCGGGTCCCAGGCCGGACTATCAGCAGGAATCTGCGTGTAGTCGAACAACTCTGGGATGGTGTCTGCGTTTAATTCCGCCGCCTTGTGATGGGCAGAAACCTGATGGAAATACAGGTTCTGCGTCGTTGACAGCGATAGGTCTGAGTCAAGGTTGTACTGCAGGTAGCGCTTCAGAAGCGCCTTATGATCGGCGACCGTACATTCGAACTCATCGATAAACGATTTACCTGGTTTCTTCGTGTGCTTGGGCATCGTGGGCGTGTTCGTGTCGGTGACGAACACGTAGGGGACACCCGAGGGTCGGCCCCGCAGCAATTGGCGGACAATGTCCTGGTCGTCAAAGGTACGCTCCTCGTCGCGCAGTTCACCGGTCAGCATTTCCTGACTGACGTAGTGAACGAGGGGAAACTCGACTTCCTCCACGCCGCTCTCTCGCAATGACTCGTTCGCGATCATGTCGTACTCAACGAGTCGCAATCCGTTGTCGTAGATTCCGGGATAAGCGACTGTGTCGAGGCCGAACTCTGCCAGCAACGGCAGCGTCCGGAGTTGCGCTCGTGCTTGCGTTCCAGTTTTGGCGAGTTGCGGATCTCGGATCACGAGAAACGAATCTCGCGTGCCGATGAACTCTGCTAACGCGGGCGTATCGGTATCGGGTGAGTCTGTCATCGTCTGGGTGTCTTGGGAGTTTGTCTGGCGTCGATGTGGGATGGACGCCGTTCGTTCGTATCCGATGACTGAAGGCGTGGCTACAGGACGATTCGGCCGTTTCAGGCCTCCTCGAACGGAATACGGCACGTACTATTCAGATCGTATTTGATATAAATATATCGATTTATTTATATTTTATTTTATACAGATGTCACTCCCCGCTCCGGGCAATCCCATCGCCCGGAAACGGACGTGTGAACAACTTAGCAATAACATGGAAAGCATCAAGTAACTATCGGTAGTGCAACAAATGCGAGTCAATTGCAGTGATTTGGAACGACGAATCAGCGAAATTGGGCCAATTGGTCCATTTGGTGAAGAATCTGACCCAGTTCTGTGCGAATATCGTGCCGACTGTTGCACTGAGTCGGAACAATAAGGATCATCGGAGGGGATGTCAAATGTATGCGTACCTATCTAGCGCCACTGGGTTTCGACAGTCGTCGCGTGGTACGACCAGTTCTAAGTGAAGGTCTCGATTCTGGCGATCACGTCTTGTTACTACAACCTGCTACCGAATCCGAGCAAGGGGACGACGCGTTCAGCGAGGTAGAAGACGTTCTTACACAGGTGGTTCCCGGTCTCGACCTATGGACCGAGACTCTGCCGTACTCGGATTTTGTAGAAACAACGCTGTACTGTGCCGATCTCATTCGGGCGTCGGACGGTGAAACTATCGTAATTCTCGGTGGGGGTGCTCGAGAATTACTCCTGCCTCTGACCGTCGCGACGTTCACAAGTACGGACTACGTGGACACTATCCTGCAGGTGGGAGATATCGACAGCAGCGTTCGTCGGATTCCTCAGTTGAATCTCCGAGGGAATGTTTCGGACGCCGAAGCAAGATTACTGGCAGATCTGGACGCTCTGGATACACCACTTTCCATCAGTCAGATAGCAAATAAATTGGGCAAGTCAAAAAGTACAATAGCTCGCCACGTCAGTAGTTTGGAATCTGAAAAACTCGTTTCGACTACGAAGGAAGGACGGTCGAAGAACGTCTCGATAACCGACAGTGGGCGTGTATTTCTGAAGACGTGGAGTAGACTACAAATCTGATATGTTCGAATTTCGTTAGCGTTAACAGTTGGGTTGATGACAGACTAGGTTCAGCTCCCCCGCTTGGCATTCATCATATTACTTCTTGTACGAGATCGCCGTCGATCCGGTCGTTTCTCGTCGACTACCTCATCGGGTACCCGGGTACATACCGAGAGAACCCGTCGGAAATTACCCTGTGATAGCTGGGGAATTACTGACAGACACTCTTTGGTGAATGGTTCAGTATTCGTCGTTCCGTTTGCCATGCTGTGTTTAGGTATCGAGAGTCCGGTGGGCGCTTCGTGTTCCAGTCTGTTGAAGTCGGCACTTACCTCTCGAACTCGCGGAGGTGTGGGTCAACCCCCACCTGCTGACAAAAAAGGTGGGAACTACGAGGTGTTCGATCCCGAGGTTGGCTCCAAGAACCGTTCCGTCCTCAGCGGTGTTCCGTTCGGTGTTGTTCTTATATCGGCAAAATCCGAACTGCATGAGGTACTCGCCGTCACAGGCAGTGAGTGTGCTTTCTGTGACACTCCATTCTTCCAAGTTGAGATACTGTCGCTGTTACGAACGTGCTCCTCTCCACCTTACCGTTCACTCGTGCTTAAGGTAGGTGACTCCGCGCTATCGCTTCTTGAGTTCAACAAGAGTCAATACACTGTACATAGAACATGTATTGTGATGTCGACGGATGATAGAATACGGACAGCGTCGAACCCCGAGAAGACGTTCAACGACCTCCTCACGTACGCTGAACTCTTGAATACACCACGGTTGGCTCGCCTCTACATCTATATTCTTCAGACCAGCCCTGTGGAGATCGAGATCATCAAGCGAGAGCTCGATATGGCCCATTCCACGACCTACAAATATATCGGCCAGCTTGAGGAGATGGGACTCCTCTCTCGAAATGAGGACGCGACACCAACGACGGTCTCGGTCGTTCTAATTCGTCTGCAGTTCGACACCAAGCACGGCGACGTTCTTGCAACACCCACGCTGATCGACGCAATCGGACGGCAACTTGAGTCAGAGGATATCCGAGTGTTCGTCGAACGACACGGAATCGCGAAATTAGCTGCTGCACTCCACTACACACTCCGGATTATGGCTGGTGAGCTCACACAGCGGACTGCAGCAACGAAACTCGGTGTCCATTCCGTCGAGGGAATGACCGTGTTCACGGCACTCCAAGATGTCGTTGAGGACGCTGTCTCCTATGATCCGTATGTGGATCAATCCCTAACTGCCCGAACTCCTCGACATAGACGTCCTTGGGGAGCAGTTCGCCGTCAGCATCGCGCTGTCGAGTGACCGCCTCGAATGATGGATATTCTCCCTCGTCCTCCTCGATATAGTCGGGGTTGACCGTGTCTGCTGGAGATTCGACAATCGTTCTTGAGTCGTCGTCTGAATTGTTAGACATGGATCTGGTTCTGGTGTCTGGTAGTCCGAAATCTATGTGTGGCTGAACTCGATCGCCTCACGGCTGTTGTCGATATCTTCGAGTGCGGTGAACGTCGATTCGGGCAGAAGGAACGCCTCACCGGATTCACTGCTAGCCGGTGTGCCCTCCGACAGGAACGCCTTCGAGAGCGTGATATTCCCGTCAGTGAGCTGGATCTGATACTCTCCCTCACGGCCCTCGACGAAGTCCTCGAAGTTGTCATTCGATGCGGTCTCACCAAACGCGGTCGTCTCCGATGTGACCTCTTGTGTGCCGACCTGCCGGGCAATTTCGAATCCGGTGTCAGTCGCGGCCTCCTCGCCCATGTCGTTCGAGATCGTGAGGCTAGAGCCCTGATGATAGTCGGCGATCGCCCGCCCGTTCCAGAGCACTTCTGCGCCGATCGCGTACTGCTTGCCCTCGAGGGATGTCCCGTCGTCGAAGGACCCGGAACCGAGCGGTGGAGTTCCGCTATCGTAGTCGATGCCATCATAGAGGGAGGTGCCTTTCACAACCCCAAGCAGCTGAGCGGGCTCGCCTGCCGATCCCGCCCCCGATCCATCATCGTCATAGACGAGGATTGAGCCCACGTGTTCGTCCGGCACCCAGATCGTCCCGAGAGAGCTGAGTTCGGACGAGCTCGCGACTGCGGTGGTCGCATCTGCTGCGTCAGTCGTCACCGAGGCCGTCTCGCTTGCATCGACATTTTCCAGTTCAACCGAGAGGTCCGTATCCGAGGGATCGGTCGACACAACGTGCAAAAATCCGTTTATGGGCTGATCCCACTGGTATGGCCGGACCATCTGGAACTGATAGGGACACTCGACGACACAGAGTGCGTTGTCACTCGCATCGATACCAAGCACGGCCTCCTCCGGCCGGCCTCCGCGCCCATAGATATACTTGCGCGTATCGCGCGACTCAGCGCCCGGATCTGACCCGGACGGATGGCTCGTCGGATCGATATCCGGCCGGTCGAACCACTTTCGATGAACCGTGTTCCGAGTAAGGATCTGATCTTTCTGTGTGATCTGCAAGAACGAGTGCGTATACTGCAGCTCGTTATCGGCCGTTCTCGCTGCCGCGTCTCCGATCGGATCGACCGAGTTGCCCCCCGCGTCGTGTGGGAACCGTTCAAGCTCGTATTCAACGGTGAGCTCGTGCGTTTCCTGCGCTTGATTTTTATCGTGCGGATTGTCGTGGCCGAGCCCACGACGAAGGCCGAAATCCTTCTCCGGTGATGGCTCGGTCGTGTTGACAACCGAGGAGTAGAGTCGCCACTCCGGATCGGTCGTTGTCTGTGGTCGCCCTCGCGAGTCGAGTGTCTCGCGAGAGTAGTACGTCTCGATGCGTCTAACTGCGCTTTCACTTGACATATTTAGCTATGATAGTTGAAGCCGTCTGGCTCTGATTGGTCAGTATTCTCTTCCTCGGTAGCCCCGTCGACGTCGTCGTTCTCTTCACCTTCATCCTCCTCGTCCTCGTAACGAGAAACGTCGTAGCGGTCGCTATCGAGCAACCACTCGCCGACATCTTGCGAGACGTTGAATGTCCCCGTCGACGCGACGTCGATTTCGTGACGTTCGTCGTCGATCGTGACGGTGAACGCCGATACCGTCGGCTTCCCGGTCGAATCGGTTTGGTTTACTGTTAATCGCATTTGTGAACTGGCCGTCAGTGACGGCCTACCCAGACCCAGAGCGGTCACTCGCTGATCGTCGTCTGCGAGGTCATTCCGCTAGCGGGCTGGCTGTGATCATGCGTCTGCATGCGACGCTCGATCGACCGAGCGACGCGGAACAAAAGTCAGCCGCGATGGATCGATACCGCGACTGCCGTGACTGAGTCACGGATTTGGAAGTTTGTCGTAGATGAATCGCGCCTGAAACTGATGCCTGAAGACAGGTTTCACATCCGCCTGATCGGATGTGTCCTCGACATCGCGGCCACCATCCGGCGCAGTCGCGCGAAAATCCGACGTCCGCTGAGTGTCGATGATGATCTGCTGGGCGTGCTGCTTCAGCTCTTGCCGAACGAGCTTCGGATTGAGATCGTCTCCACCGACCCCGATCCCCTCACAGTCAGAGTGTGTCCCGGCGACCGCGTCGACGAGGACGAATCCGCTCCATCGCTGCATCGCTTTGCCGGTGATGCTGTGGGTCGCAGTGAATCCCGTCTCCCCGCCACGAAGCACGCCCTCATTCTTGCCCGTGACAGTAATCGCTGGGAGCTTCTGATCCCGCGAGTACCAGCCAGTCTGGAACTCTGGCTCGGATGCCAGTGATGTCTGGGAGTTATCCCAGTTGTCTTCGATGAGTTGCCAGATTTTCTTTGTCGGATCCATACTGAGGATGCTTAGGTTGTTTAGAGGGTGTCATAGAACTGTTCGCATACTGTGCTGTCCTCATTCATCGACCGGTAGACACAGAAGATGCAGTAATCAATTCGGTGCGGTAATTCTTCAACGAATTCGAAGTAGGGTTATCCACTACGTTACGAACGTCATAGTTGAGATGTCGACCGATTCTTCATTTCCGTTGCCACTCGTCTTTCTCTTCCCGAATCTTCTTAGAAACCTCCATATCGAATCGATCTTTGTTCTGTTCGAGTTTCGTAGTGACCGCTTCAGTAAGATCAATATCGAGTTGATGAGCCATGCTCATGCTGTAAATGAGAATGTCTGCAATTTCCATTCGTACTTCCTCAACGAAGTCGTCGTAGTTGGCGATTTGTTCACTTTCGATATTATCGTGCCAGAGGAACAGTTCGAGTAGCTCCGCAGCCTCGACTGAGATTGCCTGGGCAACGTTCTGTGGTGTGTGATATTGGTTCCATTCTCGCTCTTCGAGGAACTCGATATACTCCTGCTGGATGTCGTCGATATCGTCGGGCATACGATTCCAGCGCGCAGAGAGCACAAAAAGGAGTGTCGCTTCAGTGTCTAATGGAAGAGTCATTTGAACCGTTGCTTCACTTCAGGTCGGATTGGGAGGGGGCCAATCGATATATGCGCACGCTCTATCTGCCAGCTGATTCACCGAAAGCCGAGTGAAATCAAGCCCTTGTGAATAGTTCTATGACACTCTCTGCTCAGGATACTCAGGATCCTTCTTCGGTGTCGATCGCATCGCAGCGGAGGCGACCATTGCCCTCGTCGACGACGTTCACCACCGTGTGCCGCCGATCGCCGGCATCGACAACCTCGGATGGCCACGGGAGCTCCCTGTCTTGATCGTCTGTCGTACCCCCGTCAGTGACGAGCGTGTCGTCCGGAAGATAGATCACCGCATCGAGCGTCGTTTCCTGCCCACTGGGGCTAGAGACGACGACCGGCTCGGTCGGGTATTCGATCTGTCCGGTCGTCGATATCGGGTTCGACGGGTACGGATTTCTCTCATGATCACCATACTCGTCTTCTGGTCCTTCGAGATAGTTGTAGACCTCAACCGGATCCTCGAACAGATCGGAAAACAAGTCGTCGTAGTTGTTCAGAATGTCTCCTGTGCGTGCCATGATTACGCTGGTAATGGTCCATCGCCGATCGAAGTCGAGACAGCAACCGAGCCGTCAGCCTCCTCTGCTCGGATACTCCCTCGGAGAGTGCCCTCATCGACGGGCACGACTTCCTTCGCGTATCGCTCGATTTCGAGTGCGACGTCACGGACGAGCTCGTCGATCGAGTCGGCGTTCGCAGCCCACCGGTCGATATTCCGACGAGCGTGATCGGCCGCCGGTCGCAGATACGGCTGAGCCGCCATTTTATATGTTCCAAATTCGACGTAAATTCCGTATTCTATGTTCGTCGCGACAATATAGGTCGTCGTCGTGAACCAGCGCTCTTTGATGTCGTTGACTGTGTTTAGGAGGCTCCCAACTCCCGTCATTTGAGCACCGGGCTTGGGCATTAGTAGTCGATCCCCCGTGCGTCCGGAACTGAGACTGTGGCTGTCTGCTGCTCAAGTTGGGCGAGTTTCCCGGTGGGATCGAGCTGGACAGCTCGCCGCCAGTATGAGAGTGCATTCTCGGAATCGAACGAGATCTGCCGACTAGCCTGCTGTACTGACGAGACCGATCCCTCACCATCATCATGAACGTATGCTGCCGCGATGAGCGCGCCGACGAGCTCCAGACGACTAGTGTCGTTCGAGTGTGGTGCGAGATCGTCGTTGACAATCTCCTCGGCGACTTTGATCTCAAACGCGAGATCATCATCGCTGTAGTCACTCTGATCGGCATTGAGCGCACCGCGGACGTCGTCCGGAGAGATGGTGATCGGCATTTTACTCCTCGTTCAGCTCTTCGCGACGATCGGCGATCGCGTCCCTCACACCGTCCCGGTCGCGACCTCCCTTTTCTGCTTCGAGCACCGTATCGAGATGCTCGTCGACCATGCCCGCCTCAATGTCCTCAAGGACGGGATCCATCGGACTGCGATCGACGAATTCGCTCGCATCGAATTCACTCTCAGACTGGCTCGGCTCCATCCGCTCGAACGTCTGCTGTCCATCCGTCTGCTTCTCACCGCCGTCGACGACAGCAGTGAGGGTATGAGGCCAGTCCTCGGCTAGCGAGGGATCGGCTTCGAATATCTCGCCCACCTCGTAGCGAGTTCCCTTGTGCCTGAAGCGCCCCCACTCGACGCGATACGTGATTGTGTCGTTACTCATTGCTCTGTGGAAGTCTCTCGAATGCTGCGTTCTCGCTTGTCTTCGTACTCAGCGAATTTCTTCTCGACCGTGCGCTCGATGAAAGCCTCGATATCTGGGGGAGAACAACGTCGTCCTCGTCCTGTCCTCCAAAGAGACCGCCTTCAATGACCTGCTCCGCTCGCCGACGGAACTCGTCGGTCGCGTCGCGATAT
The DNA here is from genome assembly GCF_025913575.1 of Halocatena marina. NCBI lineage: Archaea > Methanobacteriati > Methanobacteriota > Halobacteria > Halobacteriales > Natronomonadaceae > Halocatena > Halocatena marina. The sequence goes on along the minus strand of NZ_CP109785.1, from coordinate 2,856,280 downwards.
TTCCGCGCCGCAGCCTCGTGCCCCTTCTGTTCGCGATGGTTTGCGTGCTTGTCGAGTGCAAGGACTGCATACCGGACGTCGGCGACATCAATATCGTCGAATGTGATTGTCTCGCCCGTCATTCTAGGCCTCCGCGCCGGTGTAGCGGACGATCCCGTAGATGCTGTCCGGCTGCTCTTTGACGTATGGGACGCGCGAGCTGATCACCTTGTTCCGGAGTGCCATCCCGCCGTCGACTTCCCAACTCGTGTTGGTGATGCCCTGCGCGTTGGCGATGCCGAAGTAGCGCGTGTCACGTACGAGCATGATGATGTGCCCGGCGGTAAGCCGCGGCGCGGGCACGAGCGTCACGTACGGGTATTTTCGCTCCACCCGGTCGATGATCGGCTCATCCGTCGCGCTCGTCTCGTAGTCAGCCCGCGTCACGATACCCCACTGCTGGGTTGGCACGAACATCATCGCACCGAGCTCCGACGGCATGGGCCCGTTGTTGTTATTCGCTCCCTGCTGCTCAAGGTCGTCGATCATCGTCTTCATGTCCGCGAGGACATTGGCTGCATCCGTCGACCAGCCAGCACTCGTGCCGGTCAAGACCTTCCCGTTGTCCTCGTCGAGACCGTCAAGGCTGAACACGCCGCGATCGGTCTCGATGTTGCCGCCCCAGCCGTCCCAGAGGACTTCCTCCTCCTTTCGGTTGACAGCTCGGCGGGCCTCTGTCCCTACAGAGGTGTCGAACGGCTCGCCGAACTGCAGAGCATTCTGATACTCACGCGCGTCGATCTCATAGTCGGCGTGGAAGATCGGCAGCGGGACGCCATCGAGGCCGATCGCCGGCATGTCCTGGCGACCACGTGACCGGCCATTCATCGACACCTCTGCCTCGAAGTCCACATTCCGCATCTGCGAGACGTAGATATAGCGGTTGAGGCTCGTCGGAACTCCGAACCCTGCTGACAGGAGTCGGTCGATCGTCATCGCAGGGACATCCTGGTCTCCTCGAATCTCGCCGCTGTAGTCGGTCCAGCTATCGATCTGAAGCGTCGAGTCGGCCGTCAGCTCGCCCTCCTCGTTCGTTCCAAAGACCGCCTTGTCCATGTGCTCCCACTGCTCGGCGGAGAAGACGGACTGTGCTCGGAGTTGCTTGAGTGCATGCTCGCGAACTGTGCGGACCGGATTGAACAGCGCTCGCTGCGCCGTTAGCGATGCTCCTGCCTCGAATACCTGCGGGTCAGAGATAGTTGCGGTATCTGCAGTTGACATTTAAATCACCTAGAGAAACTCCGCGAGGATGACCGGATTCTCGCCCGCCGCCGCGCCAGAGTTATCGATTGCTTCACGAGCTCGTGCGACCGCCGTCCCGGAGACGCCCGTCTTGAGCGTTCCGTCAGAATACCATTCGAGTAGATCACCCTCTGAGACATTCGCATTCGCTGCCGTCGCGAGATCGGCTCCCGAGGCGAGACGCGTTCGTCCTTCGCTGTTGCGATTGAATTTCATAACCTCGACGTTCCGACCAACCACATAGTTCTGGTCGATCGGGTTGCCAGTGCCTGCTCGTGGCGGATTTCGCTGTTCGCGAGCAACCCATGTCCCGGGCTGTCCCGCCGTCGAGACAGGCTGAACCTGTTCCTCGCCGCCGTTAACGACCAATTCGAGACCTTCCCCGGGTGTGATAACCGACGCGGCGGGGAACTCCTCGTACGCTTCGCCGTCCTCAAGGCTCGCAATGATGGAATTTGCCATAATTTCATCTCAGAAATCAGTAGACGCCCGTTCCGTAGGCGTCGAGATCGTCGTCATCGTCTGATGCACCGGCCATCGCCGTGTGTCGACCGGTCGCTCCCGGCAGTTCGGGCGACATCGCGATACTGGCGTGCATCTCCTCGAGCACGCTCTCGGGCGTGTCCTTGAGATCGTCCGCGTCGACGTCGTCCTTCGCTGCCACGATCTCGTCGATCATGGCGGTCCGCTGATTGCGGCTTGCCGTCGCCTCGACCGCGTCCTCGACCTTCGTACCGATATAGTCGTCAACACTGTCGTGATCGCCGATATCGAGCTCGACGACGTTGTTCTCCGTTTTCTGCTCCTTGTTCTTGCCCCCATCACCGTCACTCGGATCATCCGAGTCGACGAGGTTGCTGTGCATCTGACCGATCCGATCGTCGTCCATGTCCTCGAAAAAGTCCTCTCCGAAGCCGTGGCTCTCGACGAGCGTCTCAATGAACTGTTTTCTGTTAGTCATATTACCTGAATCGTCTGTTGGGTCTGGGTCTGTCCCAGTGTCGGATTCCGCTTCCGCCGACTCGTCAGATTGCTCTCCGCCGTTTTCGTTCGCGAACAGCGAGCGAAGCTCACCGAAAAAGCGCTGGGCGAAGCCCTCCGGGTCGACTGGATCGACCCCATCGCTGGCGTCTGCGAGTTCGTTGTCAAGGGCTCCCGAATGCACCCATGCTGCGAGCTCGTGACTGGCTCCCCACCGAGCTTGGTTGCTCGGCGAATCGCCCTTGCTGACGACACTCAGATCTTTGAACTGAATGTCTTTGGCGATGATCGCACCGGTGTCGGGGTCGTTTCCGCCGTTTTTAAACTGCGGATGGACCGATACCTCGAGGTTCTCGGCGTGAAGTCCGCGAGCGACCTCTGGATCGTGGACGTTAGCCTCATAGGCCAATCCCCGACCATCGACATAGCCAGCCTTTGGTACTTTCCCCGCCGTCTCGTCTGTCGGTGGCGGGTAGAGCGGCTTCCCGCTCTCATCCGTTGGATGGTCGACTGAGAGTGGCTGTCCGGCTTGTGTCTGTGCGGCTTTGCGAAGTTCATCTTCCGTCATGAGGACGGGCGTCCCGTCGTCCATGTGGAGGATGTCACCCGGGCCGACTGCGACCCCGGAGACCGTCCAGGGCCCGTCATCGGGATCAAAGCTGTCGCTTGCTTGCAACGAAAACGCACGTGTCGGTACGCGAATGTCTGTTGTCATGATTAAATCGTACGAAAATGGACCCTCGCCACCGCGGGTCATTGGGAGTAAAGAGGTCAAAGAGAGATGATGAACCTCGGGGGCTTTCGAGCCTCTATGTTGGCCCTCAACGGTAGTAGCGACACGGGGGGCGCATGCGGGCTCGCACCGCATTGTTCGGTCAGGATCATTTGATCGAACGTCTCTATTGAAATCTCAGTACCAACCAGCCTCTCAGGAGCGCCCGCATAAATACGTATCACCCAGATGAGGGGAAACTGAAATGAGTGATATTGTTGATACCATTAGAAGTTTCGTGCCACTGTCGGCATCGGGTGGTTGGCGTGATCCACCACGTCCATCTCACTGCTGGTGGATCTGGATAAGGTTCCCGCACGTATCGTCGAAGACGGCCGTCGTGACGCCCCCAGCGGTCATCGGTTCCTGTGTAAACTCGACGCCTTGCTCGCTCAGGCGTTCGTATTCGGCCTCTACGTCCTCACAGCCGAACGTGGTCCAGGGTATGCCGTTGGTGACGAGTGCCTCGCGGTAGGCCTCAAGCTCCTCTGCTACTATCGGGTTCTGTGTGGGTTCTAGGAGCAGCTCAACGCCATCGTGCGAGTTAGGTCCGACAACGGTCAGCCAGCTCGCCTCGCCTACTGGTTCGTCGGTCTTCTTTTCGAAGCCGAGGACATTCGTGTAGAATTCCAAGGCCTTCTGCTGGTCGTCTACGGGTACGCTTGTTACGGTGATTTCCATTTTTTATCTCTTCTCAGTTTCCGTGTCTGTGTTGTTCTCGGCCAGGCGGTCCAGCCAGGTTGCTACCGTCTTGAGCTGGTCTGCGCCCGCGAACTCCAGGACCTTGTACTTGCCCCGCCGGGTTGAGGCGACCAGCCCGGCCTCAATGAGAACGTCGAGGTGCTTGCTCACTCCTTGCCGAGACATATCGACGTCGTGCTTCATGGTCAGGCGCGTACAGAGTTCGTAAAGCGTCTGTTCACTGTTGTCCGTCAGCTCCACCAAGATCAACCGCCGGGTACTGTCGGCGAGCGCCCGGAACACGTCGTCGTTAGAGGTCATGGGACAACATGCAACTAGACGGTTGCATGTATAGATAAGTCTGCCGGTGGGCTACTTTCTTCGGATCTAACTCACCAACTTCGATAATTTTCGCTGATCTCCGGAAACCAAATTGTGAGGTCCACACGGCCAAGCTCACGAAGCCGAGAGTATCGATAATTAGGCACAATACTTCCTGAATAATCCACCATATAACAAATTGAATAAATAGGATTTCAACAGAGCCACCGATTCCACGGATTCCACGGCATCACCACGTTGCACCCCTCCGAAACGCCTCTACATTTATACTATGGTGCGATTTTGACGTGAATCCAGTTCATTCACGTGATTATGGCGGCACAGACGAGCTTTAAGTCGGCCATGACGACTGACGAGCCGAGGATTCCAGCTGGCACGAGCCTCAAGCGGGAGTGGAGCTATGGTGCATACGCAGTTCGGATGTATGGGAATGAGCCCTACAGCCTCCTGCACCGAATAGGGCCCGTCTGCAGCGACTGCAGTACAGAGCAGACACGGATTCTTGGTTAGCACTCGGACCTGTCGGATTCCCATACGTTGATATCGCTTCGCTGAGGCCGTGTTATAGGAATTCGAGAGCTCCGTCCTGGATAAGGTACGCGCGCGGGTGAGACCAATATTATCGACATTTTGGTTGATCTCTGAGGCCGCTTTCTTGGGATTCCAGCCATCAACGAACGCCTCCGATAGCGTCTCGCGGATCTCCTCTTGCATGTCGTCCGTGATCCCCTCCAACTCGTTGAACGTGCGCGTGTAGAGATCGCGGACAGCCTCCTCGTGGATCGGCATCTGGAATGTCTGTTGGAGTTGCTCTGTGTCGACATTGTAGCCAGCCTCCTGCAGCCGGCGAGCTGCGTCGTCGAGACCGCGATCGTATGCGCTCCGGATATAGCGAGCTGTGTAGTGCTGACCGTCACGGATCTGTGCCTGATCAAGGCGCTCGACGACGTCCTCATCGATCGCCTGCTGCAGCCACCGCATGAACTCCTCCTCTGCCTCGGCGCGTGATGAGAAGTTGAACGATCGAGCCGGCTCTGCCGCGGTGACTGATCCGACCTCGGATTGCTTGAGTCGGAGGGCGTCATACTCGTAGCCGATCGTCGCGAGGATCAGTCCCTTCAGCCGTCGGAATCGCTTGGTCAGTGCGGGGGCAAATTCCCGTCTGTGCAATGTAGTGGTTTTTGTCAAGTCTTGGGATTCATTGCCAGCGTATGTGCTACTGGACATCAATCATCAGCCTCCACCGGCTGCTGCCCTTCGCCGTTCTGTTGCGGTTCCTGGGGCCCGAATGCCTGCTGCATAAACTGCTGCACTTGTGGGTCGCTCTCGTCGACATCCGTGACCACCTCCTCCGACTCAATCTCGGGAAAGTCACCCTCCTCGACGAATTCGACGATATCACCGGAGTCCATCGAGGGCACGTAGTTTGCGATGTAATCGATGACCTCCGCTCGCGAGACCTGCACGTCTGCGATCTCCTGAGCGCTGTCCTCCTCGAGCGGAGGCCACTCGACCGTGTAGGCGCGCTGGCCCCCTTGCGGTGCTGGCAACACCCCAAATTTCACGAGTCGATCGATGAGCTGGCGGACGATCGTAGGCGTGACGAACTGCTCGCGACGCTCGGAGATCTTCCCGTACCACTCCTTGAGATCTTGCGTTGTGGCACGCTCGCCAGTCTCGTTGCCTTTCAGCACCGACTGAGGGAGACCGGTCTGAGCGCTGATCGCCTCGATCTCGGCGTTGATGATCGGCGAAGGATCGATGTCCGCCCCTTCGAGCTTTTCGATGTCGACGCCTTCCGTCCGGATAACGGGCTGTAGATCGTGAACGAACTTGAACAGCTCCGCATCGAGATTCTCGCCCCCGTCTTCAAGCTTGTATTGAGGATCGACGTTCGCATGGAGACCGTAGTCCGCCCCGCGATAGGCGAGCTCCGCTGCGCTGCCGAGCGTCTTTTCGATGTCAGTTAGCGGATTTAAAACTGGCTCCTGTCGGGGCGTCCCTCGGACTTCGTCGTCCAGGAGCTCCTCAGCCATATGAGCTACCCGAGACCAGTGAATCCAGCGCTCCTTATCGTCGACCCAGACCGCCTCCTCGTCGTTTTCATCTGTTAGATCGATTTTATAGGCGATCGGACGTCCCCACCGACCCGATCCCATTTCGCCGAATCGGATTTTCTTTACAGATTTCTGACTCAGAGGACGAAGCCAGTTGAGCCCTCCGACGTCGATATTCGACTGTTGAACCGGTTCAGCAAAGTTAGAAGCACCGTCATCAAACCCGATGATGAGGATTCCGTACTCTCCGATCCCTGAGAGCTTGTCGGAGCGCTCTCCATAGTGCCAGAGTCGATGCTCGTCTACGAGCGTTTCGAGCTCGCTCTCGAATTCGGTTTGTTCGTCGGTCTCGGCATCATCGAAGATCTCCGGAGCGCCCCGCCATGACGTCGCGACCGGTGCATCGACGACGGCACGGGCGTACGGGTTCCTAAGATAGTTGGCATAAAAGTCGTCGATGTCGGGATCTTTGATCCACCCGAAGGTATCGTAGAGGTCGCGATCGCCACCGAACTGCTGCCCGAGCGCTCCCATGATCGCGAACCGGGCCCCCATATCCTCGATCTGACCAGCGGTCAGCTCGTACGTTTCCGGTTCTGGTTCGTCGACGACCTCGGTATTGTCACTCATGACTAAAAGCTAGACCAGGTACCTCCCCATGTTCCGGAGATCTCGTTTTGCTCCGGCTCCGCGTCTCGTGCCCAGACAGCCATGTAGGCAGCGTCGAGATAGTCCGGCGACCGCTCGAGATGATCCTTGACTGCCTCCTTCGACGTCGCTGTGTAGACCGTCGCGCCATCCGCTCCGCGAGATCCAATAAACTTCTGTGAGTACTCGACGGTCCGAGCAGCTGCGAATAATTCCTCTCGCAGTAGCCGGTTCGAGATCGATCCACCTTCTTTCATGAACGACCCGAGCATGTTGAGCCCCTCTGCCCAGCAGTCGTCCCATTTGGTTTCCTGCGTGGCGTTGCGACCGGCGTCGAATCGGTACATGTTGGGATAGAAATTGTCAACACGGTCTGCCAGCCCCGAGCCCTCGCCGGTCGAGTCGATCGCGAGCCGTGGCTCCCAGTTGTCCTTGAGCCGTCGACGAATCCGGGCCTCGTTCTCGTTGTGATCGAGACCTTGCCAAAAATCAAGAATGCTCACTTGGTTCTCGTAGGCGAGTGCGATGACGTTCTTATCTCCACCTTTCCGAGCGACGTCGACGCCAATCCCGAGCGGCGGGCCCATGGGTTCAACGTCATCGCGATCGAATGCCGCCTCGATTGCATCGCGATCAAACGGACGGTGAACAGCTGCGTTGCCCGGAGGGATGCGACCGAGCCTGCGCTTATACCAGCACTTTCCGAGACCAGTCTCACCGTAGGAGTGGCGAGCTTCGTCGACGCCTGGCCAAGGCCGCGTGTTGTACCTCCGCCAGTCTTTCTTGATCTTGTGCAACGTCGCGAGCCCGTCAATCATCTCACCATCGGTCTCCCCGACCTCGACCTGTACGTTATGGCTCTCGAAGGAACTGAACTGGACCGTCTCCCATTCCGGATCCTGCATCAGATCGTACACACAGTTGATCTCATCATCGGGAGGGTTGGCGATCGCAATGATCCGGTCGCGCTCATCCGTGACCAGCGATTCCATCGCCTCGATCACGTCGTGGTCGACGTCGTCCTTGTCGGCCTCCTCGATGATCGCGAGGGTATACGCCGAGTGGACACCTTCGAGCTCGCCAGCATCCTTTGGCGAGCTGGCCTCGAAGTACTGTTCCGGATCCTCCTCGAAATCGATTCGGTCAGGCTGTTTCTTATACGTCCCCGGTAGCGGGATCCGAGCGTTGTCATGGAGGGACTCGACAGGCCGGCAGTACGTCCGGCGCATCTTTTTCTCGGTCCCCGACGTCGCAAACGCGACCGCTGGGTAGAGACAACACAGCCAGACGTTCGTGATGGCGGCGAGAATGTATGATTTGCCGAGCCCATTTGCGGTGATCACGAGGAGATTCTCGTTCTGGAGGAGAGCCCGGCAAATCTGTTGTTGGGCGGGCGTAACGAACAGCCCGAGGTAGTCCTCGATGGCGTCCTCGAGCCACGTGACGTCGCCGCTGGTTGCCCGGTCGTAGTAGTGCGACGGGGGTTTCGGTGACGACACCGATCTGGATGGCTTCGTTGTACTCACTCGTCTTTACCTGCGGCGTTCCGGAGATCGGCCATGAATGCCTCTTCGAGGCTCCCATGCTGATGCTCGTGTTTGTCGGGTGCCTTCTCCTGTGCGCCAACGTCGAACAGCCATCCATTCCAAGAATCCAGCGCTCGACGAGCTTTCTCGTAGTCGCCATTATCGAGATGTTCGCGGACGATCTTGCGATACGCGAGTTCGCTTTCAACCTTTGCGTCGATCCCAAGTCGATCAGTATAGTAGTCCTTCAGCCGATCGAGATCTTTCCGGATTTGTGTCCGCGAGACGCCATACCGACGACCGAGTTCTGCCTTGTTGAAGCCGTGCGGATGACCCTGTTGTTCGATGAGTTTCGCTATCTCGGCTCGCCGTTCGACGTAACTGTACTCCGTCGGTGACTTTTCTGGAGGTGGATCAACGGCGCCGTAGTCTATATCGGAACCCATCGGAACCCTCATTTCGCTTGATTTGCACTGCTCATCTTTGTCGTCTGCAAATCGTATCTACGTGGTCTTTCGATTGCGGGTCGAGTTCGTCGTATGGTATGGGTTGTCTGTCAGCGGATATTCCCGCGATGAGTTCTTCCATTCGTTCGATAATTTGTTCGGGGTCGTCTTCCGGTTCAACGATGGCTTTCCCGTCTTTTTCATAGATTTCGACTTCAGTTCCGGGGGTGATACCGAGGTCCTCCCGTATCCCCTGTGGGAGAACGATTCGCCCTTTCGAGTCCACTTTTACCATAATCCTACATAGTAAAAGATCAAATATGGTAATTTGGATAAGGATCTGATTCTTACACTTATTCTGAATAGAAATCGTATTACTAACTATTGCTATTGGCATCACTCTCAACCTGCCGTTGTGCCTCGCTGATCCGCCGTTCGATGACCGGTCGATACTCCTCATCGATCTCGAAGCCGATGATATCGCGGTTCGACTGGATTGCTGCGACGGCAGTCGAACCACTCCCAACGAACGCATCGAGGACGACATCGCCGGGTTTGGTACTATTGTAGATCAACTCCGACAGAAGAGCGACCGGCTTCTGGGTCGGATGCTCGTATTCTGCGGTTGCATCTCTGGGATATTCCAGTACATTCGAGAGCGCATTCGCGTTGTTCAACTCCCGCGCATCATCACCCTGCGTTCCGTGAAAGCAGACTTCGTACTGTGGTCGATACCGATCCCGATGATTTGCGTTGAGCCCGAAGTTGTCTTTTACCCAGACAAGCGTATCGAGATGATCAAAGCGATTGCGGAACATCGACTCCATCCACCCGTAGAACTGCCATCCCCACCACACGTACACGTGGGCGCTCTCCGTGGCAACGCGGCGAAGCTCATCGAGCGCTTCTTCGAACAACTCCCAGTCATCGAAATTCGCTAAACTGTCAAAGTCTTGCTCGCCACGAGCGCTATAGTCGAAGCCATACGGCGGATCCGTAATCACACAGTCGATGCTATTATCGGCAATCCGTTCACGCATCCCTTCGACACAGTCCTCGAAATAGATGGTATGCTCCGTGTCGTACTCGTAGGGAACGCGCTGCTCCTGATTGAGTGTAATTTCTGCGAGCAATTCGTCGAGGTCTTCGCCAGCCGCGTTCGTGAGCGCCTGGACGTCGTCAGCCTTCCCGTTCGAGAGGAGATAATCGTACTCGAGCGCATCCCGCTTGGTATCGTGTTCACCAGAGATTTTGTTTAGCTCTTGTCGCCACAACCGGCGCGTTGGCTCGTCGAGATCGTATTGCTTGACCGGGACTTCGTCGAGTCCAATCTCCTGAGCAGCCCGCCACCGGTGCTCGCCGTCGGCGATCGTGTAGTCCTCGTCGACGACGATCGCGTTACCGAGCCAACCGTGAGATCGGAGATTCTCACACAGCAGGCCGAACATCTCCTCAGACTGTTCGTTGGGGTTGTCCCCATCGACGGAGAGATCATCTGGGGGGACGGTTCCCTCCCACTCGGATTGCGGGAGATCGTCGAGGCTGATGGAATCAGTCATGGGGCTACTCTCCGGATGGTAATGCTGGCTGTGTGCCTGACTCAGTTAGCCAGTCGTCCATCGAGTACTCGGTATGGAGCAGTGACCGTTCTACCGCGACAGCGAAATTGGAATCATCTCGCATCGACTGGTTCCCGCCAGCAGTCTTCCGAGAGAGAACGGTCGCGACCAAGAGTAGTGGGTCATGTTCGATCCCTTTCTGGGCGAGTGTCCGTGAGAGGTGCCACGCCGCTTCGATTGCGTGCTCTTTGGATAAAGGACGAGACCGCAGTGGGCCAAGACGACCACATTCGCAGGCTCGTGGCGGGTTTCGCGTCGGGATTCCTGCCTGTGGTATCGCCTGCGTCGTATCTCCTGACGGAACGAAGTAGCGTACGAATCGACGACGGAGCGATGTGCGATGACTGTACGGATGGACGACATCGTAATTCTTCAGAAAACACGATGAACAGATCTCCGGATCACGCTGGATCTCTTCCTTGAACAGCGATGAGTCGAGTTGCTCGTCGTCCTCGGCGTGAGGATGGTCCGGTCGCTCTGGATCGTCGTCGAACGGTCGATCGGTGTCGATCGGGACGTAGGGATTCGATGTATCTCGGTCGTCAGGTGCCCATCGATACGGTCGCTGTACCCACGGCTTTTCGGTGTGTGAATGGTGATCGCTCTGGCTCATGAGTGATGTAAAGAGTTGAAGAAGCGCTTCGAGACGCGCCGCTGGTACACGGGACCCCGTCCGCTCCAGCAGCGGGTGAAGGATACTCGATATTCGTTCGATGAGATGGATAAACGAAGTGGTAGCCTGCGATCTTGTCGCTATCTATCTCAACTAGAGAGCGTGTCATAGAACTCGTACTACAGTCTTGTTTGCACAAGAATTTCTGATGGATCTACTGGCACGTAGTTCTGCATATCCGTCAGATTCATCTGAACACTCCACACGCTTTCGAATCGATCGTAACCTTCGCGTTATCGCCGTTCACGAACAACGAACGGCCATTTCGACGAATAAAGAGAGATGTTCAGCCTGTCGGCTCGATATTCTGGTTGAGGTGAAACACGTTGTCGGGGTCGTATTCGGCTTTGATCTCGGCGAGTCGCTGGTAGGTCTGCTCACCATAGGCTTCACGGACCCGTCGAGTGCCGTCGTCGACGTCAAGGAAGTTCACGTAGACACCCTCTCGATAGGGTTTGAGGGTATCGAAGAATCGACGGGTCCACGCGATCTCCGACTCGGCGAATTCTTCGTTGGGACGCCACACGCCGTTGATGTTGATGTTGTGTGATGCGTTCCGACCGGTGTAGGCGGTGGCGTCGCCAGGGACACGGCTCACCGCTCCGCCGAGGTGGAATATCACTGCGTACGAGCGGGGTGACTCCGCCGAGAAGGCATGGTCGACGAGAACTGCAACCAAGTCGTCGGACAGCTCGGGGAGGTCGATCGACTTCCAGTAGTAGTGCCATCCATGGAGAACGGTGCTGTCGAGCCCGCTCTGGTGCGCCACATACGGCGTGGGGGAGATCAGGTCGAGAAGTGGTGTGCCGTGCTCGCGTAGCGGGCGGAGGATGCGTTCACCCTGCTCAACCGGACCCGCGTAGCAGGTATTGATGGCCACGGCGGGTCGCCAGTGAAGCTCCTCGGGGACGACCGGGAGGGGGGGGGGGGATGGTTCCGAGCCTGACGACGGTGCCAAGCTCGTCGGGTGCATCCCGTACGAAGTCGCGATAGAAGCGCAGCGCGTCGGCAGCGTCGTCCGCCGCCCAGAACACGGGGCCGGCGAGTACAGTGGGACCGATCGGATGGAGAGCGAACTCGAAGGAGGTCACGATCCCGAAGTTTCCACCACCGCCCCGCAACGCCCAAAACAGGTCCGAGTGCTCGTTTTCCGAGGCGCGGATGAACTCGCCATCGGCGGTCACCACATCGGCGGAGAGCAGGTTGTCGACGGTGAGGCCGTGTTTGCGCATCAGCCAGCCGATTCCGCCGCCGAGGGTGAGCCCGGCGACGCCGGTGTGGCTGACGATGCCGCCCGGAGTCGCAAGTCCGTGGGCCTGGGTCTCGTGGTCAACGTCACTCCACAGGGCACCGCCCTGTACCCGGACGGTCCGCGCACGCGGATCGACCCACACGGCCCGCATCGCTGAGAGGTCGATGACGATGCCGTCGTCGCAGACGGCGGTGCCGGCGACGTTATGGCCGCCGCCGCGCACTGCGATTTCGAGGTTGTGCTCGCGGGCGAAGCGGACTGCACTCGCGACATCGGCGGCACCGGAACACCCGGCGATGAGGGTCGGATACTTGTCGATCATTCCGTTCCAGACCGTACGAGCCTCGTCGTAGCCCTCGTCGTCTGGCTGGATCAGATCGCCCCGGAGCGTTTCTCGGAAATCTTCGACGACTGTTCGATCAGCGTCTCTTTCCGTTGGTGTCATTGTAGCCTCCGTCTTGTATCTCTCTCGACCCCCCTGCGTTTCCAACTCCGAGCACAGAGAGCGTTACCTGATCTACTACTCAAACTGTGTTAAATGCCACCATGGAACAAAGGACACTGGATATATCCTCTGTACGTCTCGTTCGGTGGTTGCGGTAGAGGTATGGGAACCGTTCTATGACACATTCCTAGAGAGAATAGACACATTGGCGAGCATCCATTGGATATGGACGGACACTGACCAACCCGTTCTCGCGAAGTCGGTTCAGTGCATAACGGACCGTGCGTGGACTCATCTCCGTCGCTTCGATGAGGGCCTGTTGGGTGACCTCACCCTCACGATCTAGTACGAACCAGATGAGTTTGCAGCTCGGCGGGAGATCACGAACCGCTGGGCTCATGAGCGGTGTTACATCAGTTGGATCGGTGCTACTCATTGGTTAGAATCGTGAACTGATATCTCCCATCGACGGTATCCACGCCGACGTGGCTGGCCAAATCGAAAGAACGTCATTGTCACATTCCCAGACAGTAACGAGCGGCTCACCACCGATCGCTTTCCTCCATTCGTCACAGAACCCCTCGTCCATCTCGATCTCGTGCTTTAACATCTTGATCGTCGTTTGCTTTGGCATGGAGTCTTTCACACCGTGAATAACCGCTGCGTCGTGCGATTGTCTCAGATGAGGGTACCACCAGGCCCCATCAGGGAGTGTTTCACGGCGTGAATAAACGATATCGCGCTCTTCACGCTCCCTAACGCCTGCGGAGGCAGCGTTGAGGCAGCGTACCCGTCGCTAACGCTTTCTTACTTACACAACTACACTTGCTGTTAGAGAGTGTTAGTGAAAGGGTGGTGGTTTAGTGAGTGCGTGGAAATCCATGGTTAGCGGGGGTCACCTCCGTTTGGTTTATTCACGGCGTGAAACACCGACTCGTCCTTCACGTCGTCGAGATTCACACACAACCGATCGTTTCCATCGTCTCGTTTTTCGTAGTCGAATCCGTCGAGTGTAGCGGCGCGTTTGAGAAGTGTGTAGGTGTGTCCGACGGAGGGATGGTGATCAAACAGCGTCATCACGTCGTTGTAATCGATCGACGCCTTGCCGCTGTTGTTCGTCGCCTTTCGAGCACACGAGAGCCGCACTTCACGGACTTTCTCATCACGCGTTTTCTCCTCGTAGTCCTTCGTGGTGGGATCGGGCACAACGCGGCCTTCAAGCGTAGCGATTCGTTCGCGCAGTCGCTGGTTCTCGGCTTCGAGTTCTTCGTATCGTTGTTCGAGCTCCTTTGACCGTTCCAGACTTTTCTCGACGAGAATGCCGATCGGCTGCCCCGCCACCCAAATGTCACCTAACGAAACCTCCTCGAGAGCGTCAACGCCACGTAGTTCGACAGGGATGGTCCGGTTGCCTGCCGCATCTGGATGGGAGTGATCGGTACTCATCACACCACCCTCACGTGATCCGATTCGGGTTCGTAGATGTTGCCCTGTCGTTGAAGGGTATCGATCACGTCCAGGATGTCACCGGTCTCGTAGCCCCGTTCGGTCAGCTCTTCGAGAATGTGTTCGATCGATGCAGGAGCACCATACGCGGATTCGAAGTGTTTGATGCAATCCACCGTTTGTCTCGTGATAGATCTCCGTTCGGTGGCTGCAATCGCATCCTCGGGGCCGAATTCTTCTGTAACGACAGTGTTGTCGTCCCTCTTGGGCCATCTATGGTTGCCAGCCGACTGCTCACCCAATTGCTGTTCCAGCTCGTGAACGCGTGTCTCCAACGCCTCAAGCCGCGCGCCGAGTTCGGTGTCGGCCATTCAGACCACCTCCACGCGATCGTGGCCAATATCAACGAGTCCGTCATCCGTCTCGAGGACAACGCGGACGTGTTGCTCGCTCGGCGTGGGAGAGTCGTCACGGACTTCCTCGATGAGCCCCGTCACCGGATCCGGATCATCGGCCTCGTCCTCTGGTGTCGGCCGATAAGCGGCAGCCATCCCGAGCATCCACTCGAACTGTGCGTCAGTCATCCACAATCACCCCTCTGTTTCCACTGCGCTGAGTTTGCGTCGCTTCCAATACTGCCGAGAAGAGACATCCACAACGACGGCGGGGACACTCACGCGTTTGTTCCGTCCCTTCGAGCGTATTGCGGGCGGTCGTGATCCGACCGCAGCTCGGGCAAGGACACTCTGCCCGCGTGGGTGTGGGTGTCATTGTTGACCACCGCGATCACCGGCGCCCCGATTTAGATCGGCGAGGTCGAAATCACACTCGGAGCGTCGATTACTCCACTTCGACAGTTTGCCGCAGGAACGGCACCGAATGCAGTGGATCACGCCACCACCTCCGCTGTCTGGTGGTTTTGATACTTTTTTCTATGGGATTGTGAACAAAAAGTTGACAGCCTAGGCCGGGATTTGAACCCGGGCTCTCGTCCTTACCAAGGACGCGCTTTACCGCTAAGCTACCCAGGCGCAGTGCGCTTGGTGCGTTGCGTACCTCACTCTATCCGCGATTTGTCTTTAGGCGTTTCGATTCACGAGTCGGGTGAGGCTTCCGCGACCGATCGAGTGAGTTGGGTCGTAACTGCCTCCGAGAGGAACGTTTCGGGTGCTGGAAATCCGGTCGTATCGCCACAGACAGCCGCGAGATCATCAGCGATAGCACGAAGCCCTGGCGTAATGCCAACAGCATCAGCATCAGTACCAGTACCAGCATTAGTGCCTCCATCGACGTCTGCTTCGGGTTCGCCCTCAGCATTGGCTACGCTTGCGCCTGTGGCCAGCGCGAGTTCGAGCACGTCGTGTTCGAGTTGTGCATCGAGAGATGAGTCGTTCTGCTCACGTCGATTGGTCTGATGTTGCCCGAACGCGCGCACCACATCGACGGCAGTTTCGGCGGCTTCAGTACGTGCGAGGAGATAGAAGCCACGCGCGACGAGAACGTCGGCTGCGAGAATGTGCATGTCTGCGCTCGTTCGATCGCTATCCTCCCACGGCTCCTCTCGAGCCAGTTGTCGGGTGAGTCGGAGTCCGTTGTAGATGAGTTGCACACCGGCAGCACGCTTTTCGAGACCATCGGTCGATCCAGAACAGATCCGGGCAGTAAAGAGCGTCAGCACCCCCGGTGCCAGCGAGACGTCGTCGATGAACGCCAACAGGTCGTCTCGTAGTCGCGCGGGCTCGATATCATCAACTGTTGCCCGCGCGGCCCGGCGCACGGCAGCGGCTTCCTCCATCATTGAAAGGTTTACTCGCAATGGGCAAAGACCTTTGGAAACGCCCGACGTCCCGTGACCGTGATTCGGACGACTGATGGTGATGCTATTCGCACAGTAACGATCGATCGACCGGAGCGGCGCAACGCCCTCACACCTACCGCACTCGATGCGCTCGAAACAGCGGTGAGTGAAGCCGACTGTCCGGTTGTGTATCTCCACGGCGCGGGCAGCGCATTCTGTGCTGGTGCCGATCTTGATGCCGTTGCCGATCTTGCAACCCAAGCGATGGCGGGTGATTCCGAACCAGCGGCTGCATTTGCCCGCCACGGCCAGCGCGTTGCCCGTGCTATCGAAGCGAGTGATGCGGTTGTCGTTGCGGGAATCGACGGCCCTGCTCGTGGTGGAGGATTGGAACTTGCACTCGCGTGTGACATTCGAGTAGCCACGCCTGCTGCGTCGTTCGGCGAACCGGGCGTCACGTTTGGGCTATTCGGAGCGTGGGGTGGCACACACCGTCTTCCTGCCATCATCGGCCAAAGCTACGCGGCTGACCTCACGCTCTCTGGACGGGTGATCAATAGCGAAGAAGCACTCCGTATGGGTCTCGTCTCTCGCGTCGTCGAGACGCCTCGGTCGGTCTGTGAGCAAATCGCAACAGCAGATCGGGAAACGCTCTCACAACTGAATTCGCTCATGAGTGCTGCTGGAACGGCGACAGAGACCATCAGAAGTCAAGAAAAACGGGAAGCCGAAGCGTTCGCAGCGCTCGTCGAGACGCACGCAGAGTCGCTCAGCGATCGCGGAAAATAGTCGACACAGTTGACCGACCTGCCAGTTCGAACTCGAAGTAAAACTCAGTTTCCTAATCGAATTCGTATCAGATTCGACTCAGAGCGGCTCGGGTGCGGGCGGCATGTGTCGTTTGTGTTCGCTCTGTTGGTACAGTTCCTCGACACGCTCGATTGCCGATACCTCGATAGCGAGCGTCGTTGCTGTTGCGTGTTTCGAGAGTGGTCCATCGATGTGTAAGACGAGCACTGCATCAAGGAGATCGTACGTCACACCCATTTCCGTTTCATCAGTTTGTCCCGTCCACATCTCCGCGCTCGGCGCTTTCTCGACGAGATCGTCCGGAACTCCGATATGCCGCGCCAACTGTCTGACTTGCCGCTTGTAGAGATTCCCGATGGGATTACAATCAACTGCCTGATCACCATACTTGGTGAAATAGCCTGTCAGTCCTTCGCTTCGATTGCCGGTTCCGAGTACAATAGCGTTCCTCGTATTGGCGACAAAATAGTTCAGGACCGCACGCGTTCGCACCCGAACGTTCCCAGCCGCCATCTGGTCATCCTCACCAGTCGGATAGGCCGTGAAGAATGCGTCCACGATGGGGCTAATCTCGATCACGTCGTATCCGATGTCGAGTGTCTCTGCGACACGCTCTGCGTCGCTCATGCTCTCATCCGGATTCACTGTGCTCGGTAACACCAACCCGTAGACACGATCCGTCCCAAGCGCTTCCGTAGCGAGATACGCAGTCAGAGTACTGTCAATTCCACCTGAGAGACCGATGACAGCGCCATCGACCCCGGCGTCGTCGATCGTTTCTTCGATGAAGGTCGTGATATGCTCTCGGTGAGCGTCGAGTTCATCGTCCGAAAGGTGGATTTCGATCGGGAGTCCTTCGTCAGGAAGCGTCGTGACATCACTCATGGTGAAACCATGGTTCGCTGGCGACAAATAGCTGCCCGGCTGTATTCGAGAGATGGACGAGTGTCCGATTACTGTAACGTTCGAGCTGGGCACGTCCACCAATCGAAGTCGCCTCTGATAACGCTCATTCGACTATTTTCTCATACGCATATCGATGGCTCAACGAGCCTTTTCTGGATCATAACTCATTCGCCGTCCCAGTAGTCGACATCGTCGTCGATCGTGTAGTATCCATGGATGGACCGTTCGTCTCGACTGCCGGGTGGAGCACCGGCGAACACCCCCAGCTTGTTCGACTCGGGATAGACTGAAACGTCTGGCTCGTTCATCGTCGAAACGACGAGGTACTGGAGTGGCGCGTCGGAATCGTTGATCACACGATGGCCACCGGATTCGTCCGCTGGTAACGCGACGTAGTCGCCTTCGCGGAGTGGCTGCGTCTCACCGCCGAGTTTGACCGTTCCACGTCCAGAGAGCACGTAGATCGCTTCTTCGTTCGCAGTATGGTAGTGATACGGCCACGATCGACGACCGGCTGGTAGCTCGTACAGACTGCAGCCGAGACGGTCGCCACCAGCAGCTTCCCCCAACTGCTTCCGTTTGAATGCTGCTTTCCCGTGTTCGTACTCGGTCCAATCCAGTTCCGACTCGTTAACCGGTTCCATACACGACGAACGGGAATCGAGCGAATAATTTTTTGGCTGAGTTGCAGCTCATCCCAACGGAATGTACAGCAGCAATTGGGAGAGTCCCCGGCTGAACCGACAAGTCGCTACGTTCAAGTGGGACGACGAGAGAAAGAGAACTGCTGGCATGCGCCGGTGGTCTAGTGGTAGGACATGAGCTTCCCAAGCTCATAGCCCGGGTTCAATTCCCGGTCGGCGCATACATTTCCAATATTTCTATTAATTGCACTATTTACTATTTTGCTCAGATAGGACAGACGATATTTCTGTGGTGGCCGCAGCCGGCTCAAGGATTGTATACATTATTGCGTACATAGTCAACCTACTTTCCCATACTCTCTCAATCATTACATTTAATATAATCCTTATCATATTACAATTGAAGATAAAAATGGTAAATAGAAAATGTCTGCAATAAAACTCATGCCGTACACGATTCGAATTCATCCGAAGGGAGAAGCTAGCGAAGCCGATCGTTGGAATTTGTCAGAATTTCAGAAATATATCGACTCTGTTCAGAGTCGAATCGGACAATTAAGTGCCGAAGTAAAAATATCGGATTCTGATACTTTCATGGACCTCCTCTGCAAATTCTGCAAACATTATGAATCCAATCTTGAAAAGTTAGAGGATAAGGATGATCAGTTGGCGAATGTGACCTTTGCTCTCAGTCCAGACTGGAAGCCTTCAGAGAGGATTGTCGAAGGGAATCTTTATCTCGGTAACTTTGGAGTCGTTCGAAACATCGTCGATACACAGGATGGTAAGCGACAAGAGCGAGGACGAGATCTCGACGATTCAGAAGAAAGACCTCTCTATTTTCTGATCTATATGCCATCGGGGAATGCTTCTGAGGCATATCTTCTGCTAGAGCATTCTCAGCGATACGGTGCGAAAAAGCCATTCAAAGTCGTGCTACAGAGTTGGGTACAAAGATATTCAGCCAATGTTATTGTGGAGATAGATCGAGTCAAGACGAGCGACATCTTTCCGAAGCTTCGAGAAGCTGATAGAACTGTTCGATTTCGACTTGAAAAAGATGGGTTACCAGATCAGGTTCATGATGAATTCGACCCAGTCTTTGACGATGACGAAATGAAGCAAGTGATCGAGTTTCGTCCGCAGGATGGGGGCGATATGGATGTTGATGTGAACGAACTTGAAGCATGGTTCAACGATTCTGAGCGGTCGTTTGAGACAATAGATGGTGTTTCGTATAACAACGTGAAAATAACTATCGAGAAAAACAATTCTGAAGAAACAATCTCGATTACAAAGGGTGAAGCAAAAATGAGGCGGAATATTGAGCTAGGGGAGGTTGCCGAAGAGGGGGATATACCTCTTCTTACAGACATATCTATACAAGCTCATAATTACCTTGATATCGTAGTTGGATACGACACTGGAACGCGTAGTCTGTTCAGATAGTCGACTCTCTATTGAGAATTGAAGAAGTTTAAAACGCATGTATTACCTCATCATAGAAGTGCAATAAATGTTTTTAATCTTATATATGTGGCCAGCGACGACTTCTGAATGAGACTCCGTCTTCACACTCTTATCTCAAATATTGGCTGTCTGATAAACTCCTACTCCACATTCTCATCTTCGATGATCTCCAGCAGTTCCTCACACGCTCCGTCATCGAATCGCAACGGCCGTCGCCACCACGGACCCTTTCCGGAGTCGTTCGACAGTTCAGTCACAATTTCATTCGGAGCCGTCCCTTTTGATCCGCTCAACGGGACTGCTCGCTCGAACAATCTCGAATCCTCCGGATCACCCAACACGAGCACACGCGCGTCGAACTCCTCGCGTTTGACGTGCGCGTTGTTCTGGAACGGTGCCCGTTCGGTCTCGGATACCGTCGCGTACTCCTGTCCACTCACAACACTCTGAACACGAAACCCACCGATACAGTATGCGCCCCACCCGGGTGGCTGCTCTGGTGCCGGTGCGTCGGCCGTCGAGAGCGTCGCGTAGAACAGCAACCAATCTCCCGACTCGAGTGTCGAGAGTGGTCCAGCCTTCACCCCGTGATCGTCGCCGTACGTGTACCTCTCACAACAGGAGTACTCGGCAAACTCCGGATCGAGATGCACCGACACATCCCGGAGATCGTCGGGAATGGCACTTCTGAGATCGAGATCGCCGTACGTCGGAATCTGAGTCCTCGTCGGCTTCGACTCCGGAATCGGGATGTACTCAAACTCTCCGTTCGGATACACTGGCCCGCGAAATCCCGGTGTGTTCGTGTTCGCGCCAACGTTGATCGCAATGGCTCTCATGCTGGGCGGAACCGGAGGACTTTATCGTCTCCTGATTCCGGCGTGCCGCGGCCGTCGCGGTTACTCGTCGTCGCGTAGAGATGGTTATCGGGTCCGACGAACGTCGTGCGCAGACGACCATACTCATCGTACAGCGGCTCGTCTTCGGTGACAGTTCCGTTGCGTATCCGCACGCGCCGGAGATGCTCCCCGGCGAGCGTCCCGATGAAGAGATCGCCCTGCCACTGTTCGATGGGACCGGCGTAGAACACGCCACCACCGGGCGCGATGATATCCTCGTACGTCTGGACTGGGTCCACAAACTCGGGATTGTCGCTCGGGCCGGTTACCTCGGGCCAGCCGTAGTTTCCTCCCTTTTCTAGTCGATTGACCTCGTCATCACTGCTCGGACCGTGTTCAATCGCGTACAGCGCTCCATCACGGGTGGCAAGACCCTCCGGATTCCGGTGACCGTACGTGAAAACAGCGTTCCCAAACGGGTTGTCCGGATGTGGACGTCCATCGAGGGTTAGCCGGAGCACCTTGCCGTTTAACACGCTCGTATCCTGTGCGTCTTCTGACTCGCTTGCATCACCGGTCGTGGCAAAAAGTGATCCGTTGTGAATGAACAGGCGGCCCCCGTCGTGAATCGTTCCTCCTGGAATCCCGTCGAGAAGAGGCTCGCGCGTCCAGCCGTTCGCAACGTTGTGACGAACGATACGGTTCTGTCGGCCGCTCCCGTCGTCGTAGGTCTGATACGTGAAGGCAATGGCGGAATCGTTGGGATGAAAAACGAGTCCGAGGAGTCCCCCTTCGCCACCAGTCTGCGTGCTTCCGGTGAAGTCAGCAACAACCTCGCTCGCTCCATCGACAACGCGCACGACTCGTCCCGGTCGCTCGGTCAGATAGAGCGTCCCACCCCGGTACGCGGCCCCCCACGGAACTTCGAGATTCTCGACGACAGTCTCGACCGCGATGGACTGTGATCCGTTGGACGTTGATTCAGTAATCGAGCCGTTCTGTGTCGCCGTTGCTTCGGACTGGCCAGCGTCAGGTGTTTGGGTTTCATCGCCAGCGCGGTCTTCCATACACCCAGATAGTCCACCACAAATACCCACACCGACCGCCACACGCCCGAGATAGGTCCGTCGCTTCATTGACCAACGATTGGTGTGACCATGGAAAAACCATCGGTCCGTTCGAGAATCGGGGAGAGTACAGACCTACTGTTCGTCGGCTGAACGCTCGCGTTCGAACTCGTCGAATGGATCAAGGTCGTCTGGTAGCTCGTAAGGAATCATCCGATCTTCGCGGTTGTCGGCCCCTTCTCCGACCGGCTTTGCGACATCTTCCCAGTCGGGTTTCACTGCAATGCTCTTTGCAGGCGTCCCTGCTGCGATGTGATGTGCAGGCACGTCGCGCTGTGCGACGCTCTTCGCTGCAACGATACTGTTTTCACCGATCTTTACGCCTGCACGGATCATCGAGTCATAGGTGACACGGGCGTCGTCCTCGATGATCGTGTGGAAATTTGTGACATCAGTCTGGTCGGTAACGTCGTGATCGTGCGAGTAGATGTGAGCGTCATCCGAGATACTCACGCGGTCGCCGATGGTGAGCTTGCCGCGATCGTCGAGGTGAACGTCGTCGTGAATGACGGTGCTATCACCGACGGAGATATTGTGTCCATAGGAGAACGTCACCCCTTTGAAAATGCGGAGATTGTCCCCAGCATCCTCGAAGAGATGGTTTGCAAGCATCTGCCGGAAACGCAGCGCAAATTCGATGTTGTCGGCCATCGGGGTCGCGTCGAACTGCCGCCAGAGCCACTGGAGGTGTTTCGATCGCTCAAATTTCTCTTCATCTTTTTCCGCGTAGTATTCGCTCTCCAGCGTCGAGTTACACGGATCGTAGCCCTGTAATCGAACCCGAGTCGCGGCCGAAACTGACTCTCCAGACTGCCACCGTTCGTAGGCTTGACGGTCCCCGTACAAGTCGATGAGAACGTCTTCGACGACATCACAGGTTTCCTCCGGACCTGATAAGCGCTCATCAACTTCGCTGATAAACGCGCGCAACCCACTCTCTGCACCCGTGGGAAGCGACACGTGACGTTTCGTCATGGCCCGCTGTTCGTGTGGGTCAACTATAGGAGTTTCCGTCGTGCCACAATTTTCAGCTCAAGAGGAATATCCGTCACGGACCGCTCTACGCGGTGGTTGATCCGAACCAGCGTCGTTTGATCCATTCGACCATCATCAGCCATGCTGTCGGTGTAGTGTCGGCAGACCGCGTTCGATAAGTGACCCGACACACTAGTCGAACTATGCAGTATCGAACGCTCGGTGACAGCGGTATCGAGGTCAGTGAAGTCGGCTTCGGGGCGTGGGTCGTCGGCACCGACTGGTGGGGTGACCGGACTGAGGAACAAGCGATTGAGATGGTCCAGCACGCCGTTGATCGCGGTATTACGTTCTTTGACACTGGTGACGTCTACGGTCACGGGAATAGCGAGGAACTCGTGGGGCGTGCGCTCGATGAGGTCCGCGATGAGATCACGCTCGGAACGAAAGTCGGCTACGATTTCTACAACAACCCGCAGGCCGGTCACGGCGAACTCCCAAAAGAGCTTTCGCCCGAGTATCTCCGTACTGCCGTCGAACGATCGCTCGATCGTCTCGGTGTCGAGTACGTCGATCTCCTCCAACTGCACAACGCGAACGTCGATGAAGTCACGCCCGACGTGCTCGAAACGATCGATGAACTCCGCGAAGAGGGTCGAATCGGGGCCGTCGGCTGGGCGCTCGGGCCGTCTATCGGATGGCTCGCAGACGGTGATAGCGCCATCGAGAACGAGTTCGACGCGATCCAGACCGTCTTCAACGTTTTCGAGCAGGTGCCTGGACAGCACTTCATCGATACGATCCGAGAACACGACGCTGCCACGAGCATTGTTGCTCGCGTTCCACACTCCTCGGGCCTTTTGAACGAGCAGGTCACACCGGATATCGAACTCGATTCAGACGACCACCGCGCGTACCGGCCCGACGAATGGTACGAAACCGGCTGGGAGAAAGTCGAATCGCTGCGATTCCTCGAACGCGATGGCGAGCGCACGATGGGCCAAGCAGCCATTCAGTGGCTTCTCAGCCACGATGAGGTGGCAGCTGTTACGCCGACGTTCCGTACGACAGACGACATCGACGAGTGGGCAACAGCCCCGGATACTCCGCCACTCAGCCCCGAGGAAGAAGAACGCGTTCAGGGACTCACCGAGACGAATTTCGGCGTTACGGACGATGATGGCATGCACAGCCTTCGTTCGTCGGTTGGCGGTGCGGATCTCGAGGGCACTGGAAAACACTACGCTGGAAGCTAATTCTTCTCTCCTCAGGAGTTTCACTCCCGAGCAGTTATCGCATCTCCCACAGAGTGTCGGGTATGCGACGACGAACCGTTTCGAGTGGTACGGCGTGGGAATCGAAGGTTGGTTACTCGCGTGCTGTCCGTGCTGGGAATATCATCCACGTCGCAGGAACGACCGCAACGGACGAGAACGGAGACCCAATCGATGGGGGACCGTACGAACAGACCGAGCAGGCACTTGCGACCATTGCGAGCACGCTCGAAGCGGTTGGTGCGGGAATCGAGGACGTAACCCGAACGCGACTGTTCGTCACCGACATCGACGACTGGGAAGCCATCGGTCGCGCACACGAAGCGGTGTTCGGCGACGTTCGACCAGCGGCCTCGATGGTCGAAGTCGATCGCCTCATCGATCCAGCGTTGTGCGTTGAGATCGAAGCGGATGCGGTCGTCGACGCATAACATCACCGATCGAGGAATCCTGTGAGTATCGTCCCGACGCCTACGAATCCGAGCAGGCCGAGTGCAGAGATCGCGAAGAGAATCCACTTTCCTTGGCTCTCTGGTGAGAGAATCAGGCCGAGGATCGCTGCCTGACCGAGTACGGCGGCGATGACAGCACTTCCTCCGATGATGAGTACCCACGGGTTCGCTTTGTGCACCGCTGCAGTCATTGTGGTGTTTGTCGATTGAATACGGATTGAAACTGTCGTTCGTTTGTGGTGGTTACGGGGACTGGAATTTCACTCCTTGTGGCTGGTGTTCTACCAACACGTGTCGTTCAAGAGAGATCCGGCGCTTGGAATTCTTCTAACAAGTTCGACATCTAATATGTGTTCAGGTAGGTAATAAAAACGACTTGTTCTCACGATTATTTAACCGTTGTCTGGAACGTTGCATCAGAACACACTATCAGGTTGAGCAGTCGGTGATTATCGAAGCTGAATTGTTCATCGAGACAGTGCCGTCTCTCCAATTCATCATCCGATATTAAAGAATATATCAGACAAATTTACGGAGTGATATACGGACGTAGCACTGTGAGTACACAGAACGCTATTGAGATGGTGGCCTTGACAAAGCGGTTTGGCTCGGTGACTGCCGTTGATGGGGTCGACCTCGCTGTCCGGTCTGGATCGGTGTTCGGACTCCTCGGCCCGAATGGTGCCGGCAAATCGACGATGATTGATCTCGTCCTCGGGTTAAAGACGCCGACTGAGGGTCAGGTATCCGTCTTCGGGACGAACATGACGAGCGATCCGCGGCCAGCCCGCCACCGGATCGGCGTCCTGCCGGAACAGTACGACGTGTACGATGGGATGAGCGGGCGAGAGCATATCCGTACGTTCCTGCGATTGAAGGACGCTGACGATGATCCAGAGCGACTCTGCGATGCAGTGGGTCTCAGTGGAAAAGCGTGTGACAGACCTGCCGGCGACTACTCGAAGGGGATGCAACAACGGCTCGTGCTGGCGACGGCACTCGCTGGTGATCCTGATCTCCTGATCCTCGATGAGCCGACATCAGGATTAGATCCGGAGGGAATTGCGCTCGTTCGAGAGTGTATCCGCGACCGTGCCGCCGATGGCACAACGATCTTTTTCTCTAGCCACCGGCTCGCTGAGGTCGAGGCAGTCTGTGATCGCGTTGGAATCGTCAACGACGGTCGTCTCGTTTCAATCGATGATGTCGATGCGCTCGCCGACCGGTCCAGTGGCTCGGAACGGCTTCGATTGTTCGTCGATGATGCACCGGCTGCGAAGCTCCTCGAACGAGTGCGATCAGTCGATGACGTCAGGAACGTCACCGAGGACGGTCATACATTGTCGCTGGACTGCACCGCTCCGGCGGCGAAAGCCGACGTGATTGAGCTCGTCAACCACACTTGCTCAGTCCGTGACTTCGAACTCGATGGGACGGACTTAGAGACCGTGTTTGATGCAACAGTCGAACACGATCGATCAAGCGACGATATGACGGGCGACGCCACGGAGGCTGTCGAATGACGACCATCGATGTTTTGCGTCACGATCTCACCGTGGTTCGACGGACGATCGCCGGCAAACTCCTGCTTGCCCTATCGCTCGGCGCGATGTTCGGTGGCATCATCGCCGGACACGTGCTGTCGAACGGGCCACTGACCGCTGACTTTCTTGCATTATCGCTATGGCTCATTGTCGGGACAGTAGTCCCGTTCGGTGCGTTGCTGACCACCGCAGTGACGATCGCCGCCGACCGCGACTCCGGTCGTCTCAGGCTTCTGTTTGGAACGCCGCTGACGAAAACAGACGTCTACGTGGGGACACTCGCCTCCCGTGTCGTCACCGTCTCTGCGTCGGTCGTCGTTGGATTCGTGCTGGTTGGTTTGATCGTGTTGTTGCTCCCTGCCGATGTGAGTCCGAGCTCGCTGTTTGGCCTCGCCGCGTTCACACTCCTGCTCTGTGTGGCGTACACCTCAGTTGGCATCGCTGTATCGGCCGTCTCCTCGACCCGATTGCGGGCAGTTGGGGTGGCTCTCGGCTTCTACGTCTGGGCGGCTCTCTGGCCGCACATTGTCAGTACGATCGCTGAGTCAGAAGGACCGCCGTACGGAGAACTAACGACTCTTGAGCGGATCGCTCACTTCGTCGGGACACTGAGTCCGTTCGGTGCGTACAGTCAGATCGTCACCCCGCCTCGGGCGATCTACGCCGAATCCGTCTCTGGGCCACTCCTTGCACCCCCGATGATGTCGCTGATTCTCATCGTGTGGGCAGTCGTTCCAGTCTCTGTTGGATATTGGTGGTTTTCCCGGGTTGACCTGTGAACTGTTGAATCGCTATCCGTGCATACTGTATGATGCTGCCAGCAGCCACAATGGCAATTTTCGACACATTCACACTTTCCGATCAGAGGTGCCTGCCGGAGAACAGGTACTTCCTCCACGACCTCGGCACGTGTGTCGATGTATCCTGTGTACTCCGTTTTGGTTTTCAATGAGGCCCAAACTGCACTCGGTGCAGTTACAGAACCGGAGAATGAGGTATCCCACCGCCAAGTGCTAGGTGCCAGAAGAGTTAGGACTGTAGACATCTCCGTATTACGAGAGAAAAATTCGATGAGTGGAAATCCTTGTGATGCAGCGTCCATTGTTGCGTCCACCGATATGATCACGCTGTTTGCACTCGTTGGCAGTTCATTTCTCATTCTCGTGATCGTATATAAACAGAAAGTGATGGATACATTCGGCCGCATAAACCTCTTTTCGGGGCTAGCGACATTCTTCACTGTAATAGCGCAGCACGATCTGTTCGACCATTGCACAGGAGATATCCTTACGTGGAGTATGCTGTTCGCCCTTCTGTTCTCCATGATCGGGCTCGTTCATTCCATATTCGTGTACGGCCCGCGATCATCCAGCGCCGCGTCGTCGAACAAATCGTAAACCGGACCTCACACCGTCACCGTCAGCGTCGACGTAGATGTCCTCACTAAGAAGCGAATCTTCGTCTGTCCTCTCTTCATCACATTGAACGAGCGGACCAACGGAATTCCTCACGACAATAATCGTAGACAGAACAACCAATTACGCCTCGTTTAGGATCAGCTATCCCTCCCTCAACATTCAGAAGCATATTACTTTCCCTACAATTGATGGTACTACGCAGCGATTAGAAGTTACAACAGTTCGTTATTTAATCTCGACGGATGAATATATATCTCATAGAATATTGTTCTTCATCGTTCATCCACGTTTGTGGGTTAATAACGGCAGAACTTTTAGCCCGACGACGAAATTTTTCTATATGTCTTTCGTTTACGATAGAGTCGACGTACCGGAGGGAGGTGCAGCTATTGACGTAGTCGATCCCGAGTCCGACGAGCTAGACGTTCCCGAGGATCCGATCATTCCAATTATTCACGGTGATGGAATCGGGCAGGATGTTGGACCTGCCGCACAAACCGTCCTGCAGGCAGCAGCGAAGGCAACCGGACGTGAGATCCACTGGATGCGCGTCTACGCCGGTGAATCGGCCCGAGAGATGTACGACG
Organism: Halocatena marina; assembly: GCF_025913575.1. Lineage (NCBI taxonomy): Archaea > Methanobacteriati > Methanobacteriota > Halobacteria > Halobacteriales > Natronomonadaceae > Halocatena > Halocatena marina. The sequence goes on along the minus strand of NZ_CP109785.1, from coordinate 2,828,267 downwards.
AGAATCTTCCGGCAGACACCATCGAGGCGATGAAAGAGTTCAAGGTGTCAATCAAGGGGCCACTGACGACGCCGGTCGGAGCTGGATTCCGGAGTCTGAACGTCGCGCTGCGCAAGCGACTCGACCTCTATACGAACATGCGACCGACGTTCCACCTAGAGGGCGTCCCGTCACCGGTCAGCAGACCCGACCAGATGGATATGGTGTCGTTCCGGGAGAACACAGAGGACGTGTATGCGGGCATCGAGTGGGAGTCTGGTTCTGATGAAGTCGAAGCAGTTCGTGAATTCATCGAGGAGGAGATGGGCTACGGAGACACCATCCACGACGGACCGGTCGGTATCGGTATCAAGCCGATCACCGAATTTGGAACCAAGCGGCTGGTCCGGAAGGCCATCGACTACGCGCTCGAAAACGACCGCGACTCGGTGACGCTCGTCCACAAGGGGAACATCATGAAGTTCACCGAAGGCGCGTTCCGCGACTGGGGCTATGAGGTCGCTGACGAGGAGTACGGAAACGAAGTCATCACTGAGGATACGCTCTGGGAGGAACGCGACGGTGAGCCACCAGAAGACGCTGTCGTTGTCAACGACCGCATAGCCGACAACATGCTCCAGCAGATCCTCACTCGCACCGCTCAGTACGACGTGCTTGCGCTTCCGAACCTCAACGGTGATTACCTCTCTGATGCCTGTGGAGCACAGATCGGTGGGCTGGGCATTGCTCCCGGCGCGAACATCGGTGACGGCCTGTTCCTTGCCGAACCCGTTCACGGCTCCGCACCGAAGTACGCCGGACAAGACAAGGTCAACCCGACGGCTATGATTCTCTCCGGACGGATCATGCTCGAATACCTCGGCTGGAACGACGCTGCCGACCTCGTCCGTGACGCGCTTGAGGAGACGATCGCTTCCAAACAAGTCACCTACGACATCGAACGCCAGATCAGCGGCGGAACCAAACTCTCGACGAGCGACTTCGCGGGACACGTCGCCGAGAAGATTCACGATCTCGCGTAGAGGCGATCTACGAATAAGTCAACACTCTATTGATTCCACCCATCATCTCTCAACTTGGAATCATCTTTCTCCCTCTCCCTTTTCTCTCTTTTAGTACTTCGACTCTCCTCGTCTCATAGATAGGACGTGATGCTGTCGCACGATTCGATGATTTAAGTACTGGATTCTCGAACGTGAGGGTATGTACAGCGTGGTCGGCTGTCCGGAGTGTTCGGCGCTCAAGATTGTCGAGGACCGACCGGAGACGACACAGTGTCCCCGTTGTGGTCGCCAAACGAAATTCAAGAAGCTGCGGACGTTCTACCAGTCCGAGGAGATCGACGCTGCCCGCGAGATTCGTGCCCGGCTGTTCGCCGAGCAAAGCGGTCACGGGGAAGCGTACGCTGAGATCGATGAATTCGCCGAACTCGAAACCGACGAGGCGGTCGTGGGTACAGAAGAGTATCTCGAACACGCGGGTCTCGATCCTGCATCGATCGCGGACGCGGGCGAACGACTCACAACTGGAACCGGAGCAAGCAGGAGTCAGAAGGAAGTTGTCCTCGATGCGCTCCGTGAACTCGATCACCCGACACGAGAGGAGATCGCCGAATACGCAGACAGCGCGGGCGTATCTGCCGATTACGTCGAGAAGAGCATCGATAAACTCGTCCGATACGGGGAGGTAACCGAGAGTGGTGGGCGATATCGACTGCTGTAGTTACGTGGGTCGCGCGGCGAACGTCTCTGGAATGTCCCAGCGCTCGCTTCAATAATCGCATAAACGCTCGACCGGAGCAGCACGGTGTATGATATTCTACACCAATGATTTATACGGATGTACGTGGTGAATACGTCCGCAATGAAAGCAGTGGTCTTTCAGGGTCCTGAGGAACCGATGACGGTCGAGGAAGTCGACCGTCCCGACTGCGACGACGACGGCATCGTCGTCGAAACAGAGGCGTGTGGTGTCTGTCGCTCTGATTGGCACGCATGGAAGGGTGATTGGAGCTGGATCGGCCTGATGATGACACCCGGACTCGTTTTTGGACACGAGCCGTGTGGGACTGTCGTCGAAGTCGGTGATGAGGTCGAGAACGTTCGAGAAGGCGATCGTATTACCGCTCCGTTCAACATGAGCGACGGGACGTGCCGTCACTGCATGAGCGGCCGTGCGAACATCTGCAAGCGGTCAGTTCCGATGGGTTTTCTCCCGTTTCAGTCTGGGGCATACGCAGAAGAGTTCCCGGTGCGTGTTGCAGACCAGAACGCTATCGCGGTACCCGATGGGCTTGATGCAGTCGACGTTGCCGGTCTCGGCTGCCGATTTGCGACCGCCTTCCATGGTATTGCCCATCGAGTCAGTGTCGATCCCGGCGATACGGTTGCAGTGCACGGCTGTGGTGGTGTTGGTCTCTCAGCGATCATGACCGCGAACGCGCTCGGTGGTCGGGTCATTGCGATCGATCTCGACGATCGCAGCCTTGAGATGGCCGAAGAACTCGGTGCGGAGGAAACAGTCAACGTCTCTGAAGTTAAGGACGTGCCACAGTCGGTCAAAGCGTTCACCCCAAACAGCCGTGGCGTTGAGGTGAGCGTCGATGCGCTCGGTATCGCCGAAACTTGTCGAAACTCGGTTAACTCTCTCTGTAAGGGTGGTCAACACCTCCAGATCGGGCTCACGACCTCCGAAGAGGAAGGCGAGGTATCGCTGCCCGTCGATACGATGGTCTACGATGAACGGGAGTTCTACGGGTCGTATGGAATGCCACCGCACGAATACGACGAGATTTTCAGTATGATGGAAGCAGGGACGATCAATCCCGGGAAGATCGTCAGCGAAACAATTTCACTCGAGGACGTGCCGGACATGGTCGCTTCGATGGGTGAGTACGACACTGTCGGTATCCCTGTCTGTACTGAGTTCTAAGGCAGTTCTGGGATTTCTCCGAGTCGTTTCTCAGGTTTTATCCGAATTTCATTAGTACGTGTGGTATGATCGACAAACTCGGCCGTAGCGGTATCGTCGGTGTGCTTGTGATACTTAGTGGACTTGCGCTGATCGCACTCGCCAATCCGATGATCGCTGGTGGTCTCGTGCTCGTGCTTGTTGGCGTTGGTCTCATCGTTCATAGCCTGCTCAAATTCGCACTGAACGCACTAGGAATGGGTGGGATGCTCTGAAATTTATCCGCTGGTCGATTCGCCGCGCTCGGGATCGTGGTCTGCACGGTGTTCGCTGATGAGCTTATCGACTAGTTCCGATTTCTGGTCACGCCGGCGTTCTGCTGCCCGTTCACGCCAACCATCGATAGCCGATTCGACTTCGCGTTCTCGTGCAACAGCGAGTTCGTCTATCTCTTGGATCGTCACACCGTCGGCCGGTGCGATCGGAATTTCGTGTTCGAATAGTACATCGTCAGCGATATCGCTCAGCCCACCTTTCCGGAGGACGACGCGAGGGTCGCACGCAGCAAGCAGTTCTGCGGTACTCTTTCCCGCACCGCTTGCGTCTCGGAGGAGAATGACGTCACCAGAAACGAGTCCGAAGCGATCATCAGCGTCTTCGATCGATCGGCTCGTGAACTGCTCAATTACCTTCACCGGAACGAGACCTTTCTTTTCTTCCGAGACATCGGCGAAGTTCGAGTGATCGATTTTCCAGAGTTCTTTGAGTCGTTCGAGTTTATCTTCTAGTGACTGAATCGATTCGCGCTGTTCTTCGATCGTTCGCTCGAACTGCTTTGTTTTCCGTTCGAGTCTGACGACCTCGCGTCGCTCTCTTGCTTCTCGTCGCTCCTCCCGTCGGGCATCGCTCAGCTCTTGTTCGTACTCGTCGATGCGCTCATCCTTCGATGAGATCGTTTCTTCGAGCGTCTCGATGTGCGATTCGAGCCGAGTAATACGCTCTTTCAGTCGTTTAATCTGCTTCTCTTCGGGAGACGGTTCGCGCGGTTCGTGTGTTTCGGACTCAGATTCGGTATCATCGTCTTCGGTCAGATCCGAGACGACTGCTTCGACAGACTCATCGCCTGCGACGACTCGTGCGGTCACCTCGCCACGATTCAGTTGCGGTGGCACTTTCTTTGCGATGCGTTCGAACTGGTCCTCGTGGTCGTCGAACGCAAACAGCGCAGCCGCCATTGCGTCCCGTTCGTGATCGTTGTCGTAGCCCGCTTCTCGTGTGCGATGCTGTTTTCTGTCAATCGGAAGATCACGCTCGGGAGTCCACGCAGCGGCATCGAAGCTCCGGCGGATCTTCTCGACCGTCTCGGGAATGGGCGTCACGTCCGCTGCAACGACGATTGGTTGGCCGCGTTCGATGATCCACTTGGTGACGCTTGCAGTGTCTGCAGTGCGTGTCGAAAGCACGTCGAGCACTGTTCCACCGAGGTCGACGATGGCCACTGCGGTTGTCGTTCCGGGATCGATTCCGACGAGAATGTGATCGCGCCGCTTTGCAAGCGGCTGGAACTCGATTCCATCGCGCTGTTCGCGTTCGATTTCGATGCGCACATCGCCCGAACGCATCCGTGAGACCGGAATTTTTGCTGGTGGTGCTTCGACGGCAAACATCGCACGAGACAGGCCCCCATACTTTTCGGTCCGTTCGACCTCGAAGTCGAGTCCGGCCTCTTTCAGGCTCGTTTCGACCTCCCGAGACGTGGTCTTGACTGCGCCATGAATGCGTCGCGTATAGCGGTCCTCACTCCAGCCTCCCTTACCGGTCGAGCGGCCACGAGCGACCTTTACAGTCGTCGTATCCGAAAACGCACTCACCACGTAGCCGACGTTCGCGGCAGCAAGACGGGCTGCAGCCTCGGCTTCTTTCATGGGCTGCTTTCCGTACGAAACCCCATGACGAGAGGCAACCCGAGAGAGTGGCTCGGGGCGCTGTGCGCCCGTTACTTGTACGAGCCTCGTGCCTGCGGGTAGCTCGCGGAGAAACCGAATGAGCGCGTCCTTATCGGACGCGAGTTCGTACATGTTGTCCGTCGCGATCAGTGCTGGCTCTTCGCGTTCGATGAGTCGACGGAGCTTGCGAAACGAGACGACATCACGGTCAATTTGCTCGCCGTCGAATGCGACAACCGCGTAGGATGGGGCATCCCCACGCACGTCGCCACTCTGGATGTCAACCCCGAACACGACCGCATCAAGTGCATCCGCGCGGGTATTCACACCGTTTGCTAGGTATACGACGGGCATAAATCCATGGCGTCATCGGGTATCAGTCTGTGTGGTGGACTGCGAACTGGACGATTGATATATAATTGAATCGAATGGATGATTCTTTCCTGTCGAGTTCGCACGACACCCCGTACACTCCTCAGCCTCGATGTACCTGTGCAAACAGGCGTCGTTGCAGAGTAATTGCAGGACTACCCCACTGAAACGCGCTTGCCGTCTCGTTTCTCTCTTGTGATGAATACGGGATCGTGTCGGTCGACATCGCTCCCGGTACGCACATTCGATCATGCCACTATCACGATAGAAATGTCTGGAAATTGGTTCTACACCAACTCCCCACGAGCGACCGGAATCACTCGTCCACCGATCTCGACGGTTCCTGAGCTGTCTGCACGCAGATGGAGCCGGGACGGGCGGCCCATCTCGTGCCCTTGGTTTACACGGAGATCCACGCGTTCGCTGTCGCCGTGGGAAGCGAGATAGCCTGCGAGACAGCCGTTTGAGCTTCCCGTCGCCGGATCCTCGGGAACACCGTAGTATGGCGCGAACACACGCACTGCGAGGTCGGCGTCGTCGCTCGGTTCGGTACAGAAGGCGAGCACGTTCTTTGCCTCTCGGTCTTCGACCATCGAATCGTAGGCTTGTCGATCGATTTCGATCCGTTCGAGCGCGCTTCGATGTGCGAGGGGAACAATGATCGTCGGGAGTCCTGTCGAGACGACCTGTATGGGATATTCTTCATCATCACCGAGATCATCCGCCGTGAGCGAGAGGACTTCTGTGAGCGTTTCAGGATCGAGGCGCTCGCCGAACTCGGGTGATTGTTGTGTCATCCAAAGGTGCTCTCGATCGCCATCACGCTCGGCTCGCACCGGTATTCGTCCAACAGGAAGCCGAAGGTCGATTTCGTTGTCCACATCAGTTTGCTCTTGAATTACCGAGGCTGTTCCGAGCGTCGGATGTCCGGCGAACGGAATTTCTTCGTTTGGCGTGAAAATTCGCACATCTCGCTCGTCGAACGACTCGATAAACGTCGTCTCGGAGTAATTCATCTCAGCAGCAATCTGCTGCATCTTCTCCTCTGTCAGTTCTCCGAGACTCTCGACGACCGCAAGCTGGTTTCCGGCGTACGCGCGTTCTGCGAACACGTCAACCAAGTGAAAGCGCATACAATGCCCTCTCTACGAGCTATGAAAAGCATTGGCGAACCGTGTGAAATGATCACACGTCTTTGATGGGGAAATGAGCGTTACTCGTCAGGGAACGGGATGTCGAATTCGTCTCCGTCGTCTGGGGTGTAGAGTTCACCGTCGAACACCTCACGAGCCTCGCGTTCGAGCGGAGCGACGTGACCGCCGTACCGGGTTGAAACGTGCGTGAGCGCAAGTCGTCTCGCTCCGGCCCGATCTGCCACTGTCGCCGCCTCGGCTGCAGTTGAGTGGCCTGTGGGTCGTGCTCGCTCGGCGTTGTCGTCCCCGAACGTCGCATCGTGTATCAACAGGTCGGCGTCCTGTGCGATTTCGACAGTCGTGTCTGTCGGTCTCGTGTCACCTGTGTAGACGAATCGCCGCCCCGGACGGGACGGACCGACGACCTGCTCTGGATGGACAACGCTCCCGTCGTCCAGTTCGACAGACTCGCCGCGGTGAAGTTGGCTGAACTTCGGCCCAACAGGAACGCCGAGCTTCTCTGCTTTTTCACGGTCAAATCGTCCCTTTCGATCGTCTTCGATGAGAGCGTAGCCGACCGATCGAGTCCGGTGCTCAGTTTCGAACGCGCGGATTTCGTACCCGTCACCGCGAACGACGACTGATCCTGGACGGGCCTCGTGAACAGCGACTGTATACGAGGGTCGCGTGCCGATGACGCCGATGAGAGCCTCAACCTGCGATTTCGTTCCTGGTGCCGTGTGGATTGCGAGCGGCAGCTCCCGTTCGTTGAAATCCCACGTCTGGCACAGTCCGGGGAGACCGAGGACGTGATCGCCGTGAAGATGTGTGAGAAAAACGTGCGAAACGTCGAACCCGGTCCCGTACCGCATCATCTGGCGCTGGGTGCCCTCACCGCAATCGAAGAGAAACCGCTTGCCAGCCCGTCGGAGGAACACTGCGCTGGTGTTGCGTTCGGTCGTCGGGATGGCACCACTCGTCCCGAGAAACGTCACGTGCATATTCCTATTCCCCGTGCTGGTCGGATATCCGCTTCGAAACACCAGCGAAGGTTTTTCTCGATTCGTGTGGATACAACAGGATAAGCATGGACAGTACCCTCCGTAGACGTGTTTCGGACAATGTGACGCGTATCGTGTCTCTCCTCATCCTCGGTGGCGGATTCGTCGCTCTGTTTGCAGGATTCGATTACTTCTTTCTCATTTGGATTATCGGATACGTCGTTCTCCTCCCGATTATCTCTATTCTCACGGGCGAAGCGGATACGGATGACTCTGATTGGAATGGCTCGGACGCACAGGACGAAACAGAACACGAGCGTCCCGCGACCGATCAACAATCCTCGACAACGACGACCGACGCTCTCTCCACGCTCCGCGAGCGCTACGCACGTGGTGATCTCACCGACGAACAGTTCGAACGAAAGCTCGATCGACTTCTCGAAACAGAGACGCCCGAAACCGCGGCCGAGTGGCGCAAACGAACAACGCGTGATATCGAAGACAAAACTGAAACCGAAACTGAAACTGAGTTTGAGTGAGCGTCAGATGGGTGCTGGTCGGTCTGGAGTGAGATGGAGAGACGAAGAACCGACCGATTCTTACCCGTTTGGTTCGAGGTGTGTGTATGGACGCCCCGCTGTGGATTGAATCGCATTTACCGACAGTAGAGGAGCTTCCACAGCAACAGGTACGCGATGCGCTCACGCTCGCTGTTGACGAGCCGATGAACCTCATCCTTGCTGGTCCACAGGGTGCTGGCAAGACCGCTGCTGTCCGCGCGCTCGCTCAAAAAGCACACAACGACCCGGAGAATGATCTCATTGAGCTGAACATCGATGACGTGTTTTCCCGGACGAAAACGGAGATCAAGAATGATCCCCGGTTCGCCCCATTTCTCGTCGGACGGAGCCGGCTCTCAAAGCGTGACATGATCAACCACGTGATCAAGGAATCTGCGGGTTATGCTCCCGTTTCGGGCACGTACAAGACCATACTGCTCGATAACGCCGAATCCATCCGCGAAGACTTTCAGCAAGCGCTCCGCCGGGTCATGGAGCAATACTATCGGACAACACAGTTCGTCATCGCCACGCGCCAGCCCTCGAAACTAATCGCGCCGATCCGTTCGCGGTGTTTCACCGTGCCGGTCCGCGCGCCAAGCCACGACGAGATTGTGACGGCACTCGTGCGAGTACTCGACGCGGAAGGCGTCGACTACAATGATGAGGGTGTCGAGTACGTCGCAGGCTATGCTGGTGGCGATCTCCGCCGAGCAATGCTCGGTGCACAAACGACATACGAGGACACAGGGGAGGTGACGATGTCTGCTGCCTACGAAGCACTCGGGACGATCAAGCTGACGGATGCGACTGAGGAAATGCTCACCGCTGCCGAAGACGGTGAATTCTCGGATGCACGGAAGACGCTTGATGAGCTTCTCATCGAAGAAGGCTACAGCGGAGCCGAAGTGTTGACCGATCTCCTTGCGGTTGCACGCTCGCGCTACTCGGGTCGAAAGCTCGCATCGTTCCACCGTCTCGCTGGCGAGGTCGACATGAATCTCACCGAGGGAACGAGTGACCGTCTCCATCTCTCACGGCTCCTCGCGGAAATCGGTCGGTGAGATCTCTCTACGGATACGTGCTGAAATCCGATCTCGATAGAGGCGTAAGAAGCCGGTGAATGCTAGCATCGAAGCGACTGCACTCGCTCCAACCCGAAGCCAATGACCCATCTGAAACTCCTGAGCAGTCTGCTGTAGGTATGCGGCGGAGTGAACAGCCGTTCCCTCTGTGAACATAATCGTGTTGCGGGGCCAGAAATAAATGACAGAAAGGAGAAATTCGCCTACTACCATGAGCAATACGCTCCCCAGTATCCAGTAACGAGCCGACTTCACTCGCCAGCCGAAGATCAGGGTCGCAACGCCAGAGAGCAACCCAAGCATACCGACGGGAGGGAAGAAGTCTCCTGGACCTCTGATGACCATGAACTCCATCGCAACTTCGAGGGAGTGAGGGACATCGTGGAAAATGTCTGGGTAGATGATCAACGTCTCGAAGACGAGGGCACCGAGATGAAGCAGTACTACCCACACATACACTAAGCTGAACACAAACGAGATCTGTCGTCTATTCACGTCTTGTAGTTTCATACAACCTCTGTCTACATCTGTGGCCCCGTTTGTTCAAAATGCAAACAGCACGGTCGCTGAGACGGCAATCACGCACAACACTTATTTAATAGCAGACGGCCCCGTCGCAGCTTGAGGATAGTCATCAAATAAAAGTAGATGTAAAAATAAAAATAAAATGATGTGTAGGTACTGTAGCTAGCGATGATAGACGCTGTAACAGGCGAATGAATGACTGATTACTGTTGTCGCGGTACGCCGATGTTTTGGAGGTACCCACCGCACCGAGAACAGAGCCGTCCGTCCTCGTCTGTCATCACGCGCTTGCCACAGTCAACACACTCATAATACGGCTTACTCTTTGAGGCAGGGTCGTGTGGCATGATAGATAACACGAGATAACTGATGATAAGTGTTACCACTGCACATGAAATATAGCTGTAGGGATTTGTTGACTATTGGCGTCTCTATTCTAAGACGAGGATGTATCGCGTCAATGATTTGTGGACGCGCCGTTCGAAGGAGCCCTCGATGGTCCAACCAGTCGCTTCTGCCACCTCGTCCCACTGACGATCAGCAACGAGCACCGTTCGAGAGGCGACGCGCCTCGCCTCGTCGAGCGACGCACTCACGAGCGATGGGAGGCCGTTTTCGTTCGCGTTCCCTTCGTCTTCACTGGAAACAATCTTTGATTGACGGCCATAGGGAGCGTCGAACACGATAGCGTCGATCTCACCGTCCCGAAACGGCAATCGCGTTGCATTTCCTTGAAGGATATCGCCGGATCCAGTCTCTGTATCGGAGTCTGAGCCAGTGTCGAGATAACGATTGAGGTTTTTGTCCGCGCCATGGACCATCTTCGGCTGAACGTCAAGGCCAATCACGTCCGCACCAACCAGTCCAGCTTCAACGAGAATACCACCGGTTCCGCACATCGGATCGAGGATACGGACGCCGGGTCGAGCGCCAGCGATATTAACGAGTGCGCGAGCAAGCAATGGATCCATACTTCCCGGTTGGAAGAACGGTCGCTTCGTGGGCATTCGATCCCCGAAGTTGCGGACGCTTCGTGCGGTGAGCCAGCCGAGCGCGCAGGTGTCTGCCGAAAATAGCGCTCGCAGCTCGTGATCCGGTGCATCGAGATCGACGGCAAAGCCTCGGCGTGTGAGAACACGCCCAAGTGCACGCTCTATGCGTTGTGTATCGACCTCTGATGTTCCGCGAACATCGCGCGCACGAACCGCAACCGTCCCCGTACGATCAATGGATGCCTGTTCGAGGAGTGATCGCGCGTCCGCAACAGTTGCTGTGGTGTGGCCGATGAGCACGCTTGCGCGCCGAGTAAGCGCGAGGGATTCGATCTGAGAGACACTACGAGCACTCACAAGCCCCGGTGCGAGTTCTGAGACTCCTGAACAGCTACTCGCTGCCTCGCGTGCGGCAAACGCGTCGTCCTCGCCGGCCAGCTCCAGGACGTACACACACAGATTCACCAGCCACGACCAATGAGCCTACCGATTGATCGATGTATCGACCTATCAGTTCAACCCCCGTACCTTTATAAGCCTTAAATACGATCTTTAAGTCGAACGATGACCGATCCAAAGGAAACAATCAACATCGAGAACGTCGTTGCTTCCACGGGCATCGGCCAAGAGCTCGACTTACAAAGCGTCGCGATGGATTTGGAGGGGGCTGATTACGATCCGGAGCAGTTCCCGGGGCTGGTGTACCGCACACAGAACCCGAAATCTGCGGCACTCATCTTCCGTTCTGGAAAGATTGTCTGCACGGGCGCAAAATCAACAGACGACGTTCATGAAAGTCTTCGTATCGTTTTCGACAAACTTCGTGATCTCAATATTCAGGTGGACGAAAGTCCGGAGATCGTCGTTCAGAATATCGTTACGAGCGCCGACCTCGGACGCACGCTCAATTTGAACGCAATTGCGATCGGTCTCGGTCTTGAGAACATCGAATACGAGCCAGAACAGTTCCCCGGTCTCGTCTACCGGCTCGATGCGCCGGATGTCGTCGCGCTGCTCTTTGGCTCGGGCAAGCTCGTCATCACGGGCGGCAAACAGCCAAAAGACGCAGAAGAAGCAGTCGATAAGATCGTTTCTCGCTTGTCCGAACTCGGACTGCTGGATTAATTGTAGTTCACTCTCTTCGTAGCGTACAAGCACCCGACGGATCAACGAATTGTATGGGTCTTCCGATGCAGGCTGATGCGAGTGGCGCTGGACTGTTGGCGTATCTCGTTACGTTCCTGATCGCGTGGGTGTTCTACGCCGCAACGCTGCATCTCGCCGCTCTGTACGTCATCGGTGATACGCCACACCAGCGCGCGACGCTCGCCGCGGCGGTTCCTGCATTCGTTTCTCTCTTTATACAGCAGTACGAACCGCTCGTCGTCATTCCGATTCTGTTTCTCACTGACGCCGTCGCTATCCACTTCGTCTACCAGCTGTACGCGCGGATGACGCTCGTTCTCACACTTGCTCACTACGCCATCGCCGCCATCATCGGGTTCGCGCTGTATAACATCATTACCCTCCTCGCTCTCACCTGATGATCCCGCTTTCTCTCGATTACCGTTCGTCTGTTTGATTACGAGCGGTGATTCAGGTTCCACCAGTCATGCCACAAGCCGTTCGATTTCAGTGACGAGGATGTCGCTTGCACCCTGTTCGCGTAGCTTCGAGATCGTCTCGAATACGTCACCCTCGTCGACGACAGCGTGGACAGCAAGCGCGTCCTGTCCGGCGATGTCCATCACAGTCGGGCCACCGAGACCGGGAATGACGCTTCTCACGTCCTCAAGCTGCTCATGAGGGACGTTCATCATCAAGTAGCGCTTTCCATCGGCGGCGAGAACGGACTGGATCGCGGTCTGAATCTGATTGACTTTCTGATCCTCGGCGGTGTCCGGACGGGCGAACAGCCGGACCGAGCTTTCCATTACCTCTTCAATAGTCGCAAGTCGGTTCATTCGAAGAGTCGTGCCTGTGCTGGTAATATCGATGATCGCATCGGCGATGTCTACGTGCGGTGTCAGCTCTGTTGCCCCTGACACTTCAGCGATGGTCGGGCTAACACTAGTCTCGGCAAAATACGAACGGGCAATTTCTGGGAACTCGGTTGCGACTGTTCCTCCGGCGAGATCTTCAACACACTCGATGTTGCCGTCTTCGGGAGCAGCGAGAACGAGGCGACAGCGACCGAAGCCGAGATCGAGCAGATCAACGAGGTCAGTCCCAGATTCGCGTGCTTGATCGAAACCTGTTATACCCACTGAAGCTGCGCCATCAGCGACGTATTCCGGGATATCGGCTGCACGCGCAAAAAGAACGGTCACATCGGGATCGACGGTTTCTGCATACAGCTTCCGGTCCGCCCCGTCGATAAGATGCAGGCCGGCCCGCTCTAAGAGGTCGATGGTTGGCTGGTGCAATCGTCCCTTGTTGGGCACGGCAATACGCATTACGGGCACTTCACGCCCACGAATGAATTGCTTTTGCTTTTGTCCTCGTTCTCCGCAATCCACATCAATTTGTGAATCATCTGTTTAACATGCGGAAAGTTTATTAATGTTGCCTACACCGTGACTATCATGATTGTGGGTAACAAATATCCCTGGGAATATACTGACAGTAATTGTACCGCATACAAGAGGTGTATGCGCAGATGAGTGCGGGAAAAGCGAAAGCGTCGAATCAGACAAGTGAGACATCGGAGTCGGATTCAACACCTACACAATCTGATCTGAAAGAGTACTGGCGACGAAACCTCAAGCTCATTGCTGGACTGTTCGTCATCTGGTTCATCGTCTCGTTTCTCTTTGGGATCATCTTGGCAGAGCCGTTGTCGAACGTTTACATCGGAAACATCCCGGTCCCCTTCTGGTTCGCCCAGCAGGGTTCAATTATCGTGTTTGTCATCCTAATTTTCGTCTATGCACGACAAATGAACAAATTAGACCGCGAATTTGGGGTGGAGGACTAACATGATGCTCGAAACGATGCTCGCTCTTTTTGCGCCCGTCATTGCACAACTCGGACTTGGTGTCGATGCGTGGAGTCTGATCCTGATCGTCGGCACAGTGATCGTCTACTTCGTCGTCGCAATCGCAACCCACGTCACCGATACCGACGAGTTCTACGTCGCAGACCGATCGATTCCGGCGATCGTAAATGGTGCTGCGGTCGCTGCTGACTGGATGTCTGCAGCGTCGTTCATCTCATTAGCAGGTCTCGTCTCGTTCCTCGGGTACGACGGAACCATCTACCTGATGGGATGGACTGGTGGGTACGTGGTACTCGCCCTGCTGATCGCGCCCTACCTGCGAAAGTACGGCAAGTATACGATTCCGGATTTCATTGGTGATCGATACTATTCGGATACGGCGCGTGGTGTGGCCGCGCTTGCGACCCTGTTCGTCTCGCTCACCTACATCGCCGGACAGATGCGCGGTGTCGGGATCGTTCTCAGTCGATTTTTAGGATTGGACATCACGATTGGGATCATCGTCGCGCTCGGTCTCGTCGCTCTCATCGGTGTGATCGGCGGGATGGAGGCGATTACGTGGACGCAGGCGATCCAATACACGGTGTTGATACTCGCCTTCTTGATCGTGACTGCGGCAATCTCACTTGACCTCACGGGCAATCCGTTCCCACAGATGGCGCTCGTCACGAGCGACATCGGTGCACGGCTAACACAGCTTCAAGCCGATATTCAGATGGGACGATATATTGTTCCGTTCCGTGAATACTCTCAGCTACAGGTCTTTGCCATCGCGCTCACGCTCATGATCGGAACGGCTGGGCTTCCCCACGTCATCATGCGCTTTTACACGGTCCCGAGCGCATCAGACGCACGTCGATCGGCCGGATACGCGCTGTTTTTCATCTCGCTGCTCTACCTCAGCGCTCCGGTGCTTGCGATCTTCGCGAAGTTCAACCTGATTCAGACGCTCAACGGCGAGTCAGTCTCAACGGCTCAGAACATTCCATGGGTTGAACGATGGTCCCAGACTGGCTTACTCACGATAAATGATAAGAACGGCGACGGCGTCATCCAGATGACCCAGAGCTTAACCTCGGAAGCCAGTGAGGTTTTCATCGATCCAGATATCATCGTGCTTGCGACGCCCGAGGTTGCGGGTCTCGCTCCTATCGTCATCGGACTGGTTGCCGCAGGCGGTCTCGCCGCGGCGCTTTCGACCGCCGACGGACTCCTCATCGCAATGTCCAGTGCGGTCAGCCACGACATCTACTACAAGATCTTCAATGAGGAGGCCTCCCAGCGCAAACGGCTCCTCGTTGCACGGATCGTCATTCTCGCTGCGGCCGTTGTCGCGGCGTATCTCGGTATCAATCCGCCAGGATTCGTTGCAGAGGTGGTTGCGATTGCGTTCGGTCTCGCGGCTGCGAGTCTCTTCCCACCTATACTACTCGGGATCTTCGACCGCCGGATGAACCGGGAGGGCGCGATTACCGGTCTGCTCGTTGGCCTGATCTTCACCCTCGTCATGGTGGTCTTGATGCGTGCCAACGTGGTGCTCGGATTCGAGGAACCGCTGCTCGATAGCTTCCTCGGACTCGGTGCGCTCGGAATTGGACTCTACGGTTCGATCCTCAATTTCGCGGTTGCGCTCATCATCTCACGGTTCACTCCCGCCCCACCCGACGATGTCATCGAACTGGTTGAGGAGATCCGATACCCGCGCGGCTCCCGAGAGGCCATTGCGGCCGACGGTGGCTCCGAAACGACGAGTGACGACTGAATATCGAGACGGAGGAATTTCGAGTCAATGAAGCGGCCAGAACCGCGCGAACTCGTGATCCTCTCTGTCCGGAGAGCACTCGGTGTCTCGATTGTGTTGTTCGCATTCTACCTCTCGTTGCACGTCCTCGGGCGCTATCGGTTTCTCACGCCCAGTGATATCGTCACGATCCTTGGTCTCGTGTTCGCTGGCACGTGGCTCGGTATCGGATTCAGCGTGCTCTCACCGCTTCCTGAAGAACGCGGACTGCCCCGTGTGATCCGAACCGCTCTCCTCGTCATTCCTGCGCTGGGAATCGGTGTCGCCATTCAGATCGTCCTCAAAGGCGCTCGCTCGGATATGGCTATTTATGCGATCTTCGCGCTGGCTGCATGGCTCGGCTCGACGTTCATCAAAGAGGACGGTGATCAAGACGGATATCTCGATTGAGAGAGCCGAGATGTCCATCGTCTCGGTGATTTCTTCACCCATCAATAGAGCACACTCTCACGATCGGGTTGACCCGATGGATTGACACTGTTCCGGGGAAAACCGGCGTTTATGACCACGCTCGGTATCACCGACGGAAACGTCCTTCACCCCGATATGTCCGTCTCTGAGGCGGACGTACTCATCGATCAATCAACCGGCGAGATAATCGATGTCGATCGAGAGATCGGGATGAGTGGCGACGAGCAACTGGACGCAACGGATTCGCTCGTCATTCCCGGGTTGATCAACGCACACACCCACCTCGCAATGACGCTTTTGCGTGGCTACGCGGACGACAAACCGCTCGAAACGTGGCTCCGTGAGGATATCTGGCCCATTGAGTCTGAACTCACGCCCGAAGATGTCCGAGTCGGAACCCAACTCGGGATGGCGGAAATGATCCGCTCTGGAACAACTGGCTTCACCGACATGTATTTTTACGTGCCCGAGGTCGCCGCTGCCGTCGAAGCAGCGGGAATGCGTGCACGGCTCGGTCACGGCGTCGTTACTGTCGGAAAGGCTGACGCTGCGGTCGAAGCTGATATCGAGGAGGGCCTTCGCGTTGCGCGCGATGTCGCTGATAGTGATCGCATCTCGACAGCGGTCATGCCACATAGTCTTACGACTGTCTCGGAGTCATCGCTGTCCGAGATGGCTGCTCGCGCCCGCGATATCGGTGTTCCGATTCACACCCACGTCAACGAGACGAAAGACGAGGTCGAACCGATCGTCGAGGAACAGGGCGTTCGTCCGGTCGAGTACGCTCGTTCGTGCGGTCTCTTTCATTCAGAGGACTACATCGCACACGGCGTTCACCTCAATACGTCCGAAATCGATATCCTCGCAGAGACTGGTGCCGGTGTCGTCCACTGTCCGGCTTCGAACATGAAGCTCGCAAGCGGAATGGCTCCCGTGCAGGCGATGCTCGACGCTGGCGTTACAGTTGGACTCGGAACCGACGGCGTGGCTGCGAACAACGACCTCGATATGTTTGGTGAGATGCGCGACGCAGCGATGGTCGGAAAGATCGCTGCCGACGATGCAAGTGCTGTCGCCGCTCCCGATGTTGTGCGGATGGCAACCCAAGGGAGTGCCGACTGTGTCGGCTTCGAGAGCGGACAGATCGAACCCGGTGCCCCCGCCGATCTTGCCGTCCTCGACCTCGACCGTCCACACCTCACGCCCGCACACGATCTCGTGAGTCACCTCGCGTACGCCGCGACTGGCGCAGATGTACGCCACACTGTCTGCGACGGACGCGTCCTCATGCGCGAGCGCGAACTGCTCACCATCGATGCAGCCACAGTCAGAGCAGAGGCAGCAACGAGAGCGGCCGACCTCGTCGCCAGAGCCGAGTAGTCGTTGCTGTTGCTATCGGATTGATCGATCCTCGACCCAGTAATAATGTGACGACCATCTGTGTGAGTGGGGATCCCGGTACGCTTCTGTATCAGCCAACCATACGTTCTTCACATGAAGGATTCGGGATGGCGCGCCAAGCAGATGGGCGATCTGAGTGGAACGACGATCGTCGTAACTGGAGCCAACAGCGGACTCGGCTACGAGGCAGCGCGGGCGTTCGCTCATCACGGTGCACACGTCGTTCTCGCTTGTCGAAGCACTGGCCGGGGCCACGAGGCGATCGAGCGCATTCAGGAGACATCCCCTGACGCATCCACAACGGTATTAGAACTCGATCTCGCGGATCTCACGTCGATAGAAGAGTTCACAACGGCGTTCAAAGAATCACACGATGCATTGCACATCCTCTGTAATAACGCAGGTGTGATGGCACTTCCACGGAGCGAGACGGTCGACGGCTTCGAAACGCAGTTTGGCGTCAACCATCTCGGCCATTTCGTACTCACAGGCAATCTTCTGGATGTTCTCCGCAAGACCGATGGCGAGACGCGCGTCGTGACACAGAGCAGCGGTCTTCACGAACGCGGTGAGATCAATTTCGACGATCTTCAAGGAGAGTACTCCTACGACGAGTGGGACGCCTACAGCCAGAGCAAGCTTGCCAACCTCCTCTTTGCCTACGAACTCCAGCGACGTCTCAGTAGTGCTGGCAGCGACGTGCTGAGTGTTGCGTGTCATCCGGGTTATGCGGCAACGAATCTCCAGCGGCGGGGGCCCGAACTGTCCGGTTCGACGCTTCGGTTGTGGATGACGAAAATCGCGAACACGATTATCGCCCAAGATGCCGAGACGGGTGCACTCCCCCTTCTCTATGCCGCTACCGCGCCGGACATAACTGGCGGTGAGTACATCGGTCCCGGCGGATTCATGAACATGCGCGGTCCTCCAAAACCACAGTCTTCTACCGATCGATCGCACGACGAGAAGGCCGCCGAGCGTCTGTGGGAAATTTCGGAGGAACTGACCGGTGTGACCTACGATCTCGAGACCACAGAGCACTGATCCAGCACTGGCGTCTTCGATACCGTTTTCTGACTCCTTGGCCAACGAACGCCGATGAGCGCTACGTATCCTCGGATCAGCAAACAGCTTGATGACCCGGAAACGGCCCGAGAAGAAGGTCGACGAAAGATTGACTGGGCGCGCCAGCACATGCCCATCCTCGAAACGCTTCGAGAAGAGTTCGAGGAGAGCAGCCCATTCGACGAACAACGAATCGGAATGGCGATGCACGTCGAGGCGAAGACGGCCGCACTCGTCGAGACGCTCGCTGCTGGCGGCGCGGAGATCGCTATCACTGGCTGCAATCCGCTATCGACTCACGACGATGTGAGCGCCGCACTCGATGCGCAACCAAACATCACGTCGTACGCCAAACACGACATCTCTGACCAGGAGTATTACGACGCGATCGAGACCGTCATCGCCATCGAACCAACCATCACTGTCGATGACGGCGGCGATCTCGTGTTCCGTATCCACGACAAACACCCTGATCTCATCGAGAATATCATCGGTGGCTGTGAGGAGACGACGACTGGTGTTCACCGGCTGCGTTCGATGGATGCCGACGGCGCGCTTGAGTACCCTGTTTTTGCGGTGAACGACACGCCGATGAAGCGACTGTTCGACAACGTCCACGGAACGGGCGAGTCCTCGCTTGCTAACATCGCCATGACGACGAATCTCTCGTTTGCCGGTAAAACCGTGGTCGTAGCAGGATATGGCGACTGTGGTCGTGGAATCGCAAAGAAGGCAGCCGGTCAGAACGCACACGTCATCGTCTGTGAAGTCGATCCCCGCCGCGCGCTTGAGGCACACATGGAGGGATACGAGGTCATGTCGATGCGCGAAGCCGCTCCGAAAGGCGATGTGTTCATCACCGTCACTGGTAATAAGGATGTCATCACACGTGAGGACTTCGAACAGATGCACGATGGCGTCTTGCTCGCTAACGCGGGCCATTTCGATGTGGAAGTGAATCTCGATGAGCTCTCCGACCTCGCAACGAATGTCAGTACGGTCCGCGATGGCGTTCGTGAGTACGAACTACAAGACGGCCGCCGCCTGAACGTCCTTGCGGAGGGACGACTCGTCAACCTCGCAGGACCACTTTCGCTCGGACATCCTGTCGAAGTGATGGACCAGAGTTTCGGCGTGCAGGCCGTCTGTGTCCGTGAACTCGTCGGGGCTCACTCGACAGGACTCCCGGATCGACTCCTATCAACGATCCGGAATCGAATCGGTCAGGCCGATGGCCCACGAGTCGTTGCCGACCGTGGCTACAAAGCGGGTGTCAATGAGGTCCCCGACGCGCTTGATCGCGAGGTTGCGAGCATCAAACTGGACGCAGAAGGGATTACGATCGACGAACTGACCGACGAGCAGGACGAGTACACGAATAGCTGGCAGCACGGAACATAAGCTTAGGGTGCTCTTACTCCGCGAGGAGATTGTCAACAAGGCGAGTAAAGCGATCGACAAGCCGAGCCGACAGCGACGGGTCAGCTTCGCGGACGAGTCTGGCCGTTCGCTCTGGATAGACAAGCACGAGGAGGTGCGTTTCGTCCCGTTGTTTTTCGACGATGTTGGCAGCAACGAGTCGGTCGACGTGCCATGAGAGCGTGCTTCGAGCGATTCCGATCCGTTCAGTCACAGCAACCGGACTCAGTGGACCGTCCTCCATGAGACAAGCGACGATGTCCGCTGCGGTTTCTCGCCGGAGGAGAGCAATTGCTTGGCGTTCCCACCCGTCGTACTCCGGGGGAAAGTAGTGGGTTTTGCCGTACAGTGGTGCCTCGACGAGTATCTCCCGACTGACGAGCTTTCGTGTGTGATACTGCACCTGTCCTGGTGCGAGATCAAGCGTTCGAACGAGCTCGTTGAAATGGATCCCCGGATCCGTGCGGACACGGCTCGCAACCCGACTACGCGTCTCATTATCGATCCTCTTTCGGAGGTGGTCTCTATTGAGTGTCGAACGATTATCACTCATTGCTTCGATACATTTCTAAGATTGGCGCAGACCCGGCGCTAGCACGTCCGAGGTTGTTCATAGCTGGACGTATTCGGTGCTGCTTCATCAACACACCGATACCGATGGACTACTCGTCTTCGTAGCCATCGGACGATCCGATGAGTCCTTCGGGGAGATTGCCGGACAGCCTATCGCGGTCGTGGCGCGCATCGAACGCGTGGTTTGGCCCGACAGCGACGATTTGCTTTGGATTGACGTCCGTGTGTGTCGTGTAGTAGTGCTCGCGGATATGTGCGAAATTCACTGTTTCCGCGACGCCTGAAAGTTGATAGAGTTCTTTCAGGTAATTCCAGAGCGCGGGATACTCGCTCACCTTCCGTCGGTTACACTTAAAATGCGTGTGGTACACATCATCGAAGCGAATGAGCGTTGTGAACATCGCAATGTCCGCTTCTGTGAGCCTGTCACCAGCGAGGAACCGCTGCTCGGAGAGCACTTCGTTCCAGTGATCGAGTGCGTCGAACAGCTCGTTGACTGCTTGCTCGTAGGCGTCTTGGGTCTCTGCGAACCCAGCGCGGTAGACCCCGTTGTTGATCGGCTCGTAGATTGAATCGATAATCCGATCGACTTCTTCTCGGTAGCCAGCGGGATAGAGGTCGACATCCTGCGTCGAGAATTCGTCGAAGGCGGTGTCGAGCATTCGCATGATCTCCGCTGATTCGTTGTTCACGATCGTCTCTTGTTCTTTATCCCACAGCACGGGGACGGTCACGCGCCCGGTGTAGTTCGGATCTGCCTCGGTGTACGCCTCTCGGAGGTAGTCGAATCCGTTGATCGTATCGGGCGTACAGCCAGCCTTCTCGGGCGTGAACTGCCAGCCATTCTCATCTCGATACGGATCGACCACATCGACGCTGATCGCCTCTTCGAGACCCTTCAGCGCACGTGTGATGAGCGTCCGGTGCGCCCACGGGCACGCAAATGAGACGTACAAGTGATACCGACCAGCTTCGGCGTCTGTGCCTTCGTCTCCGATCCGATCTCGAAACGTCGTCACTTGACGGTCGAACTCACCGTTCTCGTTCGTCGCTTCGTAGCCGGGCACCCACTCACCGTCCACGAACTGATGCATACCTCTCGTAGACGGCGAGCGGGGAAATACGCCGGGATACACCAGCAGTTTGCCATAATAAAATCGATGGTGTACGTTTTCATACACCAATTTTCACATCACTCGACGCCATCCACTTTCGGTATGGATGGCGTCGTACTTGCAGCCGGTCGAGGGAGTCGACTCAAACCGCTTACAGAGACGAGACCGAAAGCGATGGTCGAAGTCGGAGACATTCCGATGCTGTCTCACTGCTTTGAACAGCTTTGCACGCTCGATGTGGATCGGTTGGTGGTCGTCGTTGGATATCGACGAGAGCAGATTATGGACTTCTACGGCGACGAATTCGCCGGCGTCCCAATCGAATACCGAGTTCAAGAGAAACGACTTGGGATGGCACACGCACTGTTAGCGGCCGAGGACGCTGTTGATGACGATTTCATGCTCATGGACTGTGACAACGTTATGTCGACACATCTCGAAGAAATCGTTCGATGTCACCAAGCGGACGATGTCGATGGAGTACTCCTTGTTCATGAGGTCTCACGAGCAGCCGCGAAGAAGAAGGCGATCGTCGATATCGACGCCGACGGAACGATCACGGGAATACTGAACAAACCCGACGATCCGCCCGAACAGAGTTTTGTCGCCGCAGGATTTCACACGTTCACACCAGCAGCGTTCGATGCTTCGAGACTCGTTCAACGATCTGAACGTGGTGAGTACGAACTTAGCGATACGATCGATATCCTGATTGCAAGCGAACGGCGGTTGGTTGCCGTCGAGTGCGATGACTGGGTCGTGAACGTCAATACGCCTGATGATCTCGAAACAGCGAACCGACTGATTCGCTCGTGAATGCATGAAATTGGTTCTGGAGCGTAGTTTTTCGGTCCCGATTAACACAGAGGCAACGTTTGCCGGTCGATGCGTTGTCTTTTCTGATCTGCTCCGGTCTGTTAGCTTGGTTCGGTTTCATCTTCTCCGTCGGATCACAGCGGCTGCTTCCTCGGCTGCTTGCCGCCAGCCGTATCCACGGATGTAGACGTGGCGTTTGCTGTCAACCACCGCTTCTGGTGAGCCTTCTTCGAATCCACCCCGGTCCCACGTTCCCGATTCGCGGAGCCAATCGACGACCCGTTCGCGCGTATCGCCCCACGAAAATCCAACCATCTCGTAGTACGCGATGAGCGCAAAGAGCGCGTGATCGTGACAGCCCGGGACACTCCCCTCTTCGTAGATTGTTTGCAGTGGCTCTTGTGTTGGGACTGCGACCTGTTCTCTGAATGCCGCGGGCGAGAGCAGTTCGAGCGCACCGCTGGCCGTTTCACGGACGCGTTGATCGTGTCGGAGTCGACTGAGTGCGGCCGAGTGCAGGCGGTCCCACCGGTCAGGCGACTGCTCGCGGAGATGCCCCTCGCGCTTTGCCCCCGTCGCAAGCGTACTGAGGATGTTGGTGTACGCTAGCTCGATCTCGTGCCACGGCGTCCCGTCAAAGCGACAATCGGGTGCGTGTAGGCTCGTGGTCGTCCGACAGTCGGGGCAGGGATAGTGAAACTGCACCACAAACGACGAATTGGGGCGATGTA
Source organism: Halocatena marina (assembly GCF_025913575.1). Classification (NCBI taxonomy): domain Archaea; kingdom Methanobacteriati; phylum Methanobacteriota; class Halobacteria; order Halobacteriales; family Natronomonadaceae; genus Halocatena; species Halocatena marina. The sequence goes on along the minus strand of NZ_CP109785.1, from coordinate 2,805,413 downwards.
TACTAGTCCGTTCGGGTTCAGGGAGATCGGAATACTTTCGATATTTTTGAGTTCCACTAAATTTTGATGAACTTGTTCTACGCCTTGCACAACGTGTTGGGGGTCGCTCGGATGTTCGTGAGGAATGATGAGGGAGATGGCAGACTCATCGAACACGTCCCGCTCTGAAAATCCTCCAGTTCGCAGAAGACCAACTCAAAGTGCGGATCAGATCGCTTGTTCTCAGCCGTCACTCTGAGACACAACGGGTTAAACGCTTTCGCCCACACTCTGTCGTCAGACCGCCGGGCTTATTCACCAGCGCGGGGAGACAGTGACATGGACGCGTACCACGCCCGCTACCCGTTCCTCGATGAGGCTCGGGCGACAGTCGAAGCAGCGGACGTGGATCTCGTGACGCTCGTGACGAGCGATCACACGGCGATTGAGCGAGGACGGGCGCGCGTCGAGAGCGCACTCACCGAGGGAACGGTCGGGACTAACCAGCGCGTGTCTCCTCGCACCGAACTGTTGTCGTATCCGATCGCACGAGTGCTCGTCTCGCTGCTCGATACACCGGGTGCAATCGAAAAGTACGCTGCTGCCGAGGCTGAGTCGGCTCACGTCCGATTGGCTGAAGAGTTCGAGGAAGACATCGATGGACAGACCCGAGAGCACGCAGCACTCGATCCGTTGTTACAGGAGTTCGGTCTGGATTCCGATGTAGAAGAAACGGACGACAGTTACCGTATTGCAGTTGGCCCCTATCTCCGGTTCGCTCCCGCTGGTGAGAACTGGACGCTCGTTACTCGTGAGCTAGCGGACGGATACGTGCCTGTGAGTCGGTCTGAAGTGATCGAGTTGCTCTGTGAAGCGATTGAACAGCGCGTTGTTGCCGGACTACCGTTCGAGGTCCCAGACGAAATTTCGGAACCGCTCTTTCCTGTGGTCAGAGAGATTCAAAGCGTGCTGGCAAGCGTCGAGTATCCACAGAACATCGACCGAATCGAACCAGAGGAGTTTCCCGACTGTGTCACTGCTCTGATTGAGCAATCAAGAGATGGTGACCCCCTCGAATCAACAGAACAGTTTACGCTCATCTCATTCCTTGCCGCTGTCGGAATGGATGCTGATGACATCCAAGATCTCTGCTCGAAGCACGGTGACCAGTTCACGTACACCACAGAGCGCCTCACCGGTAATGGATCTCCGTACCCGCCGCCGAGCTTTGAGACGATGAAAACCTACGGCATCTGTGCAGAAGATCACGATCACGCCCATCCACTCGAAGAGTACGCATCTCGGTTATCTTCCGATGATGAAGTAGCTAGCGAGTGACATAATGACAATAAAGCCTGCGATCGTGCCGACAAGAGCGATCGCTCCTTGCGACGTGAACCCATCGGAGTAATATAGCACCCCAACAGCAACGATAGCGAGCGAGAACAGCACAACGATGGTCGTGGAGACGGCGATCTGGACCACCATCTCTCGTTCGATAGTCATACCCCATCTTTCGCGGGTCGTGGTATTAATTCTTGAACGAGCGTGGGACTCATACTCTTGCAGAACCTATGTTTCGTGTGGAACAGGACGTTCCAGAATCATCATGACGCACCTAGCACACACACCAGCGTCATCGCCAACCGCTCTTGCACCAGATGTGAGTCGACTCGATCCACGTGCCGCGAGAGCATGGACCGAGAAGATGGCTGTCACAGCGATTGGAGATGGAGAATACGTCGTATTTGGTCAAGGCGGGACGATATACGACGTTGACCTTACAGCGGGTCAGTGTAGCTGTCCTGATCACACGTACCGCGGTGAGCGGTGTAAGCACATTCGCAGAGTTGCACTCGAAATAACCGGGGGCAGAATTCCTGCTCCTGACTATCGAGCAGTTACGTGTATGGCCTGTGGCGAGCGCTCGTTTGTTCGCGACGAGGAACCAGCCGTGTGTGAATCGTGTCGATTCACACCGGGCACAACGGTCCGTGACCAGGAAACAGGAGATCTACTCGTCGTAGTCGAACAGACCGGACAGCGAGCCGACTGTATTCTCATTCAGGACAGTACAGTCGCGGAGTATCCGACCAATACCGGCTATCCTCACGGCGATCCTGTCGTCAGATGCGTCTATCCGTTTTCTGGATCGGCGGATCTACCCTTCGAAGAACGGCGCCGATACGCGTTCCCTCATTCACGTCTCGAACGCGAGTGGCGCCCAGCACGGCCTGCACACCAGACGACGCTCACTCAGTAGCGTATTCGCCGAGATTGGTCTTTTTCGATGCACCGGTGAGTTCGGCAATATCAGTACCGCTCGCAAGCGCTGTCTCCAGCTTCACCCGGTAGTTCCCACCGTCGGTGACGTATAAATCGCCGGGATGGAAGAAGTACCAATCTTCGCGGTCAAATCGCACGCCAATCCGAGGCTTCGCGCCGAAGTTTTGTGCGAAAAAGACGAGACTCTCGACTTCCTCACCAGTGAGATAGATCGGATCTCCGGCACTCGATTTTGCCTCGATAGCATAGAATATTTCACCATTCCCAGCCAGCACATCCGGCAGCTCGCGCTCTGTTGCGCTCCCGCTCGCTGGCGCGCGCATGACCGCGAATCCACGCTCGTCGAGGAGATTAACGAGTTCGCGTTCTCGACGTTCCCCCTTGCGGTTCGCCATACTACCCGATCTCTCGTGTGGGTTCATAAAGGAGTGGCGGTCGAAACCGACGGAAGAGACCGAGGACAGGACACTGTCCGGGACTTCACGCGGCGAATCAGTTATCAGGTGGTCACCGTTGTCAACTCCTTCTCTGTTTTTCACCGATCCTTTAGGGGATTTAGCGTATTTAGTATTATTAATAATTATGTTTATGGTGGGGAGCGACGTTGCAACAGTACGCGCCGAGAGCGGCGCGGAGTAGATCACAATGGAGCGATATACCGACACTGAGAACACGGGGGCACCGACAGTTCCGCTTCTGTACGACGATGAGAGCGCAGAAACGCTGGAAGAGGTGGTTTGGAGTCATCGGCTCGCAAACGAGTGAAAGTGGGAGGGTGTATGGAAGCGAGACTGATCGTGTGATGTGTGATAGATGAGTACTGGCATCTGTGCTGATCTCTGATTCTGCGGCTCTGTTGTGTAGCTAGAGCGTTCGGAGACTGAGGTGAGCACAGCTCACGAGTGTAGTGAATCATGTTGTGCCTGCTGTACGGTGGAATCTGACGTCGAACAACGCAAGGGGCTTGTTCGCGCCGGTATCACTTCGGATATGATGGTGACAGTGACTGGAGGACAGTATGCCTGATCCCTTCGTTCAGAACCCAAACTTCCGGAAGTTCGCCCTCTATCGTCACGAGGACGCTTCGGGGGTATCCGGAACGGGTGTCGTTGCCTACGGTGTCCAGTTCCCACCGCCAAACGGGAAGTGTGTCGTCGCATGGGTTACCGATGTTGGCAGTATCAGCGTGTACGACAATATCAATGATGTGCAGTCTATCCACGGCCACGAGGGCGGAACAGACATCATCTGGGAATAACTGTCTGATAGACGGATAGCTGTGTCCGTCTCTGGTACTCACGTCCGTTTATTCGGCGGAGGATGTCAAGTGCGTTGATGCGGTCACCATGACCGGCTAACGTGGGTTCGATTGCGACTGCCTCCGCTCCATCAGCGTTGAATGGAGTACCCACCGCGAGGCTCCAAGTCGGACGGCGTACTAGTCGGATCGTCGTGCGAGGCTATACGTCTCTATCGTTTCGTACGGTGGGAACCGCCCGTTAGAGAGGTCCAAAGCGACGAATTCGAGCTCCGAGATGGTTGTAGGTGGGATATCCAACGAGTGATTATCTTCGAGATACTGAAGAAGCTGCTCGTAGCCATCTCGTTGGGTGAACTCGCCAAGCGTTAGATGTGGTATGAAGCCATCTCCGTCACGGTCCCAGACGGGTACGTCGGGGATGGCACAAACACGCTGATTCAATTGCGAGAAGCGACCGTCGTCCGTCACCTCAGCGTAGACTACGCTGGGAAAGAGATTGAATCGTGGGAAGCGAACCGGGAACGACGGCACCGCACCGAGAGCAGACCGAAGCGACGTGGCTAGTTCTTTTTCATCCTGTTGAGAAAATTCAGCGTTACCGTCCGGTTCTTCCACAACATTTCCAAACACTTTGACAGTAATGTGGAGATCTCTCACTGGTATTGGCACAATGCAGTCGAACTCGTCGAGGTCTGCTACGATAGATTCGAAACAGCGAATGATTGCCTCGTCCGTGATGTGAGCGAGAAGGACGAGATGACGGGCAGATTCAGTTGACCGTCGTTCTACGTCTTCAGCCGTCGTCGGAGAAAGAACCAATTCGTGGCGTCGCTCCCAAAACTCAGCTTCGTCCGAAGCGACCGCAGTATCAGACATCGACGGAGATGGGTCTGTCTCTGGTAAAGTTCTTTGCCGGATAATGGTGTGATCCACATTCAGCAAACGAAACAGAACAAAACTGGACTCGCTGGGATTTGAACCCAGGGCCTCTTCCTTGCGAAGGAAGCGATCTGCCACTGATCTACGAGCCCGCTACTACGACCAAGCCTTTGGTTGCTTTTAACCGTTTCCGTTCACGCGTAAAATCGACGCGTGAGATTGTTGGTGGTCGTTTTGAACGACTCGATCGTCTTTCGAACTCGTCCCAGTCAGTCTTCGAGTACGATCTCGATGCTGACGTCGTTTGGGACCTGAATCCGCATCAGCTGTCGAAGCGCGCGTTCGTCGGCGTCGATATCGATGAGCCGTTTGTGAACGCGCATCTCCCAGTGTTCCCATGTTGCCGTGCCTTCGCCGTCGGGTGACTTCCGACACGGAACGCCGAGCTTTTTCGTTGGGAGCGGCACTGGGCCGGACAGACTGACGCCGGTCTTCTCTGCGATGTCCCGGACATCGTCACAGATGGTGTCCAGATCGTCGGGGCTGGTTCCCGCCAACCGAACGCGTGCTTGTTGCATCTATATTACCGCCCGTCGACGCTCAGGACTTTGCCGGCGGCGATGGTCTGACCCATGTCGCGGATGGCGAAGCTCCCGAGTTCGGGGATTTCCGAGGATGGTTCGATCGAGAGCGGTTTCTGCGGACGGATGGTGACGACAGCAGCGTCGCCGCTTTTGATGAAGTCGGGATTTTCTTCTTTGACATCACCGCTTGCGGGGTCGAGTTTGGTATCGATCGATTCGATGGTACACGCGACCTGTGCGGTGTGTGCGTGGAAGACAGGGGTGTAGCCGGCGGTGATGACGCTCGGGTGCTGCATCACGACGACCTGTGCTTGGAAGGTTTCGGCGACCGTCGGTGGTTCCTCAGCTGGGCCACAGACGTCACCGCGACGGATGTCGTCCTTGCCGATGCCGCGGACGTTGAATCCAACGTTGTCACCTGGGCCGGCTTGTGGCACCTCTTCGTGGTGCATTTCGACCGACTTGACCTCGCCTGCAGCGTCACTTGGCTGGAAGGAGACGTTTGCGCCCGTCTCGAGGAGACCGGTTTCGACGCGTCCGACGGGGACAGTGCCGATGCCCGAGATGGTGTAGACGTCTTGGATGGGGACGCGCAGCGGCGCGTCGGTCGGTGGCTCGACCTCCGGCAGGTCGTTGAGTGCATCCAACAGCGTCGGTCCATCGTACCACGAGGTCTCGTCCGAGCGGTCCGAAATGTTGTCGCCCTCGAACGCCGATGTTGGGACGAACGTCGTGTTGCTGGCGTCGAATCGGACCTGCTTGAGAAGCTGGGAGACTTCGTCTTTGACGCTCTCGTAGTCGTCTTCGTCGTAATCGACGAGGTCCATTTTGTTGACGGCGATGATGAGTTCGCCGATGCCGAGGGTTCGCGAGAGGAAGACGTGCTCTTGTGTCTGAGGCTGGACGCCGTCATCAGCCGCGACGACGAGCACAGCGTTGTCGGCTTGGCTCGCGCCGGTGATCATGTTCTTCACGAAGTCGCGGTGACCCGGCGTGTCCACGATCGTGAAGTAGTAATCATCCGTGTCGAACTCTTGGTGGGCGATGTCGATGGTTACACCGCGCTCGCGTTCTTCGGCGAGGTTATCCATCACGTAGGCGAACTCGAAGCCGCCTTTGCCCTTCTCTTCTGCTTCTTCACGATACTGCTCGATGACGTGCTCGGGGACACTCCCCGTCTCGAACAGCAATCGACCGACGAGCGTACTTTTCCCGTGATCGACGTGTCCGATAATCGCTAGGTTTTGGTGCGGTTTGTCTGCCATTGATATCTCACGCGCAAAGCGCTGTAGGGGTTACTACCGGGTGAAACTCATAAAACGATTTCGAAAGCTCAATCCAACGATCGCCTTCACGTACAGCGGTTTGATAGGTTGTACCACGATTTCACTATGACACTGACGGTGGAGTGGCGGTCGTCTCTGAGAGAGTGTTTCAAATCTCCGAAACCTCTCAGACTCCAGACTCTATTTCCTTGATCGATTCCGGCTTGCGCTTTTACTCCAACCGTCCGATGTCAGCCAGAACTGCGGTTGCTGTCTCGGGACCACCTGCTCCGCGTCCACTGATGTTCAGTCGGCCTGCGTGTTCGGTTTCGATCTGGACGATGTTCTGTGTCCCAGAAACGGCGAGCGTTCCGTTGTCTGGCACGAGTCGTGGTCCGATGCGAACCTCTTCGTTGATGACTTCTCCGATGAGACGGATCGTGCGCCCATCCTCGGCAGCGAGATGGAGCGCCGGCCCGGGAATGTCTTGGATGCCATCGACTGATGCATCGGACAGAGCGTATCCGCCGTCAAAGAGCACGTTTGCGAGAATGACACATTTTAGTGCGGCGTCGGTTCCATCGACATCGAACGTCGGATCGGTTTCTGCCACGCCGAGGTCCTGTGCTTCGGCGAGAACGTGTTCGTAATCGAGTCCCTCGGCACCCATCCGTGAGAGGATGAAGTTCGCTGTGCCGTTCAGGACGCCGCGGACGGCAGTGACGTTGTCTCGACCGAGGTTGTCAATGGTCGTGAGGACCGGAATCGCTCCTCCGACGGCGGCGTCGAACAGCACTCGCCCATCGCTTTCGGTCTCGTGTTCGCGCAGATCGTCGTAACGCTCTGCAACCGGTCCCTTGTTCGCCAGCACGACGTGCCGGTCGCGTTCGAGTGCACCGACAACGTGGCCATATCCCGGCTCAGCGTCGTTGAGCGTCGTCGGCGTTGCCTCGATGAGAACGTCGTATTCGGATTCGAGTGCGCTGTTTGGATCGTTCTCTCCGACGGTTCCCGAACTTCGCTTTTCCGAGAGCACCGTTTCGATGTCGAGTCCCGTCGAGTCGATTGCTGCGCCGGTCGAGTCGGAGATCGCTGTCACTGTGTGTCCGTACTCACCAGCCAGCTCGGCGACCGACGTCCCGACCGCACCACATCCCATGATTGCGAGTTTCATCGGCCCTCACCCGCCGTGAGTGGCTCGATGACTGTGAGATCTTTCTCTGCCGCTACGTCTCGGAGAGTGTCGAGCGTCCGTTCGGCTTCGCCTGCGTGTGTTGCCAAGCGAAGCCGAGCGCTGGAGACATCCTCAGGATCGTCGGCGACCGTGAGTGAGACATCCGCAACTGATGCACTCGCGCAGGTCTCCAGCCGACTGAGTGTATCCGAGAAATCGGTCTCGACGAGATGACCGATGAGAAGCACGGTCAGCTCCTCACTGTACCGCTCAGCGCCAGCTTGAACGACGTTGACGCCCGTCTCCCGGAGTGATTCGACAATCCGGTCGAAGCGCTCAGGCGTCGCTTCTACGTCCACTTCGACGGGGATCCGTCCCCGCGGCGTGCGGTTTCCACGCTCGTGGAATATCGATAAGAGATTCCCACCATGCTCGGCGATCGGATCGAGCGCGTTCAGGAGTTCGCCCGGCTCATCGACGAGTTCGAGGCGCACAGTGTACGCTCGTACCACTTCATGGTCGCTCATCGACACACCACCTCCACGGACAGACGGAAGTTCGCATTGTCGTGAACAACCACGATAGCGTCTTAACCGACTCGTTCCCCACGCATGTTTGCCGGTGGCGCAGCCAGCGACCGAATCCAGTATAGTACGTTCCTTTTGGTGGTGTTTGTCAACGTTTGTTTGCTGGTGGCTGTTTCTCGGTTCTCTGATGAGCTACCGAAATGTCTCTCTATCTCTGATCGTTCGTCGAGCGTCATTGATACAAGAATTCGGTGCGCAAGGTAGTCTGTACCGATACCATCCGTGTACGACATTACGGGGTGGCGTACAGCCGTGTAAGCATACACTCTGGACAGACGTATGGGGAAACATCGAGCCTTTCTTTCATTCCTAGACTACCGAATAACCCTTCCCGCGACTCATTAGTGATCAATGAGAGCTTGCTACTATATCCTTCAGTTCGTAGTTTCATTGCTTCCATCGATACACCACAGTCCGGACAACGCTTCTCCGAGTCCATCATCCGAATACACGGAATGTGTGTTTGTTAGTGTATATGATAGACGAATGGTGAATTGTCTCTCGTCGTTTTCCGCTCGTTCTCTGTTTGTACTGTACCGTGTCGACTTCGTCGTAAAGAGAGAAAGAGATCCGCGAAGAACGACGGCATGCACCGTCTGTTGATAACTTCAGCGCCGCATACTACGAAATTTCGGCAGTCTGGCTTAGAAGTACTCCACACCCGGTGGAAGCTCTAGCTTCATGCCTTTGCGTTCTCGGATTTCCATGATCGTTTCGCTCTGCAGACTGTCTGCCATAACTTGGAAGCCTGCGTTCTCGGTGTTCCACGAGGCTCGGCCTTCCGTTGCAGAGCGGATATCGCTCGCAAAGCCGATCATCTCATCCACGGGTGCGACACCTTCGACGACCATCAGGTCGCCTTCTTGGTACATGTCGTCGACACGACCACGTCGGCCCTGAATCTCGCCGGATGCAGATCCCATGTGTTCGTTGGGAATGTCAATACGGACGTCCTGAATCGGTTCGAGGAGCGAGATCTTCCCACGGATGAGGGCGTTGTGGGCTGCCTGACGAACAGCGGGAATGACCTGTGCGGGTCCGCGGTGAATAGCGTCTTCGTGGAGTCGAGCGTCTTCGAGGCGAATGAGCGCACCTTGAACGGGCTCGGCTGCGAGCGGTCCGTCATCGAGCGCTTCTTCGATTCCTTCGATGACGAGCTCCATCGTCTCGTTGAGGTGCTGGATACCCTTCGTATCGTCGATGAGGATGTTCGTCCCGTAGATGTGCTCTATGTTTTGAGCAGTGTCTTTGTCCATCCCGACGTCCATGAGCGCCTCTCGTCGCTCCAGTTCCGGCATGTCCATCGTCGCCTCGCCCATCTTCAGCAGCTCGACGATGTCGTCCGAAAGCGGCTCGACGTGGATGTAGAATCGGTTGTGCCGATTCGGTGAGATGCCTTCGACAACCTCGCTTTCCCGCCGTGGATACTCGCGGAAGACAACGATCGGTTCACCAGTCGTGACCGGAATGCCCTGATTGCGCTCGATACGCTGGGTGATGACTTCGAGGTGGAGCTCGCCCTGTCCGCTGATCAGGTGCTCGCCTGTGTCCTCGTTGATTTCGATCTTGATCGTTGGGTCTTCCTTGGAGACTTGCCGAAGCGTCTCGATTAGCTTCGGGAGGTCGTCCATGTGCTGTGCCTCGACAGATTTCGTGATGACCGGCTCGGAGATGTGTTCGATGGACTCGAATGGCGTCATTTCGACGCTGGAAACTGTCGATCCGGCGATAGCGTCGCGTAGACCAGTCACACTAGCGATGTTACCTGCGGGAACGCGTTCGACCTCCTCACGCTCGCCACCCATGAAGATCCCGACTGACTGGATGCGGTTCGTCCCGGCGGTACCGGAGACATACAGGTCCTGACCGCGTTCGAGCGTGCCAGAGAACAGCCGTCCAGTGGCGATTTCACCAGCGTGGGGGTCCATAGCGATGTCGGTGACCATGAACACGACTTCGCCTTCCTCGTCGACATCGCGCATCGTCATCGCAATGTTGCTCTCGTCGTCACCTCGCCAGACGGTCGAGACACGGTCGGGCTGGGCCACGAGCGGGTTAGGGAAGTGCTCGGCGACCATATCGAGCACGACGTCAGACAGCGGTGACTGCTGTTTGAGTTCTGCAATACCGTCCTCACCACGTCTGTTGTACTCGATGATGTCACCGAAGTCGATGCCGGTCTCTTGCATCGATGGCAGGGAGACTGCCCAGTTGTACAGTGCCGATCCGAAGGCGACGGTTCCGTCCTCGACGCTGACCCGCCAGCCTTCTTCCTCGTACTTCTCTTCTGCCATCCCACGAATCAGCTCGTTCACATCACGAATGACATGCTGGAGGCGCTCTTGCATCTCCTGCGGTCCCTCCTGCAGCTCGTTGATGAGGCGGTCGACCTTGTTGATGAACAGTGCTGGCTTGACGCCTTCGCGCAGCGCCTGCCGAAGGACGGTTTCGGTCTGTGGCATCGTCCCTTCGACAGCGTCGACGACCACGAGCGCACCATCAACGGCACGCATCGCGCGGGTTACGTCGCCACCGAAGTCGACGTGGCCCGGTGTATCGATGAGGTTGATGAGGTGGTTCGTCTCCTCCCACTCGTGTGTCATCGAGACATTTGCGGCGTCGATGGTGATACCGCGCTCTTGCTCGTCCTCTTCTGTATCCATCGCCAACTGCTGGCCCGCGAGGTCTTCGGAAATCATCCCCGCTCCAGCCAACAAGTTGTCCGTCAACGTCGTCTTACCGTGATCGATGTGGGCGGCAATAGCAATATTCCGGATGTTCTCCGGGTGATCCATCAGCCGCTCGCACTCTTGTACGATCTTTTTACGTCGGCCCATTAACGCGCTATATCGGCAGCGGAGTGAAAAGCATAGTGTTTCCGATGGGCGCAACATAACACCGAAACGATTTGAACGAATAAAACAACGAAATGAGCTCCGTTGTGTGTGTCTTGTCCCTTCGCACGAGCTCTCTCACTGGCAAATAGTTGGTCTCGTTACCGTCATAAGAGTCATACTCGTTCGAAGCGTGATATACACACGCATGGACATACGAGTGCAGGGTGGTGGACCGACAGGTCCGTTTTTGAGCGCTCGGGATGTGTTCGAAACGGAGTACGATCTCGAAAAAGAAGTCTGCGTACAGGTCCGACCAGATCCGGACGAGCGAACGTGGACAGCTCACTACGACGATCATCACCTACTGAACATATCGACAGCAGCGGCCACGAGCGCGATGGCCCGAGAGCTGGTGCTTCATGAGTACTCGCATATGCATCGCAACGAGCAGGAACATCCCTCACACACACAATCGACGACAGAAGCGATCTGTCTCGCATTCTCTGGCCGGACTGTTGAGCAGCGGACGCTCACTCACTGCTATCAGATCGCAAACCACATGAAAGATATCTATGCGGATGACATCACGCTCACCGTCACGCCGTCGAATAAGCTCGTCTCTTTTCTCGAATCGAGTCTCGCCAGTGCGATCGTGAATCGCCCGAGTACCGCTCCGAACACGTGGCGACAGCTCACTGCAACCGCTGATCCAGAGATCACCGCCGTTAATGCGGCGTTCGCACTCGCGCTGTGCGAGCGACACGATCTCGTCGGCGAGGATCACCAACTCTATGACCTCGCACACGCAGCAGCGAAGGACGCTCCCAACGTCCGATTGGATGCGTTCAAATCACAGTTTCGGACACTCACTACCGACCCGGACGAAACTGAGTACCGAAAGGCGCTCGTTGACATTACTCGAAGATACGCACTAAACACGACGTGGGCGGCCGATTAAACAGTACTTCGTATCCTCTCTTACTCTCGTATCATTTCGAGTACGGTGATACTGTCGCAGACAGTCACAGAAATGATCAGTATCTCCAGTATCTCGAAATCGAGGCGGCAAGTGAGACTTTAACGTGCTGCTGCCGCGACGCGTTCTTTCTCTTCTTTCTGATTGACGGCATAGGCCTGGACATCGTAGTTCGCTGCGCCGATGAGCTGCTTGGCAAGCGCCTCTTCGACGGGCGTCGATGTCTTGAACGATCCCTGATACGTTCCTTCGGCAAGGAATTTGAGCGCCTGATCAACACGGCGCTGTGGAGCAACGTCAACCGCCTTCGGAACAGAGATTCCACCGTACTTGAGCCGGACCGTTTCTTCGCGTGGGGCAGCGTTCTCAACTGCTTCGACGAGAACCTGAACTGGATTCTCGTCAGTGCGGTCGTTGACGATTTCGAACGCATTGCGGACGATCTTCGTCGTCATCTGCTTCTTCCCGGTGTTCTCTTCGGTTCGCATCAACCGATTGATGAGCCGCTCAACGATACTGATTTCACTCTTTTTGAACTGCTTCGAGGAGTGTCGTCCCATCGTGTGAGCGACCGGGGTCGTGTTGATGTATCGTTCGGTGGACGGATCTGAGTAGACGATATCGGAGGCGTCCCACCGCGTGAAAAGCAGCGCATCGACGTCGACATCGTCACTACCGGCAGGCTGGTCCGGTTCGGGTGCGTCTGATTCGCTCATTGTATCACCGCACTGGCTTCTCCGCGTTCCCGCGGACGAGTTCGATCAGACTAACGCCGTTCACCTTCTCGACTTTGTAGTTCACACCCGAAATGTCACCCATCGCGCGTCCCTTTGCACCACCGATCCCGGCAATGGTGACCTCGTCGTGTTCGTCAATGAACGAGATCGCGCCGTCACCCGGACAGAACGCGGTTACCTGCTTTCCGTTTTTGATGAGCTGGACTCGAACACACTTTCGAATCGCCGAATTCGGCTGTTTGGCTTCGATTCCAACCTTTTCGAGAACGATACCACGACCCTGAGGAGCGCCTTCTAGCGGATCGGACTTCTCCCCGAGTCCGCGAGCGCGTCGCGCGTACTTGGAGTCGGACCACCGATGGTGCTGGCGGTCCTTCTTTAACTTCCGCGCGGCATACTTGCCGTTCGCCATAGTAGGACCGTTTACCCGACCAAGCTACTTAAGGCTCCCTTTTTACCCTCGTTTCTCACACGTTAGCCCTATCAAGTGTGTCTGCCAGCCAATCACCAAACGTTCATACTTGATGACTCACTATTGGCCCGGTATGGTCAACGCTTCGAAGACCGAGAACACGCTTGAAACCGATGGACAGAGCGGTTTCCGAATCAAGCGACTGCTTACCGGTGTCGTCGGGAAAACGCTCTTACTTATCGTCGGTCTGCTCGTTTTCGGCACTCTTGTCGATGCTGCCACCCCTGATACAGCGATGATGAGTGTCATTGTCGGTATGTCCTACAGTCTCGCAGGAGTCATTGTCCTCGTTGGTGCTATCGTGGCAGTTGTCTTAGCCATCAAATAAGTCACAGAGTGAAAAATTGACATTTTGTGTTGGATACGGGACGACAGTAACGGTAACGAGTGTCAAGCTAACTCGACACCATCGATATTGAAGTGTCGTTTGGCAAGGCGACGAGCGCGACGGATCGTTCGCCCATCCGAACCGATAGCAATCCCTCGGTCTTCGTGTGCAACTTCGGCGTAGGCGACGACGTCCTGATTTTCACTTATTGTGACGTTGTAGACTGCAGCGGGAGCAAGTGAATTCGCAACGAAATCCTCTGGTGTATCCGCGTCCTCAACGAGTTCGACCCGACGATCGACGAGGGATTCGAAGGCTCGAATGGTTCGACCGCCGGGACCGATCGCATCAGCCATCTCTCCTGGTGGAATGAGAAAGATGATCCGATCGTCCTCATCATCGATGAGACAATCACGGGCAGGAACGCCGGTCTCCCTGTCGAATAGCGCAAGATATCGGCGCGCTTCATCGGAGAACTCGACAGACATTTGTCCCTACTTTATGCTTATCATATTTCAATCTATCCGACTCCAATCAGACTATTTTGATCTATATGGGATGTGTTATGTGTCTGTATTTTACTCTCTGCTTGTATTTGACCCCATCCTGAGTGTGACATCACCCGTTCCGAGCTTAATTGGTTTGCCAACAATGACGTTCTCGGTCACACCGTCCAGTGCGTCCGATTCACCGTGAATGGCGGCATCGAGGAGGTGGTTCACCGTAACTTCGAACGCTGCGCGGGCCAGAACGCTCTCTTTGTTCCCTGAGATGCCGTGGCGACCGATCGACTCGATCGTTCCGCGGTTCGTCATGATGTCTGCGACCAACATCAGATGGCGGATATTCACATCTCCCAGCCCCTGCTCTTCGAGGGTGTTCATCGTTTCTTCGATGATGCGCTCGCGGGCTGCCTCGACACCGAGCACACGATACACTTCGTGAATGTTGTTGCTGGTCGTCCGCGAGGCATCGACACCTTCAATTTCGAGTACCTTCCCGAACGCTGCTCCTTCGGTGTACAACACGAACTCTTGTTCTTCGCTCTCGTCGATATCCTCTTTCCGGATAACGACACGAGAAACGTCACCAATACCCTTGAACACGATATCACGGAGCTCCTCGACGAGTTGGAGGAGATCACGGTAGCTCGGCTCCTCGGGACCAAACTCGACTGTCGTATTATTGTGATACGTCTCGACGCCGAGCTTGCTCTCGATGGTATCTGCGATCTCGGAGACGATCGCTTCGAGAGATCCAGTTGTTGGCCACCGTTCGCGGAGCGTTTCCTCGTTGAGGTCGATGCTGACGAGCATGTCCGCTACGTTCGTCGAGACATCACCAAGCGCGAGAATGCGCGTCGCCTCGATCTTCCAGACGACTTCGTGAGCCCGCTCACGATCAGTTGCATACTCGTCTTCGAGATGGACCTGCATCGTCGGCGTGTCGGGCGTCTTCCGGGCATCAACCAGTTCAATGAGACGCGGTAGTCCCTGCGTGACGTCGATTTCTGCAACGCCCGCATAGTGGAACGTGTTCATGGTCATCTGCGTCCCCGGCTCACCGATGCTTTGTGCACTGACCGTCCCGACTGGGTCGAGCGGGTCAACGCGCGTATCGAGGTACTTCCGTTCGACCTGATTCGCAATTTGGTCGGCGGTTTCGATGTCGCCTACTCCCTTTTCGTTGATAACGCGGTACACTTCGTCTTTGAGCCGCCGTGGAAGTCTCGTATCTTCGACGACGACTTCGATGTCATCACTCACTGCCATTAGTCATCACCTTCGACCATCATGCTGTCCATGCGCTCTGAGAGATTCGTCTGGGTGTCCCGATCGAGGAACGTAGTGCCTTCGTCCTCGAATTCGGCAGACAGAACCGACTCGGCGATCTCCTCGACATCGATTTCGACATCTTCCGAGGAAGAAACCTTCACGGGGCTGGTGCCGTCTTCGCCGAACTCGAACTGCACGATCGTGTCTTTCGTGTCTCGGACTGTTCCGTCGTACTGCGTTTCGAGCTCTGAAAGTGCGTTGATGAGGCGACGCTGTAGATATCCAGATTTCGACGTCCGAACTGCTGTATCGACCAGTCCTTCACGACCACTCACAGCGTGGAAGAAGAACTCACGCGGCGTGAGGCCACTCCGGTAGGACGATTCGACGAACCCGTGGGCGTCTGCACCCAGATCGTCCGCTTGGTAGTGACTCAGCGTGCGTCCCTCATATCCACGATTGATTCGTTCGCCACGAACTGCCTGCTGTCCGACACACCCGGCCATCTGCGTCAGGTTCAGCATTGACCCACGTGCGCCGGATTTTGCCATAACGACTGCAGGGTTGTCGCTTCCAAAGTGTTCCCCGACGATGTCACCAGCAGTGTCACGAACCTTCCCGAGTGCCTGCATGATCTTCATCTCCAGCGTCTCGTGGACTGTTCGGCCCGGCAGCGATTCGAGATCACCGTTCTCGTACACTTCGATGAGTTCCTCGACGCGGTCGTAGGCGTTATCGATGGTTTCGTCGATCTCCTCTTCGGCTTCGGTCGGGATCGACTCGTCGTCAATGCCGAGTGAGAATCCGAAGTGCATGATCGCACGCATTGCAAGCGCGGAGACTTCGTTGATGAACATCCGAGCTCGTGTCGTGCTGTACTGCTTGCAGATCGTATCGACGACCTCACCACCGAACGCACCGACTGCATCCTCATCGACTGTTCCCTCGATGAGTTGCCCATCGACAATGACGACCGTATCGCCGGTCGAACTCGTGAATTCGAGGTTGAGTTCGCTCGGAAGCAGCTCCGAAAAGAGGGTTCGTCCGGTCCAGTACTCCGTCTCTCCATCGACTCGATCTGGTGCAGGCAACTCGTCGACACGCGTTGCACGCAACAGATCGAGTGCTTGTGTCTCGTTGAATTCGGGGTTTTCGTGGGTGAGAAGATACGTTCCCGAAATGTGATCCTGAATTGCCCCGATGATGTTCTCACCGAAGCGAGGGCTGAGGATCTGTTCTTGGACACGCATGAGCACGCGCGCCTCGGCGCGTGCCTCCTCGTTCTGGAGTGCGTGCATGTTCATCTCGTCTCCGTCGAAGTCTGCATTGTACGGCGGGCAGACCGTCGTGTTGAGTCTGAACGTCTTATACGGCATCACCACGACTTCGTGAGCCATGATGGACATCCGGTGCAGCGACGGCTGGCGGTTGAAGATAACGATATCACCGTCAACGAGGTGACGATTCACTTCCCAGCTCGGTTGGACTTTCTCTGCGAGCTCCTCGCAGTTCTTCTCTGTCACTTTGAGACGACGTCCGTCTGGTCGCTTTACGTAGTTCGCGCCGGGATGACTGTTCGGTCCGTTACGGACATACTGGCGCGCTTCCTCTACGTTTCGCTCGGTGACGTTCATCGTCTGTGTCATCTCGGCAGCGACACGCCGCGGCACGCCGACCTCGTTCAACGAAAGCGTCGGGTCCGGACTGATGACAGTCCGCGCCGAGAAGTTCACACGTTTCCCGGATAGGCTCCCTCGGAAGCGACCTTCCTTGCCTTTGAGCCGCTGTGAAAGCGTCTTCAGCGGTCGTCCCGAACGGTGGCGGGCCGGGGGTGTGCCCGAAATTTCGTTGTCCATGAACGTCGTCACGTGGTACTGGAGGAGTTCCCACAGGTCCTCGATGATGAGCTGTGGAGCACCTGCCTCGCGGTTCTCCATGAACCGCTGGTTGATGCGGATGATGTCGACCAGCTTGTGTGTCAGGTCGTCCTCGGATCGCTGACCGTTGTCCAACGTGATCGATGGTCGTGCTGTTACCGGTGGAACCGGGAGGACTGTGAGGATCATCCACTCTGGACGGGAATGGTCGGGATCGATGCCCAACACGTCGAGGTCTTCATCCGGAATATCCTCGAACCAATCCCGAATGTCGGAGGCCATCAGCTTGTTCATGTCCTCCTCGGTCAGATCGACCGAAAGTGCCTTCGCGATCGCCTCGCGGTCCTCTTGGCGCGGTCGGAACGTTCCGGAGATGATCTCGTTGATGCGCGAGAGTTCGATTCCGGTCTTATTAGCGAGTTCCTGTGGTGCCATCGGATCACGATCGACGCTATCGGGATCCTCGTCTTCGAGCGCCTTTCCTTCCATCGCGGTTGCGATCCGCTCTGGGTAGTCGTTCGTGAGAACGTCCTGTACCTCGTAGTAGGTGGTTGGCTTCTCGTGTTTGACGTCGAATTGCTTCTCACCACAGCTCGGACAGCGGTCTTTCTTTCGAGCCTGTCGGATGGCGGACTTCATCACATCGCTTGGATCGTCCCCCAGCTCGATGGTTCGCTTGAGGCTATCTTGGAACTCACCTCGCTCTTCTGTCGTGAGTAGTAGATGCGAACACTCTCGGCAGGTACCGCGCAGCAGACGGCGAATCAGCTTCGAAAACCCGACGTGAATGACTGGAGCCGCAAGTTCGATATGTCCGAAATGCCCGGGACAGGAACCTGATCGCTGACCGCACGTCGGACACTCAAGTCCGGGATCGATGACTCCGAGTCGAGGGTCCATCAATCCCATATCAATGGGGAACCCGTCGTCGTCGTAGGTGTCTGCTGTGATCACCTTTGTTATTGACATATCACGATACGTCTCGGGGTCCATCAGCCCGAAGTTAATCGAACTGATATCTTTGGGTGTTTGCATCGACATTATACTGCGTCCTCTAGGTTGAGTCGTGGCCTGATTCCGAGCGCCATCATCTCATCGAGCAGGAGTTTGAACGCGTAGCTGATCTCGACTTCGTGAATGTCGCCTTCATCTTTCGTGAGCGGATCGTACACCCGGCGTTGGTTGACATCGTTGACAGCAACCATCCCGGTCTCAGCGCTCACATACACTTGCTCTCGGTCCGATTCGTCCAGTAGTCGTTCTTTCAGTGCCATTGCTGCGCCGTGGCCGATGAGCACATCGCGCTCCATCTCACCAACACGGAGACCACCTTCTCGAGCACGGCCTTCGGTCGGCTGGCGCGTGAGCACTTGTACTGGTCCACGCGAGCGCGCGTGAATCTTGTTCGAGACCATGTGGTAGAGCTTCTGATAGAAGATGATGCCGACGAAAATTTCGGCATCGATCTGCTCACCAGTCACGCCCGAGTACATGATCTCCTTACCACTCGATTGGAAGCCGTGCTCTTGAAGCGCCGAGCGAAGTGTGTCTTCGTCTTCACCCTGGAATGCGGTCCCGTCGACACGTCGTCCTTCGAGCGCACCGACTTTTCCGCCGAGCATCTCTAGCACGTGACCGACGGTCATCCGCGACGGCAGGGCGTGTGGGTTGATGACAAGATCGGGGACGACTCCTTCTTGGGTGAAGGGCATATCTTCCTGTGGAGCGATGTGACCGACGACTCCTTTCTGACCGTGTCGTGACGCGAACTTATCGCCAAGTTCAGGGATACGTTCGTCACGAACGCTCACTTTCGAGAGTTTCGAGCCGTCTTCCCCTTCCATCAGGGTGACAGTGTCGACTACGCCGTTTTCGCCCGAGCGCATCGTTACACTCGTCTCACGGCGCTTTTGGCGGCCCAGTCCTCCCATGTCGTCGGGTTCTTCGAGGAACCGGGGTGGGCTCGTCTTTCCGAGCAGAACGTCGTTTTCGTCGACGTCGGTCTCTGGGTTGACGAGTCCATCTTCGTCGAGGTGGGTGTAGGCTTCCTCACCGCGAGCACCACGGACCTCGTCGTTCGGTATCTCGAAGTGGTCTTCTTGTCCACCAGGATATCGACGCTCTTCACCTTCGTAGGTGCGGAAGAAGTGTGACCGTGCGAGCGCTCGGTCAACACTTCCCTTGTTCAGTACGAGCGCATCCTCGATGTTGAACCCTTCATACGACATCACGGCGACGACGAAGTTCTGTGCGGCAGGTCGGTCGTCGTAGCCGATCTGGCTTGTGGTCTGGGTTGTGACCATCGAAAGCTGCGGGTAATGAAGCAGATGTTGGCGCGTATCCGGTCGAATTCGGTAGTTCGCCGATGGCAACCCCAACGACTGTTTGATCATCCCCGATCCCATCGTAATACGCGGAGACGCGTTGTGCTCTGGGTAGGGGATCATTCCTGCTCCAATTCCGAATATCAGCTGTGGGTCGATTTCGAGGTGTGTATGCTCTTGGTTGAGATCGTCTTCGTCGACAGCAACGTAGATATCTTCTTCCTCTTCGGCGTCGATGAACTCAATCGCACCTTTTGCGAGAAGATCTTCGAAGTCGAGTTGTCCCTGTTTGACTGCCTCGATATCCTCATCATCTACTCGAGGAATCCCGTTTTCGACGACGATGAGTGGTCTTCGTGCACGCCCAGCATCAGCGTTGACAATGACCTCACTTGTGCGATCTTTGACAGCGACGTTGACCATCTGGCTGACGTCTCCACGCTGTCGCGCCTCTCGGATGTCGCTTGCAAGCTTCTGAGGCTCGGGATGTGTCCCGACCAAACTTCCATTCACGTAAACTTTGGCGTTTCGTCCTTGACTCATATCTTAATCACCAGCAGTTCGCTCAAGCGTATCGAGACCAGCGATTCCTCGTACGCCCATTGCAGAAAGTTCTCGCTTCAATGTTCGTTCGTCTTCGATATCCTGTGAGAGCTCCATCGCCTGCGCGAAGTTCTTCACGAGTCCACAGTTCGGTCCTTCTGGTGTCTCAGAGGGACAGATACGTCCCCACTGGGTCGCGTGCAGGTCACGCGCCTCGAAGTGAGGCTGGCTCCGCGAAAGCGGACTTCGAAGTCGGCGAAGGTGTGACAGAACGCCCATGTAATCTGTTCGGTCGACGAGCTGTGAGACGCCCGACCGTCCACCGACCCAGTTACCCGTTGCGATCGGATGCTCCAGCCGCTCAGTAAGGACATCAGATCGAACGACGGTATTCACTGAGAGTCTTCGATTACGCATGTTTGCTCGTTCGAGTTGGTACTTCACGTCTCGAGCAAGCTTGTTTAGCGCCGTCCGGAACAGATCGCGCATCAGGTCGCCGGACACCTTGAGTCGCTTGTTCGCGTAGTGATCTTTATCGTCAGCCTCGCGTCGGTTGAGCGCGAGTTCGAAGCACGCCTCAGCCATCCGACAGAGGTAAAATGCCTTGTTCAATCGGACCTCCTCTTCCTCGATACCGTCTTCGTGAAGGTGAGGGAGGAGATATCGATCGATGACGTAGTTTGCACGCTTGAGCTGGTAGTTTTTCCCCTGTCCCTGCGCGACACGCTTACCGAGCGCTTCGATGGCTTCGATCGTCGATTGGACCTCTGCGGCCTCTAAGTTTTCGAGCATGAACTTCACGACCTCGGGGTCGTCGCTCACTCGGTGGACGATCTCTTCATCCGACTCCAATCCAAGTGCTCGAACTAATGTAACAAAATTAATGCTACCGGAGACAGACGGGAAGGACACTTCAAGCAGCCCTTCGCGGTTTCGTTCACAGAGAACGAGGGCTCTGTATCCTCGGCGTTGCGAGAACGTTTTTGCGACTTGAATCTCATCGCCGTACTTCGTATCGTACTCTGCGAGGATCTTATTGGGCGCGAGGTCTTCTGAGGTCATCAGCACGCGCTCTGAACCATTGACGATGAAGTAGCCGCCTGGATCAGCAGGATCTTCCCCGATCTCGATGAGTTCCTCATCAGAGAAGCCGGTGATATTGCACTTATTCGAGCCGACCATGATCGGCATCCGGCCGACTTTCGTCTCGGATTGGTCGACAATGTGTTCTTCTTCGTCCACGCCACCGCGGACGATAGTCATTTCCATGAACACAGGGGCGGCGTATGTGATGTTTCTGAGCCGGGCTTCTTGTGGATACTGTAATTCTTCGCTTCCGTCTGCTTCGCGTACCCGCGGTGTAGTAACTCGAACGTTGCCGAGTTCTACCCACACGGGCTCTTGTCCCTCTTTGTCGCCTATATCGGTGTTAATACGCTCCTTTTCGTCGACGACGTTCTGCATCCCGCGTTCAAGAAATCCATTGAATGAGCGGAAATGGTGAGCAGCGAGGCGGTCACGGGAGAAATACTCGCGAGAGATCGTACGTCGGTCTTCTCTGTTCATTCTATCACGAGTCGGTATACAACTGCCGTATCTGTGGTTCGCGAATCGCGTTCGATACGAACGACATTGCCACTCTCGACATCGAGAGCAGCAAGTGCCGGGTCTTTTCGTTTTATTTTCGGTAGGTCGGTTCGGTCAATATTGTACTCGTCCAGCACCCGTTCGAGTTTGTCCTCGTCGACAATGGAATGCTCTGGGACGAGCTCGTGTTCGGTTGCGTCTACCATGTGTGTATCTGGCCAGTGGTGGAGAAGGTTGTCACGAGATACTACAGTCTCGTAGCCGGTCTATCCTGATAAGATTTACTACCGAATGGCGGCGCTGCTCCCAGCGACCGCGGGCATGCTATCGTGAAGGTACAGCGATACTCGTCAATACGCTATACAACAACATACCCTTTGGGGTGACGTTTGGAAAGACTTAAATGTGATACCCCAGTAGAGTCAGATGTCGCTTGCCCGGGTGGTGTAGTGGCCCATCATACGACCCTGTCACGGTCGTGACGCGGGTTCAAATCCCGCCTCGGGCGCTTTCTCAACAATTTCTAAACGTAGGAGTGAGTACTGATTCTTAGTTTACTGTTACACTATTGTCCTTGTTCGCGCACACGTCAACTCAAAGAGCAACGGAATAACCCCATGTCATGTATTACCATAACACGACACTTTCCCATATCACTATTCTATTCATTCAATATAGTAACCAAAAGTAATAATATGACGGAGATTGTAGCTATCGTCGGAACTCCCTCCGTCACGAGCCGTGCAATGATACCGCACGGTCTGATATTTAGGAGGCATCAAACCGCCTCCGTATTGCGATTGAACGGTCCAGTAAAACAGTTGCAACAGTCAAAACGGTTTGAGAGATTCCATGAACGACCAACTTGCTTTTTAACCCTGTTCCATGCAATGCTATTCGGATGAAGCCATCACGTCGCAAATTCCTAACAGTGACAGGTAGTGCGGCTGTTGCGAGTGTAGCCGGAGTTGGTTCTGCTAGTGCAAGCGCGATCTCTCCAAGTGACATACCCGTCCCAGATGATACATCGATGATGTTCCCCACAATGGGGACGAAGGCGGATAATCCGACTGCGTCACTTATCGGGGCTGATAAGTGTCCGTTTACGCAGGAGTTCGCGTTCAACAACCTCCAAGATGTCATCAATGACTACGTCAATGAGGGCAAGATGAACATCCGATACCTTCCGCTCGCTTACGAGCCGGATCCGGATAACCCGACGCACGGTCAGTCAGGAGTGTTCATCTCATCTAGTGACCCCCGACTCGGCGCAGCCTCGCTCGCTGTTTGGGAAATCGATCCAGATTCGTACTGGCAGTACTTCTTCACGATGTTCTCCGAGCTCCCCTCGGGAACAGTAACACTGGACGACCTCGAGTCCAGAATGAAGAAAGCAGCTGTTAGTGACCGCGATGAGATCCTCGCACGCGTTGAAGAAGGTCGATACTCGGATCTCGTCGAACAAGCCACGAAAATCGCGAGAGGGCTCGATGTGCCGAACACGCCCCGGTTGGCAATGGCCGAGAAGATCGTCAACCCGCGTCACGAGGTCAAGAATCTCCTTGACTTTGTCGACAGCAACCTTTCGTCGACGGTTTCGCACCTGCCACAGAAAGACTCAGAAGACACGCAAAAGTCCGATGCTTCCTCGGAGAGCGCTAAGGGCTCGAGTGAAGGCTCCTCAACAACGTCGATCACGTTCGACGGAGGCTCGGCTAAGGGCTGGGCACACTATGAGTTCACGGTGTCGGGCGAATTCGAGCAGACTCGCACGATGAGCGCATCGATTGACAAAGGAGACTCGATCTCAGGTTCCACCGCCAAAGGTGGCGTCGGTCCGTGGAAGGACACCTACACGTTCTCGGGGAAGGTCACTGATCTCTCCCTCTCCCAGCCGATTGACGTTCTCGTCGACGGTTCGGTTGTCGATCTCGATGAGCTGAACGCTGAGGTCAAGTCGAATACCCTTGATGTCAAGGCGAGCAAGGACTCTGATAAGAAGCAACAGAACACAGAGATTAGTAGTCACCAGCTCTCTGCAGCACGTGCGTGCCGCCGGTGATACCACCACAATCTAATTCATCGCAGTTTAATTCACGCTCGTCTTCAGGACACGTTATTTTTTAGCCATCGAGTAGCGGTGTCGGTTACACGTATTCCTGTCTTGCTAGATTGCCAATCTGATGTGTGATCTAGTCTGGGACCGATCGTGTACAGTGTACCGAGTCATACATCGTGCGTCTCATTTCCCTTAGTAGGATGATTTGTTGGCGTGTATCGGCTGACACGCCTTTCGAACGACGAATACGGTGTGAGTTGATCTACTGTATCATGTCCCACTAGATGAGTATCGTGGCACTCCTGAGTACGCAGAGGAGCGAGATGTTCTATCAGTGTGAGCCCGACAGTATTGTCACCTCTTGGCATCGACTCTTAGTACACGTGTTTCTTGTCATCACGAAGATCGAGTGGACGCTCCGAAGAGGGGTTCACATTCGTATTCAAAGAAAGCATGGTCGAACCCACATGAGTTCGTATGCGATTCGTATAGAAATGAACGAGGATTAGACGGAGTGGACTTCACTGGAAAGAAGCTTAGGCCTCTATCGAAAAGTGCGAGGATCAGTTGGTTACCTCGGCCAGCAGCTCACCGATCCAATAGCGCACGATTTGTTCCACAGCAAGCGAACAGGGTAGCGAGTTATGAGCAGTAGCCGTATTTCATCGAAATGTACGAGTCATTGCCCTCGTCAGATCCGGTTTTAAGAGGCGCTGTATTCGATGGTCCCCGACCACGTGTCGTAGAGATCATCTGACTGGCTGTCCTGATCGAGGAACGAGACCCGAACGTTAAGCGTTCCGGAAGCGAACTGTTTGAGCGCCGCTGTTGGAACCTCAATGGCGAACGATCCATTCTTTTCGTAAGTCACTGATGCGCGTGCGACCAGTTTGTTGTTGATCTCGATGATGAAGTAGGGCTCACCGTCTACGTCTCCCTCTGGGTCAACGTTCTTGAGGCGGGTGTCTGCGAAAATCTGAACGTCGAAATTGCTGTACCCGCTACTGCTCGTGGCTTGTTCTTTGTTGATGAACTTCGTATTCGTGATGCGCTGTTCGATCTTTGACTCTGTCGGCCGTGTCGGTGGCTTCGGCTTCGGCCAATCCGCCTGCGTAGACGTGTTCTGTGCTGCCGTTGAGCTGCTGGCTACTGTCGATGTTCCCTCAATACTCACCGTCGTTTCGGTGGTTGTCGTAGTCGTGGTAGTCTCAGCACTTGTCGTCGTAGTCGTCGTCGATTCCTCCGAATCTTCCGGATCATCCGAATCCTCTGATTCATCGGATGACGTTGCTGTTGGTGTCGACTCATCCTCATTCTCTGCTGGTGTCTCGTTTGCGTCTGTTTGTGTCGCCGTTGGTTTTCCAGGATCGACTGGCGGATCGATCGCGCTACAACCGGCGAGTAAGATCGAAAGTACCAGTACAAGCGTAGTTATTCGACGAATATTCATATTGGGGCAATATTGCACATCGGGATAACGTTTGGGTATTTACTTGTATCCAGTTGGTATCAAATCAGGATGAAATATTTAATTATTGAAATCGCTGCAGGATTGTCGGATTCCGTCTCGAACTGTCGTACATTGTTGAATGAAATTTTAGCCAACAATAATATGAACATTGCTCATCATTCGATAAAGAGAACTCCCCATTTGTTCTCGCGGACCTCCGATAGCGAGAGACAAGTATTATCACCAATATATCAACTGGGTGGCGAACGTTCACATCCCCATATCTTTCGCTTGTTCGGGTATCGGTAGCTCGTTCATTGAGATATCGAGTCGTTCGGCGGCGTGATCAAGCGCCATATCGAAGCCGTAGTATCGCTCTAGTTCTTCGCTCTCGACTGTCCTTCGAACCGTTACCATCGCGTAGCCGTCGATATTCTGTGTGATGGCTGCTGTTGTTTCCTCGCGTTCGAACGTGAGGACGCGTTCGTTTTCGGTCTCGTAATATCGAGCCGTGATTCCAGCAATACCCTTCTTTGTATCACTCATACACCTCATTGGAACGGTAACCTGTCGTAACTATCGGTTACTACCGTCGGATTCTCAAACATCGAGTCCGTACTGTGTCGAGAGTATTTCTCGCACCGCTGCCCAACGTGCTGTCATCGGAGCTTGACTCGAATTCGAATCCGACTCAGAGATCGATGGAGGATCGACCCTCGGAGCTGTCCACGTTTCGCCGTCTTTGAACCCGCTTGAGGTTGCGAGACAGACGATCGGGCCATCGACAGTCTGTCCGGCATCGATAGCAGCGAGAAGGCCCGCAATGCCTGCCACACCGGAGTGTTCTTGCCATAGTCCCCCGCGAGCGGTCCGCGTCTGGGCAGCACTGAGTTGCTCTTCGGTGAACGTCCACGCTGCACCGTCGCTTTCTTCGATTGCTCGCCGGCCGCGAACGGTGCTCGTTTGCGTCTTGATCGCAGACGCCGTTGTCGGATTTGCCTTGACTGTGGCAATTTCACGATCGGTTTCGAGTGCTGTCGCTAACGGGCCACGGGCTGCTGGCTCGCAAGCAATCATCCGTGGTGTCCCCTCGATGACACCCAGATCACCAAGCTCACGAAACCCCTTCCAGACGCCGTAAAGAAGCTCTGCGTGACCGGTTGGGACGAATACCGTTCCTGGCGATCGGTTCAACTGTGTCACTATCTCATAGGCGATTGTTTTGTAGCCTTCCGGCCCGAACGGGTGGCCCGTGTGAATTGCCGTCCGAGTGCTCGCCGGATGGTAACCGAGTCGCTCGGTGATGAGATCGAGTATTTCCTGTCGGTCGTGCCAGTCGTCCATTGCAATCACTGCCGCGTCGTACGCACGGAGAAACCGCTGAACTACTGGTGGCGTTTCGGGGGCCGTCAGTACGATACAAGGAAGACCAGCACGCGCTGCGTACGCCGCGGTGGATGCGCCATGATTACCCGAGGAGGAAACAACGAGCCCACGCGCGTCCGTCTGAACGGCAGCACTGACAACACACCGATTCAAGCGATCCTTGTGGCTCCACGTCGGATTTTGACTCTCGTCCTTGACGAATACCGGCGTATCGAGATCGAGCCAGTCACCAATCGATGGCATTTCGATCAGTGGTGTCTGTCCCTCTCCGAGTCCAATATCCGCGAGCGGGGGCAACAGAGGACTCCATCGATCGAATTTCGTCAGTTCGCTCTCGAACAATCCACGATCGACGCTCTCGTAGTCGTACGTCACTTCGAGCGGATACTGCACCTCCTCGGTACTGGTTTCGGGACAGCCAAGCGTCTGGGGCGGCCACAGCGGATACGTCGTTTCCGGATTACCAAGCGACTGTTGGGCCTCAGCGAGTGAGTCTTCTGACATTAGGTCCCATCTTGGAGAATAACAACAAAACGATTTCTCCGATTGTTGGATTGTTACCCTGCGTTCGAACCACCAATCACTGTCTTCGGTTCGAAGAGACCGAGCACGTTTCCGGATGGATCTTCGAGCGTCGCTTCCGTTCCCCATGGCTTTTCGGCTGGTTTGTCTCGAAATGTCACTCCACGGTTTCGTAATCGTTCGTACGCCTGCTGACAATCCTCAGTTCTGAGGACGAGTACTGTGTGATCGGCAGCCTGTGTTCCAACCCGTACTCGCTCTCGTGCGGTGCCTGCCTCGATCAGCGCGATCTGTGGGAATGCCGCGCCAGCAGGAGCGACAGTCACCCACCGAGGATCGTCACCTGTTCCAATATCCTCTCTGATCTCGAATCCGAGAGTCTCTGTATAGAACGGAAGCGCTTCGTACTGGTCGTCGACAAGAACCGTCACGTGTGTTACGTCCGGTATCATCTCACGTACCTCATCGGAGAAACGACCTGTGTGGATAAATGCTGAATCCTAGTGTGTAAGGTGAAAGTGAAACTGCTACGAATATATATCAGTCGAGGAGCTGTTGTGCGATCGTATTCCGGAGGACTTCGCTCGTTCCCTCGTAGATTTCGTTGAGTTTGGCATCTCGATAGAACCGCTCGGCAGGAAAGTCCTTTGTGTAGCCGTATCCGCCGTGAATTTGTATTCCCTCGTTGGCGACTTCGCGGGACACTTCACTCGCGTACAGTTTCGCCTGTGCGGCTTCTTTGATGAATGAATCGCCTCTGATTTTCAGATCGGCAGCCTTGTGCATCAACAGCCGAGCAGCGTTTACTTTCGTGTCCATATCCGCCAGCTTGTGCTGGATTGATTGGAACTCGGAGATAGACTGATCAAACTGCTCACGTTCCTGAGAATACTGCAGTGCTTCATCGAGTGCGGCTTGTGCGATCCCAACCCCTCTTGCGGCGATCGTAATTCGTCCACCGTTGAGCGTTTTGAGCGCGTGGATGAATCCATCACCCTCTTCGTCCAGCAATCGTTCTTCCGGGAGCCGCATATCTGAAAATCGGAGCTCGGCTGTCGGACAGCCCTTGTCACCGAGTTTGTGCTCGGTTCCTTCGACGTGAAAACCCTCGTCCTCGTCCGGACGGACAACAAACGAGGAAATTCCCTTCGATCCGGCTTCTGGGTCAGTCTTGGCGAACAGCGTGACGGTGTCAGCAACCGACCCGTTCGAAATCCAGAGTTTGCCACCGTTGATAACGTACTCATCTCCATCACGCTCGGCAGTCGTTTCCATTGCGGGCACGTCGCTTCCGGCCTGTGGTTCTGAGAGCGCAAACGCTCCGATATCTCGCCCTTCTGCGAGTGGCGTCAGATACGCCTCCTTTTGCTGTTCATTCCCGAACGCATAGAGCATATTCCCCGCGAGCGAAGTGTGCGCGGCCACGATGGTCCCAAGTCCACCGCTCCCACGACTGATCTCCGCTAAACCGATCGCATACGAATGATAATCGAGCCCCGCCCCTCCGTACGCTTCGGGAAACGGCATTCCCATCAGACCCAATTCCCCCATCTCTCGCACGAGATCAGCAGGGAACTCATCCTCGGCGTCAATCTCCGCTGCAACGGGCACGACTTCCTCGTCAACGAACTCGGAAACCATCCCACGGATCTGTTTTTGTTCTGCCGTGAGGCTAAAGTCCATGATCGATGTGGGTACTACCCGACCTTGATTGTTAGCATATGCTGTCAGTTGTCCCGCTGAAATATCGATCCGAAACGCTCGTCGAGTGAATCTGCCGCGATGTACGCAGCCGCGTTATTCAGTACGTGATTTGGACGGGTTCAGTCGTATCGATAGAACCCTGCCTCGGTTTTCTTTCCGAGGTCGCCGGTTGCCACTTTTCGCTTCAGAAGATACGCCGGTTTGTAACGATCACCGAGTTCCTCGTAGAGGGTCTCTGTTGCATCCAAACAGACATCGAGTCCGATGTGATCTGCGAGTTCGAGTGGCCCCATCGGAACGTTTGTACCGAGCTTCATCCCTCGGTCGATGTCTTGCATCGAAGCGACACCTTCGTCGTAGGCGCGGATTCCCTCGTTAATCCACGGCATGAGTATGCGATTAGAGACGAACCCAGGCTTATCGTCCGAGGTCCACGTCTCCTTTCCGAAACACTCTGCAAGATCATGGGCGAGAGACACAACATCGGCTGTGGTCTTCTCTCCGACGACAACTTCGACACCTTTCATGAGCGGAACTGGATTCATGAAGTGCATCCCGACAACGAGTTCTGCTCGCTCGGTCGCGCTGGCGATTGTAGTAATCGAAAGTGTACTCGTGTTCGTCGCAAGCACGACTTCATCGTCGACGGTCTCATCGAGATCCTCGAAGATATCTTGTTTGATATCCATGTCCTCGACAGCTGCTTCGATGGCAAAATCACACCCACAAAGATCGTCAAACTCGGTTGTTCCCGTGATGCGGTCGCGAATGTCGTCTGCTTCCGACTCGGTCATTGCCTCTTTACTAACGAGTCGAGAGAGACTGTCCTCGACAGTCTCGTACCCGTGATCGACGATATCTTGTTCGATGTCGTGCATGATCACGTCGTACCCTGCTGTCGCTGCAACCTGTGCAATACCATTGCCCATCGTTCCTGCTCCCACTACACCGATGCTGTCGATACAGTCGAATTCACGCATATACACCGTTGCGCTGTCAGGAAGCCTAAACCTGCCGGGAGAAGATAGTGAGAGTAATATGCAACTTTCTGGGGGAATGTTACTCAAATTCGAATAAATATTTTCAAATCGTAGGTCGTTACACTAATTACTGCCCTTGTCGACATTCGACCTATGATCCCGATCAACGATTCGCCACTTACACGGGATGGTAAGGTGCTTGTCCTCGCGTACGATCACGGGCTTGAACACGGTCCAAGCGATTTCACCGGCATCCCGGAGAGCGCTGATCCCACGCGAACGTTCGAGGCGGCGACCCATCCGGCGGTCACATCACTTGCCGTCCAGAAGGGGATCGCTGAAGCGTACTACCCGTCTTACTCGGACGACGTTGACCTTCTGCTGAAGCTCAACGGGACGTCCAATCTGTGGATGGGCGAGCCAGACACCGCTGTCAACTGCTCTGTCGACTATGCACACGAAATTGGCGCGAGCTCAGTCGGCTTCACGCTGTACGGTGGTTCGAACTACGAGATCGAAATGGCAGAAGAGTTCCGCAGAGCGCAGGAACGCGCGCGCGAATACGACCTCCCTGTCGTTATGTGGTCCTACCCGCGTGGTCAGGGGCTGAAGAACGATACGAAGTCGAACGTCATCGCCTACGCGTCTCGTCTTGCGCTCGAACTCGGGGCTGACGTGGCCAAGGTGAAATACCCCGGCTCGAAAGAGGGAATGAAGGACGCTGTTCGAATGGCTGGAAAAACGAAGGTCATCATGAGCGGTGGGTCAAAGCGCTCCGACCGCGACTTCTTAGAGAGCGTTAAAGCCGTCATGGACGCGGGCGGGAAGGGTCTCGCTGTCGGCCGAAACGTCTGGCAGCGCGAGAATCCGGAACAAATCCTCGATGCACTCGAGAAAGTGATCTACGAGGGTGCGTCCGTCGACACTGCACTCGAAAAATGAGCGCAGTTGAGGAGGTCTTCGATGTCGTCGCGGCGAGCGCGCGCGACATCCGCGACAGCCTTGTCGGCCGCCGCACATACGAAGACGAGGAGAATCCGAGCGGCGAACAGCAACTCGAAGCAGACGTGTACGCCGACCAGTTGCTCGAAGAACGACTCCTCGCCATCGACGCTGTTAGCGCATACGCAAGCGAAGAGCGCGACGATATCGTCGACAATAGTGCTGATAGCAACGGAGACGGGTATTCAATTGCTGTCGATCCGCTCGATGGCTCCTCGAACGTAAAATCGAACAATGCGATGGGAACCATCGTCGGCGTTTACGACGACCCGCTCCCGACCACTGGCCGATCTCTCATAGCAGCA
This sequence comes from Halocatena marina, assembly GCF_025913575.1. Taxonomy (NCBI): domain Archaea; kingdom Methanobacteriati; phylum Methanobacteriota; class Halobacteria; order Halobacteriales; family Natronomonadaceae; genus Halocatena; species Halocatena marina. Next base: position 2,774,534 of record NZ_CP109785.1, on the reverse strand, counting down.
GCGTACGTTCTCTATGGTCCGCTCACAACCATGGTGACCGCACACGATGCGACGGTCTCTGAGTACATCATCGAAGACGGTGTTCGACGACTGGTTCAGGAGGATATAACGCTTCCCGATGATCCACTCGTCTACGGATTCGGTGGGCGTGTCCCGGCGTGGACCGATGATTTCACAGACTATGTCCACGAGGTCGAACACGAACTCAAGTTGCGCTACGGCGGCGCGATGATCGCGGACGTGAATCAAGTTATGACCTACGGCGGTATCTTCGCGTATCCAGCGCTCGAATCCCGTCCTGAGGGCAAACTTCGTCTGCTCTTCGAGGGTGCTCCTATCGCTTACATCGTAGAAAATGCGGGTGGACAATCCTCGAACGGTGAGCGCTCGCTTCTCGATGTTGAGGCAACCGAAATTCACCAGCGTGTTCCTGTCCACGTCGGCAACACAGAATACGTAACCCGACTGGAAGAGTCACTGGGAACGTAATCGAACTTCATTGGTGTCTCACATCGGTTCGAACTGATGTACGGCAACCGGAATCAGAGCCGGAAATGAAAGGATAGGATAGCAATCCGTTTTCTTCCTTATCATAGAGTGAGACGACGTGTGTTAGCCATCGAGATGTGACACGACTATTGATTGGTAGAGCGATGGCGACAACAATGTTGGCCGGTAGTGGCTACGATGTGATTCGATGATTACGACTAATGGTGTGGCTGGTAGCTTCGAGCAAAACATCTAATTCATAGTGTGTTCTCTATTGAAATATGAGTCTCGGGTCCGCTCCCGCTACTCCTGTGACCAGTGCAGACATCGATTTCGGTACGTATCGGGGTTCGTGTGCGACCACGGATCTCGGTTTCGAGTCCCGTCTCAGACGACTCACCCGACTCCGTCGGGAAAAGCGCTGGCAGCGGTTCTGGGTGGCGGATGATGCGATCGCTCTCGGTGGCGCACTCATCGCCACTGGTCCTGCGGGAATCGCCTCGCTTTGGGCGTTCGACCGCGTCGAGCGCGAGATGTTAGTCGATTCGTCGTCGATGCTCCCACCGTTTGTTGTCCGGATCGACGACAATCCAACAGCGGCAACGACGGCAACCGCGCGGTTCTTAGACTGTCGATTTGCTGTCGGTCAGCGTGGTGATCGGCGTCACGTTTCGAGCCGATTGGGTGAGACGAAATTCGCACTCGGATACGAGGTTCCAGCGGCTGACCCCATAACGGCGGTTTGTCCGGTCGATACCGGTCGGAAGGATGACTCCAAACCAGTAGCAAGCGTCAATATCACACAGAAATCGGCCTGCCTTCCGGTTTCCGGGTGGATCAACGCTGGTGACAGGAGCCATCGACTGGGTGAGGACGCCGTTGGGATGCTCGATTACTCTCACGGGTTGTTGGGACGCGAAACGGTGTGGCGCTGGGCCATCGCAAGCGGCTACGCCACTGACGGCACGTCAGTCGGCTTCAACGTCGTCGATGGATTCAACGAGGGACTGGAAAACGTCGTCTGGATCGACGGCAGTCCCCGAGCGATCGAAAGCGCACACACGCTGTTCGAGGACGATTCGGAGTGGCGGATTGAAACCGCAGACGGTGAACTCTCTGTCGCTCTCACAACCGAGGGAGTCCGCTGTCAGAATGTCGATTTCGGGCCATTCGATCTCCAAACACGAATGCCGATCGGTCGCTGGCACGGAACCATTGGCAACCGGGAGATCGAAGACATCTATGGTGTCGCAGAGATTCATCGAGCGAGATGGTAACGATTGAGGCAATTATTAGAAAGTCCTATTAGCCCAGTCTGGCGAATTCCCCGTATGAAGGTCCGGATCGATGCGGACGCGAGCGAGGACGAAGCCAGCGCCACTGCTGCTGCACTCGCCCGCCACACCGTCGAGGAGGTCGAGGTGTACATCGGCGATGAGGACGAACCAGCCGTCATTCACACCGGCGATCGGGTTGGTGATGCTGTTCCCGGTGACGATATCGGTCCAACAGAACGGGAAATCACACTCATCGAGGAAATCTCCCGTATCAAGCAAGGTGGGCCAGAGAAGTACAAGGAGCGACTATCCGATCAAGGGAAGCTCTTCGTCAGAGATCGTCTCGATCTCTGGTTTTCCAATGTGTTGTTCGAAGACGGGAAGTTCGCTGAATTCGACGCGGACGATCGGCTTCCGGCTGATGGACTCCTGACCGGCGCTGCCGAGTTCGAAGGCCGGGATGTTCACTTCATGGCCAACGATTTCACCGTGAAAGCGGGGAGTATGGCCGAGAAGGGCGTCGAAAAGTTCCTGCGGATGCAACAACGCGCCCTCGAAACAGGCCGTCCCGTCCTTTATCTCATGGACTCTTCCGGCGGGCGCATCGACCAACAGACGGGATTTTTCGCCAACCGCGAAGGTATCGGGAAGTACTACTACAACCACTCGATGCTCTCGGGGCGGGTTCCACAGATCTGTGTGCTCTACGGTCCCTGTATCGCCGGTGCTGCGTATACGCCAGTGTTCGCCGACTTCACCATTATGGTCAAGGACATGTCGGCGATGGCGATTGCCAGCCCACGGATGGTCGAAATGGTTACCGGCGAGACGATCGACATGCAAGATTTGGGTGGTCCAGACGTTCATACGACCCAATCGGGAAGTGCCGACCTCATCGCTGAAGATGAAGAACACGCCCGTGAGCTCGTCTCTCAGCTCATTTCGTACCTTCCGAACAACTGTGATGAATCTCCGCCGAAAACATCTTCAGTCGCACCTCGGAACTCGCCGACGAATATCGATCGGATCATTCCTGAGCATCCGAACAAGGGATACGACATGCACGACCTCATCGACTGTGTCGTGGATGAGGACTCCCTCTTCGAGCTCCAACCGGAGTTCGGTTCGGAGATTATCTCAGCATTCGCGCGCATCGACGGACGGCCGATCGGCATTATCGCTAATCAGCCAACCCAGCGCGCCGGTGCAATCTTCCCTGATTCGGCAGAGAAGGCCGCCCGGTTCATCTGGAAGTGCGATGCATTCGATATCCCACTGTTGTATCTCTGCGATACGCCCGGATTCATGGCTGGTTCACAGGTCGAGAAGGAGGGCATTCTCGAACAGGGAAAGAAGATGATCTATGCGACCTCATCAGCCACGGTTCCGAAACAGTCTGTCGTTGTCCGAAAAGCCTACGGCGCAGGCATTTACGCCATGTCCGGTCCGGCGTACGGTCCAGAGTCGACGATCGGTCTCCCATCGGGAGAGATCGGGATTATGGGGCCCGAAGCGGCGATCAACGCCGTCTATGCGAACAAACTCAACGCCATCGACGATCCAGAAAAGCGGGCCGAACGAGAACAGGAACTCCGCGAAGAATACCGCGAAGACATCGACATTCATCGGATGGCGAGCGAGATGGTCATCGACGAGATCGTCCCCCCAAGCATGCTCCGCGAGGAACTTTCGAATAGATTCTCATTCTACGAAACCGTCGAGAAAAGCCTTCCTGATAAAAAACACGGCACAGTGCTGTAACCGGCTCTTACGCTGCAGTGCTCGTACCGTCGTTATGAATTTCCATTCTGCGTCTACGAATCAGCGGGCTGTTTCGAGTGCCTCCCGGAGTGCTCGTACCTCTGCTAGTACTGCCATCCACTGTTCGAGAGAGCCCGGACTGTCGTCTTCGGACGCTTGTTGGTTGATGATCGATCGTACCTCTTGTGGGTTCTCGATGGTGGAGAACTGAATGGTGCTGTTTACGCCTGCTGTGTCGATGGAGACCGTCCCGTAGCCGAGGAGTGTTCCTCGGAGACCTTGTGAAACTGAACTATTCTGGACACGGCTGAGATCGACCTGTTCAACTCGTCTACCGAGTATCCCCCGCTTGATGTACAGCGACCGATTCGTAATCACAAACTGTGTGTTCGTGATGACGAGGTACGTCCACACTGGTATCGCAATTCCGATGGGAATTAACACGCCCAGCCACAGCATGATTCCTCTCGGGAGAAACTGGTCTCCAAGTCCCGGAGCGACGACACTCGTTACGCCGACCACGATGAGAAGGACCCCGAGCACGGCGTCTGGGAGAATGATCATCAGACGCGGGTGGCCCGACCAGTGTACCACCTCGTCAGGAGCGAGTCCCAACACGTTCGAACTCATGGCTCTTTGTCGTTCTCCGTTCGATTCTCACTCTCCTTCTCACTCTCCGGGATACGTTCATCAGCGCGGTCGCGGCCACGCTCGATTTGCGGAACGCTCTCATTGGTTTCGACAGTCCGGCGAATGGCCCGTAGCTCCGCGAGAATCTCATCGAGAACGTCGGCTTCGTCACTCGATCCGCCGTGTGCCTCGCTACTCCGCTCGTTGATGAGCGTCTGCACCTCTCGCGGTTCTGCGACGCTTCGAAAACGCATCTCGACGCCACCAGTGCCAGCAGTGGCGATATCGACAGTTCCGTAGCCAAAATACGACCCCATCATCGACTGTTGGTAGGACGTGTTTTGCACCTTATCGAATTCGATGCGCTGAACGTTCCGCGAGAAGATCCCGGTCTTCTTATACACCGCAGCGGTCGTGACGACATAGTTCGTGTTCGTGTGATGCAGATACGCGGAGACGACAATCGGAATGCCGACGAGAACGAGACACAACGGAATACCGATGACCAGCGACGATACGAGACTGAATCGATGTGGCGTCTCTCCCCACAACATCTCCTCGTCCTCATCGAGCGTCAACCACTCGAACTGTCCATCGGTTGGTGGCGTGTTCATATCTCTGATATTTATTTCGTGGTTGGTAACTGTTGGGTGGCTCTATGAGGGGGCAAACGTCGGTTTGTCTGATGGGCTGAATCGCGCACTATGATTCGGCAGTGCTCGATTCCTCTGCGTCGAGTGGCTTGACTTCGACCGATTCGTTGAGTCTGATCTCTTCTCCAAAGCCCTCGTTTGTGGCCTCGAAGTTCGAGAGCCGATAGCGTTGTCCCGGATCGAGTTTCTGGGTGAACGCTTCGTCCCACGTTTTGAGTGTCACTGTGTATCCTTCGCACGCGAAAGTGGTCTCGAATGGTTGATCACTGCCCGGCTCGGGAGGGTCCCACGGCCCGGGAATGCCTATAGGGGTCCACACGTTCGATCGACGCTCTTCGAAGAACTCATCTATGTCTTTCAGATACTTCGATACGTTGTTGCCATCTGTGATGGCATGGAAATAGCGCTCTGATCGGGTTAGTGCGACATAGCAAAGACGGCGTTCCTCTGCAGAATAATCGACCGTGTTTGCGATGGCTGGTTCGAGTAGTTCGTCTGTCTTGTCACTGGAGGGCAATCCGTTAGGTGTCCCATCGGTTGCGTTCAGGAGAATCACGCATTCGGCTTCGGTACCCTTCGATTGGTGAATTGTCAGTAGTTGGACGCCATCATCATCGGGTTCATTTACTTCTGTCCGAAGAATCCCGCGTTTGTCGAGAGGGGAGGTAACGTCCCATAGAGAGTCCTTCGTGCGCGAAAGGATCATGATGTCTGCGGGGTCGATGCCGTCTTCGTGGAGCGTCTTCTCGACCAGATCGGCGGCATGCGCGCCGACGCGACTCTCAGAAATACCGCCCAATTTATGCATCACGGGAATCTCCGGCAGACCGCTAAACGCCTCGACGGCTTTCTCGTTTTGCTGTTCTTCGCTGTGTGCCATGAGTTCCGCGCCAGCCTCCACGATCGTCGGCGGACAGCGGTAGTTGATCGCGAGTTGTGTGTGTTCCGTCCCGTCGAAACGGTCGTCGAACTCGGTGAAATACCGGGGGTCAGATCCTCGGAAGCCATAGATGCTCTGCCAGTCGTCGCCAACGGCGAACAGGTGGGTGTCTTCTGGCTCTTCGAGGAACGTTTCAATGAATTCGAGAATGGGCTCTGAAACGTCTTGGAACTCATCGAAGAGAATGTGCCGATACTCCCCGCTGAAATACTCGGGATTTTCCTGCCCGAGTCGGGTTGCACTCTTTATCATATCGTGATAGTCAACCGGTTCGTCGGTCGATCGAGCACGATCGATATACGCCTCAAGTATGGCACACCCTGCTTGTCCAAAGTGATACTGTGTCCGGTTCGCTTTCGTGAGCTGTTTGCGTATCTCGTCGGGCGTCTGGTCGAAATCACGAGCTTTCTTTATGAACTCTCCGTATTTTCGGGCAAAGAATTCGTAGTTTGTTTCCCTTGACGACTTCGTATCTTTGATGTAATCTTCATCAGACCGGATGAATCTATCGTGATGGTACTTGAACGACTCCATCGGTTCCGGATGCCGTGATTCGAGTTCGTGTGACCCATCGATGAATCCTTCAACGTAGCGTTTTCTGGCTGCTTTTTCATCCCAATCGTCATCGATGGAGCCAATTATCGAATCTTCAACAATGCTCTGTGCGAGGGAGTGGAATGTCGAAATATTCAGGTCATCACGTGAGACGCCGTCGAGTGCATCCGCGATGCGTTTTTCCATCTCATTGGTGGCGTCGTTTGTGAACGTAATCGCGACAATGTCATCCAAGGGGATTCCCCGTTGATAGAGGTACTGAAAGCGGTAGGTGAGCGTAAGCGTCTTTCCCGTTCCGGCGCTTGCGTCCACGAGATTGTGCAAGTCGTTGCGAACGATGGCCTTTTGCTGTTCGTCGTTCAGCGGTCCATGTTCGGTTTCAAAAAGGTCTGCGAACCGTTCACGGTCGCGCTCAACGAATTCTTCGTTATAGGCAGGCAGCCGTCGTGAGAGCTCGGTGAAGCGGGCTTTCTCGTTCTCGGCCCACTCCGTCATCTCCAGTGGAAGCAGTTCGAGTTGTACCTCCCGGTGGAGATCGGTTAGCTGCTGACAGATCGTCGAACATCCTTGTTCGAGGAATTCCTGATCCGGTGTGATCATGTAGTTCTCACCCTCGCTGTAGGGTTCGAAGCGTTCCTCGAATCCATCGATCGTCGGCTTGATCTCTCCACGATGTTGGTTGAACGCACGCAGTTCTCTGACGTATTCGAACGCATCGGCAACGCTGTTCGTACTCGCCGAGAGCCACCGGCGTTTGTCCGAGGAAAGGTGGTAGAAATCGAGCGTATCGCGTAGCTCACGGACGGTCTCATTCGCCGTGTCTAGCCTGTGCTCTGCCGATTTGAGATCAATCTCTGGCTCCTCTCGATTGTACCGATCGTTCAAAACCTGTTCAATGGTCGTCCCGTAGTTCTGTTCGACGGATTGGAGCTTTTCCGAACATTTCTCTTCCTCTTCGTTCATCTTCCTCGTTATCTCTCTCCTCTTTTCGAGATATCCGGAGCGAGCGAGCCACGCGAGTATCTTATCGAATCCGTCCGGCGCTCGTTCAATGAGTTGATCGACGCCCTCGGCGTCTGCTTTGTGCTTTTCGAGTGCAGGACACGTTACGCTCTTGCCCGCGTCCGGGAGTCCCTGTCCGAACGATTGGTTCTGCATCACGGCCTCGTCGTCGTTACATTCGCGTGCGTAGGCGTCCCAGAGATCTGCTGGCGTCGGGTCGAGGTCGTAGTCGAGGCGTTCACCGGCGCGCCGGTGCCACTTCCCGAACGGATCACTGCCACCAGCGCGCATCCGATCAAAATGCGCTCGTAGCTGTTTCCTCGCGGCGCTCTCACCGGATTTAACGTACTTCTCTCCCCGTATCGAAAATCTACACGTCTCGCGGGGACAGACGAGCGCTTCGATGTACTCCTCTGGATCGGCTTTTTCTTGTTCGAATACGTTTTCCCACGCCTTCGTTTCGCGCTCTCGTGTCTCTTTGTCGGCTTCGATTGGGGTGTTCGGTCGGTCGACTTCCGTGTGTGGAGTCGGTTCCTGTTCAAGTTCCACGGCACAGCGGAGACAGGCTCGATGTTCCACATTCGTCACGCCATCGCGGGTGTGATGACCAACCCAACGAACACCACCCTGCTCGAGGGACCCGCGCACAACGACTGGGCTCTTGATGAGCCATTCCTTACACCGTGCTAATCCTTCCACGATTACTGTCCCAACGTCATCGACTCGATACCACCCCGCAACAGCAGCACCGCCGATAACTAAAAGAAAAATCGCTAGCGCAAACGGATTAGTGAGAAACGATAGTATTGCTGCCAATCCCTCAAGCGCGGGAGAGATCGCGAGTACAATCCCTACCTTCTCCAGAATCCAGTACACAACAGCCAGAATTACAATCAGTCCGAATAACCCTACTCTAAATATCCTGTTTCTAATCACATCTAACTATCATATGATGCTGATTAATATATTTTATTAGATGTGTATATCGAACTACTATTATTGTTTTTTCAACGAGAGCGTCGTCCGATCGAATTCACAGACGAGGGTTTCGTCTTCGCCATCGATTGTGAAGACTTCGACGTGCATCGTGACGATGCCACGTTCCCCATCAGAGGTTTCGCGCTTGTCAGTGACCGTGGACTGTACTCGAATAGTGTCCCCGTGGAACACCGGGTTCGGATGCTCGACGTTGTCGTACGAGAGGTTGGCGACGATGGTGCCGTCGGTGGTATCTGGAATGGTCAATCCCACTGCGAGCGACATGGTGTACAGGCCGTTGACCAACCGGCGGTCAAACTGTGTTTTAGCTGCAAATTCCTGATCGAGATGCAGCGGCTGCTGGTTCATTGTCATGTCGCAGAAACGCTGATTGTCACTTTCGCTAATCGTGCGACGTTTTCCGTGTTCGATCGTCTCTCCCACCTCGAACTCTTCGTAGTAGAGACCGGTCATCCTACGAATAGTCGGCTGAGTCGAATAAAAGGGTAGGGGAACGAGCCCGCCAAGCTTTCCCCTCTGCCGCACGCGGCTTCGGGCAAACCTTGACCAAACGTGGGGAACCAGACACCGTCGTTGAATGAGCTAATACTTGCTGCCCGTAGTTCGAGAAACAACTCGGCTCGAACCGATTGATCCATACACCGCTCACGATAGCTCGACAAACAGCGATGAGAGCCGTGCCGGATCGGAGTAAAAAGTGAGGAAACGAGCCCGACGGGATTTGAACCCGCGACATCTTGGTCCGGAACCAAGGACTCTGTCCACTGAGCTACAGGCTCACGTCACAACATATCATTTTTCATCAGCGGATATAACGGTTTTGAGTCTCTCGTTGTTCTACTCGAACTGAGAGAGTAATAACGATTAGATTAAAATTAGATCAGGTCAGGTCAGGTCAGGTTAGCTTAGCTTAGCTTTGACTTGATTAGGGTGATTCGCCGGTTTCGAGGGTAAGGTCAGCGACCGGGTAGGCGACGCAGGTGAGTGTGTACCCGTCGCTGAGTTCTTCTTCACCGAGCATTTGATTCGTGTGATGTTCGACGTATTCTTCTGCGTGTCCGTCGGTGATGAGTCCGCCACAGGAGATACATTGTCCTTCACGGCACGCGTAGGGTAGGTCCCATCCTTCGTCCTCACCAGCATCGAGGAGCGTCTCGTTTTCTTTGACCTCGATCGTCTCTCCTTCCTTGACGAACTCCACTTCGTACACGTCGGCTTCGTCGTCGGGAATCGAGGATGGGTCGTCCTCATCTACGGTCTCTTCGCCTTCTTCGAGTTCACCTTCGGCTTCGGCTTCGCCGCTGACAACCGCCCCGACGCCACCTCCACCGCCACCGATGGAGCGACTCATCGGTTCGGGAAAGTCCGTTTCGGGTACCGTGGCAGCGCGGTGTTCGAGCACATCGTCAACGATGTCCTCTGCGGGCTGCCACGCTGTCCCTTTCGAAAAATGCAGTATGACCACGGTGAGCGTGAGCATGATCCCCAGCCCGAGACCCAGTGCATCTACCATGCAAATCGCTTAGAAGCAAGCGTTTAACAGCGTTGTGATTCGGCCCACCCACCTTTTTCACGTTCGGATGTGCTGGGTGCATCGCTCACTCGGCGAGACTGTTACTCTGCCGGCGCTGTGACTCCCCAGATCCTCCTCGTCTGCTTGGGGTACTACACGTGGATTTTATATGGGATTGGTGATCGGATGCGGTCGGCGCTAGCAGAATGTCGGAAAGAAATAGACGAGCACGACCGTTCCGAGACGTCTGGTTTCTGTTCGCGCTATTCGGTCCGTGCAACTTCGTGGCGACCGAATCCGTACCGCAATCGGTTCGCCAGCCGTCGTGAGAACCGATCCGATCGACTCCCGAATCGTTCTGCCAGCGCTGCATAAATGAGCGGTACGGGAACCTCCTGTGTGAGCGCCTCTTCGACTGTCCACGTTCCCGTCGATCCCCCTGCGACGTAGTCTGCGACGGTGCCCAGATTGGAGCCTTCTTCACGGAACGCCTCCTCACAAAGTTCGAGGAGCCACGAGCGGATGACAGCACCGTTGTTCCACGTTCGTGCCACCTGTTCGAGGTCGAGATCGTAGCGACCGTTTGCGAGCAGATCAAACCCTTCCCCGTAAGCTTGCATCAGCGCGTATTCGACGCCGTTGTGGACCATTTTCACATAGTGTCCGGAGCCAGCCGGTCCCATTCGCCCGTGTCCATCGGGTCCGGTAGCGACTGCATCGAACACTGGCGAACAGGTCTCATACGCCCATTCTGGGCCGCCAATCATGAGTGAGAAGCCATGCTCTGCTCCTGCCGGACCACCACTTGTTCCACAGTCGAGATACGCAGCGTCTGTTTCCCGCTCGCGCCGAAGCGACGCTTCAAAATGGGAGTTTCCACCGTCGATGACGATGTCCTCGCTATCGAGATGCGGTTCGAGTTCAGTGAGCGCAGCGTCTACCGCATCGCCAGCGGGAACCATGAGCCAGATGCGCTTTTGTGCTCCTAACTGCTCGACGAGCTCTGATAGTGAGTCAGCCGGAGTCGCACCAGCATCGCTCGCGTCCGCAACCGCTGTTTCGTCTACGTCGAACGCCACCACGTCGTGGCCGCCTTCTACGACTCGATCGACGACGATTCGTCCCATCCGTCCGAGACCAACGACACCTAGTTTCATACCAAGCGTTTGAACGAGAAGACGGTGTACGTTGTGGTTCGCAAAACGTGAGATCCAATCTTCGATTGCGCTCTTCGTTTGGCCGTCGAGCGTTCTTTACTGTCCGAGAACTGCTCGGATCGCGAATGCGAGATTTTCTCTGCGCTCGATCACGCGTCGTGAGAAGTACGAGAGCCACTTGTTGCCGTAGGGAATGTACTGATAGACATCGTACTCTTGGGCGAGTTCGATCTGTGCGTCCTCGCGGACACCCATGAGCATCTGTATCTCGAAGTCAGTGCCGTACAGCTCGTGAAACGCAATCGCCCGGTCGATCATCTGTGGATCGTGGCTCCCGACGGCGACCGCCCCTTCCGACTCGGTGAACAGATATTCGAGATGGTCCTCGTAGGCGTTGTTGACCGCTGATCGTTCGGTGTGTGCGACCTCGCTGGGTTCATCGTAGGCACCTTTCACGAGTCTGATTGTCCCCGGAAGTGAAGCAAGCCGTTCAAGATCCTCGCCAGTGCGCTTTAGATTCGCCTGAATACAGACACCCATCTTCGGATAGCTCGTATTGAGCTGCTCGAACGCATCAAGAGTCGTGTCCGTTGTTGTCCTATCTTCCATATCAATCCAGACGAAGACGTCGTTCTCGCGCGCTGTCTCCACGATTGTCCCAAGATTGTCCCTGAACGTTGATCCGTCGAGTCCGAGTCCGATCTGTGACGGTTTGACAGAAATACACGCTCCGAGGTCGGTCCCGCCGATGTCACGGACAAGCTGGCGGTAGGCAGCAGCGTCCTCGGCAGCGGGATCCGGTTCGTCATAATGTTCACCGAGTACGTTGAGTATGCTGTACACCCCCTGTTCGCGCAGTTGACGAGCGTGTTCGAGCGCCTCCGCCTCGGTTTCACCAGCGACAAATTGTCTGGCTACGGGTGGGAGCATAGCGGCAAGTACTGCCAGACCGCACATATCCCCACTGATTTCGTCCTGGATGATCGCACGAGCGTTGGTGACGATCGACGCAAAGCGAAGCGGCCAAAACCTTGCTCCTGCAACTGATAGTATGGCTACCACGACACAGCGTCGCCTCGTGAAAGAGCATCCCAAAGCAATCACTGGGGTGCTCTCTCTCGTGGGATATGCGCTCGTTCTGGGTGCATTCGCTGGTGTTATTCCGTTGTTCCCGCCACTTTCTGAACAGACTGTCATCCTCTTTTCCGATCTCATTGCGATCGTGAACTCGCTGGCGCTGTTTGCCATTCTCATCGGCTGGCGCTTCATCCGTCGCGGGGAAGTGCAAAAGCACCGCGTGGCAATGTTGACTGCGTTCGCGCTCATCTGTGTCTTCCTCGTGCTGTATTTGTGGAAAGTCGGCGGTGGATTCGAGAAGAGCTTCGTCGTTGAGAATGGCCAGTTCCTCGCATCTATCATCAAGCCAATCTATCTTCTCATGCTTGCAATTCACATCGGACTCTCTGTTCTCGCGGTGCCTGTCGTTCTCTACGCAGTCGTCCTCGGGCTTACGCACACGCCAACCGAACTCGCCGAAACCGCCCACGCTCGCGTCGGTCGGATCGCCGTCGCTTCGTGGTCTATCAGCCTCGCCCTCGGAATCGTCACGTACCTCTTGCTGAACCACGTGTACGGGTGGGTTCCACGCGAAGAAGCCCTTCTGATGTTCCTCGCGGTTCCCGCGCGACAGCTCTGGTACTCAGCGAAATCTGACGACCGCACCGATAGACACTAATGGTGTCATCGGTGTCTAACAAACATGCCAATAGTTACCTTGCTAAAACACCGCACACCCTATATCCGTCAATCCCCTAACTTCGAGTAAGTCCGATGGGCTCACACAGTGTGTGATCCGATCCGGGCAACACGCAATGAATGAAGAATACATCTACGAGGAGCTGTATCAATCGACGATCCCATCTGTCGTTTCAGTCTATGTGACATCGGATCGTCTGGGTGGGGCGGGCTCAGGGTTCGTCTACGATACTGGAGCGGCGTCTCCCGAAGCGGGCTACATTGTCACGAACGAGCACGTCGTCAGGACAGACAATGAAGTAGATATTCGGTTCAGTAACGGCGACTGGCGTGTCGGTCAGATCGTTGGCACGGATGCATACACCGACCTCGCTGTTGTTCGCGTTGCGAACCGGCCCGAGTACGCACGGGTGCTTTCCCTTGCGAGCGAGAATCCTGCTCCCGGAAAACGTGTCGCTGCGCTCGGGAATCCGATGGGACTCGACGGATCACTCACAACTGGCGTCGTCAGCGGAGCAAACCGATCGATGCCGACACAAGAGGGTTTCACCATCCCAGATACGGTGCAGACGGACGCACCGATCAATCCCGGGAACAGTGGCGGGCCACTGGTCACGACCGATGGTAAAGTCGTGGGCGTCAATCGCGCGCGTGGTGGAGATAACATCGGTTTTGCTATCTCTGCAGAGATCACCGCCCGAGTCGTCCCGACACTCATCGAGCACAGCTCGTACCGGCATTCGTATCTGAAGATCCAGACGATCGATATTTCTCCCACGATCGCAGCGGCCAACGGTCTCGATGAATCGCGCGGGGTGCTCGTGGTCGATGTGAGTCTTGGTCCCGCGAGCGGTGCATTGATCGGATGTCGTGGACAGCGCCAGATGAATGGCCATCAGGTTCCCGTCGGCGGTGACGTCATCACGCACATCGATAGCCGGCGAATCGATTCCCACGAGGAGCTAATGCGCCATCTCTTACTCGAAACACAACCCAACGACACGGTCTCCGTCGATATCATTCGTGACGGCGCCTCACTGACCGAGCACGTCACACTCGCAGAACGCCCGCGTCCGACACCCCGCCGAGGACCGAACGTTCCCGTCCGGTGAGCGCGTTCCAGCGCGGTTTAATCCGTCCGTGGAATCGAGGCCGCACCCGCAGCGAAGAACAGAACGGTTAGCACAGCGAGAACGAGGAGATTGAAGAGCGCGTCGCCACCACCTGTCGTCGCTGCCCGCACACCACGTGCGAAATACGTCAGTGGTGAGAACGCAAGCGCGGGTTGGAACCACGACGGGAGCAACGACGGCGAGACGAACGTTTCGGAGAGAAACAGCAGCGGGAGAGCAATCGCGTTACTCGCGGCGATAACGCCGTCTTGTGAATCGGCAATGCGTCCGAGAAGCGCACCGAGACCACAGAACAACGCGACAGCGAGACCAATGAACGGGACGAGCAGCGGCGAAAACGTGATTTTCGCCCCTGTGACCAGCACCACCAGTGCGAGAATAATGAGACTTGCAACACCGATAATAACGACATTGACAAGCGTCTGTGCGAGCAGCCACTCGGCGCGTGAGAGGGGCGTCGTCGCTAGTTTTTCAAAGCGATTCCCCTCGCGGTGGCGCGCGACGGTGCTCCCAACGCGAGAGAGCGGCGTGAACAAGACAACGACCGCGAGATACCCGGGCACGTAGTAGGCAGGCTGTCTGGCGAACAGCCCACCACCAGTTGGCTGTGTCTGTACAAGCGCACCGAAAATGAGGATAATGATAACCGGAAAGAAAAACGTGAAGAAGACAGCCGTCCGTCGACGAAGGAACGACCGTAACGCCGATTCAGTTTCCGAACGAATGCGTCCTGTGCCGATCGTCGTCATTGATGTCGAGCAACCTCCGTCTCCGTCTCAGCCTCGGCCTCGGCCTCAGTTTCCGTTTCTGTTTCCGTTTCAACTTTGGTCTCTGCCTCTCTCGTTTCCGGTTCGCTCTGTTCGCTTCCGGTCACATCGGTGCCTGTCAGTGTGAGATACACTGAATCCAGATTTGGTTGTTGCCACGACAGCGCGTCGTATTCGATGCCTGCGAGGTCGAGCGCATCGAGTACGTCACCGATCTCCCGAGGCGCGATTCCGTGAATGCTGACCATTCGCCCGGCCGTCTCAACTGTTCCGAGCGACTCGACCGCGCGGGCTGCCTCGGTTGGTTCGACGTCCTCCGTTACGTCGACTTCCAGACGGCTCTCTCCACCGTATTCGCTGATGAGGTCTGTGGGTGCTCCCGTTGCAACGAGGGAACCATCTGCGAGCAGTCCAACACGGTCTGCGAGATACTCTGCTTCTTCCATGTAGTGTGTCGTGAGGAAGACGGTTGTTCCGTCCGTAGTGAGGGCTTCGAGGAGCTGCCAGAGATCACGTCGACCAGCAGGATCAATCCCTGTTGTTGGCTCATCGAGCACGAGCAGCGCTGGATCGTTAATGAGCGCGATTCCAACGCAGACCCGGCGTTGTTGCCCTCCTGAGAGATTCTCGTACCACGTGTCGGCAGACGTTGCCATTCCGACGTCTTCCAGTACTGCATCGACCGACCGAGCGTGATCGTACAGACCACCGTAGTACGAGAGGAGTTCGCGGGCAGTGAGACGTGCCGGAGGGGAGAACGACTGGGGGAGTAAGCCAATCCGCTGTGCATCCGTTTTCTCCGGAGCTGTACCGAACAGTTCGATGTCGCCTTCGTAGTCGGTCGTGCCGGTGAGCGAACGGATAAGCGTGGTTTTTCCAGCGCCGTTCGGACCGATAAGCGCGAACACCGTCCCCGCTTCGACGGACAGCGAGACGCCGTCCAGCGCGACGGTGTCATCGTACTCCCGCCGGACGTTCTCGGCCTTCAGGACCATACCAGAACTGCGGTGTGTCCCTGCGTAAGGCTTCGGATTTGGAAGCACAAGACTCGATTCAACCGACCGAACCACCGAGTAATGGCCAACAAATCAATCGCACAGCAAAAGTGACGTTAGAGGTGGTTACGCACGGAACGAACGATCTCGTCGACATCGTATTCGTCTTCTTGTTTGTCGTAGATCGTTTCACCATTTACTGTCACTGTGAGCACGCCGTGGTCGCCGGTGACGAGCGCAACGCTGTCGAGTTGCTGTCCGAAGCTCGATAGAAGCTGATGTTGGATATCCTCTGCTCGTTCGAGAAATCCACAGGGAACACAGTACTCAATATTGACTGTTGTCATGATCCGAGCTTGGCACGCAGCCGTGAAAAGCTCCCCGCCGTCGGTCGCCACACGAGCAACAGGACAGTGATGACGAACACGACCGTCGAAAGAGCGTACGACTGTCCCGAGGCGACCGCGACCAGCGCGCCACCGGCACCGATGAATCCGCTGACAACGGCCGCAATGATTGGAAGAACACACGAGACACAGGAGAAGAGCCCGAGCAGCCCTGCCGCTGCACTCGTGGCGGTGTCGAGGATGGTCACGTAGACGAGATACGCAAGCGTTGCGTACCCGATGACCTTGAATGGGAGCAGTGCGAACCTGACTGATTCTCCACTGTACAGGAGGGCTGGTCCCCATCCCGGAGGAAGGCTCACGAACTCCAATCGGAGTCCAGTTGCTATCTCCGATGATCCGAACCCGTATAACCCACCGAGATAGCCAAGAACGAGGATGTATCCGACTGCGATCAGCCCAGCAATGGAGCGCCGTTTCAGGCGAGCAGGCGGCGATTCGACCCGCCACAGCGCCCACAGCGCAACATTGATCCAAACAAACGGGTAGATGTACACCGCGATTCCAGTCGGTGTGACCGGCGCAACGAGAAGATAGATGGCGACAAACAGAAATTCGATGTTCACGAGTGCGGCGCCACCGATGATCGTCTCCTGACGGATCCCCAACCCACGGAACACGGTGTTTATACTCGTATTCATGCCTGTGTTGCCTCTCTCTGTGTCAGAGTGCAATCATATCGACGACAACAGCAATAAGAACCAATCCGAGATAGGCGTTCGATGCGTGGAACGCCCGGAGTGCTGCTCGTTTTGTCTGCTCACGGTGGAGTCGAACGACTGCCAAAAGGAACACCGCTCCGAGGACGACCGTCGTCGCGGCGTACAACCAACCGAGTGTCGTGAGCGCCGATAGCGCACTCGCTGCGAGCAACGTTGCGATGAGGTAGTAGATGATGTGCTTTCTGGTCACCGTCTCACCGTAGACGACCGGTAGCATCGGGAAGCCACCGCGCTCGTAGTCTTCCTGATACGCGAGTGCGAGGTTGTAAAAGTGCGCCGGCGTCCAGAGGAAGATGATTCCTGCGAGTGCAAGCCCCGGAACACCGATACGTCCGGTGACGGCCGCCCACCCGATGAGTGCCGGGAGTGCGCCTGCAGCCCCTCCGATAACTGTGTTCTGGACTGTGTTCGGTTTCAACACGAGCGTGTAGATCACACTGTAAAAGACGATCGCAATGAATCCGAGTGCAGCAGCGAGAACGTTCACTTGCAAGAAGACTGCGATCGACGTGAGGGTGAGGAGCACACCGAATGCGAGTGCGTTCCTGACCGGTACCTCGTGTGTTGCGAGCGGCCGGTCGGCAGTTCTGGCCATCCGTTGATCGGTGTCTCGTTCGAGAACGTGGTTGAACGTCCCGCTCGCACCGATGGAGAGCACACCGCCACCGAGCGTATACACGATCGTTTCGACGGACAACGACGGTCCAGCAGCAAGCGCCATTCCTGCCGAGGCAACGAGACAGAGCAGCCACATCAACCGTGGTTTCATCAATCTGAAATAAGCGCCTGTCGTCGCTCGTACGCGTGAAAGCAGATCAGATTCAGATTCTCGACTGAAGTCAGTCGGAGATACATCCGGTTCCGAAGCGGATGGCGACGCTGACCCCGTCGTTGTTGCTGTTTCTGGTGTTGGTGTGATCGGTTTCTCTTCATCTGCTCTGTTTTCGAGGTCGCCCGTTTCGTCCTCGAGTTGCCACGCGAGTGCGAGTGCGAGTGCAACGAAGATTGCCGCACCGGTGAGGAGGTGGAAACCGGCGATGTTGCTCGGTGCATTCCGTGTCGCAACGAGAGCACCGATGCCAACCTGAACAGGGTATAGCACGACCGCGAGAACAAGCGTCCGTCTGACACGTCGAGAGGCCTCAGTCCAGCCGACGACAGCCGCTCCGAGGACAAGAACAGCCACAAGGAGTGCTGCAACGCGGTGGCCGACGGCGATTGTGATCTGCAGATCGCCGATCGGTCCCGAACAGAGGGGCCACGTCGAGCACGCCCTGACGGCTTCTGAGAGTGCAGCAGTCGCACCGACGACGACGAGCAGATAGACGCCGATGAGAGCAGCCACGAGCAGCGTCGTGAAACGTGGACGATGAGATTCCGTGGACACTAGCATTTCTTCAGTAGCGTTCGTACTTATTACCCCCGCTTTGTCCATTGATCACCGCAGTTCAGCAGGTATTTACCACGCGCTTTCTTAGCCGAGCGTATGAACGCCACGCGGACGCGGATGGTGCTGGGAATCGGTGTCGGTCTCGCGCTGGCTACCTTATTTGTCGATCCAGCAGCCGCCCAGCCATCGATTAATTCGAAACTGATCACCAACCTCAACGAAAAATTGTTGTACGCAGCGGTACCAATCACGGTGCTCGTCGAGGGCATTCTCATCTACACTGTCTACCGGTTCAAAGATAGTGGTGAAGCAAAGCCGACACAAGAGAACCGACGTCTCGAAATCACGTGGACCATCGCAACGGCAATTGTCCTCCTGTTCGTCGGTCTTGCTGCCTATCAAGTCCTCGGGAGCAGCTTCGTTGGCGGTGTCACTGTCTCAGACCCTCCCAGCCAATCAATCCAAGGACTCTCAGAAGACGCTAAGGGCGCACAGGCCCCAACAGAGGAAGACGCTGTGCAGGTCGAAGTCGTCGCACAAAAGTATTCGTGGACGTTCAATTACATCCAAGCTGATGGCGACGTCTCGAACACTGGAACACTCGTTATCCCCGCGAATCAGCCTGTGTATCTTCACGTCATCTCTGTGGACTGGCTCCACTCGTTCCACGCCCCCGAGCTCGGATTGAAACAGGACGCCTTCCCAGAGCAGTACAACACCATGAAAACAGAGGCCTACGAACCGGGAACCTACCAGCTCTACTGTGCGGAATACTGCGGCGTCGGTCACTCCAGTATGCTCGGAACGATCGAAGTCAAAAGCCAAGCAGACTACCAGAAATGGCTACAACAACAGAAACAGGGCGGATCAGGTAACTCCTCATCCTCAAATTCGAATTCGACTGGGGGACCGAACGCGAGCGCTAACAACTCCAGCTCTGGTGCCCTCGTCACCGCCTGATAATACAAATTCCTCGTTCAATTTGGCTTTTCTTTTGTATTCCTCGTTCAATCTAGCTCTTTTTTATTCCACTGACTGACGCTCTGCTATGAGTATTGAATCGGAATTGTTGGGATGAAAACACGAGCCGTTGGCCACCGGTCAATCGGTTGGTGACTGATTGTCCGGTGTTCACATCGAAATCCCACCTCAAGGACTGAGTACACGCCGAAGGAGTCGGTTGGAATGGGATAAGATAAGATGAGATAAGATGAGATGAGATGAGATGGAGTAATTTACGATGTTTGGTAGGCTGGTGATTCGGCTCGGATGACCTCAGAGAGGTCGTGCATTTCCTGTTCGAGTAGGACAACCAGATCGTCGAGCGTAATGATGCCTGTGAGCTTCCCATCCTCAACGACGGGCATACGACGGACGCCGTGTTCGCGCATTGTCGCACAAAGCTCGAATACACCATCGTCGGCGTCGGCCGTATGTGGATCGCGGTGCATGACGTCCGCAGCGGTCAGTTCTGTCGGGTCTTTGCCTTCACCGACGACCATGATCGCAAAATCACGATCCGTGATGATTCCGGTGGGATCTCCGTCGGTTTCGATCACGACACAACCAACTTTCCGCTCATCCATCAACTGGGCGAGCTCGGGCAGGGAGGTGTCTGGAGATGCCGATACGAGTTCCTCACGTGGGCGTGCAATATCTTTGACTGTCATGGGTGCCTCCTGTCTCCGTTTCGGTCGGCCAACACAGAATCTCCGTGTTAGAACGAACGTCACGAATAATCATATTTGTATTGTGCAGTGACAGACCGCTTTGTTGTTGATTGTCTTCGCTCTCTAAGCGATAGCGACTCCACTCACAGCCGTACAGTAAAATAGTAGTAAAACGACGATCTGTATCGCCGAAACAATGTACAGCGTCCCCCTGCTGTGCGCAACAACTAGTATTTCGCGTCTGCGCCAGTTGTTTCGTATATCTCGTCCATGAGGCGGTCGCGCCGGATGCGCCAGCCGTTGAACTCCGAGATTGAATCAGGATAGTTCTCGTAATGAGAGAGCAGGCGGTCGGCAAGTCGTTTCGTCGAGTAGAGATCAAATAGCGTGCCCCAGTGTCCGAGACTTTTCCACAGCGTTCGCAGCGCGAGTCGCGGTCCGAAGCTCGTGCTGCCGGAATAGAGCGCTTCGGAGAAATTTTGTGTGGGCATCGCGGCGAGGAGCGCTGTGAGATCGTCGAGATCGTACGCAGTTACAAAGATGTTGTACACATCGAGTGCAGCGTATCGAGCACCGAAGTGATCCATCACCCGTTCGTTGTAGCCCCAGAGCGCCCCTTCGCCAATATCACCCGTTCCGATCGCTTCGACGGCTTGTTCACCAGCATACATCCCCGCGTAGGCCGCTCCAGCAATCCCGCCACCCGTGGTGGGATTGACGTGACCGGCAGCGTCACCAACAGCAAGGAAGCCGGGTGCGACTGCCGAATCGTACGGCCGCCGGGTCGGTAGTGCTGCCCCGAGCTTGTCTTTCACCCGCGCGCCAGCGAACTCAGTTCGCTCCCGAAGGTCGTCTTTGAGAACTTCGACGAGTTTCATCGGCGATTCATTCATCTGGAAGCCGAGTCCAACGTTGATTTCGGTGGGTGTCCGCGGGAAGTACCACACATACCCAGCAGCGCGCTCGGTCGGTTTGAACACGAGCGCGTCTTTCCACTCGACTGGCTCGTCGACTTCGATGATCTCGCGGTAGGCAGAACAGAACTGCGAGTAATTGACGTTGGTGTCGAACGTCGACTCGGAGAAGTCGGCTTTATCCTGCAACAGTGAGAGCGCTCCTGCGGCGTCAATGACAACTTCGGCCTCATAGTCGACTGCCGATCCATCTCTGATCGCTTTGACCCCTCTTACGCGTTCGCCCTCTTCTTGGAGGACGTCTTTGACAACCGTATCGTAGTGAAAGTCGACACCCTGTTTCTCCGCGCCGTCTATGATCAGACGACCGTATTCCCAGCGGTCCAGAACAGCGAGCTCGCCGGGGACCGGAATGTCGAGAACACACTCCTCAGATGGGAGTTCGAACCGACCGTGATCGACGTCGGTGTTCGAAAATGCGGGTTCAATCTGCGATTTGGGAATAGCCTCCGGAAAGTTCGCTGCTCCCTTAATCGCATCACCGCAAGCGATGTGACCCGCCTCCTCGGCGGTCTTACGTTCGAGAATGACCACGTCGTAGCCCGCCCGGGCGACCGTTGCAGCGGCATAGCAGCCCCCAGTCCCTGAACCGACGACGACGACATCGTAGGTGGTCATATCACTCAGAGGTTACCCAACGGGAAAACCATTATCGGTTTCCTATCCAGTACGAACGGATAGTGAGGATTTGTTCGTGGATAAGGTGGAACGTTTGCCAGTCACTCCAACAAGAGTTTAGTCATCCCTCACGAAACTGGCCAGTATGACAGAGTATACGGTAGAGTTCGTTGGGACGGACGAGACGGTCACCGTCTCCGATAAGCAGACCATTCTGAGCCGGTGTATTGAGGAGGGAATCGCGCAGGAGTACTCCTGCCGCGTCGGGATGTGTCTGGCCTGCTCTGCAGAGATCATCGAAGGCGAGGTTGAACAGACTGTTGTTGCGGCGCGCGGTCTCACTGAGGAGGAAGCCGAATCGTACGCATTGACGTGCATGGCTCGTCCGCTGTCCGATCTCAAACTCGATCGCGGGAAATACCCACCGAGTATCGAGAACGAAACCACGAGCGACGCTGCAAGCGCCGACGACTGATCGTTAAGTACCCCCTCGTATACACGTAGGTGATTTTAACCGTTGCGCGTAGCATGCTACCGGTAGATGTCAGAGATTGACGCACTCGAGTATCCGTGGCACACGGAGTACGAAGAGTTCGGCATTCCGCACTCACTCGAGCCGTATCCAGATCAGCCGGTTCACGATCTGTTGTATACGGCTGCTGAGGAGTATCCTGAGCAGGGATTGGTCCAACTCTCCGAGAAATATCCGTATCCGACTGTTCTCGACCACGTTGAGCGCCTCGCAACGGCACTCAACGAGCGCGGTGTTGGGACGGGCGACCGCGTTGCAAGCGTCCTCCCGACGTCAGCACAGTTCATCATCACAACGTACGCGATCTCTCGTGCTGGTGGGGTCCACATCCCGAACGATTTTCTCGATGCTGAAGAGGATCTCATCTACCGCCTCGAACAGGGCCAGCCGTCGGTGCTCATCGGACAGGACAAACACCGTGACCTCATTCTCCGACTGCGCGATGAACTCGACATCGAGCACGTCATTCTCACCACTATCGACGACTACTCGTCCGATCCGCCAGCAGAGCACGAGGAAATCGACGGCGTGGAGTGGCTCCGAGACGTGATCGAAACGACAGCGCCGGATCCACCAGATCTCACCTTCGACGTTGACGACGTTCACACGCTGTTGTTCACGGGTGGAACGACCGGGCTGCCGAAGGGCTGTCGACTCAGCCATCGGAATATCTACGCGAACGCGCTCCAAGGTGTCGCCAGTCAGTCACAGATGGCTCAGCTCATGCGCGGACAGGAAACGGCCATCATGGCCCTTCCGATGTACCATTCGTATGGATATTCCGTGATGAACACACTGATCGAACTCGGGATGGACGTGCTGTTGGTCCCTGATGCACGGAATACGGAGATGATGGTCGAGATGATCAACGAGTTTGGTGCGCTCATCATGCTCGGTGTGCCCACGCAGTTCATGGAACTCATCGACGAGGAACTCGAACAGGACATCATCGGCATCTCCGGATCTGCTCCATTGGCGAACACAACCAAATCGGACTTCGGGGAGAAATCGAAGGGCATCTCGCAGGGGTACGGTCTTTCGGAAATGTCCCCGATAACGCATTTCAACGCTCGTGGATTGCTCGACATGATGACCGGACAGCCGAGCGCCGAAGACGCGTTCGATCACCCGACGATTGGCGTTCCGGTTCCCGACACGGAGGTCAAGCTGGTTGATGTGGATTCGGGCGAGGTAATTCCGATCGAGGAAGCGATCGAGGAGGAACGAGAAGGCGAGATGTATCTCAACGGACCCCAACGGATGCTTGGATATCTCGATGGGAAGGATCCGTTCGACGATGAGGGGTTCATTGGAACAGGCGATGTGGTGAAGATCGATCCAAGCGGTCGATTCTACGTTGTTGATCGCGTGAAGAACATGATCAACGTCTCCGGGCTGAAGGTGTACTCCGAAGAGGTCGATGAGTTGTTGTACGATCATCCAGCGATCAAGCGACCTGCGACGATCGGAATCCCCGATCCAGATCGTCCCGGGAGCGAGCGCGTGAAGATCTACATCGAGCCGGCTCCAGACGCAGATCAGCTCACTCCTGCGGATATCCGCGAGCATCTCGAAGGGAACGTTCCCCGACAAGCACTCCCCGAGGAAGTCGAATTCGTCGAAACGATGCCGCTCACTGATATCGGAAAGACCGACAAGAAGACGCTCAAGGAAACGCACAACGGGACTGAGACCGAATCGACTGATTCGTGAGTGGCCGTGGCTTTCAGCGCCTCACTTTCCAAAATCTCTCTTCAACTTATTTCGTTTTCAGATGGCTCATCGCGTGGATTCGCACACCACTGACAGAATGAAACGTCTGGGTCAATTGGACGGTGACAGTTGGAACATCGCTGTATTCCCATCTGCTGTTCGAGCACTCGTTGGTTATTCATCCGAGCGAGGACGTACGCGTCAAAAACACTAGCGATACCGACGAGGAGGAGAGGAAGAACATCTACGATGGGGACTGAAACCGGTTCGAAATTCGTTATCTGAGACAGCAGCGCATCTGTGTTCGTTATCTGAGATATCAGCGCATCCGTGGCCGCTGACGGAACGAATAGAACCATGGTTGCGTACGTGGCGAGGAGCCACCCTAACGCCCGCCACCACCGCCGGAGGTAAAGATGGCCGAATCCTGTGAGGAGTGTTCCGAGCAACATCGCAAGCCACGGTCGTTTCCACCGAGTCTCTCCCATGCAGATCCTGAATAGTCAACCAACTATGAGACTTTCGTCCGACAATCATATTGCTTGGAACAGAGCGCTCCGATCACACGCTTTGAACAGGCCGATATCGAAAAAATCGTGCTTGTGTCGATGTATTATTCGAACAGTTCGACGGCTTGCTCGTATCGCTCTGTGGATTCGTCCCAGTCGACGACCGCAAAGAACGCGTCGACGAAGTCACCGCGTGCGGGACCATAATCGTAGTAGTAGGAGTGCTCCCAGACATCGAGTGCGAGAATTGGGTGTGATCCCCACAACGCACCCTGATCGTGCTTGTCGACCACAACATTGCGTAGCTGATTCGAGAAGCTGTCGTAGACGAGGAGCGCCCAGCCGCTTGCGGCACCTGCGGCAGTTTCGAACTCTCCTTTCCACGCTTCGTAGGAGCCAAAGTCCGACTCGATGCGTGCTGCGAGCTCTCCGGTTGGTTCGTCGCCCCCCTCTGGCGACATGTTTTGCCAGAAGAGGTCATGGAGGATGTGCCCACAGCCGTTGTGGGTCACCGATCGGAGGGCACCTGCAGACCCGTCAAAATCAGCAGCAGCGCGGTTGTCAGACAGCGTTTCTTCGGCACTGTTCCAGCCGTTTACGTAGCCCTGATGGTGGGTGTCGTGGTGCCACGTCAGGACTTGTTCGGAGATGTGCGGTTCGAGTGCGTCGTATGCGTAGGGCAGCGGCGGAAGTTCGTGACTCATGCGTCAGTACAGAGCACGCAGGGGTACGCTTTGAACGTTTGCTGAACTCGGTTTTAGTGAACATAGTGATATGTTTTCGATCGCGTCGAACAGCGATTGATCCCGCTAGCGTTCACGCGGGTTCGGTTCAAGCAACCGCTCGTGAACCGGTGCGCCAATTCGGTCAGAAATACCAGCGAATTAGTCGTCGGCCGCAGTCGATTCCATCCCTCGATGTTCGCGCGCCTGCTCGCGGAGTCGATCGGAGATGGCGGGCACGTCTTCCGATCCAATTCCTCCTTCTGCTTCAATTTCGTCGATCGATTTCGGATACGTGCGGAGTTCGTAGTGGAGCGCGAGACCGGTCTGTGCGCCTTCACCCATCGCCACCGGGATCTGGTTGTGACCTGCGGTGAGATCACCGAGCGCGTACACGCCCTCGACGGTCGTCTGTCCATCCTCATCGACGACGACCGTTCCATCGTCGTTCAACTCACAGCCGAGTGACTCCGCCAGCTCGTTGTTGTACTCCGAGCCGTACATGGGGAACCCGCCTTTGTACTCTCGGCGGGTTTCGTCCTCGAACGTGAACGCTTCGAGCCATCCATCAGTGCCCGTTTCACTGCCCGTAATGTCCGATTCGATGATATCGACCGGGTGGGAACGGAGTTGTCGGTTCGTTTCTTCGCTCCACGTGGGATCTTCACCGCGCGTGAGAAGGTCGACCTCGTCAGTGAAGTTGAGCATAATCATGGCGACGTGGGCCGCGCTCTCGTTGTGCCCCATCACGTAGACGGATTCGTCGACGAACATGTACGCATCACAGTGGAGACAGTAGTGCAGCCCACGCCCCGTTCGGGGAAGCGGTGGGTCAGGTCGGGCATCCGAGAATCCGGTTGCGAGTACGACACGCTCGGCGACAATCACGCGGTTGCCTGCAGTGAGCTGAAACCGGCCATCGTCGGTCCGATCGATCGTTTCGACGAGGTCACGGTGGTAGTCAGCTCCGTAGCCTTCGATCTGATCGATGGCGGTCTGGAGGAACTCATTGCCCGAAACGTCCTCCGTGACGCCAATGACGTTGTGCGTATCGAGCATCATTGCGGCGCGGCCTCCACCACGGTTGATCACAACGGTGTCGTGACCAAGGCGCGTCGTGTACAGCGCGGCGGTCAAACCGGCGGGACCACCGCCAACAACTGCCACTTCGTACTCAGGAAGACTCATACCTGATCGAATGTGCTACGACATCATAACCTGCTGGATACGGTCTGATATCTCCGGCGGCCGAGCGATGCGCGTTGCCGAAACATGTTTCCACCGAGGGAAGCTACCGGACCTATGGCGTTCGATCCAGAACCCGACCTGAGTGAAGAGGAAGTCCGCGATCGAGTTGACTCGGCTATCGAGGAGAACGAAGTGGTCCTATTCATGAAGGGCACATCGCTGATGCCCCAATGTGGGTACTCCCGACGAGCGCTTGGGCTTATCAATCAGTACCGCGACGACATTGCAACCGTCGATACGCTCGAAGCACTCGAATCTCATCGTGGTGCGCTGGAACAACACAGCGGCTGGGAGACGATCCCGCAAGTGTACGTCGATGGAGAATTCATTGGGGGCAGTGACATTCTGGCTGAACTCGACGAACGTGGGGAACTGAACGAGACGCTCAATGGATGAATAAGTTACTCACAGAGTGAATTACTGCCCAATTGCTTGCTCTTCGAGCAGTTTTGATCTGTCTCATCCGAGTCTCATTTCACTATATCGTTGCGTGCAGCCCGGATATGCGGCTCGAAAACAGTATAAGTGAAGAATCCATAGAATAGATCGACCAGTTCCGGTCGCGGGGATGCCAGTGACCCCAAGAGCATCTGTCACAGTTATGACCAGCCACGTATACACGCTACACTCGACACTCGAATTGCCACTCGAAGACGTACACTCACACTTCGACTCGGTCGATTTGCCCGTCGAGATTGCGGATATCGAAATTACTCGACGAAACAATACCCTCATCCTCAGTGCTGTTGCAGCCGAAGACAACATCAGCAAGTACACCCCCACGGCACAACTGAAAGCCAGTGTTAGCGAGAATCGAGTGTATCTAGACGAGGAAGAAGAGGACGAAGAAGGACCGTTCGGAGCGTCGGCCTCTCCCAGCGGCCCGCAGTGGGGAGCCTTCGGACAAGAAGAAGAAGAAGAGCGACCATCAGAACTCGTCGAATACGCTTGCTTCAAGGGAGACCGCGAAACTGTGCTTCAGAATACAGCGCTCCAGTATCCGATGTTTGAGGTGCTCTGTGATCTCGCACGGGACGCAGAGAAAGGGACGCTCACCGCTATTACTGCCGTTAACGGCCAGCTTGAAGCGACTCGAATCGTCGATGGTGAAGACCGAGCAGCTACCATCGAAGTCCGAGAAGATCCCCACGACAACACCGCAACGAACGGCGTCGATTGGCGTAGTAACGAGTTTATCAGCTAATCGGGTCTTTCAAGATTTGGAGGAGATAGAACCGAATAATCCTCCCGTCCCCGATTTCACCCCCATTGTGGGCATTGATACCAATTTTCGAATTTACATTCGGCCGAAAACCACTTGAAGGAGGGTAATAATATATAATTACAGGATGTCAGACTTCCCCGACTACCTTGACGTCGATTACACCGCTGGCGAAAACGAGCAGCCAGAGGACTATCCGGCGCTTGAGGACAAAATTGAGAAGGCCATCGAAGTCACGCGGATCGGTCTTGAGGAGTACGAGACGCCCGCAGTGATGTGGACCGGTGGAAAAGATTCAACGCTTGCGCTGTACTTCGTCGCGCAGGTCGCCGAGGAGTACGACCTCGATCTTCCACCGGCCGTGTTCATCGACCACTTCCAACATTTCGACGAACTCATGAAATTCGTCGAACACTGGGCCGACGAGTGGGATCTCGAAGTCATCTACGCGCGCAACGACGATGTTGGTGCGCTCGCTGATGAACCGGGCGAAGAGATTGCTGTTTCTGACCTGAACGAGCAGAACCAGCACCACGTGAACAATATTCTCGAATACGAGGAGGATACGTTCCCGTTCTTGCTCGACACCTACGTCGGCAACCACCTGCTCAAGACTGTCGCGCTCAACAACACGCTTGAGGCTCACAACATCGACGGCATCATCTCCGGAATCCGCTGGGACGAACAGGAAGCACGCGCAGACGAGACGTTCTTCAGTCCGCGTCACGATCCTGACATCTACCCGCCACACGACCGCATTCAACCCATTCTCCAGTTCGAAGAGCGCGCTGTCTGGGACGCCTTCTGGAACTTCGTCGTGCCTGATACGGTGCCTGACTACCCGGCAGGACACGTTCCGCAGGACTACGACGATCTCCCGAACAACCTTACCCACGCGGACATCCCTGTCAGCCCGAAATACTTCGAAGGATTCCGCTCGCTTGGTAGCGAAGTGAGCACGAACAAGGCAGATTCCGAACCCGCATGGTTGCAGAATCTCGAAGAGACGACCGAGCGTGCTGGCCGCGCACAGGACAAAGAGGACCTGATGGCGCGCCTGCGCGATCTCGGCTACATGTAACGTCGTGACGGCATTCCTCTGAGCGGGGACACAGCCCGTTCTCTCTGGATTCGCATCGTTATCGATTGAATAAAACAGGGGACAGCAGCGAGCCGCGGTTTTGCGAGAGACGGTATCACTTATCCTTTTGCTTGATCCCAGCCGGCACCGAGAGCGATTCCAAGTGCGACACCGACGCCGATCCACAATCCTATATTTTCTGTCGCAACACCGAGTGCAGCCCCGATTCCAACGCCCATTGCGATGCCGAAGCCGATTCGATTCTGGGATTTAGTGCTTTCTTGATCAGAGGACATATCCTCTCTATCATATTTGGGGCTGGGGCCCTGTACCTTCCGTTTTTCCAGCATTCGAGGAACGTATGTCTATGTGTCTGTCTTTACACCTCTATCTTCGTGAATCTGTGAGATCCGGCTAATGGTACGGTCTCACTCTCTCACGAATCGAAACGTCTCCCGACGTACGAAGAGAGCGGTTGCTTTTTGCGTCCCGGGAGCGGAATCCGGTCCGTACTGGATGACCATCGCTGAGGAACGAATCGAACGGTTGTGTGCACTCGCTAAAAGAGCAGTGCGTGAAGGGCATGACGACCGCGCGCGGGCGTACGTCCAGCGAGCGCGACGGGTCGCAGAGCGTAATCGATGTGGACTCCCACGAACGTTCAAGCGATTTACCTGCGATGCGTGCGACGTCTACCTCCGTCCGGGGCGAAACGCCCGAGTTCGACTGCAAGACGGTCACGTGGTCATCACCTGCGACTGTGGGGCACAATCGAGATATCCGTATCATTCCCGTCAGTGAATCGCTCTGCCCGCTGTTGCTCGCCTCACCGGCCCCAGCGTCCTCGTTCTGTTCGCATTCCAGCCCGTCAGCGTCTGTGTTTCGGATGATTGGTGTTCGAAAGGGTCCTTCGGGATGGAACCGTCAATTTGACCCTTTTCGCAGTTGAATAGGGAGCTATGAGCGACGAGCTGCGGAAACAGGCACACGATGTTGATGCGACGATTCGAGTTGGAAAGAGCGGTCTCGACCCAGTTGTGAGCGAACTGCGCAGTCAGCTCAAAGACCGAACGCTCGTGAAAGTGAAGTTCCTGCGATCGTCTCGCGGTGGAACGACAACTGAGGAACTGGCGACTGAACTTGCATCGCGCGTCAACGCGGAAATCATCGATACACGGGGGCATACGGCGGTGTATCATTGATGGCCCCCCCCGAACCGTTCTGGTTCCTCGAATTTTTAGGAGGTTACGCTGGTTCAGTCACACAGGCGATCCTCTTTGTCGTTACCTTCGTGGTCGTTTACGCCGTTGGGCGCGTAATCGTCTGGCCCGTTCTCGACAGCGCACTCGCGCGCAGCAGTCTCGATGATCACGCGAAACGGCCGATCAAACGGATTGCCACCGGCATCCTCCTGTTCGTCGCTGTCGCAATCGGGTTGAGTGCCGCCGATTTAACGAATCTTCTCAGCTCGCTCTCGACCATCGTAGCAGCGGGAACACTCGCAATCGGATTGGCGATGCAGGACGCTATCGCGAACTTCGTCGCGGGCGTGTTCATCTACACCGACAAGCCGTTTCGCATCGGTGATTGGATCGAGTGGGATGAGGGCGAAGGGATCGTTGAGGATATCAGCCTCCGCGTGACGCGCGTCCGGACGTTCGACAACGAGTTGCTCACCGTGCCGAACTCCCAACTCACAGACGGCGTCATCAAAAACCCCGTCGCAAAGAATAAGCTCCGGATTCAGATCGAGTTCGGTATCGGCTACGACGACGATATCCAAGCGGCGACGGACATCATCGTCGAGGAAGCCAAACAGCAGAAGGGTATCCTCAACAACCCGGTACCGACAGTTCATCTCACAGAACTCGCCGATTCCTACATTGAACTCACAGCACGGGTCTGGATCGCTGACCCGAGCCGTGCAGACTACGTTGCGATCCGTGGCGAGTACGTCACCAACGTCAAGAACGCATTCGACGAGCAGGGAATCGACATCCCGTATCCGCAAGTGGACCTATCGGGTGGTATCGGACTCTCCAATTCGACCGTTCCCGTTACCAACTCCAACGACTGAGTGTGCAGTTACATCTTCATACCATCTCGCGTGCGGCTCACGTCGAAGGTCGACAGTAAAAGCGGCTTCTCGTTGCTTATTCGAGCAGAACAGCTAGCTCACTCTGTATTCGCATCGGGAATCTCGTCTTCCCGTACGATGTCGGTGAACTGCTGTGGGTGTTCAACGTGTGGAAGCAACAGTGCCTCGTCGATGATTGCGAGTCGTGCGTCTGTGTTCTCTGCGAGCGCACGACCTGTAGAGAGTGGCGTGGTTTCGGTTTCACGTCCCCACACGAGCGTCACCGGTTCATCGAGCGTCGAGAGCGCTGCTTCGAGGTCGAGATCGGGATCGAGCGCGCCACTGATGAACGACGCAGGAGCGTATCGCGCACCTGGTTGATGGGTCAACTGCCAACGGTATTCGATATACTCATCATCGGCGTTCGAGGGATCGTACAGCCCGTGATCGGCCTCGAAGTAGCGCAGCGAGGATTCAGACGAGATGAGATTGAACAGTGCCTCACCGACGAGCGGAGATCGCAGAAGCGACCGCAGCCACGTTCGGTTGCCTGGCATCGTCGAAGTGGTCGGGCAGATGAAGACGAACTCCGAGAACTGAGTCTTTTCAGCGGCCATTACCGTGTACGCGCCCGAAAGAGACGACGCGACCACGCTCGGCTCGTCGGTCACATCCCGCGCAAAATCGGCAATGAATGTTGCGTACAGCGATGGGGAGTACAGCAGCGGAGGACGGTCTGACAGACCGAATCCGGGCAGATCTGGCGCGATGACGTGGTGGTCCGACGCGAGCTCGTCGAACACGGCAGCAAACTCGGCGCTTGATCCGGCAGCATTGATGCCGTGAAGTAAGAGGAGATCCGGATCGTCTGGATCACCGGCCTCACTGTACGAAACGTCGAATCCGCGCCAGCGATAGCTTTCGGTTGCCTGTCCCAACGGTGGATGAAGGCGCGTTGCCTTATCGGAGAGCATCTTATTCGCGGCGGCAGTGAGACCAATCCCACCGACTGTTCCTGCAAGAAGCGTGCGAAATCGCATAGACGACAGTACGACCGTCGCGTGCTTAACAGTGGCTGAAATCCCTGCAGATCTCCATTTTGGCGACCAGGATCTGATCTATTCAGCGACTGATCGATCACTCAACATGATATTCGAGACGAGACGAAAAACCAGAGAGCAGAATTTTACTGATCGAGTTCCGTGCTCTGCTCTTCGAGGCAGGATTCAATCGGATCGAGCAGCGTGTCAGCGATCGTGTATGGGTCTGTTTCGCGTTGCTCGACCGCGCTGGCAAGTTCATCGAGACCGCCCCGATTTTCGATCTCCCGTGCCAGAAGGTACCTGACATCTTCGCGTACGTGTGTGCGAATCTCCTCTGCGTAGCGCAGGCGGTCACGCTCTGTTCGTGCACCGGAGTCTGTGAGATACTCTGCGTGATCCTGTAGCACCGAAACGAGTTCGTCCACGCCCTCTCCAGAGTTCGCAACCGTCTCGACGAGCTGTGGCTCCCAGTGTGTCCCCTCTGTCGTGTGTTCGATCGCGGTGGTGATCGGTGAGGTATCTCCGTTGGCTGTGTAATCCTCGCGTGTTCGAATCATCTCCCGCAGCTCTTTCACCGTACGATCTGCACCGGGGAGATCGGCTTTGTTGACGACGAACACATCTCCAATCTCGAAGATGCCCGCTTTGAGCATCTGTATGTCATCACCCGACCCCGGTGGAACGAGGACGGCGACCGTGTCGGCGGTCTTCACGATGTCTATCTCGTTCTGTCCGGCTCCGACGGTCTCGATGAGGATCGTGTCCTTTCCGAACGCATCGAGCGCTTTCACTGCGTCTGCCGTTGCCGTCGAAAGCCCGCCAAGACTGCCGCGAGCGCTCATCGATCGGAAGAACACGTCCATGTCTCCCGTCGTAGAGACCATACGAATGCGATCGCCGAGGACAGACCCGCCGGTGAACGGAGAGGACGGGTCGATGGCGAGAACGCCAACAGTGTGGCCTGCATCTCGGTAGTGTTTCGTGAGCTTGTCGACGAGCGTCGATTTTCCCGCGCCTGGACTCCCGGTGATCCCGATGACGTTCGCGTTGCCGGTGTGTTCGTGGAGTTCGCCCACGATGTCCCGATAGCCGGACATCCGATTTTCGATCCTCGTAATGGTGCGGGCAAGCGCCCGGTGATCTCCCGCGAGAAGGTCCTCAACGAGGCTCATCGCTCGCGCTCGGGGGCGTTCTCGCGGACGAACTGGGTCGTCTCTTCCATCGACGCACCGGGACCGAAGATTTCGGCAACACCGAGCTCTTTGAGCTCTGGACGGTCGTCTTCAGGAACAATTCCACCGACGATGATGAGCGTGTCATCGAGCGCGCCGTACTCTTCTAATCCCTCTACAATCTTCGGCACGAGCGTGTTGTGTGCGCCCGAGAGAATAGAGATTCCGAGCACGTCGACATCTTCTTGGACAGCGGCCTGAACGATCTCGTCTGGTGCTTTGTGGAGTCCGGAGTAGATGACTTCGAACCCCGCATCGCGGAACGCACGAGCGATAACGTGTGCACCCCGGTCGTGACCGTCCAATCCGACCTTGGCGACAAGACAGCGAATTGACCGCTGACCCCGACCCTGATCTGTGCTCATGTCGTGAGTGATAAACCCAGCGTGGGTTTGACTCTAACGGTACTCATCGATCCGGATATATCGGTATGAGTGTCGAAATTCCTGATCTGTTCTCTGCACATTAATGAACCGCACGCTGTCGTGTGAGAGGCTTCCGTGATGGCGAGGAGGATGTTACGTTTGCGGATCGTTCGACTGGTCGGCAGTCGGGACGCGATACAGCACGACGCGCCCACTCAACAGTACCAGTGCGGCAACTCCCACGCCGAGCAGTGTCGCGGGGACACCCATCACCGTCCCACCGACCAACGCGGTACCAACGCCGAAGACACCTCCCAGCACCATCGATGCGATGATTACTCGGCCGTCGAAGCCCCGCCAATAGAGTGCAACGTACACTGGTAATAGCAAACCAGTAGTCAACAGTACCGCCCGGAAACTGTAGAGGTCGAAGATCGTTCCAGGCGGGTTCGCACCAATCGCTGTCGCAAGCAGTCCGAAAACGATCGTGGTCGCTCGGGAAATCTTGAGCTGATGTTCGTCTGACGTATTTGGTCTGAAGTAATCGTAGATATCCCGTGTGAGCGTCACTCCAAGCGCATGGAGGCGAGTGTCTGTCGTCGAAAGGATGGCGCTCATGATTCCTAGAATGATGATGGTACCGATCGTCGTCGGCATATACTGGGTAATGAGCACCGGGAACGCTTTATCTGGGTTGGCAACCGTATGACCAGCGTTGTCGAGTGCAACGCCCGTCGCAGCGCCCAATATCGTCGTCACGACGAGGAAACTTCCGATGATGACACCCCCGGCCGCCAAATGAAATTTAGTCGTCTCGATGTCCTTCGTTGCGTTGATCCTGATGATCACGTTCTGTCCCGTGAAGATCGTTCCGAAGAATCCGACGATGGAACTCACAATCGTGATCAGGGTGTACTCTCCACCGCCCAATGGTTCTACATTGGCCGCATCAATCGCGGCAAACTGCGTGTTCATTGCCGTGAACCCGCCGAGATCGACCACCAGGTAGGCAGCAGTGAGCGTCATGAGCGCAACCATCACGGTTCCCTGCGCTAAATCAGTCCACGCGACGCTGACCAGACCACCGAGGACGGTGTAGAGTATGAACACGATCCCAATAACCCAGACCATATACCGGTAGGGAACGCCAGTAATTGCGGTAACGAGGACGCTCGCACCGACGAGTTGGATGATGAGGTAGACCCATGCATTGCTGAATAGGATGACACCAGTGACAGGACGGGCATACTCTCGACCAGTGACGTTGGCGACAATGTCCGAAAGGGTGACCTCATCGAGTGCGCGGATCTTATGCGAAACGAAATAGAGTCCACTAATCCCGAGCGCCAATCCGAAATTGACACCGACGAGGATCGCGTAGCCGGTTTTCGACGTTTCCCCGATGACGCCGATGGCTGCGACAGCGCTAAAGAAGTTCGCAACCAGCGACCACGTTGCGAGCCACTTCCCGAGATTCCGTCCGTATACCCAGAAATCGTCCTTCGTCTTTGTTTTTGTATACCCCCAGACCCCGATCGCAAGCACAAGCACGAGGTAGACGATGAATGCGCCGAGATAGACCGGGTTAACCATCTACTCGCTCACCTCTTGATCGGGGAACGGTTTTTCCATGAATTTGTGTACCACGACGTAGTGAATCGCTCCAAGACTGCCTGCTAAGATTGTTGCCACAGCCATCACGAACGTCACTGTTGGGAGTCCAAAGATTGGCATAGATGTGTACTGTTTACCAGTATTGTTTCTGGTATATCGATAGCTATTTGTGAACAATAACCAAATACGTACCGATTTGCACGTTCCAAATGGAGCTGATTCTAATACGATGATGGCTCACTCCGAATTGCTGTCAGTTACGTATCACTCAGTAACCATTCCTTGAAGATCAGACGTAGGGTAGAACATCCACCGAGAGCAATACAGCTGGAACTAAAAGTTGTTCAGCACCGAAGATATTCAGGAAATGTCGAATAAGCGCTGCTTCTCAGAGATCGGTGTCTGGTGCGCCGTCATAGCCCGCTCGAAGGAGCTCACGGTATCGTTTTCGGATAGTAACGGCGCTGACATCAGCGGTTTTCGCAATGCGACGTTGCGTGATATCTTCACTCGTTAGTAGCCCAGCCGCGTACAGGGCGGCGGCAGCCAACCCAACTGGGTTCTTCCCGCTGTGAACACCCTCATCCTTTGCTGCATCGAGGAGTTCTCGTGCTCGACGCTCGGTTTCATCACTCACGCTAAGATCGCTCGCAAACCGAGGAATGTAGCTCACCGGGTTCGCAGGGGCGATTTCGAGACCCAATTCCCGAACCAGATACCGGTAAGCGCGTTCGAACCGAAGCTCTTCAATTCGACTGACGTGAGCCACCTCATCGATCGTTCGTGGCGTTCCGGCTTGTCGCCCAGCTGCGTACAGTGCGGCCGTCGCAATTCCCTCGATCGATCGCCCCTGCACGTGTCCTTCCGAAAGCGCACGCCGATAGATGACGCTTGCAGTTTCGCGGACCGTTTCGGGAAGACTGAGTGCTGAGGCCATCCGATCGATCTCACCCAATGCCTGCTTGAGATTACGCTCTCTTGCATTACCCGCCTGAACGCGCTCGTTCCACGTCCGAAGACGTTGCATCTTCTGGCGCTGTCGAGATGAGAGTGCTGAACCGTAGGCATCCTTGTTCTGCCAGTCAATGGTGGTCGACAACCCTTTATCGTGCATCATGTTGGTTGTCGGAGCACCGACGCGAGCCTTCTCGTCTCGCTCGCTGGCATCGAACGCACGCCACTCCGGACCACGGTCCATCTCATCGCTCTCGACAACTAACCCACACTCGGTACAGACACGCTCTCCGTGTTCGTGATCCTCGATGAGTACTCCTCCACACTCGGGACAGACCATTTCCCGCTCAGCGTGTTTCTGCTCACCGTCGTGGGTCGAACGCTCGGTTGTCGATGTCTCTGTCGGATTGTACGATGTTACGTTATTCACTGGTTGCTGGCTCTCCAGATTGGTATTTGTCCTTTCGCTGCCACACTCGTATTCATCCACAAATAGACGCCCGACTATCATATAGCTATGTTTGGTTATAACCGAACTCCGATTTATATGATGATTAATCATCATCGTAAAAGCCAGTGTACTGCTCATAGAGCGGTTTTATTCGGTATTTTGTTCGACACCGAGTCTGCCCTGATCGATGGTATTACTTCGGTGTGAACCGATATCCTGCTATGCGGGAGTTCGTTATTACGATCGAATACGAACCTGGGGTCGACGCAGTCGCAGACGTGTTTATCGAACATCCATCGGCGCTATCAAAATCGGTTGCGTGTTCGATGGCCGGTGACGCGATGTGGCGGCTTGATCGAATCACTGGCCCAAAATCGGCAATTGAACGGCTCGAATACCTCTTGCTCGATAGCGAACGGTGCAACGAGTGTCCTGATCGACCTGCCTGTCATTCTCACCGCGAGTACGAACTACTCTCTGGTGATGCCACGAGTAGCACAATCTACACCTATCGATCTGGGATCGACAAGTGCCGGACGTTGCCGTCGCTCGCACGCGAGTATCTTGGTGACGGGCTGTTTTACGAAACCGAACGCCGAGAGGAGCGCTACGAGTGGCGCATTCTGATGCGCAACGACGCGAACGTTGGTCGGCTGTACGACGCCATGCAGGCTGAACTCTGTGACGGTCTCAGCGTGAGCCTTTCACATCTGAGCGAGCCGACTCATTGGACTGACGAGGCGATCACCGTAGCGAAACTCCCGTACGAACAGCGTGAGGCCCTCGAATTGGCTGTCGAGCATGGGTATTATCAAACACCACGCGAGACTTCGTTGAGTGATCTCGCTATTGCTGTCGGAATACCTCAATCGACGCTCCAATACCGGCTCCAACGCGCTGAATCGTGGCTCGCCAGACACTTCGTCGCAGAATGTTTGTGATCGACTGCGGTCGTCGCTCGGGTGGACGTATCCACTGAACGAATTACATCCACTCGTCCAGTCCGGTCTGGGCGACTGATTCTTCGATGCGCTCGAATCCACGTTCGACGTTGCTCTCTGGGATTCCCCAATCGGAAACGTAGGCTTTTGCGGCTCCGATATCTGGTGAGGTGTCCGTCTCGAACGCATAATCGTCGGTCACGTCGGGGTTCAAGAACAGCTCTCGGATGAGATCAGCGTGTTCGATGTACTCACCTTCGGCGTCGAGCACACTCCACAGATCACCGTGTGTGTTGATTTTTTTCACTGCCGTTTTCGGTCCGATACCGGAAATCCCTTCGTTGAAGTCTGTTCCACAGAGGATACCGATATCGACGAGCTGTTCCCACGTGATGTCGTGTTCCGCCAACGTCGCCTCGAAGTCCATGCGCTCTGGGTCGCCAGAGTTCGTGAGCTTACGGATCGTGAGGGGGGCTCCCAAAAGGAGGGTGTCGTAGTCCTCGCTTCCGACGTAATCGACGGCCCCTGTGCGACCCATGTGGGCGGCTTGTGCTTCACCTTCTGCGGGAGCTTCGACGACCGGTACATCGAGCAACGAGAGAAGCTCGCGGGTCGTCTCTTGGATGACGTTCGTCAGGCGTTGTGTGCGCGATTCGAGCAGTGCAACCTCAGTCGCGTCGCCCTCTTTGCGGGCCGTTTCGAGCTGCTCTTCGTACTGCTGGCGCTGTTCCCGACGCGCCTGTACCTCGTCGCTTTTGAGATCCGTGACGCCCCCATCGAAGATGAAGACAGGGGTGAGATCGTTCTCGAAAAACTTCGGCAGTCCGCGAACAACTCCGATCAGATTTGCGACCTCTGCTCCGTCTTCTGTCGTATAAACGTCACTGTTGGTGAATCTGACCGTTGTCGTGAGATACCGATAGAGCCAATTGTGCGCGTCAACAGCGACGACTCCATCGAGTGAGTCGAACGAGACCTCGTCGATAGCCGCAATATCCCTGAGCGATGCGTTTCCCATTGCTCGAATCTATGCCGAGTAACGCTTTAACCCTCTGGTGGGACAACGCTCGGCGGCCCTTCTTTGGATTTCGTGTCGAGAAACGCTCGTTCGTCCTCGGTGAGATCGCGCTCGCAGAATATGTCGAGTCCCGCGTGATAGCGTTTCGTGTTGCTCGGGTGTTCGAGTACCAGTTCGGCGATACCGGTTCGTTCTCCGGTGAATCCGAATCCGGCTTTGAACAACGCGTGATAGGCAAACGGATTGTTGACAGCGATCACAACTCGGTCGTAGCCGCGTTCGTGGGCTTGGTTGGTGATAAACGCCGCGAGCCGCGCGCCGATGCCCTCTCCTCTGCGATCTCGTCGAGTAGTGATATACCGGAGCCAAAGCGTGTTCGGGTCGGTCCGATCTTCGTTGAACGCGACCGCTGCGAGCGGCTCTTGCTCGCCGTCGCTATCGCGTGCGATCGCCTTTCCGGTGTTCGTCATGACGAACTTCCCAGCGTAGCCGAATCGGCGATAATCGAGACGGAGTGTCGGTCCGTCCGGCGGCCACCCGAGCACGGCGTACTCCATACACGATGATTAGTGAGCGAGAACTATGTGGTCTCTGCTCCGGAACGATCGAGAGGGAGTTCTGTGATCTATTGTATATGACGGATGAAGCAGAACGGACCAGAACGTATGAGTGGAGTCCGGTGGTACTGACAGCCATGAGCACCACAACGGGAGTAGGGCGGGTCGATTTCTCCTCACGGAGCTTTGGGGTAGCGATCGGTGATGCTGCGCTCATAGGGCTGTTCGTTCTCGCGGGCGAACTCAGTCACTACTCGGTCAGTTATTTGGGATCGCATCCAGAGCGAATCGTCGGTACAGCAGTCCCCTTCTACATTGGGTGGATTCTCGCTGCTCTCGTGCTCGGTGCGTACAGTCACGCTGCGCGCGAGTCTCCGAAACAGGCAGCACTGGTGGCTGGTGGTACGTGGATCCTCGCAGCAGTAATCGGACAAGCTCTTCGCGCCACGTCAGTGTTCCACGGCGATTTCGCCGTCACATTCGTGCTCGTTTCGATTGGTGTCGGTCTCGTACTACTCGTTCCGTGGCGGATTGTGGTCAGCATCTGGTAATCGGTATCTAGGACATCAGATCAACGGTTTCGTTCTGCGGTGAGCAAATACAGGCTGAGTCCAGCAGCCGCTCCTCCGATTACGGCGAGGAGTCCAAACAAATATGGGAGTGAAAGATACGTGAGTGCTGCACCTGCGAGCGGCGTTCCGAGCGCACCGATGCCGAATACACCGAGATACGTGTACCCGTAGGACAGTCCACGCACTGAGGCAGGAGTGTAGTCTGCGACTGTTGCTTGGTAAAACGGCTGGACGAAAAAGAGGACGAACCCGAGCAGCGCTAAGAGGAGCACAAATGGAATTAGCCCGAGGGCCGTGATGGGGAGAAACGCGAGTGCAACGACACCGAACGCCGCGTATCCCACTGTGAGACCCAGCTCAACGGGAATTCTGTCGGTGAGTTTCCCGCCAACGTACTGGCCACCGACACCCGTTGCGAGAAGCCCCGTATAGAGGTAGTTCGCCGGCTCGATCGTTCGTCCGTAGAATTCAATTGGTGCAATGATCCCGATATCTCCGAGG
Source organism: Halocatena marina (assembly GCF_025913575.1). Taxonomy (NCBI): domain Archaea; kingdom Methanobacteriati; phylum Methanobacteriota; class Halobacteria; order Halobacteriales; family Natronomonadaceae; genus Halocatena; species Halocatena marina. Next base: position 2,734,775 of record NZ_CP109785.1, on the reverse strand, counting down.
AGCGACGGCAAAAATGTGAGAACGCCACGGTAGTACAGCCCAGAAAACATCACGATACTAAACACAACGAGGAACGCACTGGCAAGCAGCGTCTTCGAGAGCGAGAAGAACTCGGACAGTGATGAGATGCCGCTCTCTGTCTCGGACCCTCCATCGGTCGCGGTCGAGACGGCAGCGGTCTCGTTTACGTTGATACGAACAGCGTACGCCACACCAACGAGTGCGGGAACTGCGAGAATGAGGGCGACGATGCGCCAGTTATTGCTCAGAAAGAACAGGAGGATGGTGGCAAGAAGCGGACCAAGAGCAGTGCCAATATTGCCCGCCGTGCCGTGGTACGCGAAGGCACTTCCGCGCGCTTCGACGCCTCTGGTGATGAGAGACAGTCCCGCAGGATGATAGAGGCTTGCAGAAACGCCCCAGACAATCAGTGCAATCGTGACGACACCAAGTTCGGTTGGTATCGCTATTCCAGACATTGATAGCTGACTGATGCCAATGAGTCCGGCAATCGTCGATGAAAGACCGAGCAAAACGAACGAGCCACCCATCCCGAATAGACAGGCGAGGATGAGTGGTTTCGATCCGCGACGGTCGGTGAGTACACCCGCCAGCGGTGCTCCCAGTCCGAACAACGAGAGCCCGATGCCGACAATGGCACCGACGATTGCCTCTGTCGTTCCGAACTGTGACAGCCAAAGCGGGATGAATACGGGGAAGACGAACTCGTAGGTGTGGACAAGCGAATGAGCGAGCATGACTAACCCCGTGATTGCTCGATCGTTCCGATTCACACCAATCTATCATTGCAAGCGCGCTTCAAACTTACGTAAACAACAACACTCATCCGCATGCGGGAACTCGGTGTTCATAGAGGCTATTTCCAAAGATTTTCTTCGTTGGTTGCTGATCTGGCTGCGAATGTGTGGAGTCGGTGTTTCGAGTATCTGTTCGGCAATTGAACCGGAACAGTGACCAACGCGAGGAGGTTCTCGAATCGCCTGTGAATGGTTCGAATGGAGTTGTTGGTGTGTACGACCTTACGTAGTCTCCATCAATTGGTTGGCCCCTAACCACTCACAATTGTTAATGATTGTTATTGCAAAAGCGAACTCGATGCAAAATGCATATATACTCTGAAAAACGCCCGACTGCGGCCGGTTGAACTACAAAACCAGCTCATAACTTATGAGATGGATTTGCAGGTATTTGTGTGGGGGTATGTCATGGCTACATTGGATGATACAGGTTGGTGACGTGGAAAGATTTATAAATGATGGAAGCACTACGTTATGGTAGACGATGACTGGGTACTACGATATCGTCCTTGGCCTTATTCCGCTTTCACTCGCCGGTGTTTCCGGTGCATTGACCGTTGCCGGCGTTGAGCTGACGCTCGCCATAACAGTGGCTGCAACGATTGCTGTTCTGTTCATGGGACATGCACTGTTCGTCCGCGCGCCAACTGATCCGACACCGACAGAACAGTCGTCTTCCCATACTGACATTGCGTCCGTTAACGCCGATTAACGATCGATCGTATCGGGCATCAACACTAAGCCATCACCGCTTCTTGTGGCATATATGACGAAGACGTTGTTTCTGACCAGCGAAGAACTCGCGGGTCTGGCGACACCTGCGGAGTACGTGACGGCTGTTCGTGAGGGTTATCGTCAGCAGGGTCCGGCAGCCCCGCGGACGAAACTCGTTCACGACGATCCAGCGGGGATGCTTACGGGCTATCTTGCTATTCTTCCCGAGACGGGCGCAATGGGTGGCTACACATACGCAGCGGGGTTCGACGATCGCGACGTACACTTTTTCCTTCCGCTGTTCGACGCCGAGAGCGGTCGTCCACTCGCACTTCTTGATGGTGCGAGCCTCAATCCATACAAAACCGGTGCCGTCGGTGCAGTTGCCATCGATGCTCTTGCTCGTGAGGACGCGCGGACGCTCGGTGTCATTGGAAGCGGTGCGCAGGCCCGTGGCCAAGTACACGCGGCGATGACCGTGCGCGATTTCGGAACTGTCAACGTCTATTCGCCGACGAAAGAGAGCCGCGAACGCTTTGTGGGGGAGATGAACGAGCAGTACGACGCCTCTGTTGGCGCAGTCGCATCGAGCGATGCCGTCCTCGAGGGAGTAGACGTGCTCATCACTGCTACAAACGATACAGAACCAGTCTTCGACGGTGAACGACTCGAACCAGGGACTCATGTCACTGCAATGGGGCAGTACGATCCGAACGCCCGAGAGCTCGACGCGACTGTTATTGAGCGCTCGACGTACGTTCCAGATCTCTACGATCGTGCGACGAGCGATGCTGGCGCATTCATGCAAGCGATGGACGAGCGTGGACTCACAGAGGATCACATCCACGGTGATCTCGGGCAAGTACTCGCCGGTGACGTCGCTGGACGGACGAGTGACGAGGAAATAACGATCTTCGACAGCGGTGGAACCGCAATCGAGACCGTCGCGTCTGCGTACATGCTCTATGAAAAAGCGCGCGAGCGCGACCTCGGGGAGTACATCGATATCGCCCCAGGCAGCGAGGCGCTTACTGGTGAATAACGCTAGACCGTGTTGATGTGGGCCACAACTTCGTCGGAAACGTTGTCAAGATAGCCCGAGTGGTTGTTACCGACTTGCCCAGTCGCGTCGAAGTCGGTGTAGTTCGGAGGCGGCGTGTTGCCGTCTTCGACTCCTGTCTCACCGAGTGCTTGGTCGAACTCGATGGTGTTGTAAATCCACTCCAGTGTGTCGTCCTCTTCGCTGTAGTAGTTGAACGTCCCGACCGTTTCGTTAGCAACCGCGTTGTAGCTATCCATGTCCTCTTGGGATGGTACTTCGTTGTCGGTCGCCGCCCCGAGGAAGTGCGCTGAATCGATCTGGTAGCCGTTGTCGTTCCAATATGAAGTTGCATTGAGCACCCGAAGTGTGCTGAACACGACCTGTGCTCCAAGCGAATGACTGGCAAGACGAAGCGTTCCGCCACACGAGTACTTGTAATCGAGACAGAACTGGGCGAGTTTCGAACCGTTCTGCTGTGCGATGCTCTGTGCTTCACCCCAGCCGAAGTCCACGCCGCCACCTTTGTTGTTGTCCCACGAGTAACCGACGACAGTCCCGCCGTACCCCGCTCCGCCGAGCGACGCATCAGCGTGTTCGATTTTCGCCTCTGCAGCCTGTTTTGCTTCGTCGTCTGTGGCGTCCTTGGTCCAGCCGTGTGCGAAGACGAGCAAGTCGCTTGCACAACCAGTGTCGACACCTGGAACTGTCCCGTCGGTGTCGTAGCCAGTCGCTGAATGTCCACCTGTGAGGGATCCGCTGTCGTCGAAGTGACCACGAGTCGAGATCACCGGAATCGGTGTTGCTCCCTGCGCCGAGGAACTCGTAGACCGTAGTGCTACAATCCCTGCTGCGGCTCCACTTGTCTGTTTAAGGAACGTTCTCCGCCGAAGTAGTTTCTCTCGCATCAAAAAAATCAAGAATATTGCAGATATTAATTATTTCGTAATTATATAAAATATTATAATATACTAAATAATTCAACTATATATACTATTGATTGAATATGGTCATGTATGTCGACATTTGTTCTCTAGCCAGGACAATCAGACACTACGGCGGACAGCGTGATCGAAGGTAAGAGGAAACTGTCTGATCTGATCGACTGGCTGCTCCGAACCAAACGCGTTTTAATGTGGCGTCGATAATAGTGATTCAACAACCATGCAGATGCCACGTCGATTTCGGACGTACTGTCCGCATTGCAACGCGCACCATGAGCACGAGGTTGAGAAGGTGCGGAGCGGTCGCTCCTCAGGCATGACGAAGGTGCAGGGTCGCCAACGAAAGCGCCAGAAGTCTGGAATCGGGAACGCTGGTAAGTTCTCGAAGGTTCCGAGTGGTGACAAACCGACGAAAAAGACGAACCTGAAGTACCGGTGCAGCGACTGTGGAAAAGCTCACCTCCGAAAGGGATGGCGCGCAGGCCGTCTGGAGTTTCAGGAGTAACCATGTCTGGACGCTTCTACCGAGTGACGTGCCCGGACTGTGAGAACGAACAGATCATCTACGGTAAGGCTGCGACCGAAGTCGCGTGCGCGGTCTGTGGACACGTCTTAGCACGGCCCACAGGAGGCAAAGCCGTCATCGAAGGTGAGGTCACCGAGACAGTCGAACGGCGTGCAGAACACGCTTGATCGGCTCTCTTCTCACGCGTCGGTATCGGTCTGCGGTTGATCGAACCAAGCCGTTCTATTCTTCGATCAGTGGTTGATCCAGTTGGGCAAACCACTTCGTTCAGGAGGTGCCGTTGGTGGTATACGGTGCCTTTATTCCCATCAGACTGTAAGCCAGATGCATGAAGTACACAGGCTGGCCCGATCCGGGCGATCTCGTCGTCGGCCGGGTTGACGAAATCGAGGATTTTGGGGTGTTCGTGGATCTATTAGAGTACACAGATCGCCGTGGACTCGTCCACATCAGCGAGGTAGCAAGCGGGTGGATCAAGAACATCCGTGACCACGTCAATACGGGCGAGACGGTCGTGTGCAAAGTGCTTGATGTCGATGAGAGTGCCCAGCAGATCGATCTCTCGGTCAAGGACGTTAACGACCACCAGCGCTCTGAGAAGATCCAAGAGTGGAAAAACGAGCAGAAGGCGGACAAATGGATGACCCTCGCGTTCGGGGAGGACGTGAGTGACGAGCAGTACGGGACGGTCGCAAACGAGTTGCTCTCTGTCTTCGGTACGCTGTATGAGGGCTTCGAGCAGGCGGCGATCCACGGCGAAGACACGCTCTCCGAGACCGATCTCACTGACGAGGAGATCACAACTATCGTCGACACTGCACGCGAGAACGTCTCTGTTCCGTATGTTACGGTGACCGGCTACGTCCATCTCCGCTCGTCTAATCCCAATGGCGTCGATGATGTTCGTGCGGCACTCGAGAGTGCCGAAGGAAATGGAGAGGTATCGGACGAAGTCGAACTCGGTGTGACGTACGTCGGTTCGCCAGAGTACCGCATCAAAGTGCGCGCGCCGTCGTATAAAGTTGCAGAGGATGAGCTTACAGAAACCGTCGAACGAGCGCGGGCAGTCATTGAGGAGCGCGGTGGAACTGCAGACTTCCACCGAGAGCGACAGACTGAAGCAGAATAATCGACAGACCCAGAATAGATCGTAGTATGAGATGATTTCGGATATTCGTGTCTGTGCGTCATGGCAAGAGCACCACGACGGTCCAGTGTACACGCTCGCCTCGACCTGTCCTGTCTGTGGTAGTGACGCGGTCAACAGCGCACCAGCGCCGTATGATCCCACAGACCGCTACGGCGAGTACCGACGTGCACTTAAGCGGCGAGCACACGAGTAGGCTGCATGGACGAGTTCGATATCGAGACGGTTGCCCAACCGGATATGAATTCTCCCGTTCTTATCGAAGGGCTCCCTGGTGTCGGTCACGTTGGCAAGCTCGCCGCCGAACATCTACTAGAGGAGTTCAATAATACACTTATCAGCCGCCTGTATTCGGAGCATTTCCCACCACAGGTCACCATCGAAGATGGACGTACACAGCTCGCGTGTCTCGAATTTCACGCGGTCGATCTCTCTACACCATTGCAAGAGGACGAGCAAGAATCAGGCGAGGCTATCGACGCTGATCTGCTTGTGCTGACTGGTGACCACCAAGCACAGGATTCGACAGGACACTACCGGCTCACGGATTCGATTCTCGACATCGCAGCGGAGTACGACGTCGAACGCGCGTTCACACTCGGTGGCGTCCCAACAGGCGAGCTCATCGAGGAGTACAGCGTCATTGGTGCTGCCTCTTCTGCGGAGCTCATTGAGGAGCTGTCCGATACGGTCGAGTTCCGAGAGGACGAACCCGCTGGCGGGATCGTCGGCGTGAGCGGACTCTTACTCGGAATGGGCGAGCGCCGTGGACTCGATGCAGCCTGCCTCATGGGTGAAACAAGCGGCTATCTCGTCGATCCAAAAAGCGCGCAGGCTGTCCTCGAAGTCCTCGAAACTATTCTCGATTTCGAAGTCGGCTACGAGTCACTCGAAGAACGCGCCGAGGAAATGGAAGAGGTCGTGACGAAAATTCGGGAGATGGAACAAGGACCAGCACCGACCGACGACGACTTGCGATATATCGGTTGATCTGACAGCAGTGTGCTGAAGACACGTTCTCATTGATCCTCATGTTTCATTTGTCACCATCCACTGTTCGTTGGTTGCTGTTCATGTGTGTGATCGTGTAGCATCGGGGAGTTCTTACGCTCGCTCCACTAACTGTGTCTTGTGCAACTGGTCCCGGTAGACATCCCCGATTGGCTGCTCTCCGGTATACTCCTCGGACTCATAGTGAGTGCTGTCGTCGCAGGCGTCTTTATACTCGGGGCGTATTTTTTCCCCGACCGGACAACCGGCGGGGCGGTCAGAAGTGGCGAGGGTCGCCGTCGGACGGAAATTCGACAGTATCTCCACGCAATCGATGAACCGTTCGTCGAAGACCATCTCATCGATGAACAGCCTGTCGAGTTCTATCTCCCGAACCGCGACGTTGCTATCACGTTCGACGCCCGCGCATTCTACGCCATCGAACACTCATCGACGCACGCAGTTCTCGTCGAACACGAGATGCCAGGGATCTACCTCGGGAACCGTCTTCCGTTCGAGACACCGACTTTCGATCTATCTGATGAGGACTCATCCGTGGACGAATCCGATGCTGCTCTTGCGGTCCTCGGTCTTCCATCGAATGCGACAGACCAGCAGATAAGGGCCGCGTACCGCAAAAAAGTCAAAGCTGTTCATCCCGACATGGGTGGCGACCCTGAGGCGTTCCAACAGGTGAATGAGGCCTATGCGACCGTCTCTGATGATACTACCTAACCCTCGATCTGTGCTCAGACCCAACGAACGAGTCGTTCCTGACGATGCACCCGTTACAGTAGCCGACTGGATGGATGTGTCCTGCACATCATCCAGAAGTATGGTCATTCGGTGTGTCGTGCCAGAATCTCTTGGTCCGTTGTTTCTCTCGGGCGTGTCAACAGTGCTTAGTTGAGTCCGACGGATAGCACTGGTATGGAAACGACGCCAGCATTCAGGGGTGTTCTCTGTCCCGAAGCGGATGAGCTGTTCGACGCGACGACCAGCCACCATCCAGAGGGTGCAATTCTCGATCCGGTGTACGATTACGAAGCGATCGATCTCTCTCGTGATGATCTCGAGTCCCAGTCGTTTGGCCCGGAGAAATACGAACAGCTTCTTCCGATTCCGTCTGACGAGTTCGTCTCGTTGGGCGAAGGGGGGACCCCGATTATCGACTGTCCGACACTCGCAGCTGAGCTCGGAATCGAGCGGTGTGTCATCAAGGACGAGGGAACAAATCCAACGGGAACGTTGCTCGATCGTGAGAGTGCACTCGCCGTTTCGGCCGCGCGACAGCACGGAGCGACTGACGTTGCCCTCGCTACAGCAGGCGATGCCGGACAATCTGTGGCCGCATACGCTGCCCGCGCCGGAATTACGAGTCACGCGTTCGTACCATCACGATCTTCGTTCCTTACGAAAGCCATGATCAACGTCCACGGCGGCGATATGACCGTTGTCGAGGGACGGATCAACGATGCTACAGCGGCGTACGAGGACACGATGGTCGAAGAAGACTGGTACTCGGTCCAGCCGTTCGAAACGCCCTATCGCCACGAGGGAGCGAAGACGATCATGTACGAACTTCTCGAACAGCTGGACTGGCAGGTTCCCGACGCCGTGTTCTATCCATTTGAGGGAAGCGCTGCTCTCGTCGGGATGGCCAAGGCGGCCCGTGAGTTCCGGGATCTCGGACTGATCGACACTCTTCCACCGCTGTATGCAGCCCAGTCAGAGGCCTGTGCGCCGATCGTCGAGGCGTTTGACTCCGGCGCAAGCACACACGATCCGTGGGAGGTTCCCGATACTGTGTGTGGCAATCTCGAACGGCCGGATCCAAACGGGAGTGAACTTGTGCTCGATGCACTCCGCGAGAGCGGCGGCGGAGCAATCGCAACCAGTGATGAAACCATCCTCGAAAGTGCTGTCACCGTCGCAAGCCACGAAGGGATCGAGATGGGTGTCTCAGCTGGAGCCGCAGCAAGCGGCGCGTGGGAACTGCACGAGCAGTTCGATGAACGTGATACAATTGCCATCATCAACACCGCTGCAGGACGAAAAGACGCAGATCTTCTCCGGAGTCACCTGATGCGTCAAGGAATCTGATTCACTCAGACCGCAACGAATTTCACGTTCTACTAGTATTGGGCTGGTTCTGATCGGGTGCGTCAGATTCCCACGCAGCTGAACGCTCGTACGTGTGATTTTTCACAATCACGCGTCTATAGCAAGATGATGGATTTTCCCGTGACGTTCTTTGCTGGTGTCGTGTTCGGATTAGCGCTTGCGGCTCCACCAGGACCGATGAACGCCGTTATTGCTGAAGAGAGCGTCGTCCACGGCTGGGTTTCGGGTGTTCGTGCTGGATTGGGAGCGATGACTGCTGATCTTTGTTTTTTCGGAGGTGCGCTGCTGGGCGTCGTTGCGGTTATCGAGCGACTGCCGCTTCTTCGAGCAACGATGATCGCCGTCGGTGGCGTCATCATGTTGTATTTCGCCTACGAAACGGCTACCGAACTTCATAATGGCTTTCGTAGTGAGGACACGAGTGGACGCGGATTTCGAAAAGCGTTCGTGCTTGCTGTCACCAATCCGTACCAGATTCTCTTTTGGTTGACGGCCGGCGTTGCGCTGCTCGATCCTGGCACAGTGGACGTGTTGGCACCGCTGTCAGAGTCGCTTGCCGGACAGTTCGTCGTCCAGACAGGGAGTCCTGTGTTGCTCGTCGGACTGTTCGGTGGGATCGTCGTTTGGGTCGTGGGCTTTCCAGTGACCCTTGTCGCCGCAGAGCGTCGGGTACAAACGCTCGCCCCACTCATCACCGGTGTGAGTGCGCTCGTTCTCGGAGGATTCGGTGTCTACTTTCTCGTCGATGCGTTCCGACGGCTGTTTATCTGAGCCTGGCTACCGTTTGCTTTCTCCGGCTCAACGCTCTTCGTGGTCGACGCCGTCTGGTTCTAGTTCGGCGACTTCGGAGACGAGCCACTCACGGAACCAACGCACGCGTTTGAGCCGTTGGTGGGCAATGCTCTCTGCGCTGTCGCTCTCGATTCGATCGATCGCGTCTTCGCCCCGCTCTAAGATGCGATCGATCATCTCAGAACAGTCCATGTGGGTGCGAGCTTCATAGCCCATCCGGAGAAGAATGAGCGCCATTCCGTTTGCACCGACTTTATCGAGAAGATCACTCTCGATGAGACAGCGCGTTTCGAGCGGGAGATCCATGAGTGGTCCCTGATAAGAATGTGCTCTGACAGAATCACACACTTCGTCGATGAACGACGAAGGATAGTTGCCGTGACTCTTTAGATACTCCCGTGCAACACGAGCGCCAGCCTCTGCGTGAACGTCCTGATCGACTTCTAACTTCGAGATGTCGTGAAACAGCGCGGCCACACGAACGACATCGATGTTCGCACCCTCCTTCTCGGCAATCCGAGTTGAAATATCGATGACGTTTAGGATGTGGTTGTACCGGTAGTCTGCAGAGTGCCACGGATACCAGCGCATCCGGCCCCCGTCGTCTTCTCCTTCCACACTCGCAGCGAGATAATCATGGACGAACTGTTTCATTTCCTCGAACTCGTCGTCTGTTACGGGATTTTCGCGTATCTCAACCCCCACAATACCGCCCCCAATACCGAGAATTAATCATATTGCTCGTCTATAGTGGTGTTACAGTCTTGAGGTTTACGTTGGTCGAAAATCCAATTGATCGGGATAAAATAGAATAGGCTGGAACTGACTGTACTACGTGCCGACCAGTGAGTAATTATAACCTACTTGTCGTGTTGTTACATTTTCATTATTGATCGGCTATACACGGCTCTTAGACGTCTCGAATGACGTTTACAGTATCTTCACCCTGGCAGTGGGGTTTATTGTTGATGAAGGACATTAGCATAATATGGACGTCCGACCAGCAAAACCAGAGGATGGGACGACGATTCGCGATATAGCGCGTCGATCGCTCGAAGCTTCGTATACACTCAGTCCCCAGACGATCGAGAGTGCTGTCAAGCAATGGTACAACGTCGATACGATGACGGAGAAACTCGATGACCCCAACCTGATCGTCTTAGTCGCCGAGCGTGATGGCGAAGTCGTCGGCTTCGCTGAAGGCGATATCGTCGAGCCAGGCGGCGACGGTGATCTCCTGTGGCTACACGTCGATCCTGATTACCGAGGTGAGGGAGTCGGAAACCGTCTCTATCACGCTATCTACGATCGACTGATGGAGATGGGTGCCACACGGCTTCGTGGACGCGTTCTCAGAGACAATCCGGGAGGAAACGATTTCTACGAGGATCACGGGCTCGTACGAGCTGTCGACGAACGAATCGAGATCGATGGGAGCGAATACGTCGAGAACATCTACGTCGAGGACGAGCCCACTGATATCGAGTCCGTCACTACCGAAAATGGCGCAGGTGAGGTCTATATCGATCACGATGACGCCGAGCGTGGCAGCGTTGCACCGTTCCTCGTCGCCTACAACGATGCTGACCGAACTGACCGGTACGGTTACTTTTGCTCGAACTGTAGCAGTCTCGATATTGCAATGGACTCAATGGGTCGGGCAGAGTGTAATAACTGTGGCAACCAACGCAAAGCGACACGCTGGGACGCAGCATACCTCTAGTCCAGAGTCCACTGGTTTCGTCTCCATGTCTATTGCTGTTCTTTGAAGCCCAGTCCACCAGTAATCCCGATCCGCATCCAATCGGACAGCTTCAGTATTTGCTTGTAGAAACTGAACGACAGCAATGCACAATCAGAACACGCTGCAGAATATGGAGTAGTCCCGCCCAGATTCGAACTGGGGTCAACGGCTGACTTCCATGACAGGGACGAACCGTATCATGTCCAAAGGCCGCTATGATTGGCCACTACACCACGGGACTTCACGCTGGGATTACCTCTCGGTATACAATAGCGTTACCCTTTCCATCGTTCGGATGGTGTGAAACAACATATCGTACGCTCCCGGTAGTCACGGGACGAGGTTGGGTCGAGTCAGTTGTCTGGCTTTGCTTTCCCACTGTCCCTATCGATTGATCAAACATCTTTGCCGCGACAGCGATCCTCTACAGAAAATAGCATTATCGGCTGATACACTGCCAATAATGTCTATTCAGATAAGTCCGTTCTTTTTCTCAGAGACGATATAACCGACAGATTCGCTGTATTTGTGGACTGTTTCATTGTCTGCGCTCTGCTCTTCATCGATCTTAATATCGACTCCGTATTTATTCAGATTAGTAAATCTCGGATAGGATGTGTCTATTCCATTGAACGTCTGTATATCCGCAAGGAATGCTGGTGTATCACGCGTGGTTTTGAAGTTCACCCGATACCAGTCGTCTGTGACCTCTGTGGGGGTTCTTCCAACCTCTAGACGAGTACTTAACAAATTGATCACACCTTGTTCGAACGCCATGTAACCCACGGGTTCAAAACGGTGTCCGCCATTCGAGAGCCGCTGTTCTTCCTGAAGACGAACATCGAAGCCATCAGCTGTCACATTATTATTCCTCGTAACAGCAGGGTGGGCTCCCTGCACAACTTGTGGCTGAGTGAGCACTACTGGCTGACTATCGAAATCGGATTCGAATGAAATTGATTTGAATTCGTGGTTGACGCTGGTTTTCCCCGTTTCAATTAATGTTCCATTGTTAGCTCGTTGCGTCCCTGTTTCCAGAACCAAATAGGAGAGAAATTCCGGTTTGTGCGATCCGTCTTGATATAGCCATTTTCCAATCTGGAATTCGAAGCTGTCCGACTCGACGTTTCGAAGACGTATGTGACATGGCTCCGGATCTTTGTACGAAGCTGATTTCATCATCACTACTGGATCCTGATAGACACCACGGAGAGAGACGGTGTGCCATTGCTCCCGAGATGCTTGTGCAGGCGTTTCCACGCCGATTTCACCGCAAACCGCCGTCCCAAACTGGTTATCAGACGTAAAAAGGTTCTCCCACCCGTCGATCGCATCAGGATCTGGCATCCTCTGTTGATATGCTTGTCCATGAACATGCGGATTCTCCGGCTCTTCAAGGTGATAGAATCGGTTATTTCGAATATACACCCCATCATCTGGGCGTCCCCGAATCTTGACCGCTTCCTCAGCTTGCCCATCAACAGCTCTATGATGTGTGTTAAATTGGAATGTATTTCTCTCTATGATTATTGTTCCACCTGCGAGATTACCCTCATAATCACTAATATTCTCTGTGAGCGCGTGCATGTCGAAGGCATGATCGACTGGATGAGGACCAACAAGATTTGCTGTGGCTTTGTATCCACACGTTGCAAAGCCAAACCCGTCGATTGAGTGGCGATTACGATCGAAGTAGTTCATATCAATTGTTGGATTACCGTTGTACACGGTAATGCCGTATCCGAGGCCCTCCATCTGGTTGTTGTGGATACTACAGTACCGAACCCGTGCGTTTTGTGGCATATGAGTTGCCGCACCAATGGCGATAGCCGCGTCTGTCCATCCATACAATTGACAATTATCGATCGTAGTGTTCTCACCGAAGAGCCAGAATCCCGCTGTTGCCCGGTTGTTTATTTCTTCCACAGGACCCGGATCGAAGTACTGAGTATTTGGACCTTCAGCTCGAAGACCAGATATTCTAACATTATTCCTTCTCGATTTGAAAATCGGGTTGGTATCCCATTGATCTCGGCGAATGTATAAGAGCGCTCCGCGAGCATCGTCCACTCCTCGGCCGCTTGCGAGTGTGACATTATGACCGAGTGGAAGTGAATTTTCACCAGTCATATCTATTTTCGAGTTATTATCGATATAGATCACATATTGTGAGTCCTCTTTCGAGCGGAACTCTGTCTCTTCGAGTGCTGAGAGGAGTTGTGATTTCGTGCTGACTACCTCATCGGCATCATCTGGGGTGAATTTGTCTCCGTATTCACGTCCACCACCCACAGGAGAATCTGGCGGAGATGGGTCGTCTAATTCTGCTGGCATCCATTCCAATAACAGCACCTTATTACATAATATGCACGATTTAATTTAATGGTTACAAAATTTGTATATGTCTGAGCGATGTATATATGGTGATATGGGGGATTACGAAAGATGATTGATCGTCGTACATTTGTTTCAACTAGTCTCAGCACTATCGGTGGCACTACTATCATCGGATCTACGCATGCAGACACATCAAACAATTTCCAGCAACTATCTTCGGCAACAGCGGTTCAATCGAGGCCGACGAGCGATCTCTGGCCACAGTACCAGCGCGGGCCTGGAAATACGAGTGCCGCGATGGGTGCGTCCCCACCAACACAGCTGTTCACACTTGCTTGGATGTTTAAAGGAGCGAGTAACTATCCTGTCATCGATGAAGCGTCTGCGTATTTTGTCGATAATATCGATGGGACTGCCACATTGTTCGCGCTCAACCGCGCCACAGGGTCTAAACGCTGGACTGTCGATATGGATAACCCTGAAAATATCTACAACGGACCACCTGCTAGTATCGACGGGACCGTCTATCTGAGTGGACAGTATACCCGTGCGTTCGATGCTGCTGACGGGACGGAACTGTGGACTGTCGAAGACAGTGGGGCTGGCATGGTGGCAACGACAGAACGACTCCATCTTGCAACCGGACCACGGCTGTTCACCCTTGATCGAACCGACGGTTCAAAAATCTGGCAGCGTAACATCGGCGGATCAACAGCCCGTCACGCTGTTGCTGATCAAACCTTGTACGTCGGAAGCGGGACTCCTGAATCTGGATCTTTTGTTATTGCATTGGATGCAGCGACAGGCGAGCGTCGCTGGAGAACCAAGCTCAGTCACGAATTCCCACGTCTCATCGCGACTGATGAACACGTCTTTGCTGCCACTAATACAGCCCTGTATGGGATAGCAGCCGACACAGGGGATATCCTTTGGAGCAAGGAGTCCTCTCCGCTCCAGACTGGTCAATCTGAAAACGTTAGCCAGCCAGCCATCGGAGATGGCGTCGTTTATGCAGCTATTGGTGAGACGATGTACGCGCTTGATCGGGCAAGTGGCGACGTTCAGTGGGAAATGTTCATCAGCGAGTATGGTGGTGGGCCCCTCGTGGCGCATGCTGATGGTGTCGTCTATAGTTTCTATCTCGACGAATTACTCGTGTTGGACGCTGCCAACGGCAGTCTAATAAACACGTATCGAGGTCCCAAGGGGAGTGACATGTTGGACTTTCGAATCCTCGTGCCAGCCGATGAACGTCTGTATCTTGCCGATAACACGACCTTGTATGCAATCGCTGGCTGTTGATCTCGATACTACTCGTTGGTTATCGTCTTGAATTTGCTCCTGTGGTGTACATCGCCGACGCAATTCGCATGCAAGCAGACGGGACTCTAGCTGTGATCAATCGGCCACTTCCGAATCCGCTGCTTCTGTAATGTCACATTCTAAGAGCGCACAGACATCTGTTTCGGGGCCAAAGCAGTCCGGGCACTGTGGTTCGCGGTCGATGATTGTATCGAGGCGTTCTGCAACGTTGCTGTCGATGACCGTTTCGAGCGTTTGTGCTTCTGTGCGAAACCGTTCGACTTCGAGTACTTCTACGAGAAACCGTTCGATGATGCAATACGTTTGGAGCGCATCACGCGCTCGGGTAATCCCGTCATCAGTGAGTGAGACACCTTTGTACTTCTCGTGGTCGGCAAAGCCGCGCTCTTGGAGCTTGCCGATCATTTCGTTCGCGCTCGCGGGGCTTACGTCCAGCATATCAGCAACGCGGCCCGTCGAAGCGGGTCCATTCTCGACTTGCTGGACAAGATAGATCGCTTTCAGGTACTGGTCGGACGTATTCATTATCGGTCCTCCATCAGTGTGGTCACTTCTTCGACACCCTCGGCTTCCTCTTCACGGATACGACTGAGTACAGTAATCAGTCGTTGGCGATCGATTCCAAACGACGTATCAGAGGCCTCAATGGCCGTGATCACATCGTCGTAGAACTTGTAGGCTGTCTCCTCGTTGCAGAGCTGATCGTACAGTATGCCGTCAAAATCTTCTGGTTTCGTCTTGCCATAGCGGGCTTCGACGAGCGTCTCTATCTGGTCGAACGGCACAGGATCAGCTTCGAGTTCATCAACCAACGCCTCTAGCTCGGTGCGGTGGTTCGCGGATTCCTCAGCAGCGTGTTCGAGCAATGCGAGGATATCCTCTTCGAGTTCGGAGTCCATCGCCTGCGCGTGCTTGTACGCCCGCGCCTCAACGACCTCTTCGAGAACCATCCCGATCTGCAAGAGCCGGGCAAGTTGGTGATCAGACCCAACGGCGCGCGTGACACTCATGTCGAATAATATGATAGTGTTCAGACAGCGATGCGTTTACGTTCATACTCCGCATCGGAGATGCTGAAAGTTAAGTTGTTCCCTCTTTCTTCGGTCTCCGTCCTCTGTTCTTCGTCCGCTCTGTCTCCGTGAGTTGGTGTGCCGGTTCCAGCTACATCCGCGCTCGCAGACGGTCTCGGATTCGTCCGCTCACGTCTTCACGCAGTTCGTCAACTTCGATTTCCTCTAAGACGGGGACGAAAAAGCCCTCGACGAGCATGTTCTTTGCCAGATGCTCGGCGACTCCGCGAGAGGTCATATAGAACAGGTCCTCGGCGTCGACCTGTCCGACTGTCGCGGAGTGGCTCGCCTCCGTGTCGTGGTTGTTGATGATGAGCTTCGGAGAGGCGTCGGCTTCGCTCTCATCAGAGAGCATCAGCGTGTTCTCGCGCTGGTAGGAGCTTGTGCTCCATGCATCGCGCCCGACGTTCTGGACGCCTTCGTAGACCGAGCGAGCGTGATCGTCGATGACGCCGCGGGTAACGAGATCCGCAGTGGTTTGTTCGTCGTTGTGCCAGACACGAGCGTCAACGTCGAAGTGTTGGTCATCGTGACCGTAGAACGCTCCGACGATCTTCGTCTCTGAAGAATCGCCGTCGAGATCCGTCTCGACGCTCGTCTTCGTCAACCGCGACCCAATATTGCAGTCGATCCAGTTGGCAGTCGCGTAGGTGTCCGTGCTCGCGCATTTCAGCTGGTAGTTGTACGTCTCTTCAGAGAGATCCTGAAGCGATCCGTACTGAACGTAGCTGTTCTCGCCAGCAGCGAGCTCGACGATACCGCTGTAGTAACGCTCGCTGGAAGTGTCGTCCGTCGTTTCCGTGTCACTCCCGGTTTCTTGTCGTTCGAGGATCGTTACCGACGAGGACTCTTCGGCGATGATGAGCGTGTAGTTGAACAGCGACTGAGAATCCATCGTCGTTCGGATCGTCACGTCCTCGGCATCAACGCCGTCTGGGACGTAGACAACCGTTCCTGTCGTGAAGAGCGCCGTCGAGAGCGCCGTCAGATAGTTCGTTTGGGGATCGATGATGCTCCCGAAGTGCTCGCGCACGAGCGTTTCGTGCTCGTCTATCGCCTCGGCAAACGACAGCACCTCGACGTTGTTGGGTCCGATCCGGTCTTTTTGCTCAGTTGCGCCCAACGGATCGACGAGTGACTCGAAATCGAGCTCTGAGAGATCTGTCCACGTACGCCCCGGTGTCTTGATGACATCGGGGAACGCAAGCTCGGAGAGTTCGGAGAGTGCTTCGAGACGAATCTCGAGCATCCACTCCGGTTCACCGAGTTCCTCGCTAATCGACCGTACCTGCTTTTCCGTAGGATGTGCGTGTACCTGTGTACTCATTGTATTGTGCGTCTACCCGAGGCTCCCTTCCATTTCGAGTTCGATGAGGCGGTTCAACTCGACCGCATACTCGATTGGCAGTTCCTCGGTGATCGGCTCGATGAATCCGGCGACGATCATCTGCTTTGCGTCGTCGTCGTCCAGTCCCCGTGATTGGAGGTAGAAGATGTCCTCGTCACCGATTTTCCCGACCGTGGCTTCGTGTGCAACGTCTACCTTCGACTCCTCGATTTCCATGTACGGCATCGTATCCGAGGTGGACTCGTTGTCGAACATCAGCGCATCACACTCGACAGCGGTGCTCGAACCTTCTGCGCCATCGGCGATGTGGACGAGTCCTCGGTAGTTGGTCCGGCCACCGTCCTTCGAGATGGATTTGGACTCGATCGTCGATTTCGTGTTCGGCGCGTTGTGGTACACCTTCGCCCCGGTGTCGATGTTCTGACCTTCACCAGCGAACGCGATGGTGATGTGGTTGTCCGTCGCTCCGGGTCCTTTCAGGATCGTCGACGGGTAGAGCATCGTCGCCTTCGATCCCATACTTCCGGACACCCATTCCATCGTCGCGTCCTTCTCGGCGATTGCTCGCTTCGTGTTGAGGTTGTACGTGTTTTTCGACCAGTTTTGCACAGTGGAATACTGGACGTGTGCTCCCTCCTTGACGAAGACTTCGACGCCGCCCGAGTGGAGATTGAAGCGGCTGTACTTGGGTGCAGAACATCCCTCGATGTAGTGCACTTCACTGTTCTCTTCTGCGATGATGAGCGTGTGCTCGAACTGGCCCATTCCCTCGCTGTTCATGCGGAAGTACGCCTGAACGGGCATTTCGACAGTGACGCCCTCGGGGACGTAGACGAACGAGCCACCGGACCAGACTGCACCGTGAAGCGCCGCGAACTTGTTGTCGCTTGGCGGCACGCACTTCGTCATGAAGTACTCTTCAACGATGTCTGGGTGCTCTTGGACGGCCTTGTCCATGTCACAGAAGATGACACCCTTCTCCTCCCACTGTTCTTGCATGTTCTGGTAGACGATCTCGGACTCGTACTGGGCTCCGACACCCGAGAGGGCGTTTTTCTCTGCCTCTGGGATGCCGAGCTTATCGAACGTGTCCTGAATCTCTTCGGGGAGGTCTTCCCAATCGTCGACACCGCCCCGGGTATCGATGTCGGGACGGATGTACGGGACAATCTCGTCGATGTCGACCTCGCTCAAATCTGGCTGACCGGGCCAGTCGGTCGGCATCGGCATTTCGTGGAACTGACGGAGCGCACGCAGACGGCGGTCACGCATCCAGTCAGGTTCGTCTTTGTCATCGGAGATGAGACGGATTGTCTCCTCCGTGAGACCTTTCTCGGTCTGAAACGCCGAGCGCTGCTCCTTCTTGAACTCGAAGCGAGCCTCCGTGTCGGTCTCTTGAAGATGATCTTGTTCTGAACTCATTGTAAGTATGGTTTGGAACTCTGGCTTTATCAGGCTGTCTCGTAAACGTCTTCTCGGACCCAGTCGTAACCCTTGTCTTCCAGCTTGACGGCGAGTTCGGGGCCGTCACTCATGACGACCTCACCGTCGAGCATGATGTGGACGTGGTCGGGCTCGACGTAGTCGAGAATTCGCTGGTAGTGCGTGATTTGCAATACGCCAGCGCCCTGTTCGTCGCGCAGCGCGTTGATCCCTGCCGAGACATCTTGAAGCCGATCGATGTCGAGGCCGGAATCGATCTCATCGAGCACTGCAACGGACGGTTCGAGAACGGCCGCTTGCAGCACTTCGTTTTGCTTTTTCTCACCGCCCGAGAAGCCCGCATTGAGGTATCGCTGTGCGAACTTCTCGTCCATGTCCAGTTGCTCCATCTTCTCTTTGAGGAGCTGCTGAAACTCTGCGACACCAACGTCACCATCGTCCGCAGGGCCCTCCATCGGGCTGGTATCGTATCCGGCTTCTTCTTCTCCTTCTTCTTCGCTCTCGCCCTCCTCGAACAGCTCTTCGCGCTCTTCGATTTTCGCGTTCAGGGCCGTTCTGAGGAAGTTCACCATCGTGACGCCCTCGATCTCAGATGGGTACTGGAATCCGAGGAAGACACCGAGGGCAGCTCGTTCGTTCGGCTCCATTTCGAGGAGATTCCACGTTCGATTGTCTTCGGGAATCTCACCGTTTCCGAACTCATTCTCGTCGAGGTGAATGAGCACTTCGCCGTCGGTGACCTCGTATGCGGGATGACCAGCGATGACCTTCGCCATCGTTGATTTCCCACTGCCGTTCGGTCCCATCAGTGCGTGGATTTCACCGGACAACACTTCGAGGTCGACACCGTTTAGAATCGTCTCACCGCCATCTTCGTTTACCTTCGCATGAAGGTTCCGTATCTCTAATCGTGCCATGATAGGTGTACCTTGTCACCTGTTGCTCGGCTCGTCTCGCGTATAATGTTTTCGTATCGTTGGTGATCGAATTTGGATTATGGAAACAAAATTTCCCGAGTAGAAAAGAAAACGCAACCTATCGCATGTTTACTGTAGTTTTATAGGGGCTTAGGGGGTGGTGTATATTCACGTGATGCTCTGAGAATCTCGTGTTCAGTTCGGTTTCAAAAGTCGCCCAGTCCCATCTGTTGGTGTCCGGTTTTGACTTCGTCCCACGAGATGCCGATAGCTTCGAGAACGCGCTCAATGGGTCCTCTGAGCGTTCGGTCGAGCATTTTGTCCCAGTCGACACGGAATTCATCGTGTAGCTGATCGGCGAACTCGATGCAGATAACGTCCTGATTGCGTTTGAACTCGTTGTACGCTTGGTCTCCGGAGCCGTTGGCACTGATCCCCTCGTTGCCCTCGATACGCTGGAAGAAGTCGGGATGAACCCGGTCTAAGTACAGTCGTTTCGGCTTCGATCCGCGCATGAAGTTCGTTCCGAGCACTGCGTTCGCGTACTTCGCACCACGGACGTGTGCGGTATCAGTGTCGTAGTTATCGAGTCGCTTCCCGATTCCACCGGGGATTCCGATCTCTTCGACACTAATCTCGCCATTTTGGAACTGCTGGATGACATCGTGGACGTACTCCGTCACCTCATCGCGGTACTCCTCGCCTTCGCTCGTGACGATGAGTTCGATGACCCGCCGCTGGACTTCCTTTGTGACTGGCGCAATGTCAGAACGCTTGTATTCGAACCCTGTGATCTCGATGTCGTCTACGTCTTTGCCCTCTTTCCAGATGATGTGTCCGGCGTATCGCTTCTTCCGGCCCGCCTGGAAGAAGCGTCGGTACAATTTCTCGAACTCGATCTGAAACCGGTGCTCGGTCGCGTTGAGCGTCTCGCGCGCGAACTCGTCGTACGAGTCGTTGATCTGCTCTGCCAGTTCGAACGATTGCTCGATGGCAGCCTCTTTCGAGATGTCTTGTCCGAATTCAGTCATCACTGAATCGGTGTCACCGTACACGACCTCCTTTCCCATCTTGTTCGCGGCTTTCTCGGTGTGTTTTATCACTTCACGGCCGGTTGCTGTCACCGCAGCGCCCATCTCCGTATCGTAGAGACGGAAGCGGTCCCACGCGAGAACGCCATACAACGAATTCATCAAGACCTTTACGGCTGCCTGCTGGCGGTCGTACGTCTTGTAAGCCTCACTCGTCGGATCGTGTTCGTCACGACGGGTCTTCTTCTCGTCGCGTTCGGTGAGTAACTCATCGACCATCTCCCTGATGATCCCGTCTGGTTCTTTTCGAAACAGCGTTCCATTCGGGGCCTTGTACGCCTCACCATCGAACTCCGGGCCGACCTTTGTCTCGGGGCTCGCGTTGATGGTGACCATCGCCATCGGGTAGAGCGACTTCAGATCGAGGACGCTCACCATCTCCTTGAGACCGGTGATCGGATCGAAGACCGCGCCTCCTTCATACTCCTCTGACTCGACAGTCCCTTTCGAGGGTAACACGAGATCGCCGTACACTTTGTGCAGAATGTACAAGTCCACCGCATCGCCCGGCGTGGTCGCGTCTTCTAACTTACAACCGACGAACGTAGCGACCTCTTCCCAGAATTGGATAATACTCTGCTTTCGATCGAGTTCGATGCACAGCTCCACGTCTCGAAGGTTGTATTCGAGCAGCTGTTCGGGATCTTCTTCCCAGAGTGTCCCAATATCGCCCGGATAGCGTTCTTTCCCGATGCCCAGCTCGACTTCACCGACAGCGTCGAGTCGGTAGGAGTCGAGTTCGGTGAACTGCGTGCGCTTGTATGCATAGAGTAGATCGAACACGATCCGACCCTTCACATTCGGTCCCTGCCAGTCGTTGCGCCAGACTTCGTCCACCCGCGACAGTCGATCCGGGTTGAGTCCGTCTGTTCCACCCAACTCTTCCAATCGATCGAGGAAATACGGCGCGTCGAAGTCGTCGAAGTTCCACCCAGTCAGTACGTCCGGGTCGGTTTTCTCGATGTAATTGAGGAACGCTGTGAGCATCTGTTCCTCGCTCTCGAATCGGCGTACCTCTGCGTCGATGTCCTCCGAAATAGGTTCGTAGTCGGGGAGTCCGTCCGGTCCCTGTTCCCCGTTTGGTGACTCGTACAACCAGACGATGTACTGCTCGTCGTACGAGTCGTGGCTCGTCAGACAGATGATCGGCTCTTCGCCGTCCTCCGGAAAGCCAGAGCGGTCATCGACCTCGATATCGAACGTATTCACTCGGAGATCGGCCTCTACCTCGATTGGTTTGATCTCTTGATGGGGAATATCGATGCTCCCATCGTCGGCGCGTCGATTGGGGATGCGAATCCCACTCGTAATGTCCTTATCAATGAGAAGTCGGTTGGGAAAGAGAATGTCCGCTTCGTAGTGTTCGAACTGATCACGCAGTTGCCCCACATCGCGTGGCGTCTGTCCGAAGACCTTCGTTAACGACTCTCCACGGATGCTCTCGTAACCGTCCTCGCTTCCTGTGAGCGTATCGTACTCTGTTTCCGGAGGAGCGTCGAGCGACTCCGTTGGGGTATAAAAATACGGCCGAAACTCTCGAACGCGGACGTGCTCGGTCTTGTTGTCTGTCGTCCGTCCGAACACGTGAAGAATTGGGAACTCATCGCTACCGTTTCCTTCGATAGTGTAATCCACTTGTGTGACCGCGATGTCGACACTGCCGTCAGCATCAGGGTAGCGGTACGCAGCGGTATCGACCACGTCCGGGGAAACGACTGCGCCGCCGTTGCCAGCAACCGCCTCAGCCTCCGCTGACGGTCGACGATCGCTCTCATCACCCCCAGTAAAATCCGTGAGACGTGCGTTCTCGGTCATAGTCGTCGATGGGTGCGAGCGGGTAAAAACTCCGCTGATCCTAGTGATTCCATCGATATAGTCTGTTGTCATTTAGCTGCGGCAATCTTTGAGTGTGCCCACAAGATATATAGTGTGCTATTGATTACCATGTAATACGGCAATGTCTGACAATGACGTCCCGTCAACGCCGGATCGTGCGGACGAATCGCGTCCTGAGTCAGCCGTTTCCAACGCCATCGCATCGACCGAGGCGTACGAAACTGATGAGGGTGTCGTCTTCTACGATGCCGACAACCCGCTCGCGTGGATGCAGTCCCGCGAGACTGTTCGATTAGACGACGCCGCATAGCTCTCCTCTCATCCCTGATTTCTGCGTGTGACTGTACAGATCAGTACACGGCAACGAGAGTCTTTTGTGAATCGCCAACCATATGTGTACTCGTGGATCCGACTGAAGACGATAGCGCTCTCGGGCTGAACGAACCAGATGAGTTCGATCCCGATAGTCTTGGCCCGCAGGTCGATATCCCCGAGCCGCCAGATTTCTCCGAGTCTGACGTTTCCACAGATCTGTATCGGACATTTTGGATTGTTGTCGTCATGGCCAAAATCGGGCTGCTTGCAACTAGTCTTGGAGGGATGATTATCATCTTTCAGGGACGCCTCCAATTCGGGGGCTCTATTTTAGCCGTCGGCGTGCTCGCACTCATTGTCGGGTATCGTCGGTACCGAAGCTATCAGAACGGATAATGGCCTGTGGTTGCTACGTAACGTATGCGCACGGTCCGGACCGACGACGGATGCCGATATCTTCTCATCAAACGATCGAGCGGTTCCTCGCTCGTTCGTGACCCCGAGACCGGTGACGAGCGTTACATCGAAAACGAGAAACTCGAATGTACTGGTGTCTCATCGCTCGAAACCGCCGCACAAGCGATCGCTGCTCCCGTTCGTCGAATCATTCGCGTCGCGTCGAGTGACCACGCTCTCGGTGTGTTAATAATTCTTGACCGACGTGGACCGATGGCCGCCGTTGACCTCATGGAGTGTTCCGATCTCTGTGAAAGCGATCTCAACGGGCTTCTCACGGAGCTACGCGCTGCTGAACTCATCGAAACAGTCTCGATCGGTGGTGTTCCCGGCTACAAAACGACCGAACAAGCGAGTGAAGGGATCTCGGCGTTGTGTGACTGATTTTTATACGGAGAGTGCTTTTCGCCGTTCGATTGTCGAGCGATTCGTTGTCGGATCTTTTGCGACGTTCACGAGGTCGTCAGCCGCTCCAACGAGTTCGTCGTCGTGACTGACGACGACGATCTGTTCGACACCGATCTCGCGCATCGATGTGACGAGATCCAAAAGCTTCGAGACGTGCCCCGAATCGAGGAACACCGTCGGTTCGTCGAGAATGAGTGGAGGCATCGGTGCCGCTCCATCGATTCCCTCAGCAAGCAGCCGATACACGGCACAGCGCAGGCTGAGATTGAACAGTGCGCGTTCGCCACCCGAGAGCTGTTCGGGATCGAGGACTTCTCCATCTTTCTGGTACACCGTTAGTTCGTAATCGCCATCGAGCTCAATTCGTGCGTACGAATCGTTCTGATAGAGCAGCCCGAACGTATCGTTCAACAATCGTTCGAGCTTCTGGACGTTGCGCTGGCGCAGCTCGGATCGCAGTTCCGCGTACATCGTCTGGAGCTGTTCGGTCTCCTCGTACAGTGCGGTCAGTCGCTCGACGGTCGCTGTTAGCTCCTTTTGACGCTCTCGCAGCTCTTCTAACGTCTCGATCTCGTTCTGGATCGCTCCGATGTGTCCCTGTAGCGTGTCGCGTTTCTCTGCGAGATCAGAGAGCTTGTCATCGGCCCATTCGATGTAGCGCTCTGCCCCCGTCTTGTTCTCTTTGGCCTTCTCGATCCGCGCTTCGTCGAACTGCTCTTCGAGGTCCTGTTTCTGCTGTCGCTTTTCTGTAACGCTCTCTCTGCGCTCTGTGTTCAGTTCCTCGAGTTCTTCCCGTCGCGTCCGGAGCCGTTCTATCTCAGTCTCTGCTGTGTCGATATCGTCCAGTAGGGATTCGATCGTTTCGAGTCGTTCAATCCGTTCGTTGACGGTCTGGCGTTCGGCGTTGATCTCACCGATGGTCGATCGACAGTCCGCGGCTTGTTCGCGGGCCTCGGTTGCTTCCTCACGCTTCTTTTGTGCCTTCTCTACGTGGGTGTCTGCTGTCTCTCGTAGCTCGGCGCATTGGTCACGTTCCTTCGAAACGGACGCTTTCTCGTTCTCAATAAGCTGCTCTTCTGTATCGATTTCCGATTCGAGCCGTTCAATGTCTGCTTCGAGTTCGACGAGTGTGTCCGCTGTCTTGAGCCGTTCGTCCGCAGCCTCTCGCTCAGTCTCGATCGTGTCGAGTGCCGATTCGAGTTCACGGACGCGTTCGCGGCGCTCTTCAATCGCCTCGACGTGTGGTGAGCCATCGACAGGCTGTCCACATTCGGGACATTTTCCTTCGGCCTGCAGTTGCTCTGCCTCTTCCACAGCGTCTCGTGCTGCACTCAGCTCGCTTCGTCGCTCGGCTTCGCGCTCGCGCAGTTCCGTCTGCTCTTTGGAGACGGTCTGTCGGTGCTCACTCGCACTGCCGAGCTCACAGGGTGCGCTCTCGAACTGCTCGAGTTTTTCAGACCGCTTTGTGCGTAATGATTCTAACTTCTCGTGCCGCTCGGTGAGGATCTCGTTTCGTTCTTCGAGTGTCGTTTCGAGTTCGTCTACGTTCTCTCTTGCCTCTTCGGCCTGTCGTTCGTGCTCTTCAGCTGTCTCCTCAAGCTGTGTGGCTCGATTGCTCTGTTCCTGTGCGCTCAACTGCTGCTCTTGTAACGTCTCCAATAGCTCTTCATCGCGTGTTTCGAGTGTATCGATCCGTTCTTCGACTTTCGGGTCAGAACCGTCGAGATCGACCGTTTCAAGCGTTTCCTCAAGTTGATCGCGTTTTTCATCAACGCTTTCGCGTTCCTCACGGAGGCGCTTGCTCATCGTGTTCCGTTCGCGCTCGGTCGTTTCGATGCTCGTCTGAAGGTCTTCGATATCGTCCGCGAGCGTCTCGATTTTCGATCGCTGCTCGTCGGCTTCTTCGATCACCTGCTGCTCGTGATCGCGCGTCGTAATCGCCTTCTCTCGCTTGGTTTCAATGCGGTCGATCTCTTCGACGATTTCGGTGCGTTCTGTCTGACACTCGTTCAGGCGCGCGTGAAGGTTGCTCTCTTCTTTTTCTTCAATCTGGTCGATAAGGCCCGTCAGCTCTCCTTCTTTGTTGTCACGGACGCGCCCAACGCCAACGCGCGCGTCACTAGCCCGCTCACGATAATCCTCCAATCGCCCGAGTTGCAGGAGGTCATCGATCATATCCTGTCGCTGGCTCGGCGTCGCGTTGATGAGTTTGTTTACTTCACCCTGACGAACGTAGGCGCAGTTGACGAACGCTTCGTCGTCCATTCGGAGGAGGCTGCCAATTCGATTACGAACGTCAGTTGCACCTTCGATAGTTTCGTCGGAGTCGGGCGTTTCGAGCACGCATTTCGTCGTCCGTGCGCTCTCGTCTCGGACGTGGATGCGACGCTCGATGTGATACTCGGCTCCGTCGTGTTTGAACCAGAGTTCGACAGTCGCTTTCTCGGCACCGATCGTGACGATCTCGTCGAGTCGGGCGTCCAACGCTTTCGATCCGTACAGCGCGAAGAAACACGCCTCCAACAGCGATGATTTCCCGCTTCCGTTCAGTCCGTGGATGACCGTCACGCCACGGTCGAGACGAACCTCGACGTTTTCGTAGCATTTGAAGTTCATGAGCCGAAGCCGCTCGAATCTCACTGGTACTCACCCATTGTCGACTGTTCAGCCCCTCCGTCGGCTGCCGTCTCCCCGTCGTCGGCCTCTTCCTCTGTACTCTCCGAAACCGCAGCGCCGTCGTTTGCGTCGCCGTTTTCTCTCTTTGCTTGTGCATCGGTGTCGACAGCGAACGCATCAGCGTCGTCGATGAGATCTTGAACTCGTCGTTGGACTTCATCCGCCACGTTCGCGTCTGCGATGGTGTTCGTCCGGACGGTTTCGTCGATGCCCTGCGCGGCCACGCTCAACCCGAGATCGCGTACTCGTTCGCGGACGGCTTCATCCGGATCAGCGAAGTTTGCCTCGATTTCCTCCTCGTCATCTCGTTCGCGCCGATCGGTTACACGAGCGACGAGCGCCCCTTGTTCGTCGATAAACGACTCGACACTAGCAGGAGCGACAGGATCGCCTTCACCATCAATCGTGACGACAACAACGCTGTCGGTCAGATCGTGTTGGCCAACACGTTCTGTGATTCGCTCAATTCCTTCCCCGGACTTGAGTTCGAGATCGATGAACACGAACTCGCGTGTCTCCAGGCCACGCCGTGAGATGTGAACCTGATGGGAGTCAGACTCTTCAGAAAAACTAACGATGTTGTAGCCTCGCTCGTCAGTTTCGGACGCACTCGCGCGCTCGGTTGATCCACAGTACGTAACCACCGTTCCGTCGATCTCCGTGCGGTCTGGCGTGTGGTTATCACCGAGCAACATTGCATCGAACGACACCGTTGATTCTTGTAGCACCTGCTCTGTGGCCCAGTCGCCGTACTCGAACGGTTCGAACAGTCCATGAGTAACGAGCACAGCGTGTTCGGCGGTGTGAGGTTCGAAGTCGTACTCCAGCGCAGCACGCTGTGCACGGGGGACGAAGTCCATTCCATAAAAGGCCGTGTCGCCAACGACGTGTGGCGTTCGTCCGATTCGAACAGCCAATCCGAGTGACTCGAACAGATCGAGCCACTGAACATCCCGTTTCGATTCGTGGTTACCGACGACAGCGAGGAACGGGATGTCGGCGGCTGCAAGCGGCCGGAGTCGTGAGAGTGTTCCGAGAATGTCCTGTAGGCCGGGCTGTCGGTCGTGGAAAAGGTCGCCAGCGTGAACGACCGCATCAACCTCGTCGTCGATCGCATCATCGATCACTTGTCCGAACGCATCGAGGAAATCGTGGCGGCGTTCGGGCTGGTGATACTGCTGATACCCGATGTGCGTATCGCCCGTGTGAATCACGCGCGTCATCTGTTCGAGAGTTTTACTCCAATACCTAAATCGATTGTGCGAGCGTCCCGAAAGTGATCGACGGGCACGCCGACCCGATCGAGCAAAATTGTCACTCTGGCGTGAGCTGGTACACCCGCTTTCTGGCGTCGGTAAACGAAAACCGAGATTGAACGACACCAACTTCGTCTAGGCGAGAGACTGCATACCGCACCGTTCGTGTCGGTAACAGCGTCTGTTCGGCCAGCTCTTGTTGGGTCAGTGGACCATCGTATTCGAGTACCTTTGCGACCAGTTTTGCGCTCGGTGGACAGTCTCGGAGGGCTTCCTCACTGTGTTGTTCTCCGCCGCTCTCCTCTGCCGTGGGCATATCTCCTATTTATAATGCAACAATGTAATATTTTCCATTCTAAAATTACCTTTGGTAATTTGATTTCTGGGTGATATAGATAGCTTACGGCGCTGTGTACGAACGTATTCAGTCGAGATCAGCTCTGTTCGGGGACAGAAAGCCAGAATACGTACACGTTGAATTGAACCGACCCGAAGCCTCTTATGAATACGAGCGCTAGTCGTCGCTGGATGACCGACATCGTTGACGACGTCGATTGGCCATATGATCCCGACGCGTCACAACAGGAGAAAATTGAGTCCCTTCAAGAACGACTGGAGATTCTCGAGGGACAAAACGAAGAGATGCGAGATAAGCTCCTCGATGCGAACGCGGAAAATAACAAGTATCAGCAAAAGCTCGAGCGATTGACACACGAGAACAAGAAGCTCAAGCAATCGCCGCTGTTCGTTGCTACGGTACAGGAAATTTCTAATGAGGGCATTATCATAAAACAGCACGGAAACAATCAGGAGGCGCTCACCGAGGTTACTGACGAGATGCGCGATCAGCTCGAACCCGACGCGCGTGTCGCGGTCAACAACTCTCTTTCGATCGTCAGCGTTCTCGACGCAGAGACCGACGTTCGTGCGCGCGTAATGCAAGTTGAACACGACCCGGACGTGACGTACCAGAACATCGGTGGCATCGACGAGCAAGTCGAGGAAGTGCGCGAAACCGTCGAGATGCCGCTTACCAACCCGGATCGATTCGATGCTGTCGGTATCGATCCGCCGTCGGGCGTGTTGCTCTACGGACCCCCGGGGACAGGGAAGACGATGCTTGCAAAGGCGGTTGCCAACCAGACCGACGCGACGTTCATCAAAATGGCTGGCTCGGAACTCGTTCACAAGTTTATCGGAGAGGGTGCAAAGCTCGTGCGCGACCTCTTTGAACTCTCTCGCCAGCACGAACCAGCTGTCATCTTCATCGACGAGATCGACGCGATCGCTTCGAAACGGACCGACTCGAAAACGTCGGGCGATGCCGAAGTTCAGCGCACCATGATGCAGTTGCTCTCCGAGATGGACGGCTTTGACGACCGGGGACAGATCAGCATCATCGCGGCCACCAACCGATTCGACATGCTCGACCGCGCTATCCTCCGACCCGGACGGTTCGACCGTCTTATCGAGGTCCCGAAACCAGAGCAGGAAGGCCGAGAAGCGATCTTCCAGATCCACACTCGTTCGATGAACGTCGATGACGACGTTGATTTCGAGCAGCTGGCTACCGATACCGGGTCTGCAAGTGGTGCAGATATCAAAGCGATCTGTACCGAGGCCGGGATGTTCGCTATCAGAGACGACCGCGACACCGTTCGTCGTGAGGACTTCGATAACGCGTGGGAGAAGATCAACGACGAGGAAAGCGAGAACAACGAGATCAGCCGGACGTTCGCCTGATACTTGCAGCTCGAACGACAACCGTCGATCCGACGCTCCTTTGAGGGTGTATTTCGTAACCGTGCTATGGACGACCAACCGGGATTGAGTGACCAGTATCGGATGTCGAGTCCGTGGCCCCTGTTCGTCGCACTTGGGCTTGTCATCTCCGAACTCGGCATTCTTTTAGGAATTATTCCACTGTCGGTCGGGGGATTACTCCTGTTTTCGGGAAGTATCGCTGGAATTGTCACGGAGGCAGGCTACACCGAACAAGCGTGGGGTATTCTCGGTGGATTGGGTCTCGTTCTCATCGTACTCGGTGGCATACTCGTTGCAACACAGGTACCCAGCGCGAGCGTCGCTGCGCTCTCGTCGGTGTTATCAGAGTTGTTCAGTGCCCGACCGAACGGCATCGCCATTCGTGGCCTCTCCATCGTCGTCGCCGGCGTTATCGCTATCGTGGTGAGCCAACTCGCACAGTTTGTCGAGCCGGATGTCGAGACACTGTAACGCGAATCGATAGCCTATTTACGCTTCCACTCTCATCCGTTGTCATGGAATCGAGTGTTTTCGACCGGGAAACGATGCTTGATCTCGCGGTCAATATCATCCCGCTTGGAATCATCGTGTTTTTCGTCGTCTTGTTCGCAGTCCTCCCGGTGTTCAAGTTCGACCCAGTCGTGACGACGATCCAAATGAGTCTGCTCGTCATTCCCTTTATCGGATTGGCAGTACTCACCTACTACTCCGGAAAGGCCATCGCCAAAGACGAAGAAAAACTCGAGAATCTGTAACGTAACGCCGTAGCACCGCATGGTGCAATATCACAGAGTGTAATATGATGTCATAACATGACTATGTCTCTGTTATGGCTGCGGTTTAGCGATGGGCACACATTTATCACTTGCGAACGGTCGATCTGCGTGCTCAATCGGGAGCTGTTTTGTACAACACTATTCGCCGGGAGTGCAGCGATTGTAAAACACTGTACTCGTGAAGTCAGAACATAACCTTTCTAATCCACCGGTGCTGAAGGGTGGATATGGACCTCTCAGCACAGCTCGCGCTGACTGTTTTGATGGGGATATTTCTCGCTGGTGTGGCAATGGTCCTCTCTCGCATGGAGGACTGGCGGTCGTACACGCCACTTACCAGCGGAGGCACCGCCGTCAGTGACGAGACGGGGTATATTTCTGAAGAAAAGCCGTCCGGCCTTATTCGTTGGTTGACGACGGTCGATCACAAAGACATTGGAATGCTCTACGGCGTATACGCCGTCATCTCCTTTGTGTGGGGTGGAATGGCAGCATTCCTGATGCGCGCAGAGCTCTCGACACCGGAGATGGATCTACTCGCCGGACTCGGTGGAGAGAACCTGTATAATGCGTTGATGACGAGCCACGGAATCACGATGCTGTTCCTGTTCGGGACGCCGATTATCGCGGCGCTTGCGAACTATTTCATTCCGTTGCTCATCGGCGCAGACGACATGGCGTTTCCACGGATCAACGCCATTGCATTCTGGCTGCTTCCACCGGGTGCAGTGCTCATCTGGGCGGGCTTCTTCCTTGATCCCGCAACCGGTGGTGCCATTCAAGCATCCCAAACGAGTTGGACGATGTACACACCGCTCTCGGCTCAGCAGGTCAATCCCGGTGTGGATCTCTTCCTCCTCGGCCTCCACTTAACAGGCGTTTCGGCGACGATGGGTGCAGTTAATTTCATCGTTACCATCTTCACTGAACGTGGGAAAAATATCAATTGGGCGAACCTCGATATTTTCTCGTGGACGATCCTTACCCAGTCAGGGCTGATCCTGTTTTCGTTCCCGCTCCTCGGGAGCGCATTGATCATGCTGCTGCTGGATCGGAACTTTGGAACCACGTTCTTCGCGGTCGACGGAGGCGGCTCGCTTCTCTGGCAGCACCTGTTCTGGTTCTTCGGGCACCCCGAAGTGTACATTCTCGTGTTGCCGCCGATGGGGGTCGTGAGCCTCATCATCCCGAAATTCTCGGGGCGGAAGCTATTCGGCTTCAAATTCGTCGTCTACTCCACGTTGGCGATCGGTGTGCTGTCGTTTGGCGTGTGGGCACACCACATGTTCACGACCGGTATCGATCCACGTATCCGGCTGAGCTTCATGGCGGTTTCACTCGCCATTGCGATCCCGAGTGCGGTGAAGACGTTCAACTGGATCACGACGATGTGGAACGGAGACCTTCGATTGACCGCACCGATGCTGTTCTGTATCGGTTTCGTCTCGAACTTCATTATCGGTGGTGTGACCGGGATTTTCCTCTCGGCCATTCCCGTTGATCTCATCCTTCACGATACGTACTACGTCGTCGGTCACTTCCACTACATCGTCATGGGTGCGATCGCCTTCGCTGGCTTCGCTGCCATGTACTACTGGTATCCGATCTTCACTGGTCGGATGTACCAGCGGACACTCGCACGGTGGCACTTCGGACTGTGGATGCTCGGATCCAACATCACGTTCTTTGCAATGTTGCTGTTGGGCTATGAGGGCATGCCTCGCCGATACGCGACGTACGTGCTCTCAGATGGTACTCCATTCTCGATCCTCACCGAGAATCTCCATCAGATTGCTACCTTCGGGGCGTTCCTCATGGCGATCGGAACGATCGTCTGGCTGTGGAATTTCGTCGTCTCGTGGTACGAAGGGCCTGTCGTCGGTGAAGATCCGTGGAACCTTCGAGAGTACGGTATGACATCCCCCGAATTCGAGTGGCACGCACGCCGCCTCCAGACTGCCGTCACCGACGGTGGAGACGAGACGAATACAGTCAAAACCGACGGCGGCACTGAAGCAGACGAAGACTGAATCGTAAGACCGACCACCATCGAAGCGACATTTTGCGGTGGCGTTGTCCGCCGCTCGTAACTTTCTCTCTTCTTTCTTCTCTCCTCTCGTATTCGTTTATATGCTGGTCCTGTCCCAGCTGATGTATTCAGAATAACGGAGCTTCACATCGTGCCAGAAGCCGGTAGTCAGATGTTACATCTATCTCCCGGTATTGCTTTGAGTTGGCTCTCAATCGGTGTAGCGGTCAATACACGAGGTTCGAAACGAGGATGATTCCAGTAACGAACATGAGCATAGCGATGCCAACCAGAACGAGCAGGAGGAGTTCTTTTTCACCCATACTCCGGGCGTTGTCATCGCAGGGCAAAAGGCTAATCGTACCACTATTCGTAATAAGAACTGTGAGCCAAAACGTTCCTGAGCTTGGCGGTCGGAAGTTTGTGATGTATCTATATGTCACGATCGTCGGCATCGCTGCCATGGCTGGATTCACCATCGGTAGCTTCGGAATCGAGGGACTTGACCCGGAGCTATTCGGTGTGATTCAGCTCCCGCCAACGGCGATCGGGATGGCCGTATACGGTGCACTCACGATCGCAACGCTACTCGGTTCGATCTTCCTGTTGATGATCTTCGTCTCGAACCGATACGCTGAACCGGTCGACGATAATTCGTAAATACCATCGGAACTGAATTTGAGGTGATGTATCACGTCGTCATGGGAATCGCAACTGACGATGCGCAGGCTCGTGCGAAAGCCAAAGCGGTCTCCGATCTACCAGGCGAATCCATCTCTGCCACGATCGTCCACGCTGACGACGATGTGGACCTTCTATCAATTCCTTCCATCAGCGATGTCCACGACTATCTCATTGATCACGGGGTCGATGTGTCACTGCTCGCAACTGATCGAACACCCGCAAACGCGATTCTCGATACCGCCGAGCGTGAGGATGCGGATCTCATTTGTATCGGCGGACGGCATCGCTCACTCGCCGGAAAAATGCAGATGCGAATCGGTGCTGAAGCGATCATTCTCAACACCAACCGACCAGTCTTGATCGCCGGTCGAGAATAAGGAAACGACTGACCGTCCGTTCACGTCGAATCTCATCTCACGATCAAGCAGGAATAACGAACACGAGCAATAAAACGAGAAACGGAAGCGAACTGTGGAACTGTCAGGATTTACTGGTACGTTTCAGCCTGCTTGGATCTGTTCGCGGATCTGTTCGGGGACGCTGGGATCGCGTAGCGTCGTCGTATCGCCCAGTTCCTCCTCGTTCGAGATGTCCTCAAGCAGCCGGCGCATGATCTTCCCCGATCGAGTCTTGGGCAAATCAGCGACAAACAGCACGTTCGCCGGTCGCGCGAATGGTCCGATTTCCGTTTCGATCGCCCCGACGATCGCCTCGCGTACCTCCTCGCTTTCTTCCTGACCTTCGCGCAGCGTGACGTAGACGTCCGGAACTTCCCCTTTCTCGGCGTGCTCGCGTGCGGCTACCGCTGCCTCGGCCACGGCTTCGACTTCTGCGACTGCTGATTCGAGCTCCATCGTTCCCAGCCGGTGCCCCGCCACGTTCATCACGTCATCTAACCGCCCGAGCACCCGGAAGTAACCATCTTGGGCGTGGACCGCGCCGTCGCCTGCCTTGTACGTCCAATCGTGCCAGTCATCAGAGTCTGTCTCCGAAAAGTCCGCCCAGTAGGTATTGATGAATCGCTCGTCGTCACCGTAGACCGTCTGGAGCATTCCCGGCCATGGGTTCTCGATCACGAGATTACCCGCTTGACCGTTCGCTGATTCGAGAGATTCGCCCGCATCGTTGTAGAGTGCGGGAGCGATTCCTGGAGCAGGCACACCTGCACTCCCGGGCTTCATGTCTTGGAGCGCAGGGAGGTTCGTGATCAGGTGTCCGCCTGTTTCGGTCTGCCACCACGTGTCGACGATCACCGCGCTTTCATCGCCAATGTGGGTGTAATACCACAGCCACGCCTCGGGCTGGATCGGTTCACCAACTGTCGTCATATGCCGGAAGTCAAAGTCGTACTCTTCGGGATACTCTTCGCCCCATTTCATGAACATCCGCACGGCAGTGGGAGAGGTGTGGAAGATATCCACGTCGTAGCGCTCTGCGATCTCCCAGATGCGTCCCTTGTGTGGATGATCCGGCGCACCCTCGTACATGAGCGACGTCGTTCCGAGCGCGAGCGGCCCATACACGATATACGAGTGCCCAGTAATCCAGCCGATATCCGCCGAACACCAGTAGGTGTCCTCAGGCTTGATATCCTCGACGTATTTCGAAGTTCCCGTCACGTACGCGAGATATCCTCCTGTCCGGTGCTGACAGCCCTTGGGCTTGCCTGTCGTCCCTGAGGTGTACATCAAGAACAGCGGATCCTCAGCCGCCCGTGAGACTGGCTCGACCTCCTCACGACGGTGCTCGGCCAGTAAGTCGTCGACCATCGTATACTCCTCGTCGATCTCGTGACGAGCGTCGTCGTGGCGGGTCCACGCCAGTACCTGTGGGTCGTGTTCGACCTCTGTGAGCGCCTGATCGGTTTTCTGGATGTGATCGAGCAACTCGTCTCGGCGGTAGTAGCCGTCGATCGTGATGATGTACTCGGAGTCGGCATCACGCACTCGCTCGGCTAGCGCGCTGGCCGAAAAGCCCGCGAACACCACCGAATGGGGGGCGCCAAGACGAGCACACGCTAGCATCGTGATCGGCAAGGCGGGCACCATGGGAAGGTGGATCGTCACGATGTCGTCTTCTTCAACACCGATTGATTGTAAGGCGGCCGCCATCTCGTTGACCTCTCGGTAGAGATCTTGGTAGGTGAGCGTGCGCTGTGTGCCGTCTTCGCCCTCCCAACGCAGTGCCGCTTGATTCTTGCGCTCGTCGAGATGTCGATCGACGCAGTTGTACGAGGCATTCAACTCCCCGCCGACGAACCACTCATAAAACGGGGGGTTGCTCGCGTCTAACACCTCATCCCAGCGTTTGTCCCAGTCCAATAATTCGGCGTATTCTTCGAAACCCGCCGGAAAATCATCGAATCGATCGTAGATTGCTGGATCACTCACGTTCGCCTGCCCGACGAACTCGGGTGAGGGCCGGAAATATTCCTGATCAGCTAATCGAGCTTCCAGTTCTTGTTCCTCGTTGCTCATCTCGCTAGGTCATATGAACACCCACCACATAGCATTAACGACAATAAACTATTATATAGTTTTATTACAGTAAATGTGTATAAAATCTCACAACATACAAGTTATAATACATAATTAATTAAAAGAGATTTTATTACTGTCCAACACTTTCCTCATATCTGAGGCCTACCATTCGAACGATAGCGTCGTTCTGTACCAGTCCGAACGACTCCCTGACTGCTTGTGTCGGTTGCAGTGTGTCGGCCCACTCACTGCTTCTGTGGTGGGCTATCTCAGGTTACGCTAATCGTCTCGGTATAGCTCCCGTGTTCTGCTTCGTAGACCTGCATTATTTCGCCCATTGTGGCGTAGGCTTTCACGGCGTCGATGACGTACGGGACAGTGTTTTTACCAGCGAGGATCGCTTCTTCGAGTGCTGTGAGTGTCTCTGCGACGGCTTCGTCATCGCGTTGTTCTTTCACTTGTTCGAGTCGTTCGATCTGTCGTGTCGCGGATTTTTCGCCGACGTGGAGAAGTTCCGGTCTCGTATCTTCTTCCATAGTGTGCTTGTTGACGCCGACGACGGTCTCTTCCTCTGCATCGACGCGTTCTTGGTACTCGTAGGCCGAGTCCTGAATCTCGCGGTGGAAATAGCCCTCGTCGATGCCTCGGAGGACGCCGTCGTGGATCGATCCGTCGCCCATCTCTTCGATCTCATCGATGTAGGACATCACCTCAGATTCCATCTCATCAGTGAGCGTCTCGATGGCGTAGCTTCCACCAAGCGGATCGACGATATCAGCCAATCCGGATTCATCAGCAATGATCTGTTGTGTGCGCAGTGCGACGCGGACTGCCTCCTCGCTCGGTAGTGCAAGCGCCTCGTCGTAGCTGTTGGTGTGAAGACTCTGTGTGCCACCCATAACGGCTGCCGCCGCCTGCAGCGTCACTCGGATGATGTTGTTGAGCGGCTGTTGGGCCGTCAGTGACTGCCCAGCTGTCTGGGTGTGGAACTTCAGTCGCCGGGCGGCACCGCTTTCGGCTCCGTAGCGCTCTGTCATCACACGCTCGTAGATGCGCCGAGCGGCGCGGAACTTTGCAACCTCTTCGAACACAGAGTTGTGCGAGTTGAAAAAGAACGAGAGCTGTGGCGCAACGCTGTCTACGTCCAATCCCCGTTCGAGAGCAGCTTCAACGTACGCAAAGCCGTCCGCGAGCGTGAACGCGAGTTCCTGTGCGGCCGTCGAACCAGCTTCGCGGATATGATAGCCCGAGACTGAAACCGGGTAGAATTTCGGCGTGTTCTCGGTCGCGTATTCGACCACATCCGTGACGATGTCGACACTCGGCTTCGGTGGGATGACCCACTCTTTCTGTGCGATGAACTCCTTCAGCATATCGTTCTGGAGCGTCCCACGGACCTGTTCGCGCGGAACTCCCTGTTGGTCTGCCAGCGCGAGATACATCGCGTAGATGACGATCGCACTCGGGTTGATCGTAAACGATGTCGAGACAGTATCGAGGTCGATACCGTCGAAGAGGATCTCCATATCCCGAAGCGTATCGACCGCAACACCCTCTTTGCCGACCTCTCCTTGGCTCATCGGATCGTCCGAGTCGATCCCCATCAGGCTCGGCATGTCGAACGCAGTCGAGAGTCCGGTCTGTCCTTCCTCAATGAGGTAGTGAAAGCGCTCGTTGGTCTCCTCTGCAGTGCCGAATCCGGCGAACTGACGCATCGTCCACGTGCGCCCTCGGTACATCGTCGGATACGGTCCACGGGTGTACGGTGGCTCGCCGGGGTATCCGAGATCGTCCTCATAATCGAGATTGGAGATATCCGCAGGGGTATACAGGCGATCTACTTCGTGGTTCGACACCGTAGCGAACCGATCCCTGCGTTCGCCGTGAGCATCGAGCGCCGGATCGAGGGTTTCCGCTTGCCATTCCTCGTGAGACGCTCGAATTTCGTGTAAATCCTCCTCATCGAACATGGTTGTAATAACCACTTGCACGTGTATTAACGTTCCCGACCTCCATGATGTTCCGCTGTCGATCCTCCTTCGACTGTTGCTCACAACATTGTGAATTCTCACTCGAATTGTTCGGCCACTCGATGACAGCGTTCGATCCACTGCTTCTCGTACGCTTTCGGACTCAGGACCCGCCCGGCGAGATCACTGATGGTCGTGATCCCCGCGCTCGAACACCAACTGAGACACTCGTGATAGACTTGTAGGTCGGTTCGTTCGAAAGAGGTCTCATCTCGCGTCACTCGTAGTTTCTCGTTTCCCGCAAGAGAGGCGACGAATGCACGCGTGTGACCATCAGTCAGATACGGGTCACCGTCGTAGTCACGTACCGGAAGCACAATCGGATCTGGATGATCGAAATCGAACCATTCGATGACAGCACCCACCTTCGCGCTGCTGAGATAGAGCTGACTGGGGCAAACGTCTTCGATGGACACCGTTCGAGGCATCAAAGACAGGATACAGAGTACCCAGCAACGTAGCTCACTAAAAGAGACAGACCTGTTCAGGCGAGAGATGCTGATACGATCAGAGACTGCGGTACTATCCAGACGAACAACCACAACAATTCAGCACGGATCTTATCGAAAAGTGTGTTGCAAGATCGGACGGCTGAATCGCGGGTCTGATATGCTCGCGCTCGCAAATTTTTCCCACTAGCTGTGCCGTGGACGACCACCGATCTACGTTTACCATGAGCAATAACGACACTGGCAGTCCCTTCGCGCCGCATACGCCTGATGAAACGGCATTCATGCTCGATGCCATCGGGGCAGACAGCGAAGAGGACTTGTTCGACATCCCGGAGGAGGTACTGTTTGAGGGCGAATTCGACATTCCCCAACAGTCAGAACAGTCTGTGATCGCCGAGACCGATGCACTACTCGATAGGAATGCCGATCTGACGGAGTTTCTCGGCCGAGGCCACTACGACCACTACGTGCCGTCGTGGGTCGATCATCTCGCAGATCGGTCTGAGTTCCTCACGAGCTACACCCAGTATCAACCCGAAGTCGCGCAAGGGTTCTTGCAGGCATTATTCGAGTATCAGTCGATGCTCGTCGAGCTGACTGGTCTCCCCGTAGCAAACTGCTCGATGTACGACGCAGCCACCGCGCTCGGTGAGGCGGCGACACTCGCCGACCGAGTTCGACAGACCACGGGAAAGACGGTGCTGGTGCCCGAACTCCTCCACCATAACCGTCGTGCTGTCCTCGAAAACTACGTTGCTGGCACCGACCTGACGGTCGAGTCCTACCCGATGGACGACGGAAACGTCGATCTAAACACCCTCGAACAACGGATGAACGAGGACATAGCGTTGTTGTACGCCGAAACTCCGACCGTTCGGGGCACAATAGAGGAGCATCTCGAAGAAATTGGGGACCTCGCGCACGCGCACGACGCATTATTCTGCCTTGGCTCCGACATCGTCGCGCTCGCGCTGTTGCAGGAACCAGCGAGCGTTGGCGTCGATGTCGTTGTCGGAGAAGCGGGATCGCTCGGACTTCCGATGAGCTACGGGATGGGTCTCGGTCTGTTCGCCTGCCGCGAGGCGTTTTTGCGTCAGGTCCCTGGCCGACTCGTTGGAGTGAGCGAGGACGCGACGGAACGGCGCGCGTACACTCTCACACTACAGACCCGCGAACAGCACATCCGTCGAGAGCGTGCGACGAGTAACATCTGTACGAACCAAGCGTGGGTCGCGCTCCGAACCGCGATGTGTGTCGCATCGCTCGGTCCCGACGGCTTACTCGATCTCGCAAACGACTGTGTCCGGAGCGCGAGAGAGCTAGCTGCGCGGTTGGACGCGATCGACGGCATCGACGCCCCGATTCACGACCGCCACCACTTCCGCGAGTTCGTCGTTCGGACTGACCGGAAGGCAGCTGAGATTACAGCAGCGCTCGAAAAACACGGCTTCGCTGTCCACGCCATCGATGACCACATGCTACAGGTGTGTACGACCGAAACGAACGCCGCTGCGCGCGATGAATTCGTTGAGACACTGGAGGTAATCGCATGAAGTACGACCAAGCACGCTGGACGAACGGAGACGACTGCTATGAGCCACTCCTCACGGAGAAGCGATCGGAGGACGTTGCTGTCGAGTCCACCGAGTCCGAACTCCCAGCGGACCTTACGCGTGAGTCGCTCTCACTCCCCGCTCTCTCCGAGCCAGAGCTCGCACGACACTACACCCGGCTCTCTGAAATGAACTATGGGATCGAAAATGGTCCGTTTCCGCTCGGCTCCTGTACGATGAAGTACAATCCGTCGTTCACCGAGGACGTGGCTGCACTCCCTGCCGGAGCCGTTCACCCCGACCGATCCTCCGATAGCGTACAGGGGACGCTCGAACTCATGTACCGACTGCAGGAGTATCTCGAACGAATCGGCGGGATGGACGCCGTCACGCTCCAACCACCGGCCGGTGCGGCGGGTGAGTTCACTGGTATCCTCGTCGCCAAAGCATACCACGAGGCACACGGAAACGACAGAAACGAGGTCCTCGTTCCGGACAGCGCCCACGGCACGAACTTCGCAACCGCGGCGTTAGCGGGCTACGACGTGGTGAGTCTCCCTAGTGCCGAAGACGGCCGCGTCGATCTGGATGCGCTGTCGGCTGCTGTGAGCGATGACACCGCTGCGCTCATGCTTACGAACCCGAACACGCTCGGACTGTTCGAGCGTGACATCACAGAAATCGCCGACATCGTCCACGACGCTGGTGGGTTGCTCTACTACGACGGTGCGAACCTAAACGCGCTACTCGGACGTGCCCGTCCAGGCGACATGGGCTTTGACGTCATGCACTATAACGTCCACAAGACGTTTGCAACGCCCCACGGTGGTGGTGGTCCCGGCGCAGGTCCCGTCGGCGTCGTCGACGAACTCGAAGAATTTCTGCCCGAACCGCGTGTCGAGCAGACAGATGATGGGTTCGAACTGTTTTCACCCGAACGCACGATCGGGCGAGTCCACGGTTATCAGGGCAACTGGCTCGTGCTCGTCAAGACCTACGCCTACATTGCCCGACTCGGAGATGCTGGCCTGACCGATGCGAGCGCAAAGGCCGTGCTGAACGCGAACTACCTCGCAAGCCAGATCGAATACGACATCCCGTTCGATCCATTCCACCACGAATTCGTCGCCAGCGCGGATATGGACGCCGCCTCTGTCGCAAAGCGTATGCTCGATCACGGTGTCCACCCGCCGACAACGAAGTGGCCCGAAGCCGTGGACGAAGCGCTGATGACAGAACCGACCGAAATCGAGAACCAGCGGACGCTCGACCAGCTTGCTCACGCGTTCAACGCCGTGGCAGCAGAAAGCGAGGAGACGGTCGAGAGTGCACCACAGCGCACCACAGCGCGGCAGATCGATCAAGCAAGCGCGGCCAGAAACCCACGGCTGTCGTGGCACGCGCTGGATGAATCCGACACCGATACGTGAACAGAGCAGAGCGGTCGTCGGTACAGATTCTCTGAAGCGCACTCGTTGTATCTTCTCGGGGGCTCGATGGGTAAAGCGCGATTCAGAACCCACAGTAGCGTTGGTCCAGCGCCTGTGCAATGGTTTCTGGTCCGTCTCATGACTCAGATAGTCCGAACCGACGAACACACGTACTCGAACGATAATATTCGAGTATGCCCAAGATAAGCGTGGAGATCCCACAGGAGTTGCTCGACGATCTCGACGAACACGTCGGTGAAAATGGAAAGTTCGTTAATCGGAGTGACGCCATCCGAGGATCGATCAGAAAGACGCTCGATGTGCTCGATGAGATCGACGAGCGCCACGGGAGGTTACAGGACGATGAGTAGATACGAGAGCGATGGATGGCAGGATCGCGTCATACCAGTCCCCGCACTCGCGCTGATTGCGTTGTTCATCACCGCGTTGGTGACCGCACAGCTGACAGCCTCGAAGCTGCTGGCGTTTACGCTACCAGTGTCAGTTCCACTCATCGCTAACGAGGTCGTCGTGCCCGGCGCAGCGCTCGCCTACACGCTCACGTTCTTCGCCTCAGACTGCGTCACGGAGCTCTACGGAAAGCGTTCAGCGCAGGTGATGGTCAACATTGGCTTTCTCATGAACTTTGTTCTGCTTGCGCTCGTCTGGAGCACGATCTGGGCACCTGCGGCCCAGAGCAGTGCTGTCGATCCTGAGACGTTCAAAGGCGTGCTCGGTGCAAGCACAAGCATCATCCTCGGAAGTCTCATTGCCTATCTCGTCAGTCAGAATTGGGATGTCATAATCTTCCACCGGCTGCGTGAAGCGACCGACGGCGCACAACTCTGGTTGCGAAACATCGGCTCGACCGCCACAAGTCAGCTGATAGACACGGTTATTTTCGTTGGAATTGCGTTCGTGCTCGCACCGCAGTTCCTCGGCACCGGTTCGGTCCTCCCGACAGCTGTCATCGTCCAACTCATCGTCGGACAATATTTGCTAAAACTGCTCATCGCTATCCTCGATACTCCGATCGTCTACGCTGTCGTGGGATTTGTACGGTCGAACCGCCCTGAGATTGGAGCCTCTGGCAAACGGAATATGTCGAAGTAACATTGCAACCGACATCACTCGGCGTTCCAAAACTATCTTTCAATATTGTTTCGAAACCAGTACATATTTGTCGTCAATCACGACTGTAATTTATACATGTTAGCGTTTTATTTTCTATCATCTAATAGCAATTCCTTTCCTATTTTGTTGACGTTGGATTCTCGTTTAACTCCGTTGCTGTTCGGTTGTATCGGATGCGTCTAGCTGGATCGAGTTCGGAGTTTGATGCAGCGCGTCGGTCACTCCATTCGTTCTCCGAAGCCGAAGTTTGGCTTCACATCGTCGATACGTGTTCGGACCGTCTCGCCTACTTCAGTGTCCGGAACAAAGAGCGTGTATCCGTCGACTTTTGCGATACCATCGCCTTCGTGGCCGGTGTCGACAATCTCAACGTCGAGTTCGTCGCCAACCTGGACCGGTGCGGTGAGCCGTCCCTTTCCGACGAGATACAGCTCAGAGGATTCATCTCGAGAGGCGTCTGGTCGGACGGCACGGACGTACTGGAACTCGCCCTCGATGTCCGAGCGGAACTTCGAAAGATCTGGTCCATCAAACACCTTCACCACAAACGCGCCATCTGGTGCGAGCACAGCAAGGGCGGTTTCGAACGCCTGTCGAGCGAGATGAATCGATCGGGCGTGATCGAGTGAGTACTCACCAGACATGTTCGGTGCCATATCCGAGAGGACGACGTCTGCCTTTCCGATCCGCTCGTGTAGCCGTTCTCTCGTTTCCGCGTCGGTCATATCACCCTTAATCGTCTCACATCCGTCAATCGGCTTGATGCGCTGACGATCAACGCCGATGACCGTCCCCTCATCACCGGCAAGCTCGTGTGCAACCTGAAGCCAGCCTCCGGGGGCTGCCCCGAGGTCGACAACCGTGGCGTGCTCGTCGATGAGATTGGCTGTATCATCGAGCTGCTTGAGCTTGTACGCGGCCCGCGAACGGTAGCCCTGTTGTTTCGCCTTGTTGTAGTACTGATCTCGACGAGACATTTGATTGCTATTCGTACATCATCGAGTCTGATACGCCCTTTGTTTGTCGGCCTGTGAGCAGCGACGGTCATACTACAACCATGATGGGACTGGCGATCCGTATCAGCTGCCGACTCGGTACGTTCGTGAACACGTAACCGACAGTATATATCCGCTGAAGGACTCGCGTCTGTATGTTCGATAAGCGCGCTTGGATTCGCCTGCCGCGCAACGTCGTTATCGGTCACGGTGTCATTGAGGAGACGGCAACAGCACTCTCTGATCTTCATCTCGACGGTGTGCCACTCATTGTGACGAGCTCGACGCCGAAAACGATCGCAGCAGAGCGAATCGCAAAGCAGCTCGAATACGATCCACCGATAGAACTCATCGACGAAGCGAAATTCGCGTCTGTCGAGCGCGTCATCGATCGGGCGGAGACCGAATCGGTCGATTTTCTTCTTGGTGTCGGTGGAGGAACTGTCATCGATGTCGCCAAAATGGCGGCTGATGATATCGGTGTCGGGTTCGTCTCAATTCCAACGACAGCGAGCCACGACGGTATCGTCAGCGGTCGTGGGTCGATTCCACAAGGTGATACACGACACAGCGTCGCCGCTGATCCTCCACTGGTGGTGATCGCTGATACGACTATCATCGCCAGTGCACCGTGGCGGTTCATTACTGCTGGCTGTGCAGACATCATCAGCAATCACACCGCTGTCAGAGACTGGCAGCTCGCTCACCGACTGAAGAACGTCGAATACTCCGAATACGCAGGCGCGCTTTCGCGTATGACCGCCGAGATGCTCGTTGGAAATGCGGATTCGATCAAGAAGGGTCTCGAAGAGTCGGCATGGATCGTGATGAAAGCGCTCGTGTCGTCGGGTGTTGCGATGAGTATTGCCGACTCTTCGCGTCCGGCGAGCGGCGCAGAGCATCTCATCTCCCATCAACTCGACCGCATCGCTCCCGAGACGGCTCTGCACGGACATCAGGTCGGTGTTGCAAGCATCACCACGGAGTACCTCCACTCGGGCCAGGATGGGGAATGGCGCGCTGTTCGTGACGCACTTGCGAGCATCGGCGCACCGACCACCGCCGAAGCGCTCGGTCACACGACCGAAGATCTACTCGAAGCGATGACGACGGCTCACGAAATTCGAGATCGGTACACCATCCTCGGAAACGGCGTCAGTGAAGCAGCAGCCCGAGAAGCCGCAATCGCAACGGGCGTCATCTAGTTATCGTTCACAATGAGTGACTAACGGAGGCTTCGTTGTGTGCCACGTGGCACACTCGTCGAGTTCACCAGTCTTGTAGATCGCCTCGAACAGCGCAGAAAGACGATACACCGGCTCCCGGTCCGGACCCGATGTATCGTGGATGCCAACGATGTTGGCGCTCGCGAGATCGATGATGTCACACGTGACGCCGGTGAGATCCTTCACAAGACGCCGGGCACCAGCCTCGATCGATTCGTCGCCGGCTTCAATAGGCCCGTGAGGCATCCGTCTGACGCCGTCTGTTTCGAGAACGAGAACCCCTTTGTCGTGACGGACCTTGACATCGGCCTCAATGACACCGCGTTCACAGTGTTGAGCAACATGTTCGTACGTGTCCCGGTCAAC
Organism: Halocatena marina; assembly: GCF_025913575.1. Classification (NCBI taxonomy): domain Archaea; kingdom Methanobacteriati; phylum Methanobacteriota; class Halobacteria; order Halobacteriales; family Natronomonadaceae; genus Halocatena; species Halocatena marina. Next base: position 2,690,542 of record NZ_CP109785.1, on the reverse strand, counting down.
ACTCATCGACGTCTGGTGGACGGAAAACGAGTCATACACGGCGTTGAGTGTGCTCAATGCCGAGGTTACTCGTTCTTGTGACCGACCGGTCTCCATGACCTTCGTTAGCTTTCTACTGTGGTATAAGTCTTGTAGATCCATGTCGAACAAACCGATTAATCACACAATTTAGTTACAATAAAACGCAAATATAATTATTGGCAAAGTAAAATTTTCATACTTTGTGTCGCTGTGTCACTAGTATAACCGTTGACCTCGCTATCGCCGGCCTCGCGCGCTCTCCATACCCTCGGTCTCCACGACCTCACTTCGCAACAGTTTATTTCCGACATCATATGTGTATCTGAGAATATGTTTATGCACTGTAAATAGTGGCAATATAAGTATGGTTTGGAAGATGTCTCAATCATTCCAAGGGACATGTTTGCCGTAATTCTCTCATTCGTTGTGGGACTGATGAGATTTCAAGTACCAATAGCTCGGCTTACGGCTTCGTGCTGTCTCGGTCGGCGCTTTAGGGGAATTAGTCAATCGCGTTACGCACTGCTCGCTCGCCACCGTCTCCAGAGGGGTGGGACGCTCGCAATCGCTCCGAGAAAGAGTGCAAGCGTACACGCGCCGTAGATAGTGAGTGTTCCTGTAAGGCCGTACAGCGGATTTCCGAGGACGGGATAGAGCGGTTGCATGTCGGAGTACAGGATCGCATCGAGTGTAACGTGGAGCCACGTTCCTGCGACGCTTGCCAGCGCGACGGCTGTCACCGATGCTGGCCGGTATCCAGTCCACTGAGTGGTGTTTGGAATCCTCTGTGTAACCACGAGAACACTCCCTGTAAGAATAACAGCGAGTCCGAGGGCGCCAAGATACGTGTGAAGTGGCCCGTGTAATGGACCAGAGCGTATATTGAAGAAAACGAGCGTCGCTCGCACGTCAACCAGCACGTTCGCAACGAGAAACGTCACGGGGTCAAGGCGTCGTCTGAGCGGAACGCCAACCAAGAGTCCGGGACCAAAGTGGAAGGGCGTAAATGGCACAGTCGGCCATGAACGTCCCTCGTACATCATTTTTCTGGGTGTTTCAAGTCAATCCCTACGATTTTCTTTCCAGAAGTATCACAATATACTTCTGTGATCAATCGGCTGCTGGGACCGATTCGTCTCCGATTCCCGGACGAGTTACGTCCCGATCGGTCGGTTCGTCAGGGATATCGTACGGATACGCTCCCGTGACACAGCCAAGACAAAGATCGTCCTTCGAGATATCGAGTGCCTGCGCAACGGCGTCGATCGAGAGATACGCGAGACTATCTGCACCGATCACTTCGCGGATCTCTTCGACATCCCGGTTTGCCGCGATGAGTTCCGAACGGCTCGCCATATCGATCCCCATGTAGCAGGGGGCGATAATCGGCGGTGCACCGATACGCATGTGTACCTCTTCGGCACCAGCCCCTCGCAGGAGATCAACCAGCTGCGTCGAGGTGGTCCCACGGACGATACTGTCATCGATGAGCGTAACCGTCTTTCCTTCGACAGTACTTTTGATTGGATTGAGTTTCAAGCGCACTGCCTGCTCTCGAGCATCCTGTGTGGGCATGATGAACGTCCGGCCAACATAGCGGTTTTTCATCAGGCCTTCGGCGAATTCAACACCCGATGCGACCTCAGCGTATCCGCTCGCAAACGCCCGGCCAGAGTCCGGAACAGGCATCACGACGTCCGTCTCGACACCGGATTCTTCCCAGAGTTGACGACCCAGTTCACGACGGCTCTCGTAAACCAACGTGCCATCAATGACCGAATCAGGACGGGCGAAATAGACGTGTTCGAAGAAACAGTGGGCGCTGTTCTCGCGCTCACTGAGCTGGTACGACTCGTATCCCGTCCCGTCGGGTTCGAGCCGGATCAGTTCACCAGGACGAACATCACGGATTAGTTCGCCATCAAGCGTGTCGATGGCGGAACTTTCGCTCGTCAGCACGTATCCATCTTCGAGCTTGCCGAGACAGAGTGGCCGATTCCCCTCCGGATCGCGGACGCCAACGACGATATCATCGTGCATAATCGTCAGCGAGTACGATCCGTGGAGTCTGTTCATCGTCTTCTTAACAGCGTGGATGAGGTCGCCGTCTAAGAGATTCCGCGCGAGATCGTGTGCGATAACTTCGGTATCTCCATCGGACGTGAATGCGTGTCCTTGCCCGGCAAGCTCATCTCGAACTTCGTTTGCATTAATGAGATTGCCGTTGTGCGAGAGACCGAGTGATCCACTCTTGAACGACACTGAAAATGGCTGTGCACAGCACGCGTCGACGCTTCCAGACGTCGGATACCGAACGTGTCCGATACCAACGCTTCCATGCAGTCCATCGAGATCTTCCTCGGTGAAAGCATCGCCAACAAGTCCCATCTCGACGTGATCGTACTGCTGAAAGCCATCGTGTGTAACGATCCCCGCCGATTCCTGACCGCGATGCTGAAGAGCGTACAGTGCGTAATAAATTGGGCGAGCGGCGTCCCGATCAACAAGTGAAAGTCCGGTAACACCGCATTTTTCGTGCATTATTCGCCAGCCTTGGATTGCCACGCGTACTCGCGACGCTTGGCAGATTTTCCAAACCCGCACGCCGAACACACTTTCTTCTTAACGTGGTACGACTTCTTCCCACATCTTCGACACTTCACGTGCGTCGTCTTATTCTTCTTTCCCTGGCTCGGGGTTCCCGCTCCAGTCATGGGTTGATTGAAACGACGTTATCACCGCGTATAACGGTTGTGTCTTCGTCCTCTTCGATGACGAGGTTCATGTGCTGGTCGTATCCGGCTAGTTCACCAGTGTACACTTCCCCACCTTTCAGATTAATCGTCACCACAGTCCCGAGTGATTCTTCCAGCACATCAAGCGGTCGGCCAGCCATATTCATTTTCCCTCGTTCCTGTGTCTTAAGCGCACCGGGTACGATCGATCAGGAGATGGTGTGTGTTGTTCTACCAATCGTGATCTGCCACTCATGGTCGAAGTTCGAACCCATCTGCTTCGGCTCCAACGATCCCAAGGAGATCTGCAAGCACATCGAGATCGTCAGTGTCGATGACTTCGACCGGGGTATGCATATACCGGTTAGGCAGCCCGATACTTAGCGACGGAACACCGCTACGGGAGGTGTAGAAGGCGTCTGCGTCCGTACCGGTCGAGCTACTGGCGGCTTGGAGTTGCACGTCGATTCCCTCTCCTGCGGCGATGCGTCTGACGGTATCGACGAGTTGTGGATGGTTCGCGCTTCCACGGGCGATCACAGGTCCCTCCCCGAGTTCGACGCTGTTGTGCTTCTCCCCCGGTATTCCAGGAGAGTCAGTCGCGTGCGTGACGTCAATGACGATGAACATATCTGGTGTCAGTCCGAATCCGACCATCTGTGCGCCTTGCAGACCGATTTCCTCTTGTACGGTCGAAACAGCGTATATTGTCGCGTCTGCGTTGCGCTCTGCTGCCCGTCGCAGGCCTTCTGCGGCCGCCCACACACCGATACGGTTGTCCATCCCACGAGCCGACAGCCGCGTTCCTTGCAACGAAGCAGTTTCATTTGTAAACGTAATCGGGTCGCCGATTTCGACGAGTTCCTCGGCCATCTCTCGTGAGTCAACCCCAATATCGACGTGCTGTTCGCTGATATCTGCGACAGCCGCTTCGTCAGAATCTCGCAGGTGAATCGCCGTCTGCCCGATGACACCATGGACAGGCGTATCGGCGTGAACAGTGACGTGTTGACCTCTGGAAACGGTTTTATCCGACCCACCGACACTTGTGAGCTTCAAGAATCCGTCGTCGGTAATGTCACGGATCATGAATCCGATTTCGTCAGCGTGACCAGCGAACGCAATCTCTACGTTGCTGGCTCCTCCTTGATAGACTGCAACCGCATTTCCGTACGCGTCCATCCGAACATCGTCTGCAAACTGCTCGACGTACTCCACCCAAACACGCTGGCCAGCGTGCTCGAACCCAGACGGAGACGCAGTCTGCAATAAATCATCGAGAAACGTCCGCTGTCGCTCGTTCATGCGAAAGCGTCGTGACGTACGAAGATGAACACCACGATACTTTCTTCAAGCAGTGCGATGTGCAGGCAAATTTCTATAGTCGTACCGCACCAACTATTGGTATGGTTGATATCACTGTTTTCAGGATGGAAATCGACGACTCGACATTCAACGCGCCGTTTGGCGGTCGCGCACGGTCCGATGGGGCACCAACTGAAACAGAATCATCAGGCCCGAGCATGAAACTCATCGCCGGACTCGGCGGAGTTCTCCTGCTCACACTGCTCGCTCTGATCGTCCTCCTCAAGCGAACGTTCGGAGGGGACGGAGACGAAGATGAAGACGATGACGAAGATGCTGAACTAGTGATTGATACGGATGCCGAAACGGATTCCAGCGAGGGTGAGGATCGTGGCGGAATCCGAGCGATCATCGGTCTCTCCTTTCTCGTGGTGCTGACCGTCCTCATGAGACGATGGAAGAACACCGAACCGTCTCCGACTGGAGCAAGCGTCTGAATTCTTGATCGACTCTCTTCATTCTCCGATGGTTTTCATCTGTCGCTTGTATTTTCGACTTACCGCTATTCGACTAGTCTGATCGGCCCGCTCGATTCATCCACAGACGAGCTCTCGTAAACGGCTAACTGAATGGTTGCAATCTAATATTGTCTGGAAAAATTGAAACAACTCTGTCGATGCCTACTCAAGTGACTGTGCGTAGTCGACCTGCTTTGGCTGGAAGCCCGTCTCGCGGTAGAATCGGCGTGCACTCTCGTTCTCCCACTCACAGGAGACCGTGAGATGGTCACACCCCTGCTCACGAGCCATCGCTTTTACACGCTCGACGACTTCTGTGCCGTGTCCCCGGCTCTGATAGCCTTCGTCGATAGCGAGGTTCACGATGCGGAGATACTGCGAGTACTGCCTAGATGCGTGATGACCCTTCCTGAGTGTGACAAAGCCGATCGGCTCACTCTCGTTGACGATGAGGTAGTCTGTGACGTTCTCGTCGTCAAGATGGTCCCGAAAGCCGTCGTCGGGAACTTCGTCAACGTCCGCATAGACGAGTTCGTTCAGTTCGTCGTACGCCTCCATCGAGCGTGCGAGCGTGTACCAGCGGTCGACGAGTGCATCAAGATCTTCAGCGGTGGCTTTGATGAGTTCCATACGACAACTCCCCTCACACTCGCTCTTTAAGCTTCACTCGATATGTCACTGCTCGGAACGTCTTGGAGCACGAGTAGCAATAAATCGTGAACCAGCATCTCTCTGATCGATGCCGAGAACAAAGTGTGACCGGCACGTGTCTTCATCCAATGTTCTTCAACTGTGCTCGGACTCCTCCGTGAGTACAGCAGGATGGCACTGGTGACGTTCTATCCCACAATGACTGTGTTGCTCTATTGAGCGCTCAGAACATTATTTTCCAGCATTTTTGCGTAGTCGGAAGGCCTTTGCATAGTGCTCTCGTCTAGTATAGCTACCATGAATTTCTACCGCGCTGTCAGGGCCGTCGCGGATGCGTCAGGTGCCGGTCCAGTTGACTGGGCGGCGGTGGCCGAGTCTGCAAAAGCGGCGACGGCTCCGGGTGATCTCGATCTGTCGTCGGACGAAGTCGAGTCCTATCAGTCTGACGTTCGTGCTGCCCGCGATCGGATCCGTTCGGTCGGTGGTCTCGATTTCGACCTTCCGGAGACGATCGAAGTCCAACACCGGCACCATTGGATCGATGCGAATATCGAGACGTTCGAGCGTATTCTCGCCGACCTAGATACTGGTGTCGAGTTTCTTCCAGGCGTCGTCCGGTCAGTCAACACGGGGTCAATGGCGATTTCGATCAGCTTTCTTGCGAACAACGTTCTTGGGCAGTACGATCCGCTTCTCCTCTCACCTGACACGGGTAACGCCCACGCATTGTACTTTGTCAACCCGAACATCGAGCGCGTTGCCGATCGTCTGGCTGTGGATCTGCCACGGTTCAGACGCTGGATCGCGTTTCACGAAGTCACCCACGCCGCTGAATTCGGGAGTGCTCCGTGGCTCGCTAACCATCTCGAAGACTGTCTCGAAGACGTTGTAGACGACCTCTCGTCCGGGCGTTTCGACCGGGCTGATTTCAAACAGGTCGACGTCACTATGACGGCCGTCGAGGGATACGCTGAACTGCTGATGGACCGGACGTTCGACGACGAGTATGACGATCTCCGAAGGAAACTCGAAGAGCGTCGTCGCGGTGGGAACCCGCTCACGCAGCTCATGCGGCATTTGCTCGGTCTCGGTCGCAAACGCCGGCAGTACGAGCGCGGTAAGGATTTCTTCGATGCAGTCGCTGACGCAGAAGATCTACAGACCGCATCGCTCGTCTGGGAACGCAAAGAGAATCTCCCGACCGATAGCGAACTCGACGACGCCGAAAAATGGCTTGCCCGGATGGGCGTCTGATTAGCGTTCGTCTCTCGTTTCAAACACTGGTGCTACGTACCCGCTTGGGTCTTCTTCAATAACGTCTGTGAGCACCACTGTCGTTCCAATCTCGGGTTCTTCGTCGCTCTCGATCCGTGCCGCAAGACGGGCACGGTTGCGGTCGTTCTCCACTTCGACGATACCAACGTAGTACGAACCATCGAAGCCGACTGGCGGAACAGCAATTCGTGTTATCGAGTGGAGTATGCCTTCGTCTGGCAGTTCGACCGATTGGAGCGAACGACCGCCGCAGTCGTGACAGACCGAAACCGGCGTCCCGTACGTTGTCGTACAATCAGAACACGAGACTCCGAGGAGCGCACCCGTGCGAAGTCCCTCTGTCCACTCGCTGTACGAGAGACTCATCCGCGCACCTCCATAACGGAAATGACAGTTGTTCCGGCGTCTCCGCCGAGGTTGTGCGCGAGTCCACACGTCGCGTCGTCGATCTGTCGTTCACCGACATCACCACGGAGTTGTTCGGTGAGTTCGACGATTTGGGCGGTGCCGGTCGCACCGATCGGGTGACCTTTCGCCTTGAGTCCGCCACTCGGGTTGATCGGTCGATCGCCATCGAGCGCGCTTCTCCCGGCTGCGGCTGCTGGACCTCCTTCTCCATCCTCGAAGAAGCCGATGGCCTCGCTTGCCAGCACTTCCGCACCGGTAAAGCAGTCGTGTACTTCCGCAAAGTCAACGTCGTTAGCTGTTATGTCAGCCTGCTCGTAGGCTTTCGCGGAGGCGTCGCGTGCGGCCTGTGTTGCGTATAACGTCGATTTGAGTCCCAATGGGACGAGATCGGTCGCTTGACCCACTCCAGTGACGTCCACTGGTGCATCATAGGAGTCGGCCAGATCGTCACTGGTGACAATGACTGCTGCTGCCCCGTCGGAAAACGGACAGCAGTCCATGAGACGGAACGGGTCGGCGACGATCGGCGAATCGAGCACCTCCTCGACGGTCGCTTCTCTGCCGAAGTGTGCTCGTGGGTTGTACGTCCCGTTTCTGTGATTTTTCACCGCGACGTGAGCCAACTGCTCTTCTGTTGTCCCGTAGACGTGCATGTGCCGTTTTGTCATGAGGGCAAACACGCCGGGGAACGTCAGCCCGGTTGGTTGCTCGTATTGTCGATGTGATGCAGAGGCGAAAATGCGGGTCATCTCCCCGGTTCCGTTCCCTGTTTCGGGGGTACATCGCTCGACGCCGCCGACGAGAACTGTGTCGTGAATACCGGCGTCGACTGCTTGTACAGCGTTCTTGAACGCGCTCGCCGATGTCGCACAGGCGTCCTCAAATCGCTGTGCTGGAACACCGGCAATACCCACCTCCGTGGCGAGCTTTGGGGCGAGGTGTGTGTCGTTTTCGGTTTGACCACCCATTGCGTTCCCGAAGTAAAACGCGTCGATGTCTGCGGGACCAACGCCCGCGTCATCGTACGCATCGAGCGCTGCTGTTGCGAATAGCTCGGACAGCGTCGATTCGTGAACGCCGAAGGCCGTCATTCCGGCTCCGACGACACTTGCTCGTGTCATCGTTCGACTATTCGGTCTGCATTCATAAAGCTACACGGATGTCGTGTCAAATATACTCATCAAGACACTGTTCCGGCGACGTTTAGGCCGCCCGTCTTGTACCCCCCGTATGATTGATATCGAGGGCGAACACACGACGGCCCGTGTGTTTCTCGAAGCGGACCAGCTCGGGGAGTCAGCCCACGAGCAGCTTCAGACACTCGTCGATCACCCTGCGTTCCAAAATTCGGTTCGGGTGATGAGCGACGCTCACTGGGGAAAAGGCAGCGTTATCGGATTCACGATGGCGCTCGGCGACCGCGTCGTTCCGAACACCATCGGTGTCGATATCGGCTGTGGACTCTTCGCGGTGAACATCGGTTCCGACATTTCGCTTTCCGGCACTGAACTGGACGAAGCGATTCGTTCTCGTGTGCCGATGGGCTCGTCAGTCCGGTCGAACAGCGAGTACAGTATCACGGAATTTCCGTGGGACAGAGCGACCGAGACGGTCGAACGCTTCGAGCAGCGATACGGTCGGGAGATCGCGTTCGATGGCTACGACACGGAGTATTTCACCGATCTCTGTCGGCGCGTTGGCGTTAGTGAGAAACGAGCAATCAACAGCATTGGAACGCTCGGCGGCGGCAATCACTTCATCGAGTTTGGGCGGAGCGAGCGGACAGGCGACCTCTGGCTCGTTGTTCATAGCGGGAGCCGTGGTCTCGGGTACAACACCGCTAACTACTGGCAAGAACGCGCCACCGAACACATGGACACGCGCGGTGTCGACGTCGAAGCCGAAATCGAACGCATCCGCGAGGAGTACGACGGTGAAGAGATCGGACGCCGTATCGACGAACTGAACGAGCGACTCACGGATCGAGATCGGAACGAGACCCTCGATTATCTCGAAGGCGAAGAAGCACACGGCTATTTCATCGATATGATCTTCGCACAGCAGTACGCCTCGGAAAACAGACGAGAGATGGCTCGTGAGATCTGCTCTCTCCTCGGGACTGAGCCAAACGATGAAATCGAATCCGTCCACAACTACATCGATTTCAGAGATCTGGTGATTCGGAAAGGGGCGACCCGCGCCTACGAGGACGAGCGGATCATCGTTCCATTCAATATGCGCGATGGAACGCTCATCTGTGAAGGTAAGTCCAATCCTGAATGGAACTTCTCAGCCCCCCACGGAGCAGGACGAGTGATGAGCCGACGGAAAGCGTTCCGAGAACTCGATCTCGATACGTTCCGCGAGCAGATGTCAGACATCTTCTCGACCTCCGTGAACGGAGAGACGCTGGACGAAGCCCCCCAAGCGTACAAGAATGCCGCGCTCATCGAACAGGCGATTGAACCGACAGCCAGAATCGTCGACCGGCTTGAGGTAGTTCACAACATAAAGGCGTCGTAAAGATCGCGGGACGTTGAGACTCCAAGAACGACATCCTCGGAAATTTGACATCTATGTCCTCATATGAGTGCAGACATTAAACAGACGAGGCTACCGTCTACCGATCTTCAATTCTCTCAGCAAGAACTTGTCGTCAAATCGACTGTTGGGGTGGGTCAGTGAGTATGCGTTAGAGCAACTTCTCCATCCAGATAAAATCCACGTCAATGTCGTTGGTTGTCTGTGTAGTCACCCTCTCGATTGCATCGTATCCATGCTTTTTGTAGAATCCGGTCGCATTGAGTACGGCACGCAACCGAGCCACTTCGAAACCATAGCTCCGAAGTCGCTGCTCGAAGTGACTCAGGATCGATGAACCGATACCTTCCCCATCTCGCTGCGGATCTACGAAAAGTGCCTCGATCTCACCAGTTTCCACGTCAAGTTCACCAAAGCCAACCACTCGATCGTCAGACTCTGCGACGACGAGTTCCGTCGAAGATTCCTCAATGGCATTCACATATCTATCAGTTCCATCTGTCTTCGCTGCCCACGCTGCCACCTGTTTGTCTGAGTATTCAGACGGTCCGTGAGCGATGATAGCAGCAACGTGAATGACTAACATTGTCTCCGTATCGGCTATTGCTGCAGTGCGAATCGCATGACTAGAGGGCATATTCCATTTTCAGATGATATAATCATATAGTCTATTATCTATGCCAAAGTACAATCATTTTGGGTCAAATGGTTCGTGTAGAATAGAAATATAACCGAAGGCTGTGTCTCGGGATAGATTCTCATCATCTTCCACTCGTCCGATCGTTTCCATTCTTATTCCCCGGAAAGACGATCCAGACGAGGACCACTCCAACTCCGAGTCCCAAAACGACGACCAGCGCGCTTTCGAGGAGTGTCGCATCCCCAACACGGGTGATGAGCCCGGCAGAGACGCCGACGAGGACGACGAAAAAGAGCTTCAGCCGGGAACCAAAATGGCCAGCATCGCTGGTTGGACTGACCATCAGAGGTCCCTCGGGGTACTGACGTGCATCTCGACGAAGTGCCACGCATCATTGTGTCGTTCGAGTGTTCCGCTCCAGCGACTGTCGAACTCATAGCGGATCTGTCGATCAGTGTCTGTCCACGCCATGAAGACATCATCAGAAAACCACGCGTACGCCTCGCGCTCGACCACGTGGAGGGCTTTGCTATCGATCTGCCAGTTGTTGGTCGTCCGAGTCTGCTCTTTGAGTCCCGCTGCAACTTCTTCAAATCCTGTGAGACGCTCTGAGATGCCGAATTTAACGATAGCTTCGGTTTCGGCGAAGTAAGGGGGCAGTGACTCGCCGCGGCGAAGGGTTTCGTAGTACGAACGGACGGTTTCCTCAGCGTCCATGTCGAATAGACACTCGGCTGATTGATAGGCTTACCTACTCCAATAAAAGACTTCACGGTACGCGGCTGTCACCGGAATACACAGCGTTGTGCCCTCTCTACTAGCTCTCTCGCGATATTATTGGAAGCCGCGATCGACGCCATCATCGCCGATGATGTCCTTGAAGTCGCGTTCGAGGAGCTCTTCTGCCTCTTCGAACGTGTGTCCGAGTTCGTCGAGCTGTTCCGGTCGGTCGTACTGGTCGTACTCTATCGGCCCGTAGGCAGGACTGTCTAATGCGCCCATCACGTCTTCGAACAGCGCATCAGGCGTTGTCGGCGCGTCGGCGTGGGTCTTGATCACCTCTTCGAGCTCGGTGGCCGTCTGTTCGGCCTGTGATTCGTCCTCAATAGGTGATTGAACACCGAACCGCCCAGTATCCGTGGTCGGAAAGAGTGGATCGAGATCATCATCGATTCGCCGGGCGACTCGTCCACCGACACCCTTGACTTCGAATGGATTTTTCGCGTACGTCTTGAGATGGAAGACTCCCGCATCGGGATGGCCAAGGTACATATCCTCGCCAACACCGCGCTGACGATTGCCCGCCACAGCGCGCCAGTCGTCGGGGGTCGCGCTCGACTCCACGACGTCGGTCAGTATGTCCTGCCAGTCACGAATACGCATTATCTACCCATTAGAACGAACCCCAAAAGAGCCTGTCGGCTCGAATATATGAGTGGTTACTCGTTCGTTACGAGATCCGTGAGCACTGCGCGTGGGTCATCCACCTTTGCGACACCGCTGGCGAGCAGTACGCCTTCGCTTCCGAGTTCGACAGCCGCATCGACATCGTCGCCAGTCGAGATACCTGCACCACAGAGGACTGGTACCGACTCGTCGACGCCGTTCGCCGTGCGTACCGCTTCACTGACAATGTCTGGATCAGCGTGGCTGACTGGTGTGCCCGTTCCGATGAGTTCCGGTGGTTCGACAGCAACCATCTCTGGTGAGAGCGCTGTGACAGCTCCAATCTGTGCCGGATTATTCGCGCACACGACCGTTTCGAGACCAGCTCGCTTGGCCGCGTGGATTCCACCATCGATATCCGCAAGCTTCAGCCGTCGCTCGGAGTGGTTGAGCAACGTCCCAACCGCACCCGCGTCCGCGACGGATTCGGCGAGCGACTGTCCCGTGTGGCTACCGTGTTCGATGGAATCAACGTGCTGTGCCCATGTTTCAACGCCTGTCGATGCAACCCGCTCGATATGCGCGGTCTGTGGAGCGACTGCAATGCGTGCATCCACGTCGTCGGCTACGTCGGCTGCGGCGGACGCGATCTCGACCGGATCGCACGCATAGGATTTGAGATTGACGACAACGAACATACTGAAAGGCCCACACCGAAGCTGATATAGCTTTTCACCCTCGCTCAGTCTTTTCGCCGGACCACGTCTCCGAGCGTGTAGCTCCCTGTCGATGAGCCACCCTCCCACTCGCTGTCGTCCATGTCGGCGGATTCAGCGAGCGAGATGTCAAGCTTCCGTTCGAGCTTCGTCTGTATGTTGTCGCTCGGAAGGACATCACCATGCTCAAGTTTTCGAATCAGACTCGCTTTCTCGTTGAGCTGCTTGGCCAACTCCTCTTGCGAGAGGCCGGATGCTTCACGAGCGCTCCGAATGCGTTCGTGATAGTCCTGTGCAATTTCCTCCATCTCATCGAACATATCACGCCGTGATCCGCTTGATGTGGAAGCGGAAGATGAAGATGAAGAACTCCCCGAGGATGTTGAGCCTTCCGAACTACTACCTGTCGAGTACTTCGTGGACGTGCTAGAGGGTGACTCTGTACGGATCTCAGTTCCAAAATCCGCACACTCATCACAAACATCGATCTCCGCTCCCTCGATACGTACTGCCTTCAGGGAGGGAACCTCCTTACCGCACATCTCACATTGAGGCATGACCAAAGCTTTGCCACGGGGGGGTATAAATGATACGCCGCCTACTGCATCGATACATCGAAATATCGCCACACGCCTTGCAGTTTTCGCGTCTTGTCAGTTCGTATCGAGCGCGCGCAGTGCGTGGTAGAACCGTTGTATTGCTGTCAGGTGGCCAACGATGGCAAACAGAACGAGCAGCCAGCCAATAATGGTTATCCCATAAACACGACCGTGAACGAATGCGGCGAGGACGCCACCGATTCCAATGAGTGCGAGTCGGTCTGCACGCCCCACGAGACCACCGTAGACACGATCGAGACCGACTGCTTGCGCTTGTGTCCCGAGATACGAGGTCATCAACACGCCTGTGACCGCCGCGAGTCCGATTCCGTAGCGCTCGACGCCCGCCGCGAGTCCGACGATGACGACGATATCGGCGTATCGATCGAGGACGTGATCTATGAGATCACCGGCCGATGAGGTGGTGTCGAGTCGACGCGCGATTGCTCCATCGAGCAGATCGAACCAGCCATTGAGGAACACGAGTACAGCACCGAAGAGATAGAGTGACGGCTCATCTCCCGCAAGCGCGAACGCGAGCCCCGCAGCGACCGCGAGTCCGACCGCAGCGATACTCACCGTGTTCGGCGTCAGTCCCGCACGGACCGAGAGGTCGACGAAGGGATTCAGAACGCGCGCCGCAATGGGTCGAAAACGATCGAGCGTCATAGGAAATCGACGAAGTTCACCTCTCCGACGCTCGGTTCGCGCTCACCCAAAATAACATGTTTGATCTCGTGGGCGACGGCTGCTGGGTTCTGATCTGTCGTGTCGATTTCGTAGGTGTGATCCTCACCGTGCTGATCGACCGTCTCTGCGAGAATCACATCGAGTGCCTCTGCCTCCGCGTTTTCGTGTGCCTTCGCGTCGGGTTCTCCACGCTCTTGGAGTCGTTCTTGCATTATTTCGGGATGACAGCGCAAGACGACGACGCGGTCAGCATCGAAGTGGTGAGCGAGGTGCGATTCGACGACCAACGGGCTCGTCGTCTGTTCGTCGAGCCAGTCTTCGATCCCATCGAAATCGGCGACAAGGCTGTCTCGTTCGCTGTCCCGCTCCGTATACAAGCCTTCCTCGCGGATCACATCGTTGAGGTGGATGACTGTCTCTCCTGTAAGCCGTTCTGTCGCCGTCGTCTTTCCCGTTCCTGGGGTGCCGGTGACAGCGACTCTCATATGCATTCGTTTATAACTTCGACAGCGCGTTTTGTCTGTTCTCGTGTCCCACACGTGATCCGAACGCACTCGGGGAGTCCAAAGCTCGTACAATCACGAATAATCACACCGTGTTCCTGACTCGCTGTTGCAACCGCATCCGCATCACCTACTTCGACGAGAATGAAATTACCCGCACTCGGCCACGTGCGTGCGTCAATCTGCTCGTGCATGTACGCACGCGACCACGCAACCAACTTACTAGTTTCTTCGAGGTGTGCGTCGTCACCGAGCGCTGCTTTCCCGGCCCGGCAGGCGATCTCGCTCGCCGCAAACGGCGTGTTCACGCGAGCGTAGGCATCTGTCCACGACGTGGGCGCGACCAGATAGCCCAGCCGTAGTCCTGCTAGCCCGTACGCTTTCGAAAATGTGCGGAGCACAGCAATGTCATCGCGCTCTGAAAGCAGCTCGATCGCGCTCGGTGAGTCGGAGAACTCGCCGTACGCCTCATCGACGAGGACAAGCGTCGAATCGTCGGTTCGATCAGCGAGCGTGAGCAGTTCCTCGCGTGGAAGTTCACGTCCCGAAGGGTTGTGCGGACTGGTAACGCAGACGATCCGATCGCCGTCGTAGCTCTCAAGAATGTTCTCTGCGGTCTGTTCGAAGTCATCACTCTTCCGGAGTGGGTACGTTGCGACAGTGCCGTGGTGATAGCGGGCACTCATCGCGTAGTAGGCGAAACCGGGATCGGAAACGAGTACCTGATCTCCCGGTTCCAAAAACGCGCGGGCGAGATAATCGAGCGCACCATCCCCGCCGTTGGCGAGCCACACCTGTCTCGGTTCGACATCCCACTCCCGAGCAATTGCCTCAATGAGGTCAGAATGGGCAGTTTTCGGGTAGGTGTGGACGTGATCTGCGCATTCGTGAATTGCATCAGTCGCTGCCGGACTCGGCCCGAGTGGATTCTCGTTCGAGGAGAGCTTAATTAGCTCGTCGGGATCCATCCCAAGCTCGCGGGCGACTTCCTCGATTCCACGTCCGGCCCGGTATACGCTGTGGGCAGAGAGCTCCCGTGGTTGCATTGTGTTGTATATCTGAACGTGTAGACAGAGCGGCTTAAGCGTGCTCGTATTCCCACAGCTGCTCGAATCTGATGATGACGCTGAGTGTATGAACAGCACCGTTGAAACCGCCGTGGACAGCAGCACCGGTTGGATGCCACTATCCGCCACTGATAGCTACAGACAGCGACGCTGCCATTTTCAACAAGACTTATGATAAAATAGAAGTTATCTCATGTGTGAATAACAAACGTATCGCTGTCCTCGCAAGTGTAATCGGAGTCCTCAGTCTCGTCGTTCAGTACGTTCCACAAATTTTCATGAACAGATGGATTGGTAACGGTTCTCCAAGTTGGCTTCCGACGTTCGGCACATTGGGACAGACAGCCCTGGTGTACACCAACGGAACGAAGGTTATCGGACTGCTCTTCATGATGGTCCTCGCGGTCGGATTCGGCTATTACGTTGGACAACGAATAGCGCTTAGACGTGAGTATCAGCGGTTTCTCGGTGCAGTTGCTGCTGGGACGCTGATTCCTTTCGTTATTGCCTATGGAGTGACAGTACTCTATGAGCTGTTCAGTGGTGGAGCGCTCGGTGTGGAAACTGTTTTCTTCCCACTTGTCTCCTTGCTGGGGCTGTTCGTCCCGGTTTCACTCGTCGTTACCGTCGCTGCGTTCGCTGGAGCAGCATTTGCTCACATCCCGAAGACCGAATCCGATCTCACGTCGTCTCAGCACGCCACGTAGACGCCCGACGCTGATAGTTCCAACTCGCCACACAGAAGGCGATCCCACCGAGTACAAACCACGGTCCCCACACGAACGTCTGCCAATGAACCGCTGTCCACGCCGTGAGTGTAGGGACGCTGATGACGCCAGTCTTCGTCAGCGCGCCCTGAATCACGAAATCGACACCGTGGAGAAGCAACAGGGCGCTCACCCCCCACGCGGCAGTGAGCAACAGCATGCGAGGAACTCGCTGCCCCCACGGCCGAACAAGCGCGAGCGCGAGCAGACCGCCGATGACTTTCAGAAGACCGGTGAGCCAAAGAACCAACGTAAACCACGACTCGCCTGCACGCTCCTGCCCGAGTGAGACTGTCTGAAGACCGGCGGTTCCGCCGAGTGCCCAGTAGAAGCTCATCGCGGCGAACACGAGCATCCACGCACAGGCCGCATAGCCCGCCCACACTGGCGACCATGTCCGTCTATCGAATGCTGCTTCCCGTGACGAAGGCATGAAATTAACACGACTTGTTGTGTGAAAGCGTTACTGCTTCACTCGCAACAGAAGACAGTACAACCACACTGGTATTCTGGACGGTAACGAGTGAGGAAGCGTCTAAACTGGACGATGTAGGCGCTCTTCTCGAAGAACTGGCCGATACAGAACGATCTCCAACCGAGGGGTTCACACTCCCGGAGAGTGAACGGCGAATATGGGACAATCGAACGGGGACAGGGACATGGACACCGACACTACTGTCGATCTCGACGATAGTGCAGACACAGGCTCCGATATCGACACTACTGGTGATACTGACTCTGAAACCACTACTGATGAATCGGGTGGTCTTTCGAGGATGTTCGTGGTCGGTGGAGCCATCGCTGCGATCGGGATCGTCATGTCGGGCTTGATGGTGTACCTGCTCGATCGAATCGGACCGCCCGGATCCGGAGAACTCATGTGGATTTTCGGGTACGGACTCACAATATTCGCGCTGTGGTATCTGTTGCTACGACCGATCGATTTCTCAAGTCGGTACTAACGTGTGAGTGTGCGTTGGTATCTCATTCTTGCGCCGAGTAACGGAACCTTGAAATCCGCACCGTCGTGAATGGGATGTAAGGATGTTCGCGCTCCCACTACAGGTAATCGACAATTTCCTGCTCCAGTACAATATCGGTCAGGTGCTTGTGCTCGTGTTCGTACTCGGACTGCTCGGTACCCTTCCGCTCCGGAGCAAGACCATCACTGGACTTCACGTCGTCACATTCGGTCTCCTCTTTATGAGCTTGCCGCTCAGCTTGATGGGTAACGACGTCACCTACAAGTTCGTTGGTATTGGGCTCGTCTTTGTCGGTCCGATGCTCGTCATTATCGGGCGATGAGGCACGTAAAACAATAGTACAGCGCGATACGACACGGCTTATGGGCGTCTCTTACTTTCAATCCGTCTCTATCTGAGAAGCGTGTCTTTTTGAGAATTTACGTGCTGACGAGATCTTCGTAGCGCGCGCCGGTTTGTTTCAGCGTTTCAGTCGAGTAGAGACGCTCGTGTGGATAGGGGAGATGTTCGCGTGCAAGCTCGTCAACGGTCTCATCGACAGCATCGGCATCTCGCCCGTGAATCATCGTAAAGAGCGTGTATGACCAACCCAGTTCTGGTCGCCGTGGCCGATGATAGCACAGCGTCACGTACGGAATTTCCCCGACGCGTTCGCCGCGGGCATCGAGTTCTGTTTCAGGTATATCCCAGACGACCATACAGTTGTTATCGAAACCGGTGACGACGTGATTGACGACACAGCCAATGCGCTTGATACAGCCCCTATCGAGCAGACGATCGATGGCGGTTGTGACTGTCTCGGTGTCTGCATTGATCGCGTTTGCGACGTCTTGATACGGTGTCAAAGAAAGCGGGAGTCCGTCTTGTATTGCGAGCAGGAGCCGCCGATCGAGATCTGAGAGATCTGCAGTCGCCGCTTCACTGATTCGTGTGGCGTCTACTGTCGTCTCCGTGTGGTTCTCGCGTGCGAACCGATCTGAGTTTACAACGGGAAATTCGAGATTAATGTAGTAATCGGTCAGCATCGGGAGATTGAGCACGCTGCCTGTTAGCTGTTCGATCTCTCCGAGGATACGATCGCGTGTCTTGCGAGTCCCTGCGGTAACAACGAACCACATATTCCACTCGTGGTCTCGTCGGTAGTTGTGGTTCACCTGCTGGTAGTCGTTGATCGCCACAGCAATTTCGTCGAACTGTTCTTCGGGGGCTTTCACCGCTGCGAGCGTCGAACTTCCGATAACCGGAGGATTCAACACCGCACCAAATCGACGAAAAATGCCTTGATTACGGAGGCGTTCAATCCGAGACAACGCCTCGGCTTCGGTCACGCCGAGCGCAGCCCCGACCGCACGAAACGGTCGACGCTCGACTGGGATACCGCTCTGGAACCCATCGATGAGTTCGGCGTCGACCTCGTCGAGGGTCTTTCGCCAATCATCCTCCAGTACGCTCATTGTTATTCGTAGTACGGTCGGCGTTTACCGTCTGTCGGTTTCAGACGAACGTATCTGTTCGTAGAATGTGGCGTGTCTACCCATCTCTGCTGCTGTGGCTCATATTATGACACACTATTGCTTCTGAAATTGTGTTATAGTATTGTCAACAATGCGTTCAATCAGTATTTTTGTAAACAGCCTTCCCGACAGGAGATCAAAAACATAGCTTGGTCTTCTGCTAAGGGATACTGACAAGTTCCTGCGTAACATATCCCAGCATATGCCGGGAAACGTAGATGTGCCTTCGTGGGTCACCTTGACTGCTGACGAGCAACTCATTTGGAGCGATCATCCGAGTCTGCGGTCAGCTTGGGGGACAGTCGTCACTGGACTCATCGTCATCGGACTCGGTCTTGGAGGGATCATACTATCCAGTGATGTGCTACGAATCATCTCGATCGCTCCCGTGGGGATCGGTTTTGTGATGATCGCAATAACGTACTTTCGTCACCAGAGCATTCAGTATGTGCTTACAAGCGAGGAGGTGTACAAAAAGACGGGGATCCTCTCGCGGAATGTGATCAACATCCGACTCGATCGAATCCAGAACACTTCCTATTCTCAATCACTTCCCGAGCGCTTCCTATCGTACGGCAGCATTCGGGTCGATACGGCCGGAACTGGCGGGACCGATCTCACACTCGTCAACGTGCCGAATCCTGAGCACGTGAACGGGCTTATCACGGAACAACTCGATTCGGTTGGCGCACAACCAGAGGAGCAGGCACAAAACGCGTAGTACCCGTCGATCGAGTGATTCATTCAATTTGTGACCTTTGAGGGTCGATTTCGCTTTTCAATCAAGGAGCTCAGCAGGAGTATGTCAAAAATATTTAACGTTTCCCAGTCGTTCTTTTGTAGCCGTCGTGAATCGATCGGATACGACTTAGGAGGAGTATGAGTGCGTTCCGATGATCTCGACGGAGTCTCCCACTCGCAGCGTTTTCCCCCAATCACGTGTCGGGATGTTCGTTACTGTCATCAGTCGAAAATCACTGTCGAAGCGGTCACTGTCAAGCCACTCGGGCCGAGTTTCTCTGCGCTTTTCTATGAACGTCTGCCGAACGTCGTCGTTCTTTTCTCCGGTGTCGGGATCGCGTAGCGGAACAACACACCGTTTGCACGGTTCGACGCCTTCGAATCGCACATCACCGACGCGAAAGGCAACAGCCTCACCGTGGTCGGCAACAAGCCGGTCCTCCCAGAATGGGGGGACGCCCCCAATTTCGAGATTTGCGCGAAACCGACGACGAATGCTGTCTATCTCGATCTCCGGAAACCACGAAGCGACTTCACGGAGCGTCGCAGTGCTGATGACCGACGGTCCCGAGATGTCGCGTTTGCGGAGATCGTGATGGCCACTCGCATCCCGACGAACACTCACTGGTCGACCGAAGTAGTCGGTCAGCCACGCATTCAGCTCCGTTCTGTCGTCGAGATCGAACGTGTGCGCGTCTGTCTCATCCTGAATTCGAATCATGAGAGTGCGCGCTTCTGGGTCGAACGTCGAACGCAGTCGGTGAACCGCAGCAGTCCGCTTTCCGTTGATGTAATCGCCGTTTCCGGAGACGGATGCAGTGTCCGGGTCGTAGGATTCGTCCGCCGATCGGTCAAGGATAGCGTACTCACGATCGTCTTCGATCACTCCCCCGTCGGTGATCTGTCCCGTTTCCCTGTCGAACGGATCGAGAGCTTTGATCGGATACGTCGTGATGCGTCGAAGCTCGGCCATGATCGAGTTGAGCTTCTCCGCCGTCTCTCGTATCGCTTACGGCTGTTCGACTACGAGTAGCATTTCGAAATCGATCGGATGGCACACATGAGCGTCTCTGGATGCTGTTGATAGCTCTTTGGCTATTCAGACTTCATTGAATTCTTTGATTTACGATAGATTTTAAACCATTACGATACACTCGGGAGGTGTGTTAATATGAGTGTAATAAGAACGAATCGGCTAAAGAAACGATTTGGAGATCTGACAGCGGTCCACGACGTGAACCTAGAGGTCAACGAAGGTGAAGTATTCGGCTTTCTCGGTCCGAATGGAGCAGGGAAGTCTACTACCATCAATATGCTCCTCGACTTTATTCGACCCACTTCAGGCGAGATATCGATTCTCGGGCATGAGCCTCACAGCGAGCCACGTCTTGTTCGTGAGCATATCGGCATCCTTCCGGAAGGCTATCATCTCTATGACCGGCTGACCGCCCGTAAACACATCCAATTCGCGGTAGAATTGGAAGATAGTAGCGACGACCCGGACACAGTTCTGAAGCGAGTCGGGCTCACCGACAGCGAGAATCAGACAGTCGGTGAGTTCTCGAAAGGAATGCGCCAGCGCCTTGCACTGGGAATGGCACTCGTTGGCCAGCCCGATCTGCTCATCCTCGATGAGCCGTCCAGTGGCCTTGATCCGAACGGTGCTCGGCTGATGCGCCAGATTGTCCGCGAGGAGACAGACCGTGGCACGACCGTATTCTTCTCCAGCCATATTTTGGAGCAGGTTGAGGCAGTCTGCGATCGCGTCGGTATCATGAACGAAGGTACTCTCGTCGCTGTCGATACAGTTGATGAACTGTGTGCAGCATCCGGGACGACATCTACTCTTGTTATCTCCGTTGACGAAGTACCTGATACGTCTAATATTAGGGGTATCGATGACGTTACTGATGTAACAATTAACGGCACAACGCTCCGTATCGGATGTTCGAATTCTAAGATTAAGGCAACGGTCATCTCGGAGATTGAGCGAGCAGGAGCGTCAGTGATCGATATCGATGTCGAACGAACCGCTCTGGAGGATATCTTCGTCGAGCATACGAACAAAACTGGTGCGAGAGAGGGCAAACCATGACAGCGACGCCGATGCTAACTATCGCGAAAAAAGAGTTCGAGGACGCTGCCCGCTCGAAGCTCCTCTGGGGTCTCACATTGGTGTTACTCGTTGTGACCGTTCCGAGTTTCTACGGCTTGACGGATAGCCCGATCCTCGACAACGCTACCGACGCCATTGCGTTCTTTCCGCTTGTCTTCCAGAATTTCATCGCACCGCTGACCATAATCGCTGCATATCGAGCAGTTGTCGGGGAGCGCGAGTCGGGAAGTCTTCGAGTGTTGTTCGGTCATCCGATCGTCCGGCGAGATGTCATCGTCGGCAAACTACTCGGACGAGTGGCGCTCGTTGCGGCCGTGCTCTCTATCGGGTTGCTTGCACTCGGTGCTGTCGTTGCCATCGCTTACGGGACGCTCCCCCTCGTCGTGTTCGTCGTGATGGTGAGTTACGTCCTATTCTATGGAACAGTGTGGACTGCGGTGACGGTCGGGGTCTCGGCGGCGGTCACCTCGCGGTTGCAAGCAATTGCCAGTCTGTTGGGTCTGTTTATGATCCTTGGTCCATTCGGAATCTGGAGAAGCGTCGCGCTGCCGCTGGCGGCGCTGATATCTACAGGAAGTGCCTCAACCGCGGGGATCGATCCACTCGACCCAAACACGTGGTCAACGTGGTACCTCTACGCCCAGCGAGTCAATCCGATGGATAACTTCGTACAGAACAGCGAGTTCGTCGCCAGTCTGGCCGATTCATCGATCGGGTATCCCGGAAACCTAACGGTTCAACTGTTTGGAATCTTTGTGCTGCTATTTTGGGCAATGGTACCGCTCGCAATGGGCTACTGGCGGTTCGAACGCACTGATCTCGTCTGATCCACAGTCGTAGATTTTGCTCGTAACCTCACTTTGCACCCGAGACTATCCACAACGTTTCGGGACGAACGGGACGTTTTTAGCACGGTAGGCCCGAATTCTGGACATGGTCGAGACAGCACAGACATTCGGTGAGTGGCCGCTGAAGCGACTCATGACCGAGGTCGTCGGATCGGGACACAAGTCCGCGGACGATATGACCCGTGAACAGGCAATGGAGGCGTTCCAACGCATCCTTGCGGGTGCCCCAGACCCAACGACACTCGGGGCGTTCTGGCTAGCGAACCGGTGGAAGCGCAACACACCGGAAGAACTCGCCGCGTATATCGACGTGATGGCGGAGGAATCGGTTGAGTTCGCTTCCCCCGACTGTGATCCCGTCGATTGTGGCGCGAACTACGACGGAAAGAGTCGATCTGCGCTTCTCGGTGTCGGTGCCGGTGTTGTTGCCGCTGCCGCAGGGACGCCCGTTGTCGCTCACAGCGGCGATCACGTTCCAACACAAAAGTCGTGGGCGTACAAACACGTGCTCGATGAACTCGGCGTTCGGACTGATCTCGCTCCAGAGGAGAGCGCAGCTATGACCGACGAGATTGGATTCGGGTTCTACTACCAACCGAACGTCAACCCGGCTGTCCACGATCTCTTCGACCGTCGTGATCAGATGGGCGTCCGGACGTTCGTTAACACGATCGAGACGCTCGCGAACCCCGCAGACGCAACCGTTCACCTCGGGAGCTTCTATCACCTCCCCTACGCCAAGCGCATCATCGATACGTTCGCGGAGAGCGAACGTTATGACATCCGACGAGTCGTCATGTTCCAAGGAATGGAGGGCTACGACGACGTCCGACCCGGATCGACGAAGGTGGCCGTTTCGACCGACGGCGACCTCGATGACTTCGAGATCGAAACCGCAGAGTACGGGATGGACATGACGAGCGATGATCTCGCTGTCGAGGACGTTCCCACAGCCTCGGCACAGATCACCCGAGAGGTTCTGACTGGTGACCGTGAGGACAGCTTTGCTGATGCGATCGCGCTCAATGCTGCACTCCGCATCTACGCCCGCGAAGACGCAGCAACGATTGAGGACGGGTTAGCACTGGCGCGTGATGCTATCGACGACGGACGCGCAGCCGAGACGCTCGAAGCACTCGAAGCATTCTGAACTGCGCAACGAACCTCACGCGGACCCAGAAAAAATATATTCGAAAGCACGTATTGAAAATATATGGTCCTCTCGACACTCACTACCCTCCTTTTGCGCGATGAAGCGTTCTGGATCGCATTCGCGTTGTGGTTCGCTGGCACTCTCACTTCTGAGATTGTTCTGATCAGAATCGCCGAACTGGATCTTGTCGTCAATCTCGTCGAGCTCGGCAGTCTGCTCATCATGATTCGAATTCTCGTCGCTATCGTAGTCATTCTCTACAACAACGTGCGATACGGATACGAAGAAGCACTCACGGGGAGCTGAGTGCTCATCAACCGTGTAACCCATCAATCGAACCACAGACCGCTGATCGGCACCCTTTTCAGCCTACCAGGAGACGATTTAAATGTATGAGCGACAATCCAAACGCGCGGATCCACACGAACCACGGTGATATCGAGGTCGAACTGTTCGAAGAGCGTGTACCGCGCACCGTCGAGAACTTCATTGGACTTGCCACTGGGAGCAAGGAGTGGACCGATCCCGAGACGGACGAAACAAAGCAGAACGAGCCGCTGTACGACGACGTTCTCGTTCATCGCGTCATTGATGGATTCATGATTCAGGGCGGGGACCCGACCGGCACCGGACGCGGTGGTCCCGGGTATCAGTTCGACGATGAGTTCCACGACGATCTGTCTCACGATGGTCCAGGAACACTGTCGATGGCCAACTCCGGTCCGAACACCAACGGATCGCAGTTTTTCATCACACTCGACGCACAGCCCCATCTTGATGGCCGGCATTCGGTGTTCGGTGAAGTCGTGGACGGAATGGATGTCGTCAACGAGATTGGATCGGTCGAAACGGCTGCACAGGACCGACCAGTGGACGACGTACTGATCGAATCTGTAACGATCCACCGATAAGGAATGCGAGAGCGCATCGGTACACGATTACTCGGTGCTCTCGGTCGTTGGAGCGTCCGCTCTCTGTCTTTCAACTGTTCGTCCACCTGTCGCTCACAACGACTCCCGCCACTGTCCTTGGTATCGATTTCGGATCCGTTGGGATCGTGGGACGGCATCTCGACATCGAAAACGGAACTGATCTTCCGAGGAACACCATAATCGAGTGGCCGTGAGCGATCTTACTCCCTCTGTGCGGCTATTTTCGGGAATCATTGCCCTTTCGTGTCTGCTCCTCAGCGGATTCATGGGCTGGCAACTGTACAACATCGGTGTCCTGAATGTTGGAAGAGGGTTGGGTGGACTTTTTATCGCTGTACTCGCTCCGATTGGCTTCGGTATCGTCTTCTTACACATGGCGCTGACCGGCAGTGCTGTAAAACTCGATGGCTAATGCGTTTGTTCGGGGGATTCGGAGTACGGTCAGATGATCTCCATTGCGGAGTCAACGCCATGATTTGACGGCGCAACAGAACGATATAGCACACTCGAAGAGAACCAATCCGTCGCGTTTTCCGACCACACGACGCTCCAATCAAGCGCGAGTCTCACGATCCAGCGGGTCAATCGATCGGATATCTAAACCATACAGAGCGACTGCAACGAAGAGACTCACGGGGATTCGTGTGCTCTCACTCCTGTGGAAACGACGGTTATCCAAAGCGTGTATTCTGTCGGTCGAAACTCCGCGCGAGCATCGACTCTCCGATTGAGAGTACTGTTGGACGCCCGTGCGGGCAGGAGAACGACTGTTCACAGGCACCCAACTGTTCGACGAGAGCGGTCGCTTCAGAGCGCGAAAGTTCATCACCGGCTCGAAACGACGGATGGCACGCGAGATCAGCGAGCAGCGCATCGCGCGGGTCGGTTGGGGATGGGGTATCGTCTGCGAGAAACGTATCGAGCACGTCGTGGACCGCTTCGCTGTCGGCCACACGGCCGAGTGGCGCCGGCATCGCTGTCGCTCTGTACGTATTGGTTCCGAATGCTTCGAGTTGGAATCCCAATGACTCGATGGCATCGCGGTGTGCCTCGATCGTTGCCGCTTCGGCTGCTGTGAGCGAGAGCGTCGGCGACGGATCGAGTGAAACCGAACTGATCTCATCGGCCGCGAGTTCCTGAAGACGCTCGTAGTTAACACGTTCGTGAGCTGCGTGCTGATCGACAACGAGCAACTCGTCACCAGCGTCACAGAGCAGGTACAGTCCCCGAAACTGCCCGATGACGGATACGTCATCGAACGCTGACGTGCTGCTTTTTTCTGTGATCGGAGCATCGAAGTCGAACTCAGCCTGTCGGGAGAGGTCGGTCCCAGAGAGCGCATCAGAGACGCCTCGCTCGACAGCTGTCGCCACCCACTCGTCGTCAACGAATCGAACCGTCTCCTTGGCAGGGTGGACGTTCACGTCCACGGCCTCGGGAGCGAGTGAAACCGAAACGATGGCGATCGGATACCGATCCGAGGGAAGGAGGCTTCCGTAGCCCGCGAGTGCTGCGTTCCGCATCATCGTGTTCCCAACCGGACGACCATTGACAGCTGTGTAGACGTGTGTTGGCTTCGATCGCGTCACAGCGGGGTAGACGAGCAATCCCCGAACGTGGACTGTCGCCTCGCTCTCAGCTTCGAACGCGAACTCGAATTCGGTGCTCTGTCCGGCGGTCGATCGGTCGTAGACTGCGAGAACGGCATCAGTACGCCCGGTTCCGGGTGTTGAGACGACGGTGCGGTCGTTGTGCGTGAGGCGAAAGCGCACCGTTGGCCGCGTAAGGGCATAGTGTGAGACCAGCTGGCTCATTCGCGCGAACTCCTGTGATGGCGATCCGAGCGACTCTCGTCGCACTGGAAGACTCGAAAAAAGATCGCTCGCCTCGACGGTCGTTCCGACACCGCGGCCAGCAGTCTCGACCGACGTTTCACCATCTTCGACAGTAACACGTGTTCCAGCGATCGTATCAGCTGTTTTCGTCGTCAGTTCGAGGCGAGCAACCGCTGCGATGCTCGGGAGGGCTTCACCGCGAAACCCGAGCGTTTCGACGTGTTCGACATCCGTTGCGTCCTCGATCTTGCTCGTCGTGTGGTGCTGGACGGCGAGCGTAGCGTCTGCTTCGTTCATACCGTGTCCGTCGTCCTCGACACGGATTCGGTCGAGTCCACCGTTCTCTGCAGTGATCTCGATCCGAGTTGCACCCGCATCGAGCGCATTCTCGATGAGTTCGGCCACAGCACTCGCCGGACGAGTAACGACTTCGCCCGCGGCAATGCGTTCGATTGTTTCGGTATCGAGCGTTCTAACGGTCATCGCTCCGTCGCTCGCGGTCATCAATCCGTTGCTGGATGTCGTTGAGCGTCGTGAGGGCTTCGAGTGGTGTCATATCTGCGATCGAGAGATCTCGAATAGTCTCTTCGAGATCGAGCAAGAAATCACTACCGCGGCCATTCTCGTGAGTAGATGACGGCGGAGAGTGAGCGACCGACGCAGAAGTCATCGACGAATCGCTGTCAGCCGTTGAGTGGCCGTTCGTCTGCTCGTCTGGCTTTGTTGTGCTCGGGAGCCCGTCCTCAAGCAGCGCACGCGATCGCTCGATGACCGGGACAGGAACGCCCGCGAGTTGTGCAACGTCGACGCCGTAGGAGGCCGAGGACGCCCCTCCAACGACGGTGTGGAGAAACGTCATTTCTCCGTTGCTCCGATCGACGGTGAAATGGAGGTTCAGTATGTCCGATCGACTGTCTGCGATAGCCGTCAGCTCGTGATAGTGGGTTGCAAACAGCGTCGTTGCACCGATCTCGTCGTGGATGAACTCCGTGACTGCCCACGCGATGGCGCGCCCGTCGGCTGTGCTCGTTCCCCGACCGACCTCGTCGAGCAAGACAAGTGATCGATCGGTCGCATTGTGGAGTATCTCGGATAGCTCTGCCATTTCGCGCATGAACGTCGAGCGTCCCCCCGCGATGTCATCGCTCGCACCGACGCGGGTGAAGACACGGTCAACGACTGGAAGGGTGGCCGCGTCGGCAGGGACAAAGCTCCCGATCTGTGCGAGAAGAACGATGAGAGCGGCCTGACGCATGTACGTTGATTTTCCGCTCATGTTCGGGCCGGTAATGACGGCGAGACGCTCGTCGGTGAGATCGGTGTCGTTGGGAACGAACATCTCCTCGGTCGTTTCGACGACAGGGTGACGACCGGCGTCAATGTGTATTCCTGTCCCGCCCAGTGTCGGTCGCGTGTAATCGCGCTCTGCAGCGATATGTGCAAGCGTTGCGAGCACATCGAGATCTGCGAGCACCGACGCGACCTGCTGGACGCGCTCTGCTGCAGCAGCGACCTCATCACGAACCTCGGTGAAGAGCTGGTACTCTCGTTCGTCAGCACGCTCGGCTGCCCCAAGGATTTCGTCCTCGCGTCGTTTGAGATCTGGCGTGTAGAAGCGCTCTGAGTTCTTTAGGGTCTGCCTGCGCGTGTAGTCGTCGGGAACCCGGTCGAGATTGGGATTTGTGACCTCAATGTAGTAGCCGTGGACCTCGTTGTAGCCGACGTTCAGCGAACCGATTCCGGTACGTTCGCGCTCGTGCGCTTCGAGATCGGCCACCCACTCGCGTCCGTCGCGTTCGGTCGCACGTAACGCGTCGAGATCGTCGTCGTATCCCTCCTGAATGACACCTCCTTCGGTCACTTCGATGGGAGGCTCGGCCTGGATAGCCCGACCGATGAGTCCGCGGATGTCGGCGAGTTCGTCTAGCATCTCGCGTCGTTCTGTGAGTGGGGCACACTCGATGCTCGCAAGCGCCGCTTTCAGTTCGGGAACGACATCGAGTGTCTCTTTGAGCGAGCGGAGATCACGGGCGTTCGCCCGACCACGCGAAACACGAGTGATGAGCCGCTCGATGTCGTACACATCACGGAGGAGATCGCGCGCCTCCTCTCGAACGAGTGACCGTGAGACGAACTCCTCGACAGCGTCGTGTCGTCGCTCGATCTCCGCCTGATTGACGAGCGGTCGGCGCAGCCAGTGAGTGAGCGTCCGCCGTCCGAGCGCACACGATGTTTGATCGAGAACGCCCAGTAGCGTGTGCTCATCGCCGCCGTCTCGGTTCTCGAAAATCTCGAGCGATCGAAGCGCAGTCGCATCGAGACGCATCGACTCCCGAGGAGAGTAGCGTGTGATCCGGGCGATGTAGTCGATCCCACCCGCATCGACTCCTTGGGTGTACTCTGCGTACGCGAGCAGGGCACCACAAGCGCGGATTTCGATCTCTGATTCGAGCACCGCTTCGGGATTGGAGACGTACGATGCAACGCGTTCACGGGCCACATCAGGATCGAACGCCTCCGTTCGGAACGACGTCTGCATCCCATCGACGGTGAACTCAGCTCCGACTGTCGATCCGTCGGCAGTGATCACCTCTGATGGTGCGAGCCGATCGAGTTCGTCCTGTATGACCACGCTGTCACCGCTCGTAACGCGGAACTCGCCAGTCGAGATATCGAGAAATGCGACGGCAGTGGCGTTTCCACTCGTATTACCCTTTTTGCCCGCTCTTTTCTCGTCCGCAGTGATCAGACACGCGAGGTAGTTGTTCGTTCCGGCGGCGAGCAGTTCATCTTCAAGCACCGTCCCCGGTGTCACGACGCGTGTAACCGCCCGGTCGACCACACCGGATGCCTCTGATGGATCTTGTACCTGATCAGCGATAGCAACCCGGTAGCCAGCATCGAGCAGCGTTTCGATGTACGAGGCCGCATTATCGATCGGAATCCCCGCCATCGGATACGTTCCTGAGGAATCCTCGCGTTTGGTGAGCGTGATTTCGAGCGTGCGCGAGGAGATCTCTGCAGCTTCACAGAACGTCTCGTAGAAATCTCCGACTTGAAACAACACGAGTGAGTCGTCGAACTCGGTACAGAGCTCGAAGTACTGACTCATCATCGGGGTGAGGTCGTCCCGATTCGCGGCCATCTTCGCTGGCGGCCCCGTTCCCTGCATATCTCACACCGGGCGACGGAACCACTTAGCCCCCTTGACTTCTCATCGAAACAGACACGACTCGGCGATCGATCGCGGCTACACTGAAATCTATCAAGACCGTTACCCCCGGCTGGTATACTAGAACAGTCACCGTCTCTAAAAACGATTAGATATTTATAATTCATCTCTCAACAGATGGCTGATGGTACGGGGACCTACTGGTCGGTGGATCGGGATTTGTGTCCTTCTTGTTTCGTTGGTTTCTCTGAGTGGCTGTCTCACGATTCCAATCTCAGTTGATTCGTCCGTTGATGAAGATGGAACGATCTCGTCGTACGAGATGCGACTGAACATCAGTACGAACGCGTACTCATATATTCAGCGTGGAGCGCGGAGTGAGGGCTACTCTTCGACGGAAGAATATATAATGAATAAATCGATGTCGGAAATAAACCGAACTCGCGTGGGGAATATCGAGTACTCGGAGTCAGTCAATGGCAGGAATGTGACCGTAACGATTCGTCTTGAGGACTATACACCAGCCAACAACAGTTTGATCTCGGTCACAAAACGAAACGGGAGAGTGATCTATACGGATCGGACATTCGAAGCATCCGACGCCGCATCTGGGCCAGATTCCCTTACGGTTCCCGTTCGATACACGCTGACAATGCCGGGCGAAATTCTGAACTCGTCTGCCGATCGCGTGGAGGGAGATACGGCCACGTGGGAGATGACCGACGCTGAAGCATCCCAAACCCGAATTCACGCGAAAAGCGACGTATCGGACGAAAAGAGGCAGTTGCCCGTGACGGATGATTCCACTCTCGTCGCTGTCTCGCTTGTGGTTGGCATCAGCCTCATCCTTGTCTATTGGCTTCGATAATCTTCATGTATTGACGTCACTTTAGGGCGTTTCATCTCACCTCACAATCCGTCGATCTCATCGCTTGCCCGTCTTCCGGCGACCAAGAACAGCACGTCTGTGTACACACGTTTACGGTCGGTTACGACGAACGTAATCGAGTGGCCGGGAACACTTCGAACGCGATGACGAACGCCAGTCCAGTTGTTGGTGGTGGCGACGGGTACGATCGGTATATCGAGCCGGAACGAGCCGATACGATCGTCGATTCGCGGGCCGCGTTGCTCGCGGCACTCGATACGGCATCCGCGAACACGATCGTCTACATCGCTGACGACGCGGAGATCGATCTCACGGGTGAAGCGAACATACCATTACAAGAGGGAGTCACGCTCGCTTCGGGACGGGGACGCGATGGTTCTGATGGCGGGTTGGTGTACACCGACGCCAGTCCTCGCTGGTTCATTCGCTCGCGGGCCGACAGTGTCCGTGTTACGGGCTTGCGGCTCCGCGGACCGCGAACGGACTACTTCGATCCGCGCGAGGAGTTCGACGAGAAAGAGGAGGCTTACAGCTGCGGACTTCACCTCTTTGGCGACACAGCGGAGGTCGACAACTGTGAACTATTCGGGTGGCCGCACGCTGCCATCGCCTTCGGAGCACGGGAGTACGCGACGGAAGGGTACGCCCATCACAATGCGATTCACCACAACCGAATGGAGACGCTCGGATACGGGATCGAACTCTACGACGGCTACAGCCGGATTGAACACACGTATTTCGATGCGAATCGGCACGCTGTCACTGGATTCGGCTACGCGACGAACGGCTATGAGGCGCAGTACAATCTCATTGGCCCGAATCCTATCTCACACGCCTTCGATATGCACCGTCTCTCCGAGAATATCTCCTGTGATGACCCGCTCCTTGCGGGGAAAGCGCTGTCTATCCACCACAACACGTTCGCGTACACTGAAGACACGCTCGATCGACCCCAAGAAGCAGTCGATATTCGGGGGATTCCCGAGGAACGGTCCGTCATCGACTGGAACTGGTTTGCACACGAACGAGAACCGACAGGCGCTCGCGGAGAGGCTGTCCGGCAAGGAATCGATGATCCATTCCAACGAGTGGACGTGGGACCGAACAATCAGTACGGGCCGACCATACCAGACGACCCAACTGTTGGCTGCCCTCGAACAGAAGGACCGAACGTCGAGAAGACAGATTCTACGTCTACGTCTGAGTCTAAGTCTGACCGTAGTGCAACTTCGAATTCTGCTCTCGATGCCGGTGGAATTCTTGATATGATAGCCACGGTAGCCAAAACACTCCGTAGATTATAGCAGCGCAGTCAGATCCTCCTCTCTCAGCCGACACAGTAGTGAAAACGTGATTAGTACGAGCGAACGCGGGAGACTGATATCTTCTTACTCGACTGTCACGCTCTTTGCGAGGTTCCGTGGTTTGTCGATCGGTCGCCCGAGTTGTGCTGCGGCGTGGTAGGAGACGAGTTGGAGCTGGACGTTTGCAAGCACTGCCGCAGTCCGGGGTGTGCATTCAGGGATGCGCAGAACGTGGTCGGCGTAGCGTTCAACATCTGAGACGCCGTCCGTGACGGCGATGACGGGCGCATCACGTGCTTCGACTTCTTTGACGTTGCCGATCGTCTTTCGGGCCTGCTCACCGTCTCCAGTGACGACAGCAAACACCGGCGTGTTGTCGGTCACGAGCGCCAGCGGACCGTGTTTGAGTTCACCCGCTGGGAAGCCTTCTGCGTGCTCGTAGCTGATCTCTTTGAACTTCAGTGCCCCTTCGAGTGCGACAGGGTAGTGTAACCCTCGTCCGATGAAGAAGTACGCATCAGAGTCGTGGTACTCCTCTGCGATTTCTTTTGCTTTCGTGTCGTCGAGGATGGCCTGAACGTTGCTCGGAAGATCCCGAAGTCCGGCGATCGCCTCACGGTTGTCCTCCTCTCCGTCCAACTGGAGCGTCAACAGCGAGAGTGTGACCAGCTGTGAGGCGAACGTTTTGGTTGCGGCGACACCGATCTCCGGTCCAGCGCGGATATAAAGCACGTCGTCACATTCACGGGCTGCTGTCGATCCGACGACGTTCGTGACGGCGAGCGTACGTGCACCGCGGCGGCGGGCTTCCCGCAGCGCGCTCAATGTGTCTGCGGTTTCACCACTCTGCGTGACACCGATAACGAGGTTGTCGCCGATCGGAGGAACGCTCGTCGCGTACTCGCTTGCGATGAACGCCTGCGCAGGAATGCCAACCGACTGGAGCAACTGCGCGCCGTAGAGGGCAGCGTGATATGAGGTTCCACAGGCGACGAACTGGACCGAAGATGGGTTTATATCGCCGAGCTCTTCGAGCGTCACCTGTCCACCGAGTTCATCAACACGACTCTGGAGACACTGACGCAGCGCACGCGGTTGCTCGTGGATCTCCTTGAGCATGTAGTGGTCGTACCCACTTTTTCCAGTTTCTTCGGGATCCCACTCGACAGTGCTCACCGACTTCTCTACTGGCTCACCATCGATGTCGGTCACTCGCCATCCGTCATCGTTGATGATTGCGAACTCGCCGTCGTCGAGGTAGACGACCTTATCAGTGAACTCGCGGAACGCAGGAACGTCGCTCGCGAGGAAGTATTCGTCGTCTCCAACACCAAGCACGAGCGGCGAGTCGTTCCGTGCGGCGAACACCTGATCAACGCCAGCGATGACAGCTGCAATCGCATAACTCCCTTCGAGCTTCGAGACAGCAGAGAGAACAGCTGATTCCGGCGGTATTCCCGAGTCGAGAGCCGATTCGATCAGGTGCGGGACGACCTCTGTGTCCGTGTCGCTTTTGAACTCGTGTCCTGCCTCGGAGAGATCATCACGCAGTTCCTGGTAGTTCTCGATGATTCCGTTGTGAACGACTGCAACGCGACCCGTACAATCTCGGTGCGGGTGGGCGTTGTCGTCCGTCGGCGGACCGTGTGTACTCCAGCGAGTGTGGCCGATCCCGACTGGCGCGTGGGCATCGTTTCCGGGGTCGCCCGCAGTCGTCACGCCAGACCCGTCACCGATCACGCTCTCATTTCCGTTTCCGTTTCCGTTCAAACTCGAATTCGAGAGTGCATCTCTCAGTGCATCGAGTTTGCCCGCCTTTCGTTCAACGCTGAGTGAGTGATTCGAGAGCGCAACGCCAGCTGAATCGTAGCCTCGGTATTCGAGCTTCGAAAGCCCGTGCATCAGCGTATCGAGTGTCTCTCCATCACAGCCAGCACATCCAATAATTCCACACATTATCGTACTACCTCCGCGCGTTCGGGAACGTGACCATCGACGACGACTCCAGTTCCGAGTCGGGCGTTCGTACCGACGAGTGCCCCTGGTTTACAGCGGACCCCGCCGCCAGAACGAACTCTGTCGGCGAACACTGCTCCAAGCCGCTCATCACGGAAGAGGCTCTCGTTGATTTGGACGTCGGCTGGGCCACCAGGAACGACTGTCCCGGCTCCGAGATCGACATCCTGTCCGGTCACACAATCGAGCAGTGTACTACCCGCACCAATCCGTGTGTCGGTGTCGATGACGCTCGACTCGACAGTCGAGTTCGCCCCAACCGTTACATTTCGACCCAGCGCGACGTTGGGTCCGATCACCGCTCCTGGTCCCAGTTCGCAGTCTGGTCCAATAACGACCGGCGACTGGAGTGTCGCGTCGTCGTGTACGATTGCGCTGTCTGCGACCCACACGCCTGATTCGTGCTGTGGACCGTCAACGAGTTCGTGTTCAAGTAGTGCACGCGAAACAGAGAGCAGATCCCACGGGTATGTTGCATCAGACCACAGTCCTTCGGTTCGGACACCTCGAACTGTCGCCTCGTAAATTAGTAGATCGACTGCATCGGTCAACAGAAGGCTCCCGTTCTGGCGCGGCGTTTCTGCGAGTGCATCGAAGATCCGTTCATCGAACACGTATACGCCCCCGTTGACGAGCCGATACTCATCATCGGGCTTTTCGATCAACTCAACGATGGTCGACCCGCGCATAACGACTGCACCGTAGCGGCTTTCAACTGGCCGTTCGAGAACCGCGAGTGTCGCCGCGTCATCTTCTTCGGACGCTTCGAGAACGTCAGTAACGATCGACGGTTCGATGACGCGGTCGCCGTTGACAACGACGAACGACCCACTGAGTTTATTTTTGGCCTGTTGGAGCGCGTGCCCGCTGCCAAGCTGTTTCGACTGAACGACGTACTGAATTGGAACATCCCGGTACTTCGCTCCGAAGTGTTCCTGTACCCGGCTGCGCTTGTAACCCACGACGAGGCAGATGCGCTTGATCCCGGCCTCAATCAGAGCATCCAAAACATACTCGACGATCGGACGATTCCCGGCCGGTAACATCGGCTTCGGACGGTTACGGGTAAGTGGACGCAAACGAGTCCCTTCTCCCGCCGCGAGAACCACAGCCGTGTCGGTTGGCATAAACTACTTCACAACGGCCAGTATTGTGAATGTTCTGGCTCGGAAATCGGAATTATCATACACATTTGCATAACATATCTTTCTAAAGCGGTACCTAACCAACGATAGGAGGAATATAACCAAGATCGACATCTCACTCGTGCACTCACGATCTTCACTTCTGTTACTATATCTGCATTTCGATCCTACAGTATCGGGATATCACGCCCGATTGCGCGCGCCAGCGCGCGGCTGGTTCAATTGGTTGTTGGGTCCGAGTCTGTGCCGTTTTCGGGAACGTCGGCCCCTTCGATGGCCTCCAGAATTTCAGTGTCTTTCTCACAGTCGATGTGCCACCGATCGACTGACTGCTCGTAGTCGGCTAAAATGTTCGAGACGTGTATTCGCAGATCGTCGTCGTTGATGTTCACTTCGAGGCGGTACGTGGGATCGTCATCGTCGATACGCTGGAGATTCGCGCTGATAACGTCGTTGTCGAAATAATAGGGTGCAAGCTGCGTCATGACGTTCTTGTAGACCGCACCCTCAACCGCACGAATCGCCTTCCGGCTCGCTGAATCGGCCGCACGCGCGACGTAATCTATCGACTCGTTCCACTTATCGACGGCTTCCTCGGTGTCTTCATCGAGCTTCTCATAGGACTCTGAAAGCTTCTCTCCTGCTGTTTTGAGATCGTCATCAGGATCCTTTCCGGCCTTTTCTCCCGTGCTTTCGTCAACGCTGGCTTGCTGTGCGGTCTTTTCGTTGACATCTTTGTCCAACCGCTCGTGGCTTTTTGGCCGCCACTCGTCCCATTCTTCGAAAGCTGCGCCATCGACACCGCAATCCCCGAGCGCTCGTGTGATTCGTTCACCGAGCTCGACGACATCTCCCCACGACCCCCGGTCGATGAATCCGGTAACGCTTTCTTCCATCTCCTATTTCGGCTACGTCTGCGAGTATAAAAACCCCTCCGACCGACACAACTATCGACAGGATTGGCTCTTTATGTAGTAACGAAACTGCAGGCGATGAGTACGAGCAAGCGTCGCACAACGACGGTGTTACCGACCGTGGATAAACTTCGTTGCTAGCTCATCCAATCGCCGCTTCACTCGTCCAGCAACGACCGCCGGTGTCGACGCCAGACGAAGTTCCTCGTCGTCAAGTTCGATTCGTTCACTATCAAACCCACAGCGCCTGTCCTCGTCCCCAACTGCGTCGACGACACTCGTCATTCCACAACGACCGCATGCCTCGGTTTGTTCATCATCCATGCTATCGATCCTCGTACTTCAGGATATCTGGTGATTGAATTTAAAGGTTCGCGTGGGGTCCGTGTTCTTTTGTATACCGATACCAATGATCGGTCATGGACACTCAGATCGTGCGACGAACATCGCCTACTGCCGATCTCTGATACGATGAGTGACGATTCCGATACCGTGAACGATTCAGACGTCCGTCCATCTCCGTCAGATTCCACTCCGTCACGCGCTCGCCCCCGCGAAGATGTTCCCGATTGGGATGATGAGTACCTAGACCGTATCGCGGATGGGCTGATGCACAGCTACGATCTCGAACAGGAAACGAACGTTCGAGGGGAATCGTTCACTCTCTCCGGACAACTGCGTATCGAGCATCAGAAACACTTCCTTCACTCGTCGATCAACTACGCTAATCACGGTTCTGAGGAATATCTGTTTGCTCGTCGTCAACGCAGCGTTACGCGTGACGATCTCACTTCGCTCGTCGATCTCGGACACGAGCTCGCGGACGAGTGGATCGAAGGCGACGAAACGCACTACAGCACCGATTTTACGTTCGTACTCATCGTTCCCGAGATTACCGATGCGGTCCGTACGTTCGCTTCCGGTTTTCGTGATCGAACGCTCCTCAAATTCGGATACTACGGTCATTACGAGATTCATCTCGTCGTCGTCGCACCCGAAGCTCAGGACAGTGTGAAAAGCAAGAACGCTGATATTGGACTATTCGCTCCCTGGCGAGATCCTGAGCCTGCAGGACTATTCGATCGACTCGTGCGCCGTCTCAAACAGTGAGAACACTTCGTCTTCTTGATTTGTCTTCTCTCATCGGGTATCGTCAGTAACAGGAATTTTCAGTGATGTATCGACTTTTTAGTCTCCGTCTGGTTCACCACCGTCGGTGACTGCCGCGCTGGCTTCGCTCCGTACAGCTTTGATATTCGAGATCCCCATTCGGACGAGTGATACTGCGAGAACGACGAGGATGAGCGCGATGATGATCTGCAACGCGACTGAGAGCTGAGTGATCGCGCCGTTTTCTGCCATCCACGATGGGTTGAGCAACTTTCCAGCGAGGTTCTGCCAGAATGCGAGATACAACAGCGCGATGATGGTGATTACGGTCATGAGCGCCATCGGAACGCCCGTGCTCAGGAGCTGCTTGCTCTCATCCCAGTTGGCGAGCCAGATGGTTGCGGTCAAGAGCGCAAGCGCCGCGAGCAGCTGGTTTGCACCGCCGAACAGCGGCCACAGGCTCTCCCAGCTCCCGCTCGTTACGAGCAGGTAACCGAGACCGACCTGTACGCCAGCAGCGGCGTAGCGATTCACTGCCATCTTCTCTGTCGCGGTTTCGGGCGTTCCGACGATCTCTTCTAACATGTAGCGACCGAGACGCACAGCCGTGTCGGTGCTTGTGAGCAGGAAACTCACCAACACAAGTGCCATGAACGGTGCGCCGTAGCGAGGTGGAATATTGAGACTCGTGAAGATGATACCGCCACCGGTTGCGAAGTTTGGCAACGCCAGAGCAATTCCCGATCCTTCCGTGACGCCGACGACCGCGAGCGTCGCCAGAGCGACTGTGGCTAGAAGACCTTCACCGAGCATACCGCCGTAGCCGATGACGCGCGCGTCGGATTCTTTGTTGAGCTGTTTTGCCGTCGTCCCCGAAGAGACCAGCGAGTGGAAGCCGCTAATGGTACCACACGCGATTGTGACGAACAACAGCGGAAACAGCGGCAGTCCCACTGTTCCCATGAACCCGTAAAACGGATCGAGGCCGATGGTGAGCGGCTCGCTGGTGTTGCTGAGAAGCGTCCCAACGATGATTGCGAGAAGGGCACCGCCGACACCCGCATAGAGCAGGAACGAAGACAAGTAATCACGCGGTTGCAGCAGCATCCACACAGGGAGAACACTTGCAAAGAACGCGTAGATGAGCACGATTGGAACCCACGCTGCGGTGTTCGCTCCGAGTGCTTCTGCTCCTGGTATCCACGAGCCACTACCAGAAAAGAGAACGATCGTGTTCGCGGGATACGTGCCTGCCTCTGCGGCCGGGAACAGTGCGAGGGGGTTTTGGATGCCGACCAACACACTCATAAACACGCCCGTGACGAACACCACCGTTCCAGCAATAAACGGCAAATCGAGCTGGTAGAGGTAGATCCCAAACACCCCCGCGAGGAGAATATAGAGGATGCTCGCGGTCGCTGCACTCGGATACGCATTGAACACGACGGCAACGACCAGTCCGAACACCCCAACGACGAGAATGATCGTCAAGAACGCAAACCACAGCAACATGTTCTTACCGCGCTCACCGACGTACTCACCGATGATGTACCCGATCGACTTCCCTTCGTGTCGCAAGCTGCCCGACAAAGAAAGGAAGTCATGGACAGCACCCATCAAAGGATTCCCGATAGCGATCCACAGCAGCGCTGGCACCCATCCCCAGACAGCGCCCGCTGTGATCGGGCCAACGATGGGAGCACCACCGGCAATACTTGAGTAATGGTGTCCGAGTAACACCGGCTTCTTCGCCGGTACGTACTCCTGTCCATCATCGTATTTGTGTGCCGGTGTATCTTCGCTGTCGTCCAATTCGACGAACTGAGCGAGATATTTCGAATATCCCAAATAACCGATACTGAACAGCACCAACACCGTGAGCACGAGCCAGACTATCTGTACCATGGTTTCGAATATCTATCCTGATTTGGAACACATAAGCCTTCGTGTTGATTGTCATATGCGGTGAACGTTCGAAAATAACTTATTCTATCCTCTGGCGGATATATGAGACTGAATGATGCGTATACTATCCATATATCGAACGCTTGTCCCCATATACGGACAAAAATCGGAACGGGTAATCTCGTCGGTGGAACGGTTTCGGTAGGCGTTCGAACTGCTCCGGTGTTCAGGCTGCCTCAACGTCAGTGAGCAGTGCCCTCAGATTACTGCCAAGATCGTCACTGTCGATGTGATCCGCAACAAATCCGTTGAGTGTCGCCGCGGCTGGTGATTCTCGAAACGCTTCATCATCATAGTCCGCGAACTGCTCT
This sequence comes from Halocatena marina, assembly GCF_025913575.1. NCBI lineage: Archaea > Methanobacteriati > Methanobacteriota > Halobacteria > Halobacteriales > Natronomonadaceae > Halocatena > Halocatena marina. The sequence goes on along the minus strand of NZ_CP109785.1, from coordinate 2,651,772 downwards.
GCAAGTCGGTGATTCCGAAGTCGATACTTCTGATGGTACGGTTCGGCCGCGTAGAACACATCGAGTGGTTCGATCCTCGTTGCGATATCGTCGATGGATTGCCCGCGTTCTTCGAGGACCGATTCGATCACTCTTCGCTCGTCGTCTGATGTGTAAAACACGACGTTCTGATACTGCGTCTTCGTCGGCTGTTGGTGTGGGTCGTGCGCAGCGAAGACGAGCTCAAGCAGCTCTCGATACGAGCGTTCATTCGGATCGTAATCGACCTGAAACACTTCCGTGTGATCGCCGAGGCTGTGATACGAAGGGCTCTCCGTCGTTCCGCCAGCGTAGCCGACGCGGGTCCGAATGACCCCATCCATTGCGCCAAATCGTGCGTCCGGTCCCCAGAAACATCCAAGCGCAAACGTCGCAGTTGCGGTGTCGGCACGCTCAGATACCGTTTTGTCGTAGTCGAACACCATGATCGATAGACAGTACGGTTCCGCGAAAGAAAAACCCTCGCGGGGATTTACAGCTACAGCGTACTGGGAATTGTAGCACGCAAACGCTCCGTTCGAGTCGGAATTCGCTTCGTTATCGTTTGTATACGTTCGTCACACTGGATTGTACGATCCAGTACGTATTATCGAAACGCCATGATACACGAAGCTGAGACCAAGTAGCGCGAGAACCAAAACTAGCGGTGTAGACTCAGCGTATAGAACCGAAGCCAGCAAGAGAATCCCAATTATACCCACGTTTAGCCCTCCTCCACGTGCTATCGTCCAGTCCATACTATTCCTCGGTAGACAGTAGTAATAATCTTATCTCTTATCTCAGTGAGCGCCTGTCTGAGGTGTGATTTCGATCGTTAGTTCGTCGGCGACATCATCAAGGAGGCTGCCTTTCACTTCACCGACGCGCGTTTCGATCGTTGCGAGGAGTGGTTCATCGAACGCACGGATGGTTTCGAGTCGTTCGAGTTCTCTCTCGCGTCGTTCTCGGAGGAACTGTCCACCCGTTCCCTGCTCATCGTCGTCGGGTTGGGGCGTCAGTCGGTTAACGACTACTCCGGAGACAGATAGATCGTGGCCAGTGAGGTCATCGATCGCTCGACTCGTTTCCCGGATCGAGAGTTCGTCGGGGTTGAGAACGAGGTAGAAGCTCGCCTCCTCGCTGAGGATTCGTCCGGCGAACTCGAATCGCTCTTTCCGTTCGCGCAGTCGAGCGATAATCGGATCGTTTTCGGCTTTCCGTCGGGCCTCTCGCTCTCCGATCGCTGCCTTCTCGAACAGGTCGATGCTCCGTGCACGCTTGTCCATGAGACGATCGATCCATCCTTCGAGATACTCCGGCAGCGAGAGCAAGCGCAGCGTCCCGCCTGTTGGGGCAGTGTCGAAGACAACTCGGTCGTAGTCGTCTGTCGTGCGCATCACCTCGATGAACCGATCAAACAGGGCGGATTCGTATGCGCCGGGCGTTTGGTGGGCCATCTCGATCTGTTGGTCGATTGCGTTGACCATCGATGGGCTAACGTGATCATTCAGTGCTCGCTTCGTCTCTTGGAGATGCTGGTCGATCTCTTCACTCGGGTCGATTTCCATCGCAAAGAGACCATCGTAGCCGTCAACCGGTGTCGGTTCATCGTCGAAGTCCTGTTCGAACACGTCGCTCGTGCTGTGAGCCGGATCTGTCGAGACAACGATCGTGCGCAGTCCCGCTTCAGTACAGCGGAGAGCGTACGCAGAGGCGACCGTCGTCTTACCAACTCCACCCTTACCGCCGAAGAAGACAAATGATGCCATCAGAAGTGATACTGCTGGCCTTTCCGTTCGATCATCGATTCCCGATCCCACAGCCGCCGTTCCCACTGCTCGAATTCGGTTGCGAGGTGGGGGAGGAGCTCAGCAGTGTAGTAGGAGATAGGACTCGGAACACCAAACGCATCCGGAAAGCACGCGAGCATGAACACGTCGTCGATATCTTCGGCTTCTTTCTCAATGAGCTCGAACGCAGGATGTTCTATCATACCATGGTAGAGTCCGTGTACCCATTCCTCTACGATTTGGCGGTATCGTTCAATCCTATCTGCTACTGTCATGTGCTCACAGTCGCCGATCGGGCGGCAAAAGCGTGTCGCCATTCCTGTATCCCCTTCGGCAAGCGTCTACACTGCGTTTCTCTCGCACACTCTACTGGCTCACACCGCCGCAGTCTGGTGATTCAGGGCTGATCGACCGAGAAAACGGTATAATGTGATTTATGATCCCTGCTGTCCGGCGTACAGGTATGACCATTGAAGATCGAGACGACGTACAACTCATCACGCACGCACTCGCACGTGACACACTCTCAAAAATACGCGATACTGGAACAGCGCAGGTCCCATTCCGAAAAGGGCTGGTGAAACTCGGACGCATCTGTGGCTATGAAATCATCGACGGAGCACTGGAGACCGAATACGTTCCGGTGACGACACCGCTCACGGAAATGACTGGCGAACGTATCAAAGGAATCGAAAACGTCGTTATTATCAACGTTCTCAGAGCGGCAACCCCGTTCGTTGAAGGATTACTAAAAGCGTTTCCGAAGGCACGACAGGGCGTCATCAGCGCCGGTCGAGACGAAGAATCCGGCATGGATGACGCTGGAGCGTTCCCAATCTCGGTTGATTACGTGAAGCTACCGACGATCACACCCGAGGATACGGTCATTGTCGCCGATCCGATGCTCGCTACTGGAAGCACGATGTGCACTGTCCTCGAAGCCGTTCTCAACGACCAACCCGAACCGGCTAATCTGTTCGTTCTCTCGGCTGTGAGCGCACCAGATGGACTCCTGCGCGTCGGCGATGCCTTCCCCGAAGCAACGCTCCTCACCGTCTCTCTCGATGATCGTCTCGACGAAAACGGCTACATCGTTCCCGGTCTCGGTGATGCGGGCGATCGTGCGTTCGGTACCGACTGAGACGAGCGGTGATGATCTGTGGTGCTCCAGAGCGGGATCGGGTAGCTGACTGAATCTTTGTGACTGAGCCACGTCACAGGGAATAGCACTATAACAGTTGCAGATCTCTGACCGAGCATGCATCGACGAGACTACATCAAGATGGGACTGGCGAGTGTCACGGGACTCCTCGCTCTCGCTGGTTGTATTGGCCCAGGCGAAGAGGGCGAAGATGAAGACGGTGGCGGAGAAGAAGGCGGCGGAGAAGACGGTGGCGGAGAAGAAGGCGGAGAGGGAGACGATGGCGAGGTTGGCGGAGAAGAAGGAGGAGAGGGCGAAGGCGGCGGTGAGGAAGATGAAGGTGAAGAAGGCGGAGAGGGTGAGGACATTGCGGATGGCTACGCGCTTTCACGATCTGGTTGATTCGTCTCCGTTTATTCTGGCACGTCCGCTCGTTGCGCTCTGGAGTCGGTCACGCAGGCTTTCGGCGTTTTCGATGGGGACTCGAACGTCGAATGAGACGTCAGTTTCGTAGTGTGCATCGAATTCGACGCCAGTGCTTTCGAGGACTCCTCTGACTGTTCCTGAGTCGCTGTACTCGACGGTCACAGTGAATCGTTCGTGCGGGACTGTTTCGATGACACCAGCGTCGGCGACTGCTTCCTTTACAGCGCGCGAGTAGGCACGAACGAGCCCTCCGACGCCGAGTTCCGTTCCGCCAAAGTAGCGCGTCACGACGACGACCACGTTCTCCAGTTCTTTCCCCTGTAGGACGTTTAGCATCGGCTTTCCTGCAGATCCTGATGGCTCTCCGTCGTCGTTCGAATACTCACGGAGCATATGAGATCCCAGCGTGTTGTCTCCTGTCCGGACGCGGTACGCTGGGACATTGTGAGTGGCGTCAGTGTGTTGCTCTTGGACCGTTTCGATGAACGCCTCGGCGGCAGAAACCTGCGATTTCGGTGATGCGTAGCCGATGAATTCTGATCCCTGCACTGAGAACGAGGACTCACCACGCTTGGAAAGCGTGTGATACGATTCGGACATGTGAGGAGGTAACCGAGAACCGGATAAACGGGTTTCGTCAGGTCCTCACGACAAGCCGGAGCTTCCGCTTTGAAGTTACGAGCGGGCAGACCTCAGTCTACTATTTCAAAACTTGTTATAATAGAAAATCAAAAACGGAGCATCTGTGCGTGCTGTGTTTCACCGAGATCGAGCACCGCGTTCTCATCGATAATACCGTGTTCGATTGCGACTTCGACGGCTCTCGTACCGACAATGTTAGCAATCGTTGCTCGGGAAAGCGCATCGACCACGGTGGCTTCATCGACTGTAGTGGCTTCGTCGGCGTAGAATTCCTCCTCGACTGTGAGGCTCACGGATCCGCTCTCGAATGTGTCGCCGACAATATCGGTATCGCAGACAGCGACGAGCAGACCTTGATCGGTATCGCGTTCTGTGAGTAACATTACGTCATTCCATCATGCGGCTCTCGGCCCGCTGTCGCATCTCTTCTGCTTCGGCTGCGACTTCTTCTGCTTCTTCGTCTTCGCCGAGCTCTTCGAGTACCCGCGCTTTCTCTTCGAGGATGTCTGCAGTACGGAAGCCGAGTCGGATGGCGTTGTTAAAGCAGTTCAAGGATTCTTCGGCGAGCCCGCGCTCTGAGAGGAAGAAGCCACGGTTGTACCACGCTTGCGCAAATCGAGGATCGAGCTCGACCGCTCGTTCTGCATGCGAGAGTGCTTGCTCAGTTCGTCCCGCTTCCCACAACGCGTACGCGAGGTTCGTTTCGGCAGTCGCAGCGTGTTCGCTTTCGTCGTCGATGTGGAGTGCGTCTCTGTACGCACCGATCGCCGCGTCGTACTCTTCGAGTTGCGCGTGAGCGGCCCCTTTGTTCACCCACGCTTCCTGTTCGATATGGTCGTCTTCTGCGAGGCGGGCAACCCGCTCGAACGTCTCGGTTGCTTGTTCGTAGCGATTGATCTGTGTGTACTCGATGCCAACCTCAAGAAGTCGATCTACGTCGATCTGATCCTGCGGTAGTTGGCTTACGTCGAGATTGTCTGTAAGCACCCGCGAATCGACTGGATCGACCCGGCTCGGATCGATGTCGAACTCTGGATCCAGGTCGAACCCTTCGTATGGATCACCAAACCCCTCCCCTTCGGAGAAGTGGTGCGATGGATCGCCGTCTTCAGTCATACTTGCGGTTAGCAGCTAATACGGTTAAGGGCTGCGCCACTATCACTATGCATGCGACTGTTCGTTAGCGTCGACCTCGATGCGAATGACGAACTCCGAACTGCGCAAGTTCCGTTCGAGACACTCGATGGCGTTCGTCTCGTCGACCCGGAACAGGTCCATATCACTCTCAAGTTCCTCGGTAGCGTCGATCCAAACCGTCTTGGTACCGTCGAGACCACGCTCGCTGAATCCATCGCCGCCGCTGATGTGTCCTCGTTCAATGCACACGCGAGAGAATACGGGGTGTTTCCGAGCCACGATTATATCAGCGTTATCTGGGTTGGCATCCGAAACGACGGCGGACGGCTCCGTCTGCTCCACGAGGCGATCGAAGAACGAATGATCGAAATCGGCTTCGAACCAGCTGATCACGCTTTTACCCCCCACGCCACCATCGCACGGATGGACCACGCGGGTGGAAAAGCACACGTTCAGAAGATTCTCAGCGAGCGTGGTCCAGATCTCGGTCGGTTCGAAATCTCAGAAATTCACCTCACCGAAAGTACGCTCACCTCTGATGGACCAGCGTACGAATCCGTGACTGCCTTCGAGTTGTGAACGTGGCAATTGGATGATGCGAAACATACGACGTGATTCTTTTCGACTACAGAAGCTCTGAGGGAGCTCTCAGCGGGGTGTGGCGTCTGTTGCTCGCCTCATCAACACCACCGCAATCGCGCCAAATACTAGATCGAAGACAACGAGTCCGGCAAGTGACGGTCCGAGTACGCTCCAGACCCAGCCATCGAGCATGAGTACCCGAATCGCATCGACCCCATAGGTCACCGGGTTGACCGTACTCACGGTCTGTACCCACTTCGGTAGTAGAGTTTTCGGGAGAAACGCTGTGCTGACGAACAACAGCGGTAGCGAGAGGAAGTTTGTCACGAGGATCGTCGCGTCCTCGTCTTGGGTTATTAGCGCAACGATGTTCGATAACGCAGCGAATCCGAGACTGAACAGGAGCGCAATCACGATGATACTGAGAGCACCGAGGAAGCCGGTCGCGATGGTCGTTCCCAACACCAACGCGAGTACGAGGACGATCACGACCTGTGCTGTCGTCACGACGGCCTCAGCGAGGGCTTTCCCGACGAACATCGCCGTGCGGTGGATCGGCGACGCGAGAAGCTTATTGAAGACGCCTTCGCGCATATCGTACACGAGATTGATCCCCGAACTGGTAGCGGCGAACAGCGCAATCTGGATAACGACCGCTGGCGCAAAAAACGCGAGATAACTACCGCTCTCGAAGCCAGGGAGTCGCGCAATCGACTCGAACACCTGTGTGAACAACACGAGCCAGACGATCGGTTGCACCAGCGTGAAGAACACGATATACGGGTTCCGGAGGTTTTTGAGCATCCATCGTTTGAACGACGACCACGTGTCAGCGATTGCTCCTCCACGAACCGATACGTCCGCATCGGTCCGAGTGACTGTGCTCATTGAACGACCTCCGTCTTCTCGGTGTTCGACTGCTTTCCGACCGTGGCTGGAGGCCGCTCGGTGGTGTCTGTGAGCGTCCCACCGGTGTAGTGAAGAAACACATCATCGAGCGACGGTGATCGAACTGTGAATCCCGTGACGGTGGCACCGGCCTCACGCAGCGCAACGAGTACGTCAGTCCCGATCGCTCTGGCACGCGGAGAGGTGACGACGATTCCATCCGCAGTGGTTCCGACCGACTCACCACCGATGAGGAGTCCTGACGACTCGATAACGGCGCACGCCTGATCGGCGGTCATCGCGGGTGTCTCTTCAAGGGTAATATCGAGGCTGTCACCACCGATCTGCGCTTTGAGGTCGTCGGGAGAGCCGCTGGCGACGAATTCACCGTCAGCGATCACTGCGAGGCGCGAACAGAGATGGTCGGCCTCCTCTAGGTACTGGGTCGTGAGGAAAATCGTCGTCCCTCGTTCGTTGATGCGCCGGAAATACTCCCACAGACGCAGGCGAGCTCTTGGATCGAGACCCGTGGTCGGCTCATCGAGGAACACGAGTGGTGGCTCGTGGACGAGACTGGTGGCGACGTCGAGACGCTTTTTCATCCCGCCAGAAAACGTATCTGCACGCTTATCGGCCACGTCAGCGAGATCGACGAGTTCGAGCAGCTCGTCGATTCGCTCTGTTCGCTGTGGCTTTGGGACGTGGTAGGCTTCGCAGGCGAGCGTCATGTTCTCGCGTGCAGTAAGCTGTGGATCGATACTCGTGTCCTGGGCTGTATACCCGATTGACGCACGCACCGCACGTGGATGTTCGGTGACATCGATCCCGTTCACCAAAATCTGTCCGTCGGTCGGTCGGAGCAGGGTCACGAGCGTCTTGATTGTCGTGGTTTTTCCCGCGCCGTTCGGCCCAAGAAAGCCAAAGAACTCACCCTGTGGAACTGTAAAGCTCACGTTCTGTACTGCTTCGGTGCCGTCCGGATACGTGAACCCAACATTTTGTGCTTCGATTGTAATCGAAGATTGATCTCTCTGATGTTGTTCATTCATCTGTTTATCTCTCCTCACGATCCAGACGACACTCGAAGTCATGAACCTGAGCCATGTGCAGAGTGTAAGTGATCTATTGCTGTCTGTACGCCCAGATTTGTGGTGGTTTACGGTTTGTCATACCACTTTCACACCGTCTCAACGCTCCCCGGATACAGCGCCTGAGAGGACAGTACTATCACAGACAGAGAAAGTGCCTCAAATTTCCGCGACGCGCACGCTCATCCGAGGCCAATCATCGGCGGGCGCACAACACCCAACTACGACACTGGAGGGCCGGATTGCTCCCCGATGGTCGCTCTGCTTTCGGGTGCGACCTCACCGAGCAGCCACACAGCGCCACCGATGACGAGGAACACGCCTCCGAGCATCGCAATTGCCGTGGTTGCTGTGCTCGCATCGGCCACCAGTCCGGCTCCCAGCGCTAGCGGAGTCCGGAGCGTCATGTAAAACATTGACACGGCAGAGAGTAACGTCGCTCGTCCGACTTCCTCGACGTGGTCGTTAATATAGCCGTTTGCGATGGGCTGGACGAGCGGTACCGAGGTCCGCATCACTGCAAACATCGGGAGTGCCAGTACTGCAAGCTGGGTTGGAACTACGAGTATGACGGCTGTCACGGTTGGTACGAGCAGCACGGTTCGACGGACACCGATCCGGTCCTCGACTGCACCGGCATAGTAGCCACCGGCTGACGAAATCGCGGTCAGGACGGCGTACAGGAGGCCCAACCCGAGCGCCACTGCAGCGCCCGCCTCGCCTGAACGCGCTGTGGCAGTCGCACTCGTGGTGTCAGCGGGGAGTTGAACACCGACCGAAGTGGCGTAGGGGGTAAGCGTCTCGATCGCCATCGGTTGTACGTAGGTGTGGCCAACGCCCATGATGGCGTAGAAGAGTCCACAGTACAGCACCAGCGACCGCAATGGCGGTCGCATCAGTTGATCGCGGATGACTCTGCTGGCTTCTCGTGGATCAATTCGATCGGGTTCGTCCTCGCTACGGCCGTCATACTGACGATTCTTCGGCAGTGAAAGCAGAGAGACAAAGCCGAGACTGTTGAACACGACAGCCCCAATGAACGGGTACGTTGGTTCTATTCCGTACAGGAGACCACCTGCTACCATCGATATCGCTGCCGTCCAGTTTTGTACTGCGTCACCTTTCCCTCGGACGTGACTGAATCGTTCGGTGTTGAGCCGTTGATCGAGCATATCGTACAACCACGCGTCCATGCTTCCCGAGCGAAACGTCAGGGCAAGCGCCCACAGCACGTACAGGACGGCGTACGGGAGGAATCCCTCGCTGACGACAAATCCCGTTAGCGATCCGACAGTGAACGCCACACTGAGCAGGAGACTCGCCCGTCGGCCGAGTCGGTCACCGACGTACCCTGTCGGTATCTCACCGACGACTGATAGCACCGAATACAGCGCAGATAACATCCCGACTTGCGTAAACGTCAGCGAACGCAGGAGAAACAAAGTAAAGATGGGAGTGATGAACCCGACCGACAGTGTAGCACGATAGAGATAGTACCGGCGAATCAATGCGCTATCGGATGGAGCGCCGAACATGCCCACCCTCTCAATTCCTGATCGCAAAAGTACTCCCTGAACTCAACTTTTGTTTGGAAGTAGGTACGTTGGGGGCGAACGAACGCCAGCTCCGGGCTCGGAACTGTAGCCAGAGGGCGTTCCGTCCCACTCATTCCGGAAGATCTTGCGCGATGACTGACTGCTCAACAGAGAGCAAAAGGAACAACCATTTAACCACAGCGGCGGAAACACCGACACTATGGGTAAGAAGTCGAAGTCCAAGAAGAAGCGGCTGGCGAAGTTAGAGCGCCAGAACACGCGCGTCCCATCATGGGTCATGATGAAAACCGACCGTGATGTCATGCAGAATCCGAAGCGTCGCAACTGGCGGCGAGGAGACACGGACGAGTAAGCCATGAGTGCGAGTGATTTCGAAGAACGAGTCATCACAGTTCCGCTCCGTGACGTGCTTGCTGAGGCAAAGCACAAGCGAGCCGATAAAGCGATGAGTATTGTCCGTGCTCACCTCGCGAAACAGTTCTCGGTCGACGAGAGCGAAGTCCGACTCGATCCGTCGATCAACGAGGAGGTGTGGTCCCGTGGACGCAAGAAACCACCCCGGAAGCTTCGTGTTCGCGCCGCCCGCTTCGAGGAGGAGGGCGAGCGAATTGTCGAGGCTGAAACCGCCTGAGACGTGCTTCGAGCGAGCCTCTCGGGTTCTTCGTACGTCGGCGTTTTCGCAGTTGCCACCGATGACTGTCTACTCATTCGTCCCGGTGTCGACGAAGATCTCCGTTCGTCGTTCGCCTCGGAGCTTCAGGTGCCGGCAATCACGACGACTGTCGGCGGATCGGGCACCGTCGGTGCGCTCGCTACGGGCAACGAGAACGGTCTTCTCGTGAGCAACCGCATCCGCGACAACGAACTAGAGCACATCCGCGAAGTCGCAGATCGGCCGGTGACCGAACTCCCCGGAAACATCAACGCCGCAGGTAATGTTGTTCTCGCCAACGACTACGGGGCGTATGTCCACGCTGACCTGTCCCGTACTGCCGTTCGAGCGGTGACTGAAGCGCTCGATGTCCCTGTCGAACGGGGCGAACTCGCTGGCGTTCGGACTGTCGGCACGGCAGCCGTAGCGACGAACGTGGGTGTACTCTGTCACCCAAAGGCGGCTGATGGCGAACTCGACTTCTTAGAAGAGCTACTTGACGTGCGCGCCGATATCGGCACAATCAACTACGGTGCACCATTGGTCGGCTCGGGACTGATAGCGAACGCCAACGGATACGTCGCTGGGCAAGACTCGACCGGCCCCGAGCTCGGACGCATCGAAGATGCGCTTGGCTATATCGACTAGCAACATTCTTCCCGCTTGCAGCCGCACGGTTGTATATGAGCGAATTTACTGTTAGTGGCCGCTTCCAGACACGAGGGGGATGGCAACCGTTCGAGCGAACCGTTACCGCTGCGAACGAATCAGTTGCAATCGAGCACACGTACGCCGAATTCGGTTCTCGACACGGTCTCAAACGTACGCAGGTAGACGTTGAGGGGGTCGACCAATGAGTGTCTCCGGCGACAACGGTATGCGCCAGTTGCAAGAACAGCTTGACGCCATCGAGTCTGAAGTATCATCCTTACAGCAAGAGGTCGAAGGGCTGCGAAGCGAGAAAGGCGAGGCAGACGAAGCGATCAACGCGATTGATCGGCTCGAAAGCGACGATATCGTGCAAGTACCACTCGGTGGCGACGCGTACGTCCGTGCTGAGATACAGGACGTCGACGAAATTATCGTCGCACTTGGTGGCGGATACGCAGCCGAACGCGACAAGGATGGAGCCGTCGAGAGTCTCAAACACAAAAAGGAGACGCTCGATGACCAGATTTCGACGCTACAAGAAGAGATCAGTGAACTCGAAGAGGAGCAAGCAGAGATCGAACAGCGTGCACAGCAGATGCAACAACAACAGCTCCAACAGCTCCAACAGCAGATGCAACAGCAGCAAGGCGGGACAGACGACGAGTAGCCGATGTTCGACGGATTGAAAAAAACCCTCGGGCGATTCAAAGACGACGTCGAGGAACAAGCTGAGGAGGTCGACGCCGAAGAGGTCGACGCCGAAGAGGTCGATCAGCTTGATGCCGATGACCTCGCCGCCGAGGGCCCTGTCGGATCGGACGGGGAAACTGACGTCGATGCCCAGACAGACAGCGATGAATCTGTCGTGGAGACTGAGTCAGGGCAATCGGGCGAGGGGGAAGAGCGTGAGATCGAGGTCGGTTTCGGAAAGCGCGCTAAAGCGTTTGCCACCGGTGGAATCATCATTCAGCCAGAACATCTCGATGGACCACTCGAAAATCTCGAACTCGCGCTGCTTTCGAGCGACGTGGAGATGGGTGTTGCAGAGGAGATTTTGTCTGGCATCCGTGAAAACCTCGAAGGGACGATTCGAGCGCAGGTGCAATCGACTGGAATGGTCGTCGAGGAAGCGCTCAAAGAGGCGTTGGTCGATGTCATCAGCGTCGGACAGTTTGACTTCGATGAGTACGTCGCGGCAGCCGAGAAGCCGCTTGTTATCGTTTTTACTGGCGTCAACGGTGTCGGTAAGACGACGAGCATAGCGAAGCTTGCCCGTTATTTTGAAGCACAAGGTCATTCGACCGTGCTTGCCAACGGCGATACGTACCGCGCAGGAGCGAACGAGCAGCTCCGCGAGCACGCTGAGGCACTCGATAAACGGCTCATTAGCCACGAGCAAGGCGGCGACCCGACAGCAGTCATTTACGACGCGGTTGAGTACGCCGAGGCGAACAACGTGGATATCGTGCTCGGTGATACTGCCGGTCGATTACACACGAGTAACGACTTGATGGCACAACTCGAAAAGATCGATCGGGTTGTCGAACCCGATATGACGCTCTTTGTGGACGAGGCTGTTGCGGGGCAGGATGCGGTGCAACGCGCAAGCGAATTCAACGCGGCCGCAGAGATCGACGGCGCGATACTCACAAAAGCAGACGCCGACCAACAAGGCGGTGCGGCTATTTCGATCGCACACGTCACCGGGAAGCCGATCCTCTTTCTCGGTGTCGGGCAGGGATACGACGACATCGAACCGTTTGATCCGGAAGTCATCGTCAGCCACCTGCTCGGAGAAGAAGCCGAATCCTGAAACAAGCGATCGAATCACACCGGCCGCTCGTTACCCCGCCTTTCTCCTCTGTTATCGTTCGAGAGTCCGTCGCTTCCTCGTTCTAGTGCTTTCGGCACGTCGTGATAGTCCGAGTAGCCATCAAACCAGCGAACAATGCGTTCGAGACGGTCGACGATGTGATTCGGCTCACCGCTCCGAGACAGCTCGTGTCCCTCGCGTGGGTACCGAACAAGGCGCGTTTCGACGCCCAATTTTCGGTAGAACAGATGAAGTAGTTCGGCGTTGTTGACTGGGACGCGAAAGTCGTTGTCACTGTGGATAATGAGCGTTGGTGTCTCAACGTGTGTCGCGTGCGCGGCGGGTGAATGCTTCCAGAGGAATTCGCTGTCCTCCCAAGGCAGTGCATCGAAATCTCCTTCAATGAGCTTGAACGCATCTGTTGACCCGTAAAAAGATGCGAGATCGTAGACGCCGCGCTGGGCGACGGCTCCCGAGAAGCGGTCCGTATGAGCGACGATCCACGCCGTCATGTAGCCGCCGAAGCTCCCGCCGGTGACGAACTGATTGTCTGTATCGATGTATTCTCTCTCGGCTACTCTGTCTGTGCCAGCTAGCACGTCGTTCATGGTCACCTGTCCCCAGTCTCGCTCGATTGCTGTCGCAAATGAATCGCCGTAACCGACCGACCCGCGCGGATTGCACCAGAAGACAGCATACCCTCGCGCGGCGAGCGTCTGGAACTCATGCCACATCGTTCCACTTGTCGACCACATCCCGTGCGGGCCGCCGTGTATCTCGACCACTAGTGGATACTGTTCTGATCGATCGATGTCGGCTTCGGGCGGTGTGAGCAGCCATCCCTGAATCTCGCGTCCATCGTTTTCGAACCATATCGCTTCTGGCTGCCCGATGTGGTGACTGTCGAGATAGTCTGCGTTGACGGTTGTGAGACGCCGAACGTCACCGTCGACGAGCGCGAACACGTCTCCCGGATGATCCCACTCGCTTTTGATGAACGCAATCGTATCACCTTCGACAGACACACCGGTGAGTTCACCATCCTTCACGACGATCGAACTATCGGTCTCAAGATCTCGCTCCGGATCGTTTGTAGCTTCGAGTACTGCCCGCCGAAGGACGACGTTTCCCGTATCAGGTGTGAGGAAGTAGAGGTCATCACCTGCCCACTGAATGCTCTGTGGCTCGACGGTTCGGTCGAGATCCGCCGTAATTACTGTCTGTTCACCAGTCGGATCACACACCTCTACGTCCGTCTGTTGCATTGAGGCCCTCGGCTCGGGTGTGCGTGGATACGCGAGATAACCATCTTCGGTCGCGGCGATCGAGGGTGCCCAGCTCGTCGTCTGCGTGATCGTCTCGACCTCGCCCGATTCGAGATCAACTGAATCAATATCATACCGGGTGCTATCATCAGTCGGTGTGTCTCGGCAGACGGCGTAATAGAGCGTCGTTGCATCTCCGAACTCCGGCGCTACGAAATCATAGTTACCAGCAGTGTGACGCATCACAAGCTCGTTTTCCAGCTCAACTGTGTACACATGGCTTCGCGTCCCATCGAAATACTGCTCCTGTGCGCGGTAGACCATCCGATCGATAACCTTCGGATCCGGTGGCTCTCGATTGTACTCCTTGTTGACGCTCGTATCACGGTCGAGGCCCACTTCGCGTTCATCATCAATCGAATTCTGTGTGAATGCAATACGATTACCATCGGGAGACCAAACGAACGTTTCGACCCCACCGACTACGTCAGTCAGTTGTCGAGCTTCTCCGCCATCGACCGGCAGTACCCATAACTGCGAGGTATCTGAATCCCCACGGATGCTCGTGAACGCGAGGTGATCACCATTCGGACTCCAGCGTGGATTCGCGTCGATTCCCTCTTTTGCGGTGAATTGTCGCATCCGATCGCCATCAACCGAGACGACGTACACCGTCGTTTCGTACTCATCTTCGACTGGTTCTTTGCGGACGAACGCAACGGTTTCTCCGTCAGGTGAGAGTTGTGGATCGCTCACCTGTACGATTTCGTGGTACTCCTTTGCTTTGACAGTCTGCATGCTGGACGCTCACAGGGGGCAAGTGTAACGTTGTGGGTTTTGATCGGTTAACAACCGGTTTAATCCGGGTGTTAAATTCTCTGTACAGTTCTGTATGGGTTATGATATCTAGACACAAACAACGAAATGTTCTGGCAATTATGGCCGGTGTATGCTTATGAGAGCTGTTCTGCGTATACTTAGAACATATTGCCTGATTGATGGTTCGGTCTCGACGATCCACAGCGTTCGACACAACTCGTAGCCGGAAGCGTGACTGAGAAAAAACAGACGGCGGTATCAACTCTGTGAAATACTCCACATGTATAACTATATTTACATACTGTTCAAACCAATGCGTACAGCGTCTGGATATCTGGCCCTCCCGACGAGCAAAGCCTTTACTGACGGATGAGCTAGGGCGTATCAGACAATGGTACTCGATAATCTCGGAAGCTCGCTCCGAGGGACGCTCTCTAAACTTCAAGGGAAGTCCCGACTGAGCGAGGAAGATGTTCAAGAAGTCGTCAAAGAGATCCAGCGTTCACTTCTGCAAGCTGACGTCGACGTGGCTCTCGTGATGGATCTCTCGGACTCGATCAAACAGCGGGCGCTGGACGAGGATCCACCAGCCGGGACAAGCGCCCGCGATCACGTCCTCCGTATCGTCTACGAGGAGATGACCGATCTCATCGGCGAGAGCACTAAGCTACCGCTCGAACCACAAACCATTCTTCTCGCGGGGTTACAGGGTTCAGGGAAGACGACATCTGCCGCGAAGATGGCGTGGTGGTTCTCGAAGAAGGGACTTCGACCGGCAGTCATCCAGACGGATACATTCCGTCCTGGCGCGTACGATCAGGCCAAACAGATGTGCGAGCGCGCAGAGGTCGAGTTCTACGGCGATCCAGATGCGGACGATCCTGTCGAAATCGCCCGAGAGGGGTTGGAACAGACGAGTGAACGAGACGTCCACATCGTCGATACGGCGGGGCGCCACGCGCTCGAAGAGGATCTCATCAGCGAGATCGAAGAGATCAACACCGTCGTCGATCCCGATACGAGCCTGCTCGTTCTCGACGCGGCTATCGGTCAAGGTGCGAAAGACCAAGCCCGAGAATTCGAGAACTCGATCGGCATCAACGGTGTCGTCATTACGAAGCTCGACGGGACAGCCAAAGGTGGTGGTGCTCTCGCGGCGGTGAACGAAACCGATTCGACGATCGCATTCCTCGGAACGGGAGAAACCGTACAAGACATCGAACGCTTCGAGCCAAGCGGATTCATCTCGCGGCTGCTCGGAATGGGTGATCTGAAGCAGCTCTCCGAACGGGTCGAGCGCGCGATGCGGGAAACGCAGGCTGAGGACGACGACTGGGAGCCCGAAGACGTGATGAAGGGCCAATTTACCCTAAACGACATGCGAAAGCAGATGCAGGCAATGAACCGGATGGGCCCGCTCGATCAAGTGATCGATATGATTCCGGGATTCGGTGGCAGTATTCGTGATCAGCTCCCCGATGATGCGATGGATGTCACTCAAGATCGACTCCGAGACTTCGAAGTCGTAATGGATTCGATGACCGATGATGAACTCGAAAATCCACGATCGGTCGGGGCTGAACGCGTCCAGCGCATCGCACGCGGGTCGGGTAAGTCAGAAGATCGCGTCCGCGAACTGCTCGAACAACATCAGATGATGGAACGTATGCTCAAACAGTTCCAAGGGATGGGCGACAGTGACATGCAGCGTATGATGAAGAAGATGGAGAATCAAGGTGGCGGACTCGGCGGAATGGGACCGTTCTGAGTTATCTGGAGCTTTCGTCAGCGTCTGGTAGCAAAGCGAGCCGCATAAATGAGCCATTTCTAAAATATATACATTTGACAAGTATCTCGTTGAGGAGTAAGCACGTATGTTATAGTGTAGAAAAGAAAAATAGAAACTGATGACAGATGATCCCTCATCGACCACGCGACGGGCTCTGCTGAGACATGCCGTGGTTGGGTCGACGTCCGTTATTGGGGTGCAACAGATATCCGGGGACAGCCGAGCAACTGGGACGACATCTGAACAAAACACGGATGTCACGAACGAACTGACGACTGATGCACTGATCTCGACTGTGAAGTCGTCAGCGACCTACGAGCTGTACGAAGCGTATTTCGAGGAACGAGAAAATCTTGTATTCCGTACCGAGAACCCTGCTGTCTACGAAATCAAGACTCAGAGTAAGCCCACCACGTACGGTATCACGTTCGACCTTGTCGATCGATCGCCGGCTGTCCTCGGCGTCGTAGATACTGGAATAAATGCCAGTGGCACGTCTGATACCGATGCAACGACTGACAACCGTCGCGTGTCTGCAGACGTTACGTTCCGGGTTGAGGGGTCGACGGTTCAGGAATCAACTGCGCTCATTCTCGAACGGCTCGATCGAAACACCACCACGGGAACGAAATTCTGGATTGAAGACGGCGAACTCGAACAGGAGTCACTCACAATGACTCGCTCGGGAAAGACAATCAAGGCGGTACAAGCGCAGCGTGTTTCGACGCAGTCGTTACTCGGCATCGGATGTGGCGACTGCAAAGATCTGATGCGATCAATCTGTCAGGTGGGCTGTGCTGCACCATCAAGTCTCATCTGCACCGTTTCGACAGGCGGAATCGGTGGCATCGCCTGTGGTGTTGCGGCCGATCTCATCTGCAGTCACACGCCGATTCCCGATAACTGCACATCTGATACGACCCACAAACATTGGCAGCTCTGTAAAGACGCTGGGTTCTGTTGAAACCAGCGTAATCTCGAACATTTCCGTCTTTTCACCCATTCTGATCGACGTCTCTACATTTCAGGTTGCGAAGATGCATTGATTACGATCGGTTGATTATATTATCTGTTTGAATTCTGTGACGAAGAATATAAGTCTAGCACCCACTAGAGCCACCCGATGGAAACGTCACACCGCGTCCATATCGGGGATTCTCGTGATATGGAGCACCTCGAAGATGATTCCGTAGAACTTGTCGTAACGTCACCGCCCTATCCGATGATCGAGATGTGGGATGATCTATTCTCCGAGATTTCTCCGAAGATCCGACGAGAACTCGAGGCCGAGAACGGATCGGCAGCGTTCGATCTGATGCACGAAGAACTCACCGCGACGTGGGAGGAACTCAGTCGTGTCCTCGTCGATGGTGGAATTGCGTGTATCAACATTGGGGATGCAACCCGAAAAGTGGGTGAGAGCTTCCGAGTGTACCAGAATCACGCTCGGGTCAGCACCGCATTCGAGGAGCTCGGTTTCGAGCCACTTCCAGATCTGCTATGGCGCAAACCGGTAAACTCGGGCGCGAAATTCATGGGGAGTGGAATGCTCCCGCCAAACGCCTACGTCACACTCGAACACGAGTATATCCTCGTGTTCCGAAACGGTCCGAAGCGACGGCAGTTCGAGGCCGGCTCGGATCGCCGATACGGTGCTGCGTACTTCTGGGAGGAACGAAACAAGTGGTTCACTGATGTTTGGACGGACGTCAACGGCGAGGTCCAACCGCTCGAACACGATGCGTTACGCGATCGATCTGCTGCCTTCCCGTTCGAAATTCCGTACCGACTCATAAACATGTACTCTGTCTACGGTGATACTGTTCTGGACCCATTCTGGGGGACCGGAACGACGACCATCGGTGCGATGATCGCGGGTCGGAATTCGGCTGGATACGAGATCGAAACGGCGTTTGCAGACGTCTTCGACGAACGGATTGCTGACATTGCAAAGACATCCCACGAGGTTGTGAACGAACGACTTGATTCCCATCGGGAGTTCACTGGGAAGCGCTTCGTAGAGGGAGACCCAGTGCAGTATGAGGCAAACAACTACGATTTCTCTGTAATGACAAAACAAGAGAAAGATATTCAGTTCTACTCGGTGTCCGATGTTACCATCAACGATGGTGGTGACGAATACGTGGTTTCTCACGAGCCGGTCACATCATCTTCGGCCGATATAGACGAGAGCCTCCAGCGAGCCAAAATCGATATGCTATCTGATTTCTGAACGTTCAAAATATAACAACTATTCGTAACCAGACTCCTTTTTGTGGTCAGCGGACGCCGAATGAGTATGAGCGTCCGTGCGGTTGCCATCGTTGCCTACCGCGAGGGAGTGTCGGCTCTCGCTGCGAGTATGGTCGGTGGATTGATCGCTGGAGTCGTTCTCGGAGGAATGCGCGCGGAGTTCCGGGAAATTCCTGGTTTGCTCGTTCTCGTGCCAGCGCTGCTTGCGACCCGTGGAAACGTCTATGGATCGCTCGGTGCTCGCGTGGCTACCGCTCTCCACCAGGGACTTATTGTTCCCTCTCTGCGACAGCGTGATGAGCGACTCGTATCGGCGATTGCCGCGGCGATCGCCAACGGGCTGATTGCAAGCGCATTTGCCGCGGTCGCCACATTCGCGTTTCTCACGGTGCTCTCCCAGCAGACTGCGCCCGTCGTGACCCTTCTCGCTGTTGCAATTCTGGCAGGGATCCTCTCAGGACTTACCTTATCTATCATCGTCGTCGGTGTCGTGTTTGCTGGGTACCGTCGAGGCTACAACCCTGATACGTTGGTTGGGCCGATCGTGACGACCACCGGCGACGTGTTCGGCATGTCATTTCTGTTTCTCGCAGCGAAGGTGGTGCTCGCACTGTGACAACCGCGTGGACCATTCGAGCCATCACGCGCGCAACGCTGCCCATACTCCTCGTATTGACGCTTGTCGAACTCGGAAGTGGTCTCGTCCTCCTTGGTTTCGAGGCGACGTTGCTCCAATATCCGTCGCTGTTGATCCTCGTTCCTGTCGTCATTGGAACGGCAGGCAATCTCGGGAGCGTGTTGGCAGCGCGGCTCTCGACAGCACTCCACCTCGGTACGCTGTCGTTCGTCGATGAGACGCTCCTTGGCAACGCACTCGCAACAGTGGCGCTCGCACTCACAATGTTTCCGGCCATCGGTATCGGTGCGTGGGCGCTCGCGGCGTTCACGGGTGGGTCACGCCTCCCATTCGTGACTGTCCTGCTCGTCTCGATAACAAGCGGTGTTGTGCTAGCCGTGATTTCAGTTCTTGTGACCGTTCTTGTGACGTACGCTGCCTATCGTCTCCGACTCGATCCTGACGATGTGGTGATCCCAATCGTTACAAATACCTGTGATGTGCTCGGCGTTCTCGTGCTATTCGCCGTCACACAACTGCTCGTGTGAGTTGTGTACTCTATCGTCGAAGCCTGATTCGTGTGTACCGACGATAGTGCCGTCGTAATCGTCGCCACCTACGGATCGGTGGTTGCCGATACCAGCACGGTGTCGGTATCCAGTATCAATTCCTGAGGCGTGTTACCGTTCGTTATCGGTTTCAACCGGCACGCCGTCTTCGGTTGGTGGCGCGATATACTGAATGTAGGATTCGGGATCGGGATCGTTGACCGTCACTGAGACGTGGATGTCACCGAGTTCGCTCGGTTTCCCAACTGAGAAGTTGACAACTCTTTCGAACGCTGCCTGTTTTTTCAGCCGGAATTCGAAGGAATCGTCCTGTTCACCGTCGAGACCATTGAGGAGCGCGGCACGCGCAGTATCGAGAATCGTCTGTTCGTGGAACAGTTCCGAGAGATGTTCGAGCGAGTGCGTTTCAGCGACGATTTCACCACCTGACGTTCTGTTTCTGTCTGGTTCTTTCTCTTCCGGTTGCCTCGGTCGTTCTTCGATGGTGGCTCCGGGAAAGAGATGTTCGACACAGTCGACGACCCGCTCTGTGACTTCTGTCGGCCGAACCGGCACGCGGACCGTCACATCAACGCTGTAGATCATTGTATTCGCCTTCTTCGAGCACTTTCCTAATCTGTTTGTGATACGCCTCGATGGTTTTCGTGTTTTCGATCGTCATATCGGCGTCGGCGATCGCTTCGCCCATTCCGAAGTTGAGCTCTCGCTCATCTCGATCTTTGAGACTTTCGACGTTCGGATCGTCCCGCTTTCGGCGCTCGATTCGTTTCTTCCGGACTTCGAATGGGGCATCGATGGCGATGAGCACAAAGTCCGATCCGAACGCCTCTTCGAAGCGTTCGACTTCAGTGTCGGATCGGATCCCGTCGACGAGAACGACATCGTGTTCGGTGAGTTTCTCACGGATCATCGACAGCGAACGCTCTGCGATGGCAGCTTCACCTTCTTCTTGACGGAGCGCGACTGCAACCTCACCGTGATGATCTGTGGGATCGAGTCCTCGCGCACGACACGCCTCGCGGATAACGTCGCCCATCGTCACGACCGGGATGTCGAGTTCGCGCGCGACGCTGGCGGCCTCGCCCTTGCCACTCCCCGGTAGCCCGACGGTTCCGATGATTCGCATCGGTCTCAGTTCGGGCCGATTCGGTCTTAACGGCTGTGTTTGCTCGGTCAGTTCGTATGGTGAACAACTATTCCGATTGGGGCACCGGCTCGACGGTTCCGTTCGTGATCACAATTGATCCGTTCTGATCGAAATTCACTGCCGTCGATCGCACCTCTCTGTACAAATCGTAGATTGGACTTGTATGGAACTGCAACGCGGACCCAACAGTGTCAATTCTTTCTGTTGTGACCGCGAACGTGGGAGGAGAATCAGATCGTTTTTGAGGATTGGGACGGTTGATGCGCATAGGGCACGTAGCTCAGCTAGGACTAGAGCGTCGGACTTCTAATCCGACGGCCGTGGGTTCGAATCCCACCGTGCTCGTTCTGCGTTCTCGTTTATTCGACTGGGGATGTGTGACCTCCCTTCTGCAATACGACGATACGGTCGGTGAGTAACTACTGTCTGTAGACAACGTCGGTGACAGATACTGGGTTGTACGCGTCGCCGTCGGTAGGCTAATGACCGATCCCGGCAAATGGCCTTACGATGAAATCGACCGAGCATGCGGTTGTTGGCGCAATCGTCGGCGCAGTAGGAGCGCTCGCATTGGGTGAGCGTCTTTCGCGTCCGGCAAAAGTAGTGCTCTGGTGCTACGGTGTTTTTTTGAGCGTCTTCATCGATCTCGATCATTTCCTGCTTGCTCGCTATCTCACAGGGGATTGGGAACTGCTGTTTGAGGCACTCTCCGATCCGAAACGGGCGTTCACTGCACCAGCGTGGCTCTTTGAGGGATTAACCATGCGAACAGAGCGACTCCTGAGCCACACGATCATTGGGGGTGTACTCACGCTCGTTACGTTCGTAATCACGCCGTTTCTCGCAGTCTACACCGCTGTCGTGCTGTACGCGCACCTCCTCTGTGATTTACTCCGCGATACGAGAGTTGCCTAATCGTATCTTGTGGTAGGTTGGTAGCTTTGCTCCGTTGGAACGGACGACAGGATATCGATTGTGTGAAAATGCGACACAGTAGCGCACCAGGGGGGCCAATAACCCGTACCGAAAGGCAGCGCTTATTAAGGGTCAGTACAGACATACATTTGCGCTCGGTTGGTGTAGCCCGGCCAATCATGCGGGCCTTTCGAGCCTGCGACACGGGTTCAAATCCCGTACCGAGCATCCCTTTCTCAGTTCAAGTGGTCAAAGCCAGAGACAAAGCAACCAGATCTTGCTGAGTGTATTGTGATTCTGATCAGATCGCAATCACGCCTGTTGATCTGACTAGTAACAAATAACAAACAATAATTCGACAGTCATTTGTATCATCGCCCGGTCTGGTGTGCTCATGCGTTTCATTCGTGCTTGGCTTGCCGACGGAACGTTCTACTACGGATGGGTTGTCGTCGCGGCGTGTTTCCTCGCCACAGGCGTCGTTTTCGGGATGACGTACTCGTTCGGTGTTTTTCTCGACCCGCTCGCCGTGACATTCGACACCTCGACAGCGCGCACCTCACTCGTCTTCGGGGTTCAACTGTTCGTCCTCTACGCCGCCGCGGCACCGATGGGCGGACTCGTTGAGTGGCTCGGTCCCCGCCGGGGACTAGTGCTCGCCGCAACACTCGTCAGTGGCGGCATGATCGCCGGAGGTTTGGCCGATAGCCTCCCGCTACTCATCCTGACCTACAGCATCGTGACTGGAGCCGGGATGAGCCTCGCATTCGTCATCGGCTACGCGACACCTCCCCAGTGGTTCCAGCGCAGACGCGGAATGGCAACTGCACTGGCAAGCGCTGGTCTCGGAGTCGGCATGCTCGTCATCGCCCCAACAGCTTCCATGCTCGTGACTCAACTCGGTTGGCGCGGGACGCTCCCGCTGCTCGGTGCTGGTCTTGGGATCACGTTGCTCCTCGCGGCGCTCCTGATCGTTGACGATCCCGAACACGTCAACGGTGTCAACGCCGAATTTCCTGATGGTCGTCCGGAGTCGGACAACGGTTGGCGCGAGCAGCTGCGAGTCATCCGCGAAGCCGTCAGGAGTCGTGCGTTCCTCCTCCTCTTCGGTGGCTACATACTGATGTACGGGACGCTTTATGTCCTGCTCAACCACCTCGTCAACTACGCTGCAGAGCAAGGAATACGGGAAACGGGTGTGTTCGCGCTCAGCCTGATCGGTGGCACGACGGCCGTCACCCGTCTCGCCGTGGGTGGTGTCGCCGACCGTCTCGGTCGTCAGATCGTCTTCGTCGTCTGCGGGGCCGCGATGGCGCTCGCGCTGTTCGTACTCCCGTTGGCACGTGCGCCGCTACTGCTGCTCACTATTGCGGTGTTCTTTAGCGTCGGCTACGGCGGCACAGGTGCGCTCTTGTCTTCTGTGCCTGCAGATCTCTTCGGTGGCCGCAATCTCAACACACTGTTCGGTCTTGTCTCGTTCTCGTTCGCGGTGCCCGGACTACTCGGACCATTTGCAGCCGGCTTCGGCTTCGACCGATTCGGAACCTATGCACCGGTCTTTTCGACGACTGGCATCGTTGGACTCGTCGGTGTCGGACTCATTGCGAGTGCTGCATGGCTTCAGGGCGAACTCGGCTGACGGAGAAACACACACGAATCTCTCGAATCTGAATGAACCACCATATCGATTGTTTCGACAGCCATCCCATCTCGAACAGGACAACAGCGCTGTACTGATGGCTCTGCGGTGAGCTTACACAGAAGCCTTCACAAGCGGATCGCGTCGCTGTCGATGGTGTGTACCACGAGATCGCCCGAGGCTGTATCGAACTCGACACGACGGCCGCGTCCACCTCCGATATCTTCGGCAACGATAGGCACGTCGAGTGCCGCAAGCTCGTTACGGGCGGCTTCGATGTTGCGTCGCCCCGCATCAGTGGCAAGGCCATCGAGTTGAAAGATGTCCGCACCGCCAGCGATCTGAGCCTCGACCGTTCCGTAACCGGCACCCGCCCCGATCATCTCACGGAGCATGGCGTGAATCGCAGTATCGACAAACTTTCCATCAGCACTCCCAACGCCATCGTCTTTCCGTGGGAGCATAGCATGAGCCAGCCCACCGACACCTGTTGGGGCGTAGAGCGCGATTGCCACGCTGGCACCGAGTCCGTAGGCAATGAGCGTCTCGCTGCTGTCCGCAACACCGTACTCAGAGACACGGACGAGCTGCCGGTCGCTCTCTTCTGAATCGGGGAGTTTCTTGTATGTTTTCATGAATGATCGAGTTTGGTGAGGCCTTCGACCTCAAACGACGACGGGACGGCTTCGGCGGGCGCAAACTCCGGCGTGATCGACGATTCATCAACGCGTCCAGTATCCAGCGTCTCGAGCGCGTTGATGAGGTCGTCCTCGTCTGGAATTGCGTAGATGTCGAGATGAAACGTTGTTCCAGCGGCCTGAATGCGCACGTCGAAGACGAAAGCGAACTCTTGACGCTCGCTCAGTCCGACAACCAGTGGGTCAACCACGGCAGCCCCCATGTCGTAAGTGTAGGCGGGCGTCGAGTGGTCGATGGTTGTCTCGAGCACGTTCGCCCAACCGTCGAGAAAACCACTCGCCATAACGTTTGAGAGCTCCTGAATCGCGTCGCGCTCAAGCGCACCGAGGTCGCCGATCGGTGTGGAACCGAGCGTCGACTCGACGAGATTGACCGCTGAATCACGATCAAAAAGGAAGAGCAGATAGCCACTCAGCATCCCGTCGAACGTGAATGCGACGCTAATGAGACGCTCGGTCGCAATGCCTTCTGGAATGGCGTCGAGCGAGATGAATTCAATCCGCCAGACCTCGATCTCGGCGTCGATGCCGGTCATTTGCTCGAGATTCTCGGAAATCTTCGCTGCGCCGTTACCGGCCATCTGATCGAACCCAGAAAGTTTCTCGGAGTCGATGACTCGGTCGTTATCCTCTCCTTCAAGCAGCCGAACAACTGTGTCGTGCTCTGGGACGAGGTAGTGCTGGAACCGGATCTCCTCATCGACGGCCTCGATCCGGCTCCGGAACGCCACCGCGAGATCATCGTCAGTCGGGTCATCGACGAAGGCATCA
Source organism: Halocatena marina (assembly GCF_025913575.1). Classification (NCBI taxonomy): domain Archaea; kingdom Methanobacteriati; phylum Methanobacteriota; class Halobacteria; order Halobacteriales; family Natronomonadaceae; genus Halocatena; species Halocatena marina. Next base: position 2,626,907 of record NZ_CP109785.1, on the reverse strand, counting down.
GCGGAGACCCCGGTGATGAACTCTGGCGGTGAGACATCGATCTCCGTCCCAAGCACGTCTGCCCAGCCGTCCACGAAGCCGTTGTTCATGATCGCGCCAACTTCGGCGATCGCGCTTCTGGCTAACCATTCGCGCTCGTCACCGGGAACGTCTGAGACGAGCATCCGTGCGACGTCGTTTGCACTCTCCTCATCAAAGAGAATCAGTGAACGCCCCTCGACGTCGCCAACGAGACTGACACTGATGCCAATCTTATTCCGGCTGTTGTCGAGCTCATCGGCAATTGCAGCCTGACTCGTAAAGTGCAGACGGGTAACGCTCACGCGTGTCTGGAGGTCAATCATCGGTGCGAGGCGGTCAGCCGCGAGACCCGCACCCTCGCGCGCCATCTCGTAGAACGTCTCCATCGTGTTGACATCCAGTTTCATACTACTCCGTGATCGATTGATAGACAATAGAAAAACTCGACAAACGACCCGTTTCCGTTCTTATTTCTGTTCTTGCTCGTGATCTCACTGCTGGATCCAGTTGTCGAGCCGTCCGACGATCCGCCGCCGGTCGGATCAGAGCAGGAGTCGTTTCTGGTCAGTTGGTCTTTCCAGTTCATGCTATCGTTGTCACGTCGATAATGTTGATGACGTCTCCACTCTCTCCCATCGTCGCTCCGCTGATTCCTGGAACGTGATCAAGGGGTGGTCCGTACGGCTTTACAACCGCTTCACGAGACTCTAAGACACCATCGCAGTGGATCGCAACACGCCCTATCTCGGGCCGGAGCCAAATGACGGTCCCATCGCCAGTCGACCGTGCGGGCACGTCGAATGCTTCGTGTAGCCGTACGAGTCGATACTGTTCCTGTTCCTGTTCGTCATTGTCTTTGTCTCCGTTTGTGCTCTCGTCCTCGTCGTTGGTCTCATCCCAATCGAGTGCTGGCTCCGAGACGAACGTTCTGTCGTCGATCGTATTCTGCTCTTCTGGCTCTCCTATGTATCTCACATCTGACATAGGAATTGCATACTTCTCATCGCTCGCCTCCACGAACAGCAACTTCGCCATTGCGACGGTGACTGGAAGCCGTAGCCGAACAGTAGTTCCTTCGCCCGGTTCGCTCTCCACTTCGACTGTGCCATCGAGGTCGGAACAGACCCGCGAGACGATGTCCATGCCGACCCCCCGACCGCTCACACTGGTAATCTCCTCGGATGTTGACAGCCCGTGGTGGAATAGGAGATCGTAAGCGTCCTCTTCGTCGAGCGTTTCAGCCTCGGCTTGCGTTATTACTCCGTCCTCTACTCCTTTCGTGAGTACTGCGTCGGGGTCAATGCCGCGACCATCGTCTGTGACTTCGATAACGGCTCCGTCGCGGACTCGCTCTGCTCGGAGCTCTATTTGGCCTTCGGCGGGCTTTCCAGCCGATTTGCGTTCGTCGGGAGATTCGATTCCGTGATCAGCTGCGTTCCGTACGAGGTGGACCAACGGTTCACCAATCCGCTCAGCGACACTCCGATCCAACTTCACGTCCTCGCCCTCAATATCAAAGGAGATACGCTTGCCCTGATCACGCGCAATATCTCGGGCGACGCGAGGCAGTCCATCGACAGATGACGAGAGTGGCATCAGTCGAAGATCTATCACGGATCGACGGAACGCAGCTTCGATCGACTGCAGCGCACCGAGCACATCGCTGGTTTCCTCGCTGATTGTATCGCCGATCGCATCCTCGAACGAGAGCCGAGCCATCGAGAGCTCTTCGACGAGGTTCAACAGATCGTCAGCCGTCTCTACGTCGACACTGATAGAATGCAGTGGTGTCTCAGCCGGGTCGGTCTCCATCGATGGGTCCCGACGGAACTGCTCGGTGTCGAGTGTGCTGTCCTCGATCGTCCCAACAGATCTGATGGGTCCCTCGCCGTCGGACTCGACATCGAACAGCCCTCCGAATCGCTCGGTAAACTCCTTGGTTCCCGTTTCGCTCTCGAACTCGACATCCTCGATTTCCGTTGGGGATTCGGACTGTTCCAGATCAATTGCCTCAATCGCGTCGAGGATGTCATCGTCGAATTCGCCGAAGGTAACGTCCTCAAGGTCTGTTTCGAGGGCGTCGATATCCGTTTCTTCGCTCGTCTCGTCTTTCACCCATATGAAAGGGTCGTCTTCGGGTTCTTCGATGTACGCTGCTGAATCTGTATCGTCTGTCGAATCAGTGGTGTCGTTTACCGGACGTGTTTCACCATCTGGTTGTCTGTCCCGAGATACATCCGACGTCGGTTCGTCGAGAGTAGTCGACTCTTCGGCTGTTTCTGGTGTCTCGGGAGTGAGCTCGATGAGTTCTTGGATACTCATCTCGTCCTCGTCGTCGAATTCGCCGAAGGTAACGTCCTCAAGATCTGTTTCGAGGGCGTCGATATCCGTTTCCTCGCTCGTCTCGTCTTTCACCCATATGAAGGGGTCGTCTTCGGGTTCTTCGATGTACGCTGCTGAATCTGTATCGTCTGTCGAATCAGTGGTGTCGTTTCCTGGGTGTGTTTCACCATCTGGTTGTCTGTCCCGAGATGCATCCGACGTCGGTGTCTGGGCCGCGTCGTTTTCGGTCGTCGCTGGTGTGTCGAACTCTTCTTCGGGATCGAGTTCGATGAGCTCTTGAATACTCATCTCGTCCTCGTCGTCGAATTCGCCGAAGGTAACGTCCTCAAGATCGGCTTCGAGAGCCTCGATATCCGTCTCTTCGCTCGTTTCAGCTTTCACCCATTCGAAGGGACGATCGCCCGGATCAACACTGTCGTCTGTTGACGCTGCCCTGCTATCCGTGGGTGTCTTTTCGGATGCATCCGGTGTCGATGTCTCGACTGTGCTTGGGGTGTCTGGTTCATCCAACCGCGAAGATGGTGCTTTGCTCTCTCCGATCGTATCGAACCTCCCTGCTCCCTCTAGCTCGCCGAATGCTTCGTCATCATCGTCGATATTGGCCGCTAATTTATCGAGGTCGTCGAAGATACTCACTCGTTCGAGTGCCTCTTCAGCTGACAGGTCTTCGTCGGGCTCCGGTAGTATGAGATCAATATCGGACTCAGATTTTTCAGTCCCGTCACCCTCTGTCGACGTAGTCCCATTCTCAGTTTCGTGTTGTTCTTCGATCAGATCGCGTAGTGCGGCGGCCGTCGCATCGGGATCGACCGTTGGTTCCTCGCCCCGTTCGACTGCGTTCAGAATTGCCTCCGTATCGTCTACAGCATCGAGGGCACCGTCCACGAGCGTCCACGATGGAATCACATCATCAGAGCGGACGGCTGCGAGGAAATCCTCGACCGCGTGGGCAAGGGTGGCGGCCCCATCAATCCCTTCCATGGCGCAGTTGCTCTTGAGGGTGTGGGAAGCGCGAAAGAGTTCTGCAATCGTCTCGTCGTCCGAGGATTGCTCAAGAGTGACGAGGCCGTTGCCCAGATCTCTGACGATGGAAGTCACCTCGCGGAGCACCTCGTCATCGGTACTCATCCGCGGATTCCTCCATTCCACGAATGGCAGTGCCTGTCGGCGACGGACATCATGCGAGGACGAGATTGATCGCGTCGACGATATCCGCGTCGGCGAACGGCTTCACGAGATAGCCGTCCGCTCCGGCGCGGGCCGCCAATTTCATTTTCTTTCGCTGGCCGACACTCGTGCACATGACAATCCGAGCATCTGGATCAATCTGCTTGATCGCTGCGGTCGCCTTGATGCCGTTCGCCTGCGCCATGACGATGTCCATGAGGACAATGTCGATCTTGCCAGCGTTGATCTTGTATTCCTTCACGGCCTGTGCTCCGTTCGGAGCTTCGGCTACGATCTCGTACTCATCGTCCAGCGCGGCCGCAATCCGCCTCCGCATGTATTCTGAGTCGTCCACCAGTAGGATTCGTAATGACATTCTTCAGTTCACCTGTTGGTCACTATCCCTGCGCGCTGCCTCGGTCAGTTGCTCTGGATCAAACACCCACGTTTTCTCGTCAACGACGGCCTTGAACCAGTCACCGTCTGGTTCCTCAGGCTCGTCAGTCGAATTCAACGGCGCAATCATGTCAACGGGATGCGTCTCAATACCTTCGATACCGTCGACGAGTATGCCTGCCGTCTGATCGTGCGTCATTCTGGCGAATACCACCAGAATTCGCTGTGTGACTCCTTCACGATTGTCTGTCTCGAGGAGTGTTCGCCCGTCGATCGCTGCTGTAACGTTCCCCTGAATCTCCGCCACACCGGCGATTGTCGGTGGTGTCCGGGGAACACGTGCGAGTGAGGGGCTGCGGACAAGTTTATTCACACACCCCAGCTCGAAGACGTACGCCTCGCTGCCGATGTGAACGCGGACGAACTCAACGTTCCCGGAAGCGCCGGTAACGGCAGCAGCGGAATTGGAATTGGAGCTGGATTCGGCTTCGGCGTCTGAATTGGGTTCGGGTTTACTCACGCTCATTAGTCAGCATTCTTTAGAAATGTGTTCACGTCGCCATCGTGTCTGGCGTCGGTGCTCTCCGGAGGCCCCTCGGTCTCGAATCCGAAGTCTCCGGCGACGGCTGCGTCGAAATCACCCAATGTCGTGCTGAGGTGGGTTGCTCGGTCGGCCAGATCGGCTGCGCTCAGTGCGATCTGTTCGAGCGCAGTCGTCTGTGCCTCAGCAGCAGCAGCGACAGTTTCGGACTCGGCGGTGGTCTCATCACTGATCGTTGTGGCCGTCTCTGCGGCTCCTTCGACCATCTTGGCGACTTCCTGTGTGGTCTCGACCTCTCGTTCGGTCGTCTGACTGATCGCCTGAACGCCCGAGTTCGTCTCCTGTGCAAGGGTAGCAATTTCGTCCAGTGCATTGACCGCGTTTTCGACGGAGTCAGCGTTGTCCGCGATCTGTTCGCTTGTTTCTTGAACCTCTGTTACCGTCCGATCTGTCTGCTCTTGTATCTCTGCCAGTCGCCCCTCAATGTCCGCGGCTGCATCCTTGGTCCGCTCGGCAAGCGCCTTGATCTCGTTTGCGACGGCCGCGAATCCGTCGCCGTACTCACCTGCACGTGAGGCCTCAATATTCGCGTTGAGCGCCAGCATGTTCGTCTGCTCTGCAATTTCGGTAATGAAGTCGATGAGCTCATCGATGTGCTCGACCTCTGCTTCGAGGCGCTCGATCTCTTCGACTGTCTCTACTGACTCATTTTCTATCTGATTCATGCTCTCGATTGCCGTTTGGGCGGCTTCACGGCCTTGTCGGCCTGTTTCGACCGTCCGCTCTGAGAGCTCCGCGACCTCGTTCGATGAGGCAGCAATCCCTTCAACTGTTGTTGAGAATTCGTCCATCTCGGACGAGGCGACCGTGAGTCCCTGAAGCTGGCGTTCTGCGTTTTCGGAGATGTCACGGATAGATGCTGTCACCTGCTCACTTCCGTCACGCACTTCCTCGGTACTCATCCGCACCTCCTGACTGTAGGTGGCGACCTCGTTTGCGAAATTAGTCAGACTCCCGATCGTATCTTCAAGATCAGCGAGCATCTCGTTGATACCGGTTGCCAGAGCAGAGAGTTCCTCGCTCTGGACGTCTGTGTTGAGTCGGCGGGTCAAGTCGCCATCTGCGCACTCCTGAACCGCCACTTGGTACTCCAGAACTGTTCGCTCGGCATTGGTGGTTCTCCGCCGCAAGGACTGGGTGCCCTTGAGCATCGATGCTAACCGGCCGACTAGTCCGGATTGCTCTGCTGTCGACGCGAATGCCTCAGGGTCCATGTCTGTCTCGACCTTGTCCATCAGCTCTTCGATCGCTCCCATCGTTCGGGAGACAATGATCATCCCGAGCAAGGCGCCGAACATGACTCCTCCTACCATCGCGATGAAGATCTCACTCTCAGATCGTCCAGTCACGACGATTGTACCGATCCCTATCGGCACACCAATACCGAGCACCATTATCCCGAATTTAAATGGATATCGCATCCGCGCTGAACCGGGCTCTCCCATCGTTGGGAATAGAATTTCGGATGAGCTGTTATAAAGATTCTCACACGATTATATTAAGCGTTGTGTGGATTAGTGGATAGGTGATGACTCCCAGATCTACCTGAGTAAATCTCCATATGACGCATGAGGTTGCCGATCTGTGGATATCTCTTTCATGCTGTGCTTTTCTCATATATCTCTGAACATATCTTACACACTGTGTGTGACATAGTTGCTACATGAGTAAAAAGGCCAAATTATGTAACTTTCATTTATCTATAGGTGAGTTCTGCATGTTATGTACCGTCTCATCGATTACTGATCAAATTCTCCATAGTGTGCGTGAAATCATCGGTGTCTCAGTTTAGAGCACGAGGGAGCAGTGCGCTCGTACCGCTTCCAGAGGATCTTATCCAACACCGAACGTGAAGAGACTGTTAGTGAGCATCGGTGGATACAGTGGTGACTGTTCGAGTCATTTCAGTGCCCCCGGTCTCCAAACTGAGTCCTGTCGTGAAAACAGCTGCGTACTGCTGTGAATTCAAACCGTTGCCGTCCACAGTGGGATTTTGATGTTTGCGCTACACCGTCGCCACGAAGTATCAACTTCCTGAGGTGTGGGTTCCGTCAGATCTACACGTCAGGCACTCACAATGAACTCACAGTACGGATCTCCGCTGTGCATACACCGGTGTTCGGAGACGGAGATCGTTTCCCCATAGTGAGCGGCGACACCGCGAACAATACCAATTGCAACGCCACACAGTTCTCGTTCCGATTGGTAACGGACAATTACCCGATCGTCACTCTGACGCTGGCACTCCAGTTCCGGCGGCGTCAGTTCTGGGTTGTGTGTACGGAGTACGGTGTGAATGTGTTCTTCAGTGTGCTCGACGAGATCGATGGCCGTCCAGTCGGGGCTCACGAGGTTCCCATACGCGTCTAAAAGCTGCGCGGCGATGATCTCACCGAACGGTTCAAGGAGGTCCTCAGCCTTTTGGTCGATGACTGCGGCTGCTGCTCTAACGAGTTCGAAGAGTTCTTCGTCCTCGTACGTGCTTACCGGGAGGTAAAGCTTCGACCCGACGCTCGCCTCTGCTCGGATCTCATTCCACGTATCACGCCCGTACTGATCAACGACGAACTCCTTCAGCGACTTGTAGAGAATTCCATGCACGGTTATCGCCTCCACACGATCTGGTGATTCATATTGTCCCCGCCCGACTCACGACGAATCTACACTGATTGTCGCCGTTGTGCATGCAAGACGGTTCCTCTATCCTGAGTGGATCGTTGAAGTACTGACCGATGCCAACCATCAGACCTCTCGCGAAGTGACACAGCTTACGATCCGAGTCGTAGATGATTCCAACGCGGTCGCTTTCGATCCAGCCCGACTGTAGCTCAGGCGGAGTGTACGCTGAAATTTCCTTTGCTCGGAGGGAGGTGTGAATATACTTCTCGACGTTAGCGACCAACTCGAGTCCTGTCCAGTCCTTGTTCACGTGCACACCGTACGTCTCCAACAGTGGTGTCACTAAAAACTGCCCGAATTCCTCGAGGAGATCCGGCACATCGGTGTCGGTGATCGACGATGCAGCTCCGACGAGCGTCATGACTTCCTCGTCCGGGTACTCTGTCACGGGGACATAGATCTTTCCTTTGAGTCCTGCCTCAGTCTGGATCGCTTGCCACGCCTCGTGGCCATGGTGGGTGACGACGAAATCCTTGAGACCTTTCAGTACAATTCCATGCATTAGGCTTTCTCTGATTCGGACGCCCGGTACGGTGCGGAACCTCTGGACGTACCGCCGTTGCCCACCCCGGAATTGTGTACGGAGCCTGCTTCTCTCGATCCTCTGTGGGTTAGCATGGCTGCACATAGCGTAATCAATCGATAAAAGAGTTCTGAACGATTCAATTGAACTACAAACGAAATCAGGATTGGGTTGATTCAAAAATCCGATCATCACTGGCGTTCATAATGTCGGATAGGAAACGGACCAGTAAATACCAATATTATTATAATTCAGATTCATCGTTAAATCTATAATACCCTAAATTCGATTGTTAACGACCATGGCCGAGGACCCGTTCGAGTACGACACAAATGAGGGCCCGTTCGAATTTAATAGACACATGACCGACGATTTGCCCGGCAGTGCGGGCGAGCACGACCTTCAGGAGCTATTCGAGACACGCGAGCGGGCCAAGCGATTTTACGAGGAGGCGATGAATGATTCTCTCACAGATCGGATGCAGCGGTTCATCCGTGAGCGGATCATGTTCTTTCTCTCAACCGCCGACGCGAACGGAGAGACAGACTGTTCGCCCCGATTTGGTCCAGAAGGATTCGTCAGTGTTCTCGACGACAATCGCCTCTGTTACCCTGAATATCGAGGTAACGGCGTACAGGCCTCGCTCGGAAATATGATTGAAAACCCGCACGCGTCGTTTCTGTTCATTGATTGGTGGGAGACAACTGTCGGCTGTCACGTCAATGGTCGAGTCGAACTCCGCGACAGTATCGATGGGCTCACTGATCCCGCTGGCGTTGACCACCGGAAAGTTTGGGTCGAACTCCATGTTGAGGAGGCCTATATCCACTGTGCAAAGCATGTCCCAAAACTCTCGATCGAGGAGTTCGATCCGCCGTGGGGCACAGACGATCGTGACGCGAAGCGTGCTGGTTATTTCTCCACAGAATGAATGATCGTGTCGGATGTCCTGCCTAAACTTCACCATTCTCACTCTGAGACGGCGGTTATGAACGTGAATGGCTTCCAAGACGACGTAGAAAATAATACAATTATCACTTATCGCTAGTACATTGGATCACATCTCTGGGTTTCGGTAGCTTGCCGAGAGTCGTCTTCCTTTCATAATACTGTGAAAATGAGTGCAATTGTTCTAAATTTGGCTGGTTTCTTACAACATCACTTCTCTGGCTGTTTCAACGCAAGATAGGAGGTAGTAGTAACAATAAAATTTCATTATCTGGCGGGTAGAAATGGATGAGAGACGACACGGGCCGAATACTCTAATGCTGTCGGTTGACGAGAAGATGTCCAAAATAGATTCGAGTTGATTCAGAAGCACTAATACGCTATAGGTTTAACAATTTGAAATATATGGGTGCTTATCTGACAAATGGACGACGGTAATGGAAACACTTACCCACACGGCTACTATGGAACACACAATGACTGAATCGACGAAAAACTCAGATTATTTTAATGATGATACTGGGAAAACATCTAAAAAAGGAGAGATAAATGATGGGTTCCTCTCGAGAAGAGATAATATGATTAAAGAGATAAATCGTCGTGAAGGCCACACATTCCACGACGACAAATCTGCCAAAATATGTATAAAGGCTACGACTGGAAGAAACATCTCCGAGTGGGAGTTCGAAACCGAAACCGTCATAGAACCTGGCGGATGGGCAACATTCTCAGTAAACGACACCGAATATCGGATCAAACTGTTCGGAGTGGAGATGTGGGAATCGTACTCAGGAAATAGCACCGACGTAACGTGTCTTCGAGTTGCAATAGACCGTTTTGAAAACGGAAAATGGAGCGAATTTGTCGAGAAGGGGGGGCGACACCATCAAGATTTCAAAAACAACGTCACTTGTGACTTGGAATTCATTGGATTTGAGTAATATACCAGTCAGAAAGAGGTCCGGTGCTCTTCGTACGTACACCCATCCTCAGAGCATCTCCAAAATGGATGTCCAATGCCCTCCTGTACGATTTTCATCGTACCACCACACGAAGGACATTCTTTAGTTGCCCCCATCCAATTCACCCCCCATTCTGATTGCAATCGAATACATCAGTACGCGATATGTACACCCGTACTATACATGTTGTGGATCAATTCCTTCGTTAGGATCGGTTTATTATCCGCGCCTCACCGGCTATAACTACCAAATCCACGTTACTCATCTCGTGACTGAATCATATTTAGAAATGGTAGATATCGGTATTATTTACTACTCCTGGTTCATTCGAACGTTACAGCCAGCGCGCTTTACGTACTGAAACACTCCCACCATAATCGCCCATATGTCATTTTGTGTGGATGTTGCTCGGTTTGAGGCAGCCTTCTCTGATAGGATAAGTGGCGACAAATATGAGATAGTAGTAACAATAATTCACTGCGCAACATTCATTATATACCGGAACGAACATCTGGAACGAACGGTGGGGACGAGACGGCAGCCGTGCCCTTGGCTAAGAACGTATCGTCCGTTCCATCGTTCTCTTGCTCCCTCCGAGCGTATTGTACACCACCCTATCGCTCTGCCAGTTCTTCTGTCAGGAATGTCTAACAGTCGACACACAGTACGATCATTGTGATCGGGTGTGATGCGCTGTATTCGACGTTGATTCAGCTGAATATCATACGATTCGCTTGACGAAACCGCTTTGACGACTCTCTGTGAATTCTTGCTATGACCAGGGTTCATCTCGTTGGGACGGCGGATTGTGATCTCCGTTCAGCGTTGCTTTCCCGGGAGACCGCCCGCGACGCGCTGGCGACGTACCATCTCGATCAACCCTACGCGAACACTATCGCGGTCGAGACAATCAGCCTCGGTGCAGCCGTTTCACTTCTCAATGACCTGAACTGGTATCTCATTCGTTACACCGATGCCTCGTTTGTTCTCGAACCTTCGATCAGTGACACAGAATGGCTCTCCCGGGAGCTTGCGACTGCGGTCCGCACTGGTGCGATCGATCCTCACGAGAGCAGCCGCTATCTTATGATCTATGGTGTCGAAACTGGCGATGAACCACGCCTCGTCGAACCGATGTTCGTCACGAGGGCCGGAGAGACGATTCCAGAATACGACTTGCGTGATGTAGAGGAAACGCTCGCTGTTCGTGTCACTGAGTCTGAGTTCGGGGCGTAATGTACGCACAACGTCTGTGACACAAGAAGGATCGAGGTACCGTACGATCGACTGAATACGGTTTCTTACGGTTGATTAGAGTGACTCGATGCTTGTGGGGTACTTCGCGCGGCATGGTCGAACTGAGGCGACCATCTTTAGTTTAGCGTCGCCGTTCGCATCCGACGAATCAGGAGAGTAAGTGTTTATCCACAGGAGAAGGGAGTTCAGGTATGACTTCGAAGCGGAACAGCGCACGAACGACAGGGATGGGAGCCAGGACAAACATCGAACTTGGAACACAGACCGAGATAGAGAAAAAGCGGGGAACAAAAATGGAAATGACGATGGTAGTGGAGACGAAGACGAAATCGAGATGGGGACGAACATGACGACCGACGTTGGGTCTGCTGAGGCGTTCGAGAGGATGGGGACGCTTGGCATCGAAGAAGAGTTTTTCGTTGTTGATGAATACGGTCGTCCCACATCCGGGACAGACGAACTCGTTTACGAGAGCGAACCGCCAACGCTTCTCGAAGACCGACTCGATCACGAGTTGTTCAAGTGCGTTATCGAGACACAAACGCCACTCATCGAGCATCCGGGCAAAGCCGCTCGGACGCTTTCTGCGGTCCGTGAAGCGCTCCTTGAGCACGCCGAACAACACGGATACGGCATCGCTTCGGCAGGACTCCATCCGGCCGCGAAGTGGCGTGAACTTGAGCACGCACAAAAGCCGCGGTACCGATCCCAACTCGACCGTATACAGTATCCCCAGCACCGAAATACCACTACGGGTTTACACGTTCACGTCGGTGTCGACGACGCGGATAAGGCGACGTGGATCGCAAACGAGCTTCGCTGGCATCTTCCGGTGATGCTCGCACTCTCGGCGAATTCACCGTACTGGAACGGATACGACACCGGTCTCGCATCTGCACGAGCAAAGATATTCGAAGCACTCCCGAACACGGGGATGCCAACCGCATTCGAGTCGTTTGAGGAGTACATACAACTCGAACGGCTGATGATCGAGTCTGGCTCGATCCGCGACCGGGGCGAACTGTGGTATGAGGTTCGCCCCCATTCTGAACACGGGACTGTTGAGGTGCGCACCCCAGACGCACAAGCCGACATCGATCGTACGCTCGCGTTCGTTGAGTACACCCACGCGCTCGTCATGGACTACGCAGAGCGCTACGAGGACCGTTCTGTGAGCAACACGAAGACGAACACGAGCGCACGTTCGATGCCAAGTGCAACTATGGGTAGCCCCCACCGTCGTGAAACACTCGATGAGAACAAGTGGCGAGCAATGCGTCACGGTCACGACGCGTCGTTTATCGACCGCGACGGTGCGTCCGTTGTCGATCTCGGAGAGGTTGTCGAACGCGAGTGCGACAGACTCGGCATCTCCAGTCTTCGCAGATTGTACGACGAGGAAAGCGGCGCAGAGCAACAGCGGCGGGTTCGTCGAGAAACTGGTCTCGATGGGGTGTGTGAGCTGCTACGAATATGATTGAATTACTATCTATTGACAATACAATGCCGCTCCGTTGACCGGTGTAGGCAAGGCTTTTAATCCGAGAACTCCGACCTCATGGACATCGATTGAGCCATGTCCACGGACGACACGCACGATGATTCCAGTACAGATGCAGAACGAGGAGAGCGTTCCGTCCGCGAGCGGATCGAGCAGAGTGCAGCCACCGGGGAACTCGATGAAGGAATCATCGACTTGCTTACGTGGGTGCTCGACACCGATACCCGTGCTCGCATCTATCTGTATCTCCGAAAGCAACCAAGTTCGACGAGCGACGAAATCGCAACGGGAACAGGACTGTATCCGAGCACGGTTCGAGAGGCATTAGCTGCACTCCACGATGAGGGGAACGTCCTCCGGCAAAAGCGCGAATTGAATGGTGCCGGCAACAACCCCTACGAGTACGAATCTATTTCACCGAGAGAACTTGTCCTCGACGTTGTCGAACAGGTACAAGAGACGTTGAACATGGTGTTCACGCTCGATGAACGACTCGAAGATCGTGAGTGTGACGACACTCCCGTTTCCATCACGGTCGATGAAAATGTGCGTGCAAACGATGACTAATACAGTCATCCTGTCCAGCACTCAGCGTATGTGCTGTGCGTACTGCCGAAGCTGGCCTCCGAGCCGAAGCCAATAAGCCGCATGCGACCATGTCCGATGATATGCAAGTCGCGCTAGGGGGCACGTTCGATCCGGTTCATGACGGGCACCGAGACCTGTTCGACCGGGCATTTCAACTCGGCGACGTTACAGTCGGACTCACGAGCGATGAGCTGGCTCCCCAGACCCGCAACGAAGAGCGCTATGTGCGCCCGTTCGACGCGCGAAAGCGCGATCTCGAACACGAACTCAAACGGTTTGCCGACCGCCACGACCACGAGTTCGAGATCCGATCACTTGATGAACCGACCGGTATTGCGACCGAATCAGGCTTCGATTCTATCGTCGTTTCTCCAGAAACAACGCAGGGCGCAAAAGAGATCAACAGCATCCGCAAAGAGCGTGATCTCGATCCACTCGAAATCGTCGTCGTCGATCACGTCGAAGCGGCTGACGGCGAACGCATCTCTAGCACACGAATCGTCAACGGCGAAATCGATGAACACGGTAATATCACCCCAAACCGACAAGGCCGACCACCGATCCGGGAACAGTAGGATTGAATACTGAGCTGCGAACTATACATAATTGTTGATTGATAATTAGTGGATCGGCGTTAATTAAGACCGCAATCGCGAGCGTTAGCCGTTGTCTGGTTGGTACAGACCCAGAATAGGATACGGAACGAATAAGAATGCTGTCGCTACCAATTCGGGCGTTTGAGTCCGGCTTCTTCGATGAGTTCTTTCCATCGTTGTTGTACTGTCGGCCGAGCGACACCCACCGCATCGGCAACGGCTTTCTGTGATCGACGATCGCCTTCAATGAGTGCGCCGACGTACAAACTCGCCGCAAGGGTGGCCTGTTTTGAGCGGTCTGATTCAGGGACGGTCGACAGAAAGAGGTCGGCAGCCCGTGAGCGTGCCGACGGTTCAAGATCGAGGCTGTCTGCGGCACGCTCAATTTCTGAAAGCCATTGCTCATTTTCGACGTGATCTCTCGCGCTATACATTCCTATTTCTTATTTGTTTCTATCACGCATCAGATTAAACACTTTCGTGAGATCTGTTAGCAAGATAAGTACACGATAGAGCCGTAACGACAGGTTCTTTTCCTTGTTTGTTGTAGAGATGAATGCGCGTGGGTAGCCAAGCCAGGAAACGGCGCAGCGCTTAGGACGCTGTCTCGTAGGAGTCCGCCGGTTCAAATCCGGTCCCACGCACTTCTTATCTCCGTGGTTCGGTCGACAGCATCTTGGATACCAGCAAGTAGTGATCTTGTGAGCGTTTGGAATCAGATGCAGCTCTTCGCTCTCGGTATCTGCACTATTCTGTTGACTCAGCGCTCAGTCATTCTGCTTGCGCTTCCAACCGCGACAGATGCAGCGCCAACAGTCCGATGCTGAGTAATGCAATCGCTCCTCCGATGGATTGGAGTATCTCCATACCGTGAATCCCGACTCCGACGAGGAGAATGGGCAGTCCGATCGTGACGCCACCGATCGAAATGAGTGGCAAATGTGATTCGGTAGCCATGCGGTATGTTATTCGATTCCACGACTATAATACTATTCCATCTATTGGACACAAAACAGATAAAAACGTGGAAAACGGCGATAGAGGGTCACAAACCGTCTTTTTGTCGGTCGGTGTATCGTATTGAGTAGTGAACATTCCATTTGATGCCCGTAATAAGTAAGTTATGAGCTAACGTAGGGCATCCATGGGTGCGATCGTGTGGGGAATCCTCGTGATCGTGATTTGCCCGCTCCTTCAGATACCGGTTATTGTCTATATCGCTCGGCATCTGGAGGTCGAGAGCGACACCAACCAAGCCGCCGACGCAAATACCGATACCAACGCTGACCCCGACGTTGATGCTACTGCTACTATCGATACAGGTAGGCCACACACTCCACCGACGTGGCACTACTGGCCCGAGGTAGGGGGTCACGAACCAGTCCAGTCGTTCGATGACGAATCGTTTGGGCAAACGGATTCGTCGACAATTACCTGCCCACACTGTGGTGCTGAAAACGACCGCTACTACACGTACTGTCGGAACTGCGTTGCGAGACTCCCGACGATCGGTGCACAATAAGCGTGATCTCGCATAGCAAAGTGCAGCCTGATTCGGCGTGTTAGCGGTTCGATTGTGAGAGCAGCGTCCGCATCTGTTCTCGCGAGAACAACGTCGATGGACGATCCATGTGGACACCGATTTCCCCAGAGAGAGCTTGGAGCCCGAGCGACTGAATCGGTGTTGGGAGCGAATACGCGCGACGCACCCAGTGACCGAGACGGATCTCGTTACTGAGGTCGTCCCGCCACGCGCGTTCGTAGTCACCGAGCGTTCCCGGTTGCTCTGGGTCAATCTCACGGGCAGCGTGGTCGGCTGCTCGCATTCCATAGAGAATCCCACCACCGGTGAACGGCTTCGTCTGCGCTGCAGCATCACCGATGAGGAGGCTCCGTCGACCTGTCACTCGGCGCGGCGGTCCGATGGGAATCGCCCCCGAGCAGCGGTGCGATACGTCGACGCCGTATGCATCACAGAACGCAGAGAATCGGTCCGGAACGCTTGCGCTGGGGGCGACTGCGAGACCGTATTCGACGCCAGCATCACCACGCGGAATCCGCCACGCAAAGAACTTTGGAACGCTGAGGTGGACATCAACGAAGTCCTGGTGGTCTGGTGTCGAATCGAATCCGAGGACTCCGTGGAGAAACTCACCAGGCTGGGGAAGATCACACTCGGAACGAACGCGCGAACGTGGTCCATCACAGCCCACGACCATCCGAGCCTTGTGGGTCTCTGTGCCACTTGGCCCTTTCACAACGACTGCAACGTGATCGTGGCGCTCGCGCACCGCTGTGACTGTGTGGTGGTCGCGTACGTCTGCACCCGCCTCAACCGCTGTGCGCGCGAGCGTCTTATCCAGCCCAACGCGGTCGATGGCATTTGAGACGCTCTCGTGCTTGTAGAATGCTTCTCCGTCCGTTTCCGGTCCGCCCACGTGAAACCGTGCTCCATAGATTTCGTTCTGAAATAGCTCATCGTGGGCGCTGTCGGGAACGTAGTCCCAGATATCCGTGCTGACGTGACCTGAGCAGGCGAGCGGCCGACCGATTTCCCCTTGCTCGAAGACGAGTACGTCACGATCGCGCTCCGCAGCACCGCGAGCGAAGCGCGAACCAGCCGGCCCAGCCCCCACCACGATGAAGTCATACATTATCGGGCGAATACACGGCGGCAGAGAAATACCTTCTCACTCGATGGAGATAGGCGCCCTCCGTCATCGAATATGTGATTATTTTTTAACATATTGGACATCTTCGATCAATATACAATAACAACACGTGTATCAAATCGGTGCGCAATTGGATTCGATATATTATTTGAGAAATTGCTTTGCAGTCTGCTGTACAACTACACGTATGAACCGTCGAACGTTCATTGGCGCAGTTGGTACGATTGCGCTCGGCGGTGGATATCTCGGATACGAACTGTTCGCTCCGGAACCGGCAACACGGGGGAACGAGGAACCGAGTGGCGGAACAGTGCTCAAATCCGGACCGTTCGCCGGTAGGGCCGATCACGAATGTTCTGGGACGGTTGAACTCGTCGAAGACGCTGATGGATTGTTCCTCCAGTTCCGCGAGTATCAGCAGACACAAGGGCCCGACGTGTTCTGTTATCTCACACCAGCAGAGGACCCAGACACGAGCGAGGAGATCGACGCTGGGACGAAAAT